>JACPWY010000010.1 GCA_016196825.1 Deltaproteobacteria bacterium | reverse complement strand
GGCCTGTTGCATCCTCTTATATGGCTTCGACAAGTTCATTGCTTCCCTGATCGCATATAATTGTTCCACCTGCCGGCTACGCTTTGCGTGGAAGGGATTTTCACCCTCTGGAATTTGCACCCTTTGCTTGGCGCACTCATAGAATCTCCTTTTACGGGGCCGGTCATCGGCTCCCGCGCGGAGAGATTGCATCCCCTGTGCCAATATTTTACGCACAACACCCAACCGCAGAGGGAGTGCCAATTTGGAATGTTCCTACTTTGGAACGCTCCTCCGTCGGCTAATCCACCACCTGGCTCGAAACGCGGCCGTTCACGAGATTCAGGGAGATGCGGTAAGCGTCCTTTTTGTCACTCGACTCGGGAACCTGGACCTTACCGTTCACAGCCTGGACGTTGTATTTCAGGGGAACCGATCTCTCAGGAATGAGCTGGAAGTTCCCGTTGGTCATACGAGCGGAGAGATTGTAGCGAGGTCGGAGAGAAAGGCGGTCACATGACCGGCAACCAATTCTGGCGACGAAAGATGGAGGTAGTGGTCTCCCTCAACCTCTTTGAGGGTGAAGTGTTTCAGTGCCTTCTTTCGCTCCTCCCAACCATAGGATGGAACGAGAATCCCCTTCTTGGCTCGAAACACAAGAACCTCACTCTCCACCAGCTTCAGATAGGCGAGGATCTGCGCAAGAGAGAACGGCGCAATTGCCGGCAGCCTGAGCCGCGGATCGGTGAGCGGCAGCCAGCCCGCCGGCGTCTCTTCGAAGGCTCCGCGAACAAGGAGTTCCGCGGTTTCATTGGAGAGCTCACTCTGGGTGAGCTCTAACGTAGATCGGCGGCGAGCCCCCACCAATGCGGCGAGTGCTTGGGGCTTTCTCATTTTCTTCAGGAGCTCTTTCCGCTGCTCGAGAAAACCTTTCCCACGCGCCACAAGCCCATCCGGCTCTACGTTAATCGGCCCGAAGGAATCGAAAAGCACAATCCGCTTCACCCGCTCAGGCCTAATTGCTGCAAAAAACAACGCGATCGCCCCGCCGAGGGAATGGGCCATCAAGTGGGCAGTGGGCCACTTCAAACCATCCAGAACATCCTCGATCTCCACTACCCAGTCGATCAGGTGGTACGGAATCCAGGGGGGACGTTGATAAGAGCGGCCATGGCCCGAAAGATCGACCGCGACGATACGAAGCTTCGGGTCGAGCCGCTCCGCCACACGGGCAAAGGACCCCCCATGATCCAGCCACCCGTGTATAGCCAACACCGGCACCCCTTCGTGGGGGCCCCACGCACGCGCAAAAATCGCGCCGGCTTTCGTCTGAATCGTGAGCTCTTCCCCATTCACACATCCAAGCTGCTCGCCTCATCAGTGGGTGTCAATTTGGTATAATGAGACGATGACCTCCGGGGAAAAAACGTCGAAATTTCCCGAGGTTCACCTCAACAAGACGCTGCGCTTCAGCCTCCTCATCCTGACTCTGTTTTCAACGACCTGCTCGGTGCGAAAGACCACTCCGGGCGGGACTCCCCAGTCAGGTGCAGTTCCGCAGATTCTGATGCTCACGGGGCCCACAGCCGTAAATGCAGGCGAATGCACCCCCTTTGTCCTCAAGACGGCCGATCTCGCTGGGACTGAGAGGTCTACGCCGCTTGCCGTGACCGCGTTGCTCTCGACCGGTTTCTACAACGACTCTCTCTGCCAGACGGCGGTGCTCCAGACCGTGATCACTCCGGGCACCAGCACGGCACCTCTGTATTACACCACCACTGCACCGGGCGGGGTTTTGATGAGCGCCACGGATTCGACGGGAAAGCTCGCCACCGCACGGCTCAACGTCACCGTCTTGCCAGTCGTTACCGTTACAATTTCCGACGGCCCCACGTACAATTTTGGATCGACTTATGTGGGCATGACGCTTGAAAAAACCTTCACTGTCTCCAACACCGGCTACTCTCCGGCTACCGCTTTGGCTCCAGGCGGAACCGCGCTCACCACGCCTTTTGCCTTTAAGGGGGGGACCTACCCCGGCACAGGCGGGAGTTGCGCCGACACCCTCGCCTCAAAGACCAACTGCACCCTCGTTGTGACCTGCACGCCCACGTCACTTGGGCAGTTCACCCAAAACCTCTCTTTGAGTTTTTATGACGGCTCGAAAACCAACACAGTCACCCGTTCCATAACAGGATCGGGAGTGAGCGCTGGCAGCATCGACCCCACATTCGGCAACTCTGGGAAAGTGCTTACATCCACGGCCAATGCTGAGGACCGGGCCTTCGCCGTCATCGTAGACCCCGATGGGAAGATCGTTGTGGCCGGATCATCATTGAGTAACAGTACGGGTTACGACACTATTCTCGCGCGCTTCAACGCCGATGGCTCGCTCGACAGTTCATTCGGCGCCGGTGGAGTACAGCTTCAGCCCCTTCTCACGACGGAAGATCGGGCGTTGGCTATTGTCCGCCAATCGGATGGAAAGTATGTGACGGCCGGTTACGGCTACGTCGGTGGGGCGTACCAATATCTGATCGCCCGATTCAATTCGACCGGCTTGCTCGACACCTCGTTCGGCACGAACGGGAAGACGGCCTTCGCGGTTGGATCGGGACAGGACTACGCTTTTGCGCTGGCCCAGCAGAGTGACGGCAAATTTGTAGTCGGCGGCTATTCCTACGTTTCCGCGACCAGTCGATATAACATGGCCGTGGCTCGCTTCAACTCGGACGGCACCGTGGATTCTTCGTTCTTGGGCGGAAAGGTGACGGCCTCCCCCGGAAGCGGGAGCAGCTACTGTTACGGCGTCGCAGTCCAGTCTGACGATAAGATTGTGGCGGTGGGTTACGCGTCAGGGACCTTCAGCGACATCGCGCTAGTAAGATTCAACTCCGATGGCTCGCTCGACAACTCCTTTGGCGACAGCGGGAGCAAACTGGTGGATGTGAACTCGAGCATCGATTACGGCTACGCGATCCAGATTCAGAGCGATGGAAGAATTGTCGCTATCGGGACCTCCAGTTTCGGAGGAGGTTCCAGTTTCGCCGCAATCCGGCTCACCACGGGCGGAACACTCGATGGAACATTCAATTTCACCGGAAAGACCTTCGTCCAGGTGGGCCCTAGCCTCAACGACGGCCGAGCCGTTGCGATCCAATCGAACGGCCGCATCATCATCGCAGGCTACGCCTACAACGGGCTCGATTATGATTTCGCCCTCACGCGCCTATTTTCTGATGGCAGTGTCGACACTTCATTTGGAACGTCCGGCAAATTCACCCTCCCGATAGGAGTCGCAAACGACCGCATCTTTGGATTGGCCTTGGACTCCTCAGGAAAGATCATCGTCACCGGCGACAGTTATCAGGGCAACAAACTCAACATCGCCCTCATCAAGGTGCTCCCCTAAGGGGCCATCCCCTTACCAATCGACGTATTGACGGGCACTCCCTGAGCACATAGGGGGCATTGCACGGCCGGCCAGCTCTGCAAAGTAATATTGAGAAGGGCCTCCAGCCGCGACGCCCCCAGATCACTCGCCGAGACGCCACCCCGATTGCAAAGAGCAGCGACCCCTACAATCTCCCCTCCCCACCGATTGACCTCGCTCATCACCTTTTTTACAGAGCCACCCGTTGTGATCACATCCTCCACCACCAGCACTCGCTTCTGGGCGACCAGACGATCATAGCCTCGTCGAATCTCAAATCCCCCATCCACCTTCTCAGCGTAGATGGAGGCGACCCTCTTCTGCGAAATGCGCCTCAAATGGTGCGCCGTCCATTGGGAAAGTATGACCGCTCCCACTGTTGGGCCCACGACCGTCTCAACGTTGTCGCGAGAAAACCTCTCGGCCAAGAGCTCGCAGAGACGCGAAGTCGTCTCGGTGTCGGGGTAGATGGCATCCTTATTCACATAGGCGTTGCCGTGGAGGCCCGAAGTGTAGATCACGTGAGTCTTTTGGATGATCGCGCCAGAACTTTGAAAAAGGTCGATGATCTTTTCTTGGCTCATTTTCCTCTCCAACCGATCTCATCGAGTATCTTCTGGGCAGCTTCAACAGGCTCCATACCGAAGGGAGGATTTGTGATGGGTCGACCGATCACAAGATAATCGGCCCCGTGCTCGATCGCCTCCTTTGGAGTCATCGCACGTTTTTGGTCCTCCATCGAGGCCCACTGCGGGCGCACTCCCGGGGTCACCTTCGTAAGCTGCAACCCCTCACGAGACAAAAGATCGAGCTCCTGCGGAGAACATACCACGCCATCGGCCCCCGCCTCCTCCGCCATGCGCGCCCATTGCCCAACCTTTTCAAGCGAGCCGCCCCCAAAAAGACTGCTGCACTCAGCGCTGTCAATCGACGTCAGGACCGTGACCACCAGAAGCTTTGCACTCGCCTTTTTCTGAGCGGCCGCCTGCACGCTTTCCCGACCACACGAAGCGTGCACATCGAAAAATCGGATGGGGTGCCGCACAAGGGCCGCCGTCGCGCCTGAAATGGTATTGGGAATGTCGGAAAATTTCACATCCGCGAAAACGGGAAGACCTTCCTCTGCAAACGCTTTCAGCACCTGCGGAACCCCTTCGGCCGTCAAGAGCTCAAGCCCAACTTTAAAGCAGCTTACGCGTGTCTTGAGAGAACGCGCCAAGGCCAACGACCGCTTTAGGTCGGGGAAGTCCAGCGCAAGGATGATGGGATTGTGCACAGATTCCTTGATACTTGAGGCGGTTACTCACTGGCAAGGATCGCCCGAAGACTGTCGGCGAACTCTTCGGTCTCGCCCTCCTTCACATCCTCGCCGTGAAACTCTTTGGCTTTCTGAACGGCCGCGAGCACATTCAGCAATCCACCCACTTCCTTCGTCTTCGGATCCTCAACCCGGCTCTCGACGAGGAGTTGCTTCACCTGAACCGGCGTGAGCCTCGGATTCACCTCGAGCATCATCGCAACTGTTGCCGCCACCTGTGGCACCGCTGCTGAGGTCCCACCAAAATCGCCGAACTCCCCGTTGGGGCCGAAGAGGGTGTGGACCTCCTCCCCGTACGCGGACACACTCACACGAGCTCCGAAGTTTGAGTAGTTGGCCTTTTCCCCCTGGCGAGTGAGCGCGCCCACAATAATCGAGTCCGTGTTTTCGGTCGCTTCGGTCAGAAGTTCCATCGAATAATTCCCAGCCGCTGAGACGATGGTGATCCCAGCCTTCATCGCCAGCTTCACGGCCTCGCGGGTCCCTGGGAACGTTTCCGATGAACCGGTGGCCGTCTGATTCTCAAGCACGATCACCCTCGCCCGCTGAATGGTAAGGGCTCTTAAGATGCAACGGGTCGTTGCCTCCTCCTTGTCGATCGTGTCCCTGTCGGAAAATGTCGATATCTGCATCGGAATAATCTTGGCATCGTAGGCAATGCCCTGTGTCCCCTTCCCGTCTTTCACCGCAGCCATGATCGCGGTCACCGCAGTCCCGTGCATTGTCCACGGCCCCTCGCTCACGTCGAACGGAGAATCGGGATCGGCTAGGTTGTACCTGTGCTCCATGAGAAGGTTGGGGCGGATGTCGCCTTCATCGACGTGGTAGCCGGCGTCGCAATCAACGATAGTCACCCCTTTGCCCGTGGCGAGCGAAGAAGCTTCGAGCGCCCGAATTTCGTCGAGCCAATATTGATTCTTCGCCTCAGGGTCGGAATCACCCAGCGGGAAAGCGACTACAGGGGGAGGAACATCAAATCGGATGAACCCTCGAAAATTGGTAGGGGACAAGATCGTGAGGAGACTCTGGATAAATTGTTCTCGGTAATAGTGGTAACGCAAATCTACCTCACCACCGGTCACTTCATAAATCGCCTCGCGCTGACGGAAGTTGAGACCGAAGGAGTGTTGGATGAGGGCCGGGTTATTAGAGAACCTCCTGAATTGGTAGGTCTCGCGAATGGCTGAACTCGGTGAGAAGGCCCATGCGCAACCACAAAGCCCCAGCCATGCCAGTGTGATGACTCTCCCCATTTCGCCCCAGCCCCGAAACCAAGTTACCGAACCGCGCTGGGCCGGCAAAGTCTTTCCGCCCCCTCCTTTCATTAGAGTTAACAATTGTACGCATCGCAGAAAAACCCTTAATATGAAGAGCGTGACGACCCTCATTTTCGACGGTGACTGTGGCTTTTGTCTCCGTTGGGTAAACTGGATCCGACCGAAGGTGGGATCGCAGGTCCGCGTCGAGCCCTTCCAAAAAGTCCTCCCAGAATTTCCACAGGTCTCCGAAGGGCAGTGCCGGAACTCCATCCAATGGATGCGGAGCGATGGTTCTGTCGCTCGAGGAGCGGAGGCCTTCTTTGAGGCCCTCGCCACCGGGCCATTCTCCCAATGGCTCACACTTTACCGAGCGTTCGTCCCTTTTCGACTTCTCAGCGAATGGGGCTACAGGTGGGTTGCAACACATAGAGTCATGGCCAACAAAGTGCTCGAATGGCTTTGGGGCCCTTCGATGCCGTTTTCGGTGCGATACGAACGGCTCTTGTCCACTCTAGCGCGTGGGATGGGTGTCGTGTATGCGATGGCCTTTGTTTCGCTCGCCGTCCAAAGCGAAGGGCTATGGGGCCCCAACGGCGTGTTACCTGCCCGGGACTACCTAGGTTGGCTCAGAGAAACTGTGGGCCCTTCGGTGGTGGCGTTGTGGCCGACTCTCTTTTGGATTCAAACATCGCTTTTTTTTCAGAAGGTGGTCCTCGGAGTCGGTGGCATTGCCGCTCTTTTTTTGATCCTCAACCGAGCCCCGAAATGGACCGCCCTCACAGCGTGGATTGCCTATCTCTCTTGGGTCAACGTGGGCCAGGTTTTTCTGGAGTACCAGTGGGACATGCTCCTATTGGAATCGGGGCTTGTTCTTTTTGTGGCACTTTGCCTTGGCCCTGGGCGGCCGGCGCTCTTTCTTTTCCGCCTTCTCTTTTTCAAATTTATTTTTCAGTCGGGCCTAGCAAAGATCGAAAGTGGCGATCCCACTTGGCGATCTCTCACCGCCTTGCAGTACCACTTCGAAACCACACCGCTGCCGACGACGCTCAGTTCATTCGCTCACCATGCGCCAGTTTGGTTTCTTAAAATAACCACCGCAACCACGCTCTTCCTCGAGTGTGTCACGCCGTTTTTCTTTTTCTGTGCGCGCAATGTGCGGGCTGGGATCTTTGTTTTACACTTGCTCCTTCAAATCGGAATTGGGGTGACGGGGCAGTACGGTTTTTTCAATATCCTCGCGATCGTTCTCTCGTTGTCACTGCTCGAGGACAGTCTTCCCCCTTTTTCTCAGGCCGATTGGCGAATCAGATCGAGAAGGATGAGCACAAAGGCCATCGTGATCACAACGATCTGGCCTTTCCTGTCTTTTCTCCCGCTGCCCCAATTGGAGGGTTGGCATCTCTCGAGTCACTACGGCCTCTTTGCTTCCATGACCACCTCACGCGAGGAGCTCCGCATTGAGCGCAAGACCCTCTCGGGTTGGGAGCCCTATGAATTTCGTTGGAAGCCAGGAAAGATCGATCGAGCGCCGCGCTGGGTGCAGCCCCACATGCCCCGTCTCGACTGGCAAATGTGGTTTGCCTCTCTCGGACGGTGTGAAAATCAACGGTGGCTTCACCAGCTGCTTTTCCGATTGCTCGAGGGGCGCCCCGAAGTTCTCGCGCTTTTTCGAGAGCCCCCCCCGACGCTCCCGGCCCCCACCAAACTGCGTGTCGTGCGAGTGCCCTACCATTTTTCGAGCCCGGAAGGCCGTCTTCATGGTATCTGGTGGAACGCTGGAGAGGCCACCCCGTATTGCCCTGAGGTATCGTTTTGAAGCAGGATTCGCAGGCAGCTATGAACCACTGGCTGATGAAGACCGAGCCCAGTGTCTTTTCATTCGAAGATCTCGTGAAGGCTCCCAAAAGCACAACACCCTGGGAAGGGGTGAGAAACTACCAGGCCCGCAATCTTATGCGAGACTCCATCAAGATGGGAGACCTTGTTCTCATCTACCACAGTAACGCCGAACCGATGGCGGTCATGGGCGTCGCCGAAGTCGTGAAGGAGGGGCACCCGGACAAATCGGCAATGGACCCTAAGAGCCAATACTTCGACAACGACGCCGCCAAAAAGGGGACGAACCCCTGGGTTCTCGTCGGCGTAAAGGCAAAATCGCGGTTCACGGTGGCGGTGACGCGAGACGCCCTAAAAAAGGAAAAGGGCCTCGCCTCCATGATGGTCCTTAAAAAAGGGGCGCGCCTCTCAGTCCAGCCCGTAACCTGCGAGGAGTTCCAGATCATTCTTCGCCTCGGAAAGCCTGAGCCAATCTGATGGGCCACTTCGATACAATCGTCGTTGGAGTCGGCGGGATGGGCAGCGCCGCCTGCTATCAACTCGCTCGTCGCGGAAAAACGGTCCTTGGGATCGAAGCCCACACCATCGCGCACGATAGAGGCTCCTCGCACGGCCAGACCCGTCTCATTCGACGCGCCTACTTTGAAAGCTCCGACTATATTCCTCTTCTCAATCGCAGCTACGAGCTTTGGCGCCAAATCGAGGAGGAATCAAAGACCCAGCTTTTCGTACAGAACGGGCTCCTGATGATTGGCAATCCTGAAAGAGGGGGCGAGGCCATCAGAGGAACACTGGAGAGTGCAAAGGCCTATCAGATCCCGGTTGAGAGGCTCTCGCCAGCCGCTTTGCGAGAACGCTTTCCCCGTTTTTCCGCTGCGCCCGATGACATCGGTGCCTTTGAAAAGGGGGCGGGCTTTCTATGGGTGGAGAGGGCCGTTGAGGCCCATGCGCGCCGAGCCCGCGAACTGGGAGCAGAGATCCGGGAGGGTTGCCAAGTTTTGAATCTGGTGGCCAGCGGAAATGAAGTGGTTGTGGAGACCGATCAGGGAAGCCATTCCGGCGGGAGCGTCGTGATTACGGCCGGGCCTTGGTCGAGCCAAATTCTGGCCGACCCGGAGTTACCGCTCAGTGTCCATCGGGTGGTCCAATGCTGGTTTGAATCTTCTCTGACCGAGATTCCCTGTTTCGCCTTTGATCACCCGCCCCACTTTCTCTACGGTTTTCCAGCATTGCCCGGCCTGGGTCTCAAGGCCGCTCTTCACCAACCTGGCCCGGCGGTTAATGATCCGGGCCGCGTCGATCGCGCGATCCACGCTGAAGACACGGAGCCTTTGGCGGCCCTCCTTCATCAGCGCCTGCCCTCGGTCCCCAACCCGGTTTCCAGGGCCACCACCTGTCTCTACACCATGACACCCGATGGCCATTTCATCGTCGATAAGCACCGAATCTTTCCAAACACCTATTTTGCGACCGGCTTTTCGGGCCACGGATTCAAATTCGCCTCGGTCATGGGAGAGATCTTGGCCGACTTAGCAATCTCGGGAGAAACCCACCTCCCGATCGATTTCCTACGGGCTAACCGGTTTTAATCCCTCAGGTCGGTTGGGTTTACTCACTGGGCGGGTGCTTTTGGCCGTCCACTTCGTCCTCCGCGCTCGGCTCGGAGATGCCGGAACATGCCCGGTGGCATGTTCCGGTTCTAATAAGCATGCCTCCGGGGCCTCTCTTGTGCGTCCTCGCGGACAGCCCAAATCCCCTCGCCGATTGAGCAAACCCAACCGACCTGAGGGATTAGAATAAGGCGCCCCGCTCACACAGCGCGCCCCACTCCGGCCTTCAAATCTTGCAGTTTTTTTTCAGCACATATTCTAGGGCGGCTAGGGCATCCACCCGACCAGCACCGCAGCGATTGCTGAAACCACCCTCTACGGGTGCCGCGGTATTCTGAAGCGCCTCCGCGGCTTCAGCGGGGGTGAGTGAAGGCTGAGCAGAAAGCAGCAGCGCCATCACCCCTCCGATGTGAGGAGTCGCCGAGGAGGTTCCCCCAAAACTGTGGGTGTAAGATTTTCCATCCATTGACGTGGAGGGCACTTCGCTGGGGGCGCACAGATCGGGCTTCACAAGCCCCAGTTTCGCTCCGCTGGAATACTCATAGTCTTTGTACTCGCTGACCTCCTCCCACGTGACCGGGCCAGAGCTCGAATAGAAACGCGCGGTGTCGTTTTCATCGGTGGCGCCGATCGTGATCATCGACGTCAACCCTCCATTCAGCGGCTGCAACGGGTGAAGCCAGGGAGGCGGATTGTTCGCAGGGGCCCCCACGTTGAAGGGGACATTCCCTCCGCCGCGATTCCCGGCAGAGTTGATGTGGATCACCCCTGCCTTGAGAAGGACTTCGCTCGCTCGACGCCACTTGGAGTATGAAGGACCACTGTTGTGCTTGGCACTCAAAGACATGCTGATCAGGCGCACGCCCTTCTGGATGACGTACTGATAGGCCTCCCAGACATTCGACTCAAACATTTCGGTGCTACCGGCGTTACAACACGCCTTGAGAATCATGAGCGTAGCCTTCGGCGCCACGCCCGTGACGCGGCCGCCAGCCCCCATTCCGCCCACGATTCCGGCGGTCTGCGAGCCATGGCCACTCACATCCGTCACATCACGATTGCCGTCCTCGAAATTCCAACCATGCGCATCGTCGATAAACCCATTGCCATCATCGTCTTTGCCATTGATGGCCTTATCTTGGCCATTTTCATCAAAGCCACTCTCTCCGAGGTTGGCCCAGATGTTGGGGGCAAGGTCGGGGTGGCTCAGCGCCGCTCCACTGTCGATCAGAGCGACCACAACGCCTTGTCCGCGGAAACCCAAGCTCCAAACCGCATCGGCGCGTAGCTTCTTGATCCCCCAGGAGACGTTTTGCTCGGCCTCGGACAGGGTGGATTCGGTCGCTCCCCCCTCATCCCCGTCGACCTCCTTCCCCGAATTGAGATAGATGCTCTCTGGCGATTCCATCTTGGTGATCTTTTCGATGACCGATGGGGCCGCCTTCACACGCAACGAATTCGTAATCCAGAGCGGCCTCATCTCTTGAACCGTTTCAGATGGCTGCGCTTTCAAGAAATCGGTTACAGTTTGAGACTTTTCCACGTTGAATCGCACAAGCGCCTGAATGAGGTGGGCGTTGGGTTCCATCTGCGGGTGGTTGGAGTCCTTAAGCTGCGAGAGGTCGTATTGCCCTGAGAGGTGAATCACAGCGGAGATGGGTTCAATCGCATTAGCCCGGAGTCTGAGGCGAAGCGCGGGGTCCACGAACGGTTTGGACCACCCACAGGCCGCCCCCAACAGCATAACAAGGCCTAATTTAAGCGCTGCGCGCCCACCCTGCCCCATGTTGCCCCCTGTATTTCTATCAATGGCGATTTCGAATATTTTTTTCAATCCGCGATGCGTCGGAAGAATTGTCTCCGAACCTCGAGTTACTTCTTCCGCAAAACCGGGTAAATTTACCATTCATGCTCTCTGTGGGCTCTCGACCATACTTGCTACTGTGGGGTTGCCTTTTCTCAACGATTTGGGCCTTAGCCGATGAGACGCGCAACCCAGCAATCACCGCACTGAACTCGGTGGGGCTCACCATCAACGATCCGGGATCCACGGAAGGATTGACGCGGTCGCTGCGCGAACGAATCTGCACCCTTCAAGAGTACCTTCGTCATTCCAGAGTGACAACACAGCTGCTCCATTCCTGGATAGAAAAGGATTTTTCCGATCGCCCCGAGCCAGAACAAAAAAAGCTGATAAAGTCAGTGAATAATCTCATCGTCGCGTCACCGGATCGCAGCGCCTCCTTCACCTATCTCAATTTTCTGATCGAGGAACCCCGCCTAAAGGCAATGCCCTGTGATGGACTCAGAAAATGGCTGACGATCCATTTTTCCGCACCTGATACGGAGTTGAAAACTGATGGTTCTCAATGTGAACCATCTCTGCGGCGAGAATGGCTCGCCACTTCGGTCTTCAGCCCCGAATTCGTCGACACTCGGATGTTCATCCAATTCAAGAATCCTCCGTCACTCGGTGGCGCCCTGGAGCACATGTACCAGACAAGCCGTCTCCTCGGAGATCCCATCGCCGCTATCGCGATTCGCGCCTCCCTTTTCGACTCACTTTCCAAACTAGAAACACAAACCGAACCCTTCGGTCTTCCCCCCGGCCCCTATGCCTGCCCAACTAAGCTCGGTGCTGCCTCGGAGGGCCCGACCCTGTCCACAACCTTCTATTATTGGTTTGATCTTCCCATGAGCACGGCTCGTCCGGGCTCCAACCTCTCGGGCAAATGGGAGGCGGCCATGCAGGTCTCTCCTCCGACTCCGACCGGCACTCACTATGCCAATCCTCAATGGTACCGCCGTGAGTTAGCCGATATGCACCGCGCGGGGTTTAACACCGCCTTCTTTGTTTACCGGGGTGGCCCCCTGGGACGATTTCAATACGCCAACGCGGGCCTCACCACCGCGGCGCAGGTGGCGAGCGAATCTCCCGAAAAATTCGTGAAGATCGCCCCGGTGATCGACGGGGTGCTCTTCTCGCCTAAACAGAATGTCACGCATGAATGGATAGACCTCTCAAACGACAGAGGGGCAGCGATCCTCGCCTCAACGATTCGCGACTTTCTTTCTATCGTGCCCCCGCATCTTAGGGCTCTCCAAAACGGCCGCCCCTTGGTGGGGTTGAGAAATCTCTCCTACGCCCGCCAGATTGACAGCCTGAGTACACAGAAGGCAAAAATTGCAGTGACCAAGATCCTGGGCGGGGTAGCTCCCTACATTATTTACCCCCGACAAGAGCTGATCAGTCATGTGAAGAAGGGGAACTCGGAAGCCACCGCGCGCGCCATTGAACGGCTCATTCAAGGAATCCCGCTTGAGGATGCTTACGCCGGCACATTCTCGGCCGAATCTCTGCTTCCAAGATTGGGCGGGAGTAACTTGACGCTCGCAAAGCATTTTTACAACGGGATCTGCTCCCGGGGCGAAGTGGATGAAGTGACGAGGAATTCATACTGGAAGAACATGGCTGAGCACCGGAGTCGAGAAGAACTCGCTCGCTTTGCCTACACTCGGTGCGTATACAATTTCCTTGAGCACGCCCACGCGCGCCTGGAACGACGTGATGCGAAATACAATCCCTCCCAGGCGATTAATGAGGAATACGCCAAGAAGGAGGCCATGGGCCTTCTCGCACAATACTTTGCAAGTCCCCAGTTCTTTCCACTAGGGAAGGAGAATAACCCCGATCTTGCAAATGCACTGTCGTTCACGATTTTGGGAAAGTGCCCAGACAAGACCGATATGGAGAAGCTGAACTCAATGCTTGCCACTTGGAACCGGGAAACAACGGCGAGCTATTTACTGGCCACCCACGATGGATTTCACCAGATGGTATCGGGTTGGCTGGTCGACGCATTGATGATTTCCCCGGCGGTCTACGATCAGGAAATCGACTGGGAAGGATCGGCCTGCGCCATTCCCCCCGGAATAGCGACTCTATTTCCTGGTCGCAATGACCAGCGCCTCTCGAAATTGATGAAACAGATCCCCACGAATGTGGATCGCAGCGCTGGCATTCTGTACGACTCCCTCTGGAATCACCTTGCCAATTCGCGACAGTTTCCATCGTTCATTCACGTGGAAAGCTGGAATGGCTACCATGACGGAACCGCCATCGCCCCAACGCTTGAGTTCGGCTCGAGGTACTTCGACAAGACTCAGGATCGCCTTTTGGCTTATCTGAAGGCCTACAAAACCCACGCTGCCAAACTCGATCGCTCCATCGCAAACGTCACGGAGAAGAAAAAGGACAAGAAGAACAGCCCCTGAACTTTCAGCTGGGGGTTTGATGAGGAGGCTACGCCACTCGTTCGACGTTTTTCCCGCGAACGGGGATTCTTTGGTCGTCTGAGCCACCGCCGTGATTCTTCACCTGCTTGGCCCATTCGAGCGGGTCGTGGATGAGAGCGTGTCTGAAGACCTCATCAAGCTCTGCAACCAGGTGGAACTTTATCTTCTTACGCAGGTTCGAAGGGATATCGTCGAGATCCTTGTGGTTGCGGAACGGAATGATGAGCTCGGTGATCCCGTGGCGTAACGCCGCAAGAGTCTTTTCCTTTAGCCCGCCAATCGGGAGGACTCGGCCTCTCAACGAGACCTCGCCCGTCATCGCGATGTCCTTGCGGACCGGATTCCCCGTCAGAAGAGACACGATAGCCGTGGCCAAAGTGATTCCCGCCGATGGGCCGTCCTTCGGGATCGCACCCGAGGGAATATGGATGTGAAACTCGTACCGACTGAAGAGCTTTTCATCGATGCCGAAGCTACCTGCATGGCTTCTCACATAGCTCAAGGCCGCGTGCGCCGATTCCTTCATGACATCGCCGAGGGAGCCCGTGAGAATGAGCCCTCCGCCCAATTTCCTCATCATGCTCACTTCAATGTACAAAATTTCGCCACCAAACTGAGTCCAGGCGAGGCCCGTCGACACGCCGATTTCATCGTGTTGACGCTCATCTTCCGGCAAATATCTTGGCGGCCCAAGGAACCTGGGAACCGACTGGCCGTTCACGATAGCCTTAGTGAACTTGACCTTCGGGTCCGCGATTTTGCGCGCCACCTTCCGGCAAACGCCCGCGATATTTCTTTCCAGATTTCGAAGCCCGGCTTCCTGGGTGTATTGGGTCACAATACGCCGCAGCCCCTTTTGGGTGATGCTGATATTCTCAGGCTTTAAGCCGTTCTCATCGATCTGTTTCGGAATCAGAAATCGACGACAGATCTTGATCTTCTCTTCCTGGCTATAACCGGCCAGCTGGATGACCTCCATGCGATCCTTCAGAGCCGCCGGAACCGTGTCCATGAGGTTGGCGGTAGCCACAAACATCACATTAGAGAGATCGAAAGGCAGGTTGATATAATGATCCCGAAAGCTGAAATTCTGCTCCGGATCCAGCACCTCGAGAAGCGCCGCCGCGGGGTCGCCCCTAAAATCGGCACCCAGTTTATCAATTTCATCGAGCATGAAGATCGGGTTGTTGGATCCAGCCTGCTTCAACCCCTGGATAATTCGGCCTGGCATTGCGCCCACATAGGTGCGGCGGTGACCACGCACGTCGGCCTCATCCCGAATACCACCGAGAGAGATGCGCACAAACTTGCGGCCCATGGCACGGGCGATCGATTTTCCCAAGCTTGTTTTACCGACACCGGGTGGCCCCGATAGACACAAAATCGGGCCCTTCATTCGGCTCTTGAGTTTTCGTACGGCGAGGAATTCTAGGATGCGTTCCTTCACTTTGGTGAGACCGAAATGGTCTTCATTCAAAATCTTGCGCGCCTCATCGAGATCCAGACGATCGTCAGTCGCTTTGCTCCATGGGACATCGATCAACCAGTCGAGGTAGGTGCGAACGATTGTCGCCTCGGAGGCATCCTGGTGCATTCTTTCCAGCCGAGACACCTGCTTGATCGCTTCGTCCCGAATCTCATCCGGCATGCGAGCGTTTTCAATTTTGCTGCGAAGTTCTTGAATCTCTTCTGACTTTGATTCCGTGTCTCCGAGCTCGTTCTTGATGGCGCGGATCTGTTCACGCAAGAAATACTCCCGCTGGCTCTTCGTCATCTCATCGCGGGCCTGCGACCGAATGCGCGCCTGCATCGCAAGGATTTCGAGCTCCTTCGTCAGAATCTCGTTCACCTTCTTGAGACGGTCCACGGGATCCATGACCTCAAGGATCTCCTGCGCCTCATTCACCTTAAGACCCAGGTTGGAGGCCACGAGATCGGCGAGCCGTCCGGCGTCGCTAATGTCATCAACCACCATTAAAATATCCGGCGAAAGCATACGCCCTAAAGAGATTACCTTCTCGAGCTGCTCCTTCACGGTCCGCATCAGCGCCTCGACCTCCACCTGGTGGCGGCCGGCCTGCTTTTCACGGATCTGTTTCACCTTCGCAATGAAAAACGGCTTCTCCTGAATGTAATCCTGGATAGTCCCCTTCATTAAACCCTGTACGAGCACTTTAATGCGGCCATCCGGAAGCTTGCGCATCCGCATGATCATCGCAACGGTGCCTATGGAATAAATGGTATCGGAGCTGGGATTCTCGTCCGTGATCTCTTTTTGAGCAGCCAAAAAGATTAGGCGGTCCTTGCTCAACGCATCGTTCACCGCCCGAATTGAGGCATCACGACCCACGAATAAGGGGAGGATCATGTAGGGGTATACAACCACATCCCGAATGGGAAGAAGTGGAAGCTCTTCCGGGACTACCATTTCCTCGTTCTCAGAGAACTCGGTGGGCATCTATCGTCCTTTATGCGAAAGGGACAACCTGCTTGCTACAGGTAACAATTCGGACGATTCCCGGAAAACCTTGAGGCAGGAACGAAGAAGGGCTCTAAGAGTAGGTTTTCATTGAACCCAGCGGCGGATTTTAGGGGAACTCTAATGAAAGAATAATAGGCAGCGAAATAATTCGCGGCGTTAAGGAGGGATTAGGCGAAGACCTTTTCGGCCTTTTCCTGGGCCTCTTTGCAGCGGATGCAGAGATTGGCGACTGGGCGAGCCTCGAGCCGCTTCACCTCTATCGGGTCTTCACAGAGCTCGCAGGTGCCAAAGCTGCCGTCAGCGATCTTGGCGAGCGCCTCTTCGATCTTCTGAAGAAGAAGGCGTTCACGGTCACGCAGTCTCAAGGCGACGGTCTGATTGAGCTCGCTCGACGCCAGATCAACCTCGTCAGCGAGATCATCTGTGCTGAGCGTCAAATCTTCAGTCTTGTTTTGATTGGAGTGATTCAGGAGCTTGGCCTTCTCTTCCATTAAACGGACAGAAAAGCGCTCGAGGTCTTTCTTTTTCATATGGTCGCTCCTTCAGATTCGCGTCACCAATGAACTACAAGTTTTTAGAATTGAGGGAAATTTTGCAGCAACAACTCGGCTATGAGTTCTAATACTACCATCGCTCAAATTTCGTCGCTCAATTTCCTTCGGCCCGCTGCGACAGCTTCTTGCCGGAACGTCCCATAGTTTGGTACGGTCGAAAGAATGACACCTTTTGATTCGAAGAAATTGAAGGAAATCGTCGAGGCCGGACTCCCAGAGAGTGAAGTCACCGTCGAAGATATGACGGGCACGAACGACCATTTCCAGATGACCATAGTCGCCCAGGCCTTCGCTGGGAAAAGCTCGGTCGAACGCCACAGAATGATCTACGCCATCGTCGGCAAGGCCATCGGCGGACCCATTCACGCGCTTTCACTCAAGACCCTCACACCGGACGAGGCCACACAGCAACGATGATTCTTGCCCAACTCCTCTTCTCTCTCTTGGTCGCAGGCGCACAAGAAAAAACTCCAACCTATGTGACTATCGGGCCCATGAAACCGTTTGTCGCCTCGGGAAAAAAAGGGGGTGAGGCCAAGATTGCCCTTTCCGTCATGAAGGGCTTTCACATCCAAGCCAATCCCGCCAGCATGCCCAATCTGATCTCCACAACTTTGATTCTAGAGAATCCGGACGGGATCTCGTTTGGAACGGTGAAGTATCCCGCCGGAAAGGCCTACCGTCTAGAGGGCGCGGCTAATGCGATCTCTACCTATGATGGGACGGTGGAACTCAGGGTGCCATTTGAGGTCAACCCCAGCGCCGCCACAGGTGCACTGACGGCCAACGGCAAGCTCCGATTCCAGGCCTGCAACGACAAGACCTGCTTCTTCCCGGGGACGATTCCGGTGACGCTCCCGATCGAGGTTCGGTAAATTCTGTCTTAGGACAGAAAGTCCTTTATTTGGGTGGGCCATGAAGACGCCCCAACAGGCCTTGTCCGAACTTAAGATCATGCGATCGTTTCGCCTCTCAAGGGAATGTCTAAAAAAACTGAGTGCTCTCTCGCAGACTGAAGAAATGTCGCAGTCTCAATTGATTGAAAAACTCGTGAACGGCCTGGCCGAAACATGAGTTTCCTCAGATCCTATGGGCATCGAGGGTTGTATGATCATTTCTGTCTTAAGACAGACTTATCACCCACGACGCCGTACGCGCGAATGAGGATGACGCCCGTGAGCACCAGGAAGATGCCCCAGCGAATGAGAGGCATCCGAGCGGAGGTTGTGAATACCTGACTCGCGAAGTAGAGCCAGACCCAGACGTTTTCCGGGTTCTGGATTCGGTGGGAGCCAAAGACCAAGGAATTGAAGAGAAGAGTGAGTGCGAGACCGATGATCAACGGACGTCTCGCCCGTGGCCAACGATCCCAACAGAAGGCTCCCAAGATCGCGAGGTTCGGAAAGATAGCGCAAAGATATCGTGGTCCGGGACTTCCCCCCGCATGCCAATTGATGAAACTTGCGTTCATGAGAAGAAGGAGAAGAAAGCCGAGACCAGAAAACAGGGCGATCTTTCTCCCAGCGCCTTGTCCGCCCGAGGTCTTTAAGAACGCGGGGATGAGTGCGAGCACAATCAACAGCCACGGCTGCGTGAAAAGAATCCCGCGGATCGGGCCAAAGAGAAGTTGGAACAGTGCTGCCGGATCGGGATAGGCCTGAAATATACCCCACCCCTCGGCGACACGGCCGGTCTCGACGAAGTCGGGATTTTGAAAACGATTCGGAAGAGACAGGACACCGCCAAAGGAGCTCGCATGGTAGTAGACCCAGAGCGTGCCTGGAACGACTCCACCAAGCAGAAACTTCAGAATCGCTCTCCAACGCTCCTTCGCGGGCTGAGCCCAGACAAGAATCAGCGCCCCGAAGAGAAAAAGTCCCGAGCCGTAATCGGATAGTAACCCCCAACCAAAAAAAGTCCCCGCCAGAAACCATCGCCGGTCCAACAGAGAGAGCAGAAGAGCCGTCGCAAAAACGGCGGCGAGGCCGTGGCCAAAAAACGTATTGAGAAAAATCGTAACGGTGCTTCCCAGAAGAAACGCAATGGCAAAAAAGGCCTCGCCACTCGGCGACACCGCGCTCGCTCGCAACAGTCTCCCCGCCCAACAAAACACCAACAGGAAAGGGATCACTTGAAGGATCAAAGAAAGCGCCTGCGACACTCGTTCCGAATAGACCGCCCGCAGTCGATCGCGCTGACTTCGCTCCGTCCCCGAAGGAATTACCAAAGAATCGATCAGGAAAAACAAAGGCAGCGCCAAAAAGACAGGCCCTGGAGCCTTGTTGGAATAGTAACGGCCATCCGGAGTCCGTGCCCAATCGATCGTCCACTCTTTGTAGTGATCAATCGAGAAAGACTGATCCTCTCGAATAGAATTCAGAAGGGCCAGCCGCGACCGGGTGTTGGTGTCACCCCACTGGTCGAGAATTGTGCACAGGAGAAGAAAAACTCCCGCAACCCACCATGCGCTTTTTTGGGTCATTGACTGTGTGCGATTTTGCTCAGAGGCCACTGAAATCGAGGATGGCGGAAAAGCCCCATCCGGGCGAGCAGCCCTTCAATCGAGCAGCGGAGCACACCCACACCGTAAACAACGCTTGAGGTGAATTTGATCGAGCTCGCCTCTTCGAAATATTTGGTAGGCACGGAGACCTCTCCGAGTCGAAATCCCGCGAGATGACACTGAACGAGCATCTCATTGTCGAACACAAAATTGTCACTGTTGTGCTGCAGAGGAATCTTTTCGAGAACCTGGCGCGAGAAGGCGCGATACCCGGTGTGGTACTCGGAAAGTTTCTGGCCGATGCACACGTTCTCAAAGAACGTCAGAAATCGATTGGCGATGTATTTGTACAACGGCATTCCGCCAGACAGTGCGCTCTTGCCCAGGATTCGGGAACCCAGAACAACGTCGTAAACCTCGCTCGCCACCATCGAAGTCAGCGTAGCCAGCAATTTGGGTTCATACTGGTAATCGGGGTGGAGCATCACCACAATATCAGCGCCCGCGCCAAGGGCCGCTCGATAACACGTTTTCTGATTTCCCCCATAGCCTTTGTTCTTCTCGTGGCGAATCACCTCCATGGGGAATTGATCCGCGAGACGCTTGGCCTCACTCACCGTTTCATCCGAGGAACAATCATCGACGAGGATGTAATGGTCCACCGTGTTGGGTGTGACCGCGCCCAAGGTTCGCTCGAGCGTTTTCGCCGCGTTGTAGGCGGGCAGCACGCATACGATTCTCTTGCCGTTCTGCATCGAACGGCTAGTCTAACTGAAACCACTCGCGGCCTACAAGGAGAACAATGGTCTTCATAACCGGCGCAAGCAGCGGAATTGGCGAGGCCTGCGCCCGCGCCTTCGCCGCTCGCAATCGCCCTCTCTGGCTCGCCGCGCGCCGTATCGAACGCCTCCAAGAACTAGCCCAGGAGCTGAAAACAAGGTTCGCCATCGAGGTAAAAACCTCCTGCCTCGACGTCATCGACCGAAAGACGGTCGAGAAGTTTTTCCAGGACAACCAAAGCGACATTACCCGTGTGACTATTCTCGTAAATAATGCAGGGTTAACCCAAGGTCTTGACCCGATCCAATCGGGGAGTCTCGACGACTGGGATCTGACGGTCGACACCAACCTCAAGGGGCTGCTCTACGTCACCCACGGATTCCTCCCCCACTTTGCTCGGCGCGGAGAGGGCCACGTCATCAACATCGGCTCGGTCGCCAGCCGGTGGGTTTATCCGAAAGGCAATGTCTACTGCGCCACCAAACGAGCCGTGAGCGCTCTCACCGAAGGGATGCGGCTGGACCTGCACGGAACCGGAGTGCGCGTCAGTGAAATTTCGCCGGGGATGGTGGAGACGGAGTTCAGCCTCGTTCGTTTCAAGGGGGATCAAGAAAGAGCCGCAAGCGTCTATAAGAATTTCCGGGTGCTGACGACGAACGACATTGCAGAAACGGTTGTTTGGACCGCCGAGCGGCCGGCCCACGTCAATATTCAGGAGATCGTGATCTACCCCACCGATCAGGCCTCGACGACCCTCTTCCACAGAAAAGAAAAGACATGATTATTTACGAAGTCACGGTGATGCTCGATCCCGAAATCGAAACGGATTATCGTCGCTGGTTGGATGGTCACATTCGAGAGATTATTAAAGTACCGGGGTTCCTCGGGGCAACCCTTCACACTTTACTCCATCAGCCCCGCCCTTCCCTGGTGATCAGCTACCAGGTCCAGGAAGAGGCGGCTCTTGAAAAGTATCTCAAAGACTTCGCCCCTGCGTTCCGCCAAGAGGCCACCGACAAGTTCGGCGCCAAGTTCCTGGCGGGTCGGCGCATTCTTAAGGTCGAGGAACAGATCGCTCTCGGTCGCGCCTAAGAGCTCTAATCAATTCGGCGAGAACGTGGCGAAGATCTGAGTCGTCTGGTAGACAGGCACCGAGCAAGTTCCCGTGCCGCTGCACCAGCCACCGCCCCAACCCGTGAAGGTGTAACCCGGGTCAGCAGTCGCCTGCAGGACCACCGTAGTCCCCGTATCGACCGTCTGAGTACAGCCGGTCGTACAGGTCATACCGGTCGACGAGGTCACCGTTCCGGCGCCAACGATCGACACGATGACGGGATAATTCGGAAACAGGAATTTCGCGAATACAGTTTTGGACGTGTCCATATTGACAGTGCAGTCGGCGGTTCCACCGCACCAACCACCACCCCAACTTTGAAACGTGTTCCCCGCATCGGGGATCGCGGTCAACACAACGTTCACACTAGGATCAAATTTGGCCACGCAGCTGGAACCACAGTCGATGCCCGAGGGTGAAGAGAGCACCGTGCCGCCTCCTGAGTTTGAGATCGTGAGGGCGTTCTGAAACACTGCGTACACCGTTATGGGCTGACCAATCGGCACCGTGCAGTCACCCGTGCCACTGCACCAGCCGCCTGACCACCCGTAGAAGGACCCGTTTGGAGCGGGTTCAGCCGTGAGGGTCACCGACGATCCTGTCGGAAACATCGCGCTGCAGGTCGAACCACACCAGATGCCTGACGGATTCGACTTCACCATCCCGCCACCACCATTGATGATGTTGAGCGGGTATTGACTCTCCAAGAAGGTGGCCGTCACGCTGAGTGATTGGCGCATGGTGACTGTGCAATCGCCCGTGCCGCTGCACCATCCGCCGCTCCAACCCGCGAAGGTGGAGGTGCCGGACGGAGTGGCTGTCAGGGTGACCGTGGTGCCATCATCAAACAATCCAGTGCAAGCCGAGCCGCAGTTAATCGCGCCTGTCGAATCGCTCACCACACCATTGCCACTCTCGTTCACCGTCAGGCTAAAGACCTGAGGGGCTGGAGTCGGTTCCGGTTGTGGATCGGGATCTGGCATCACCGTGGGCGAGGGTGCCGGCACCAGTGCGAAGTTCGCGGTCACCATGGCGGCCGCGTCCATCGTCACAGCGCAGGTGTCGGTGCCCGAACAGGTGCCTCCGGTCCAACCCTGAAAGCTGCTGTCAAAACCCGGCGTAGCCATCAGCACAACCGTTCCGCCCGCCTCATAGGTCGCCGAGCAGATCGTGCCGCAGTTGATAGCGCCAGCCGCATCAACCACCGTGCCGTTCCCGGTCACTCCCACGCTCAGCATGTAGGATGGAATCGGAGGAGGAGGCGTTGTGGTGTCATCGCCATCGCTATCATCATCGGGTGTATTCGGCTTGCACGCCTTGTGATGGGCATGCGCGCGAATTTCCGCAAGACTCAGCGCCCGAGCATAGAGCGACAGATGGTTCACGTTCTCAAGGACGTTGGCGTCCACCGAATTCAAAAAGCCAAGATTACCCGCACCCGAAATGAGGTCCGGAATCTTCGCGACCATTTTCAACGCACGTGCGACCTTAGCCGTGCGTTCGCCATCGTAATAGATTATCGCATTGGCGCGATCATAGACCGCAACCACGTGGTGCCACGATCCATCCGCGAGCGAATCGGACGTCGAAACCGAGTACATCTTGCCATCCCTGTCTGAGATGGACCACTTCAGGAAGCCACCCGGCTGGAGCTCCAAAACGGCCTTGGCCCCGCCACACACTCCGGCATTGTCGCAGGCGTAGAACGCCGCCACGGTGCCCTGTTGCCGATCGCCACGCTTGAATTTCATCCAGACTTCAACACTCAGCTCGATGGCGCCATTGGAAACATTGCCAGCGCCACTCACCGAGGGCATCCCCGAGGACGGCCCTTCCATCCCTTCGACCATCTCTCGGAACTGGGCCTTGGCCATGGGTGAAAGCACCCAATGGGCCATGGGATCGCCCGCAAGAATGTCGTTGAGATAGTCCACTCCGTCGGCAATTCGGTTGCGTTCGTGTTTACGCCCTTGGCCGCGCTCCACCGATGCCGTGCCGGTTGCGGTTTCGCACACGCGATTTTTTCGATTCTTTGAACCGAGAGCCTGCCCGGAAAGGACTAATGATAAGACAAGACAACAGCCTGACAGTCTTCTATAGACGGTTTTCATAACGCCTCCCACTTACGTACCACTTTGAGGGTTTTACACTGTTACTATCCAGTTCTCATTCTAAGAGGGTCCTAATGAGGAATTGTGTCGATTCGCTCATTTTTCATAAAGCAAGTCTCAGGCCTGGGAATGCCTCTTTAGGGCCCTTAGACGACAAACTCGGCGAGCTTGTCCATGGCTCTTCGGCTTTCGGGAAGGAATGGTAGAAAGAGAGGCCAAACATGCTGCATCTTCTTTCCGATGAAAAGTTCGGCCGATCCACCAGCGGCGTTAATTCGTTCAACAATCTTCGCGCCATCATCGTGAAGAGCTTCGAGCTCGCCTACAAAGACGAGAGTTCTGGGAAAATCATGGAGATCACCAAATAGCGGTGAAATGAGTGGATCCCGAAGATCGTGATCTCCGCCATATTCCCTGGCCCAAATTTCGTTGTGCTCCACCCGCAACCAGATCTCTTCCCGTTTCTCCGCCCAAGAGGGATTGGATTGCGTAAGATCGGTCCACGGCGAAAAACAAAAGAGAGCCGTCGGTCGGGGGAGCCCTAATTGCAGAAGCTTGAGCATGGTCGCTAACGCCAGCCCTCCCCCCGCCGAGTCCCCGCCAATGATCGGAGGGGTGGAGGTTTTCTCAAGTAAGGCGCGATAAACCTCCACCGCGTCTTCCAGAGCGGCTGGAAATCGGTTCTCTGGCGCCAGGCGATACTCAGGCAAAACCACCGTCGCACGGCACCTTCGCGCGATCTTCGCAGCGTTGAGACGATAGGCCAGGATCGATCCCATGAAGTACCCGCCCCCATGAAGGTACAAGATGGTCCGCTGACTCCCATTAACTGTCGTTGACTCCACCGGGATCCGACCCACATCGGCCCGTGTGATGCGAACATCCGGATATCGCGCCGTCACGCCCTCCGCGCTTTTTCCAGCAAGAAGATCAAAGTGGCGGCGCATCTTCTGGGCCGTGAATGGCGGACGAAAAAAGGTATTGAGGACAGCTTTCAGACCGGTGTTGGCGATCTTTTCTCTCACCGTGCCTCCAGTGCCAACCGCGCCCGCTCCACGAACAGTTCGACCTTGCACAAATCCTTTCGACCACCTGCGGATTCCACGCCAGTGTGGGCGTCGACGCCGTAGGGCCGCACCACCCTCACAGCCCTTTCCACATTGTTCTCATTCAGGCCTCCCGCCAAGATCACGGGGCGCCCAGCCATCTTGACGATTTCGGCTGAAATTTCCCAATCGTGTAGCTTGCCGGTCGCTCCCGTCGATCCATCAGCTGGGTCATACGTGTCGAGGAGAAAGCCATCGACATTCGGAGCATACTCCCTCACCTGAGCCAGCAGCGCATCCTTTGGAGTCAAACCCACCGCAAAAGACTTAATGATGTGGTACTCCCCCGCTCTTCGAAGTGCGCTGACCTCTTCTCCCGAAATCTTGCCATGGAGCTGCACGCGGCTTGTCCCCAACTTTTTCATGAGCGCGATCACCTCGTGAGCTTTCGTCGAATATGTGATCACTCTCGAAAAAACACGTCCCTTCAAGAAATGAAAAAGCTCGGCCGCCGTCTCTTCACTCAACTCCGGCGTTTTCAAATGGGGGCCCACCGGTAGCGCAACCTCGTCAACACCGGCCGTGATTAAGGTCTGGGCGTCTTCCCTATCCAGCGCTCCGGCAATTTGAATGAAAGCCCGTGTCATCGACGCTGATCCGGATTGGGAAACCGACAGATGAACGTTGAGCCCTGCCCGGCCGCACTCTCAACGGTCACTGCCCCCTCGTGTCTCTGCATGATGTGTTTCACGATCGCCAGACCCAATCCCGTACCGCCCATCTCCCGCGATCGGGCCTTATCCACTCTGTAAAACCGTTCAAACAACCGCGAACGGTGCTCGAGTGGAATGCCAGGCCCCGTGTCAGATACCTTCAAGATGGTGTCGCGTCCGTCGGCCAACCACTCCACTGACAACTTACCTCCCGACGGGGTGTACTTGTACCCATTGTCGAGGAGATTCACAAGAATCTGCTCAAGCCGACCCGGATCCGCATAGACCTGATGGGAATGGAAATGGGTTTCTACGGTCTGGTTCTTGGACGAGAACCGTTCCCGCAGTTGCCCTACTACTCGTTTTGTAACCTCCTCGGTTGGCAGCTGTTCCAGGTGGAGACTTTGGGACTGTGATTCGATGGAAGAGAGATCGAGAAGGTCTGAGATCAAATTCATGAGCCGATTCGTATTCTTGGAAATCACCCCCATGAACTCATGATCGATCGGTTTTCCCGATCGGATGTCGTGCTCCAGGGTGTCTGCATAACCTTTAATGGATGTCAGAGGAGTGCGCAGCTCATGAGAGACGTTGGCCACAAAATCGATTCGCATCTGTTCAGCGAGTTTCAACTCCGTGATGTCGTGAAAGATCCCCGCGGCACCGTAGACCGAGCCATCCACACGTTTGAGTGGTGACACCGAGAGGGCAAGGTATCTCTTTCCCGCCGACTCCGAGTCCAAGACGATCGTTCGCGTAGCCGAGGCCTGCGCCTCCTTGAGGGCAGTGGAGAACGCATCCAATATCTGCGTCTCTCGAATCAGATCCCACAGAGTCCAGGTCTCGCTCTGCGTACTGCCGCCATAGAGCAACGCAAATCGGCTATTGAAAAAGAGCGGAGCCCCCTTCGGGTCAACGGCCAGAATAGCGTCCGAAAGCGATCCGATGACGGTTGCCAATTCAACCCGATCCCTGTCGAGACGCCGGCGCTTCTTTTCCAGATCGTCCCGGATTTGATTCAGATTCGCCTCAATCTCAGTCCACTCTCCAAAAGAGTCTCGGGTCACCTCCTCCATTGAAAAGGATTCTGGGGTCGCCTGAGTCATGGCCTTGGTCTTGGAGTGCAAACGGCCAATAGGAAAGACAAGCGTATAACTCAGCCAGGTGGAGAGCAAAGCAAAGGCACCGCACACAACCATCAAGAACTGACCGAAAGCGTGATCAAACCTGTTCCGAACGACAAAAAAAGCGATCGCCACGGCAATGAGGAGGAGACTATTTTGAAGAACGACAAAACGAAAGAAGATACGTCGGGGAAATTGGGGTTCGGTTGAGCTCACTCCACCCTTACCCGATAGCCCACACCGCGAATGGTCTCAATCACGTCAGAACATTTTCCAAGCTTTTTCCGGAGCCCGAAGACGTGGGTGTCGATCGTCCGCTCAATCACGTTCACGTCGTCACCCTGCACCTGATCAATGAGCCGATCGCGAGTCAGGACGGAACCCCGTCCGCGCATCAAAGCGGAAAGAAGGCGAAACTCGGACAACGTCAACTGAACCGGCTTCCCTGAACACCTCACCTCATACGACCCGAGGTTGAGCTCCAGCTCGTCCACCTGGAGCACCGACGAGGACTCACCGTTGATGAGCGCCCCTCGACGCAAGAGGGCTTTCACCCTTGCCATCAGAACCGGCAGCTCAAAGGGCTTCACAAGAAAATCGTCCGCACCGCTCTCGAGCCCCTGCACAATATCTGCGGAGTGAGAACGCGCCGTCAGCATCAGTATGGGTGTATTCCCGATCCCATCGGTCCGAGATCGCATCGCTTTAGCCACTTCGAGTCCCGACATATTCGGCAGCATCCAGTCGAGCACCACAAGATCGATTGGCTCCGCCCCAAGCTTCGCCACAGCCGTTTCGCCATCCGCCACCGATGCCACCTGGTAGCCCTGCCTCTTCAGATGCAATGAGACCAGATCGGCAATATCCTTTTCATCTTCGACAATGAGAATCTTGGCGCCTCCGCTCATTTACTCTCCTTCGTCGCGTTCAGACCGGGGTGTCGAATATCCTCCCCTGAACAGGAGAAGATGACATCCTCGGCGATGTTGGTTGCATGATCCCCGATGCGCTCAAAGTTACGCGCAATCAGAATAATATTCAGCCCCTGCTCGACAGCGTCTTGATCCTTCTTTATTCGCGCCAAGGTTTCCGTAAAAATGCTGTTTTTCAGATCGTCGACATAGTCATCCGAGCGGATCACGCTGCGCGCGAGCATTTCATCCTGCCTCACAAAGGCATCGATTGAGCCGCGAACCATCGTCTTCACTTCACTAGCGATCTTTTCCAGATCAGTTAGGTCGAGGTGCGCATCCGGAGCCCGCACGAAGTGTTCGAGGTTGTGGCCGATATTCACGGTCTGGTCCACAATCCGCTCCAGATCATTGTTCATCTTAATGGTCGCTAGAATCAGCCGAAGTTCGCCGGCTAAGGGCTGTTGAGTCGCCAGGAGTCGGAGGCAGTCGGCGTCAATCTGCAGGTGGGCCGCATTCACCTGGTTTTCGATCTCATACACCTCTTTGAGACGTTCCAGGCTCTGCTGCTTCCAGGCCAGTGTCACCTTTTCGATTGCAGCTTCGACAAGGCCTGCCATTCGCACGAGGTGCTGCTTGAGCTCGGCCAGTCCTGCATCAATGTTGCGCTGCATTATCCAAACCTACCGGTGATGTACTGCTCCGTTTTCTTTTGCTTGGGAACCGTAAACACCTGTGTTGTGTCGCCGAATTCTACCATTTCACCGAGAAGAAAAAAGGCCGTTCTTTCCGAGATACGAGCCGCTTGTTGAAGGTTGTGAGTGACGATAATCACGGTCGTGCGCCGCTTGAGAGACAACATAAGCTCCTCGATCTTCGCAGTCGAGATCGGATCGAGCGCACTGGTGGGCTCATCCATCAGAATCACCGGCGGCTCCACGGCGAGCGCCCGCGCGATGCAAAGACGCTGCTGCTGACCACCCGAAAGGCTCGTCCCCGGTTGGTGCAACTTGTCCTTCACCTCATCCCAGAGGGCCGCCCCCTCGAGGCTCCGGCGCACAACGTCCTGGAGCAAACTCCGACGACGGATCCCGGCCAACTTCAACCCAGCGGCCACATTTTCGAAAATAGAGAGCCCAGGAAATGGGTTGGCCTTTTGAAAAACCATACCTATCTTGCGACGAATGCGAACGGGATCCACGCCCGCTCCATAGATATCGTTATTTTCGACAACCACCCGCCCAGATGCCGAGGCCCCCTCAATCTCCTCGTGAAGGCGATTGAGACACCGAATGAAGGTCGACTTTCCACAGCCCGATGGGCCTATGAGCGCGGTCACGGTGTTGGGGAGAAAATCGATCGTAATTCCCTTCACTGCGTGAACATCGCCGAACCAGGCGTTCAGCCCTTCGACCTTCACTATGGGTTGCACATCCGCCATAACTAAGAGCCTATCCCTAAATCCCTTCTACTCGGCCCGGCCAAAATGGCTCGGGTCTTCGTCCTCCGCGCTCGCCTCCTCGATCCGAGCCATCTTGGCTCGCGCCTCCCTACGAAGGGATTTAGGGATAGGCTCTAATCCCGAGTCATCTTGGGTCTTATCACCGACCGCGCCAAAAGATTGAGAGAAAAAACAAATACGACCAGGACCAGCGCTCCGCCCCATGCCTGTCGGTGCCAATCATCAAAGGGCGCAATAGCGTAAGTGTAGATCTGGACCGGCAAAGAGGCGATGGGCTGATCCACGCGCCAAGAGAGAAACCGACTGTTGAGCGCAGTGAAAAGAAGCGGCGCTGTCTCACCCGAGGCCCGCGCGATCGCGAGCATGACGCCCGTCAAGATTGCTGAGAGATTGCCTCGCAATACAATCAAGAGAATAACCTTCCACCTCGGAACACCCAGAGCCAGCCCCGCTTCACGAATATGGTTCGGGACGAGGCGCAAGAGCTCCTCCGTGCTCCGAGCGATGGTCGGCACCATCATCACGGCAAGGGCCACGCTCCCCGCCAACGCCGAGAAATGCTTCATCGGCACCACAAGAAGCGCATACGCAAACAGGCCAATGACAATCGAAGGCACGCTCGAAAGCATGTCGGAGCAGAAACGAACGGCGGACCCCAGACGGCCCCGCCCATACTCCGAAAGGTAGACGCCAGTCAGAATTCCCCACGGAATCCCTAGTAGGCTGGCCAACAGCAAGATGATTAGGCTTCCCACCATCGCATTGGCGAGGCCCCCACCGACCTCACCCACAGGTCGGGGAGTCTCGATGAAAAAGGCCCAATTGATCGCCGGAAAACCCCGGTAAAGGACATAACCAAACACGAGAAAGAGAGCGCCGATCGCAACGCCTGAGAGAAATGTGAGGGTGCCGCAGGCAACGAGATTCGACACCCGTCGACGGGTGTCGCGCGCTTCGAGAAATGGGGTCAGGTGGCCGGTGATCACCGCCCACCGCCTTTCGTTTTGAGCCGCAAAACAATTAATCGGGCCCCGCTATTCACCAAAAACGTGACGGCAAAAAGCAAGAGACCCACCTCGGCCAGAGCCGCCAAATGGATATCACTCGTGGCTTCCACATACTCATTGGCGATGACGCTCGCCATGGATTGTCCCGGAGAGAAGAGAGAGAGCGAGATGTCAGCGCGATTGCCGATCACCATCGTCACCGCCATCGTTTCACCCAACGCGCGACCCAGCCCCAAAACCACGGCACCCAACACTCCACTCCAGCTCGCGCTGAGGACCGAGAGACGAATCATCTCCCAACGCGTGGCCCCCAACGCTAAGGCCGCCTCGCGATAGTTGGAAGGCACAGCCCGAAAAATCTCCCGCGCAATCGATGAAATCGTCGGCGTGATCATCACAGCAAGAATCAGACTCGCCGCCAGCATGCCCACGCCATAGGGAGGACCCTGAAAGAAAGGGAGAAACCCGAAGTAGGTCCCCAAAAATGGCTCAACAACCGTTCGCAGCCAGGGGGCCAAAACGAAAATCCCCCACAACCCGTATACAACGCTCGGGATTGCAGCGAGCATCTCAACGGTGAACGAAACAAAGCGCGCCAAGCGGCGTGGGGCCAACTCACTCACAAAAAGTGCAATGCCCAGACTCAAGGGAACCGAGAGAATGAGCGCCAAGAATGAACTCAGAAGAGTCCCAAAAACAACCGGGAGTGCGCCATACACATCCCCCACCGGATCCCATGTATTTGTGTAAAGGAACCGAAGGCCCGTGTGATAAAGAGCCGGCCAAGCCTTCAGAAGAAGGAACAGACCCACAGACAAAAGACAGGCGATGACCGCACTCGCCACAATGCGAAGAAACCAAAGAAAGTTCCGGTCGGGTTTGTGGATCTCCTTCCCGAATGATCTAAATTTGTTCTGAGCCAGCTCTTTGAGATGACCAAGATCGGTGTTTACGTCCGGCACTGCGCTCCTTAGCCTGATTCCGACTCCACGCCCATCTGCCAATGCCTTTACCCTCGGATCTTTCGCCCCCACGTTATAGAGATGAGCGAACCGAGTAGTGTCAGGATTACATTAGGAACAAGAAGCCACTAAAGTTAAGAATATCAGGCTATTGGGCGCGCCGCGATCTGTTAGAGCCTGTTTGATAATTGGTTTCTACTGCGCGCGGCTGCGGTTTCCGCTCGCTACGAAATCAATTATCAAACAGGCTCTTAGCCGGCGCGCTTCACTTCGATCGTCTCCACCTTTTTCTGCACCTTCTTCACCAGACTCGAAGGTAACGGCGCATAGAGAAGTTCAGCCGCCATCTTCTGGCCGTCCTTCAGTGCCCACTTCAGAAAGGAAACAATGCTCGCGGCCTTCGCGGAGTCGGGCATCGTTTTGTAGACCAAGATATAGGTCGCTCCACTGATCGGATAAGAACCAGCGCCATCAGAGTCGGTGATCGAGAAGCGAAGATCGTCAGGAACCTCCTTCAACCCAGCCGCCGCCGCAGTCACGCTCTTCAAGGTCGGAGTGACGAATTGCCCCGCCTTGTTCTTGAGGGCGAAGAAGCTCAACTTGTTGGATTCAGCGTAGATCAGCTCGACGTACCCAATGCTCCCGGGAGTCTGTTTCACGAGGCCCGTCACCCCTTCGTTCCCCTTGCCCCCAAGCCCAGTCGGCCAATTGAGCGCCGTCCCCGAGCCAACTTTCGTCTTCCAGTCGGAACTCACCTTTGCCATATAGTCGGAAAAAATGCCCGTCGTGCCGCTCCCGTCGGAACGATGGACAACAAAAATATCACTGGTCTGAGCCAACCCGGGATTCAGCGCGAGAATCCGAGGATCGTTCCATTTCTTGATCGTGCCCAGAAAAACATCAGCGAGCACGTCGGACGAGAGCTTCAGGTTCGTACTCCCAGCCAGATTGTAGATCAGCACGACCGCTCCCATGGCGGTCGGGATGTGGACAATGGGGCCCGAGGCCTTACCCAGCTGCTCATCGGTCATGGGAGAATCGCTCGCTCCAAAATCGATGGTCTTGTCGAGAAGTTGGCGAATCCCTCCGCCACTTCCAATCGATTGATAGTTAATCTGAACGTTCGGGTTCAGCTTCCCGTACTCGGCAAACCACTTGGAATAGAGGGGATAGGGAAAGGTCGCACCCGCGCCTGTCACAACCTGGGCCCCCCAGGAGGAGGAAGCCAAAAAGCCAGCCAAGAAGAGCATCAATAATCTCATACGTTTTTCTCCGACCGCCCACCTTCACACACTCTGGAACCACGCGCAACTATTGGATTATTAGGATCCGGTTAGCCGTCTTACTTTGACCCTCAATTCAGTGTATATTGTCGCGCCATGTTGAGCCCTGGGTACCTGCCGACGATTCCCTCTCTGCTACGGTCATCTCGGTCGCCCCTCATCCACAGAGACCTGAGCTGGTTGCAATTTAATGAGCGCGTCCTGGACGAAGCCCGGGCGACCGGCAATCCGATTCTCGAACGGGTGAAATTCTTAGCCATCACCTCATCGAACCTGGATGAGTTTTTCATGATTCGGGTGCCCTCGCTCGAGCGCTCACTCCTTTACCGGCTCCGGGGGCTTGATGTCCAAAAGGCCCGCCAGATTCGGCGCATCCGCAACTCAATCCTCGAATCTGTTTCGAAGTTTGGAGCCAAGCAGGAAGAGACTCTCGACAGCCTCATCAATGAACTTGCCCAGTATCAAATCATCCTAAGTCACATGAACCCGTGGAGGGACGAGGCGGTCGAACTGGGCCGCAAAATTTTCCAGGAAAAGATTCTTCCCTATCTCTCCATTCCCGAAACGTTTCGACCCAGCGATGTTCTGACGCTCGACAACGCCCAGGCAGGCGCGGTCTTTTCGGAAAGGTTGTGGATGAAGATTCCACGTACACTGCCCACGCTCTATTTTGAAGATCTCGGGCCGGACAGACCCTTTTACGCCTTCTTTCTCGACGACCTTTTGATCAGATTCCTGCCAGAAAGCTTTTCCACGCAGCTTGAATTGGGGCTCATCCGCCTCACGCGTGATGGCGACGTGGCCCTCGACGTGGATCACCCCGATCCCGAATCCATTCCGGATCACATCGTGACCCGGCTCGGCACTCGGGAGCGCGGGCGCCCTATCCGAATTCAGTACAGCCGGGGCGTCAGTTCGAAACTGGCCGCGAGCCTCCTTGAGGTGACCAAGCTCGCTCGCCCATTTGCCTTTCAGGCGCCAGGAACGCTTTACCTCCACGGCCTTTGGTCACTCGTACGCCAAGTACCCGATCGCATTGCGCGCGCGCATTCAACCATTCAATACCCACCACTGGACTCACGAGTGCCACGGGTGTTCGAGGATTCTTCGACGATTTTTGAAAAGATCCGAGGGCGCGACTACCTCTTGCACCACCCGTACGATTCCTTCGACGCCTTTGTGAATTGGATGAAGGTCGCGTCGGAAGACCCCCACGTCGTCAATATCGAGCTCACCGTCTATCGCATGGATGCGCTGTCACCGGTCATCACGCATCTCAAAAATGCAGCCGCCACCAAACGGGTGCGCGTTCTCATCGAATTGCGCGCCCGCTTCGACGAGCTCAACAACATTCGACTGGCTGATGAGCTGCGCAAAGCTGGCGTCGAGGTGGGGTACGGCTTCGGCAAACTGAAACTCCACGCGAAAGTCGCTCTCGTCACAAGAAAAGAGAAGGATGGGCTCGTCCGATACACCCATCTCTCAACGGGCAACTACAACGCCGCGACCGCGCGTCAATACACCGATCTCGCAGTCCTCACCGCCAACGCCGAGATGGGCGCCGACGCTCGACTCTTCTTTGATTCGGTCTGGGAGGGAAAGGTGCCCAGCAACTTTAAGCACCTGCTCGTCGCCCCCACCCGCCTCTCGCGCCGTCTCCAATCTCTCATTCAGCAGGAGGCCGAGGCCGCCGCTCGAGGAGAGAAGGCCCGCATCGTTGCGAAGGTGAACGCTCTGGTCGACGAAGGGATCGCGCAGAGCCTTTATAGAGCCTCGGCTGCCGGCGTGCAGATCGATCTGATCGTGCGCGGCGCCTGTTCGATCATCCCAGGGGTCAAAGGGCTTTCGGAAAACATCCGCGTGGTGAGCATCGTGGATCGTTTCTTGGAACACAGCCGGATCTATTATTTTGGCGCCTCAAAGAAGATGTATCTCTCCAGCGCCGATTGGATGCCGCGAAATTTTTTCTCGCGCCTGGAGATCGCCTTCCCGGTTTTGGATGAGCGCATCTATCGTTATCTCGAACAGGTTGTGATGCCGGCCTATCTTGGCGATGTGGCCCAGGCCCGAGAGCTAACTCCTCAAGGCACCTGGCGTCGTCGCAACCGCGGCACCCTACCCAATCCGATGCGATCGCAGGTTCTCTTCCGAGAACTGGCGCTCCGAAATTATCAGGGAACCCCGCTTGAGTGATACGTCGGTTCGAAAGCTTTACATCGTTCGCCATGGCCACCGCGACAAAGATCAAGGGCATCTTTATGACAATGGCCTGAGTCCGAAGGGAAAAGCACAGGCGAAGGCCCTCGTCCCATTGCTTAAGCCAGCTCTCCAAGGGCATGACGTAAAGTTTCTATCGAGTCCAAGAAAGAGATGTGTTGAGACGCTGCAACCCATCGCGCGCGCACTCAAGCGAGGGGTGTCCATCGATGAGCTCCTCACGGAGCAAGAGCCAGACGAAGGGTCTTCGGCTCTCGACACACGCGTCGTCAAGTTTCTCAAGGAATGGAATAAATCGAACGACCCACTCTGGGTGATCTGCTCTCACGGAGACTGGATCCCGCTCGCACTCGAATGGCTCCTCGAACGCCCCATCAGCCTCAAAAAGGCTGGATGGATTGAGATCACCTTTCCCAATGGAAAACCAAAGATGGGTGAGCTCGTTCAGGATGTCTTACTAATGAGGTCATAAGTAAGACACGGTAACCAGAGCGAGGCATCGCGGTAGTTGCCGCGCCCCCGACACCACCCCAGCGGCGGGAGAATCGCCGAGCGATCTAAGGGATTGACGAGAAGGTACGCTGCCCCTTTTTCCGCCCGAGGAAACCGATTCACATCCGGATACTCTATTGTTACGTCGCCATACCAAGCAGCCGTCGCTGCCGAGAGCGATCGAGTGCTCCATTTTTCAGACGTGTCGACGACCGGAAAGTCGAAGTACAGACGCTCTACCTCTTTCCGACGGCTGAGTGCCCTCAGTTCGTCAAGCTCATCGGGGAGCCCCCTCCCATGCGTGGAAAACGGAAGAAACTGAGCCAGGCAAAGCAGCCCGACTGCAATCACTTGGCTCCCCCATACCAACTTTTCGGAAGGGACCCGGATCTTCTCAGCCACACCGAGTGCGATGAGCCAGGCAATCCAGGGTAGCACCATGATCAGGTACTGTCCGCCAATGAGCCCCGAGACGGAGTAGATCACAATAAAGGGAACCGCCATCACCGTCGGAATCACCGCCTCCGACCGCGTCTGCTTCCGGAATGCGATCAACCCCAACGGCGCCAGGTAGTAGGAGTAATAGAGAAACTGGCGCCAATATTCGAACGCAAACAGGTTGGCGACACTCCAAATCCGCGCGAATCGATGAGTGATCTGGACCGACCAGTACTTAGCCAAAAAATCGGGCTCCGGACTCGATCGAAGGGCAAGAGCATACAACCCGACGGGCGTGATGAATGCGAGCAGCGCGAGAACCGCTCTCCGCCATGCCCGCCTCTGAAAAGTGATCAGAGCCAGCGCCGGAAGGAAGCCGACAAACGTCATGCTCTTGTAAAGCGCACAGAGCCCGAGGGCCACACCCGCAGAGGGATTGGGACGATCCCGATCCCAAAGAAAAACGGAGAGGGCGCCCCAAAAAAGTGCCCCCGGATCGAGATAAACATTGGAGTGAGGATTGGAGAATTGAAACCAACTCCATAACAAGATCACGGAGACAACGGCTATCTTCTCCGAGGATTTCCGCCGGACGTAGAGAAAAAAGAGACTCAAAAACGCCACGTAATACAGATGGCCCACGATACGAAGCGCCCAGTCCGCAGCCGGTAATATCTTTAACCAAAGCGCAAAGACCCAAAAGCCGAGATGAGGATTGCCATAGAAGGGGTTGAGATCGGGAATGCCAGAGTTCAGCGTGAACCAATTGCCGGACCGGAGGATATTGCGAGCAATCGATGCGTAGAAAGGGCCATCAAGCGTGATCCCGTCTTCGAAATTGCGGGCCCCAACGCTCAGTGCAGCGAGACAAACAACCCAAATTAGGATCGCTCTGTGAGAGAGAGAAAAACGGGAACTTCGTGGACTCATGCCACCTTGGGTTTTCGCATAGCCAGAGCGAGGCAGCAAACAAGCAAGACGCCCGAGGCGTAAAATGGGCCACTCGGATGGGACTCAAAGAGAAGGCCAGCAACCGCAGGGCCTCCCACTCTTCCAAGCGCCGCGAGCCCCTGCGCCAGCCCCAATGTGCCCCCCTGCTCATCAACGAAAACGCTGCGAGAGAGAAGGCTCGAAAGAGATGGGTTGAGTGTGCCGGTCCCGAGCGCCATCAACGGCATGAGCGCCGCGAACAATCCGAAGTGGTGCGTGGACCCGACCAGTGGAATGCTCACCATCGCGATCGTGATCATGAGAAGACCAAACCGGGCCAATTTCCATTCTCCAAAGGTCTTCACCAGGCGCCCAATCAGCCCACCCTGCACAATCGTCGCCGTCACACCGACGAGAATGAGTGCGGTGGCCGTGAGCCGAGCCGCGGCCTTGGCAGTGTCGGACGCACCTTCCGTAAAAGCGTATTGCACGAACAGACCGAACGAAGCCTCCATCAAAGAGAATGCAGCCGAATAGATGAAATAGAGCGTGAGCAGCATTGGTACATTCGCATGCCTCGCCGCATGCCTCAAAGCCTTCCAGGAAAAGCTGGCGTGGCTTGTGCTCGCTGCGGCCCGCGCATTTTTCTTGTCGAGTGTCTCCGGCAAGAAAAACATGGCCAATACGAAATTCAAAAATGCGAGGCCGGCTGCAAAATACATCGGGGTGGCGATACTGATCTGACTCAACAAACCTCCGATCGCCGGACCAAAGATGAAGCCCAAACCAAAGGCCGCGCCGATGAGTCCCATTCCCTTCGCTCTTTTCTCGGCAGTTGTGCTATCGGCGATAATCGCCTGGGCCGTGCCGATATTCGCCGAGCCAAAACCGGAGAGCATCCGGGCCAGGAAGAGGATCGCGAGGCTGTGAGCTAGGCCAAAGAAAAGGTAGCCCAACGACGTGATGAGGATGCTCACTAACATGATCGGGCGTCGACCCATCCGATCTGAAAGGCGCCCCCAAAATGGCGAGAAGAGAAATTGCATGAGCGAGTAAGAGGCCCCCAAAAGCGTGACGATGGCGGGTGTCGCCCCCAGCGACTCAGCGAAAAAAGGTTGGATAGGAATAATGATTCCGAAACCCACGAGATCGAGAAACACCGTCAAAAAAACAATCAGCAGAGTTCTCGATTGAGAACTCCCACCCGGCTCAGGGTGAATGCGGTGCGCAGAATGGGGTAGCATGGGGAATATTAACGCACGTATCGTCGGGAAACTCAAACCGGTACTGGTCAATTTGAGCCACCGTTTCTGACAGTGGATAGAGTGGATCGCTCTGCACCGTTGCCAACACGCTATCGAGTTCAGGGTGCTTGGTCACCACGAGAGCGATCAAGGCGTTGCGACGAAGGCCAGCGCGCTTGGCCCTCGTGAAGGGAGTTCCGCCAAAATATTTCTGGTAATCGGCCTCTCCCATCGTCGCCACGGTCAGGAGGTCGGGTACCTCTCGCACCGGGAAATAGGGAACCTCGGGCAGCGCCACCGCGTGTGTGTTGAAGGGGCAGACATTTTGGCAGATATCGCAGCCAAACCAGTATTGGGCCAAATAGGGCCAGTACTTCACGGGAATCGTCCCACGGTTCTCAATCGTCCAATAGGCGAGACATTTGGCGCTATCAATTCGGTAGTCCGTGTCGAGTGCTCCGGTGGGGCAACTCACCTGACAGGCCGTGCACGAACCGCAGCCACCCGCCTCATCTCGTTTCCCCAGAGTGATTGAAGATGGCACATCAAAGGTGCCGTCAATTGTTGAGAAGATCTCCCCAAGCAGCAAGAGGCTCCCGAAACGCGGGTGAATGTAGCAGGTGTTCTTGCCGATGAATCCCTTCGTTGTTTTTTCGGCGAGCGCCCTCTCGAGAAGAGGCGCCGAGTCCACAAATACACGATAAGGATTCCAGGAAAGCGCCCCGGCGATTCGCTCCAACTTCTTTTTCAGCACCTTATGATAGTCCGGGTGTCGGGCGTACTGCGCCGCTTGTGGGCCCAAGTTCGCCTGTGGTGCACCATAAGGCATCGCAAAGAGACTCACGGATCGAACGCCCGGAAGAAGCTCGACAGGATGACCTCGGACCTGTCGGTTCCGCGCCAGAAAATCCATTCCTGCATGGAGACCTTCATCGATCCAAGCCCCGTAACGATGACCCGCCAAGGGGTAGTCGGGCGAGACATTGCCCAGAAAGAGTAACCCCTCACCGAGCGCCTTCTCCTCAATAAGTTCGCGTAACATCAAGAAAAATCTGTATTGACAAAACCTTATATTTTCAACGAATTAAATCCATGTCCAAATGCATTGTTTTTGTCTTAAGCTCCGCAGCAAATGCGCCGAATCAATAGGCAGGAGTAGCACAATGCAGCAATTATTGTTGTTAATATACGCTGCCATGCTGATGGTAATGCTTTCCGCGTAGCGCAATTCGGCATTAACCTACAAACATGGCTTCGCAACCGAGACGCTCAATCCTCATCCACGGGCACCGTGGATCCCGAGGCACCCACCCAGAAAATACGATGGCCGCATTTGAAGAGGCGATCTCGGCCGGCGCGGATTTTCTTGAATTGGATCTCCATTTGAATCGTGACGGCATTCCAGTCGTCATCCACGATGCCACAATCACCAATGCACTCTACCGGCGCAAAGATGGCAAAAAGATATCATCGCCCATTCCCGTTTCCAGTTTGAGCACCGTAGATCTCAAGGAGTTCGATGCTGGCGCCATTCAAAACAACCGCTTCCCGTCGCAGAAAACGGTTCCGGGTCAGATCATCCCTACTCTCGAGGATCTTCTCATACGGCTGATGGGGCGCGGTGCCCTTAACGTGGAGATCAAGCGCGAAGGACCCGAGCCGTCAGCGGAAAACCTCGCTTCAGCTGTCGTCGAAACTCTCAAGATCTACCCCAACCCCTGGAAACACCAACTTCAATCATTCGATCTTGAGGTAATGGAACAGCTCAGGAGGTTCGCCCCCCACAGCACTCGATCCGCTCTCTTTGAAAAACCATGCGACTTCATCACTGAATCTCAGCGAGTTGGTGCAACAATGATCGGCCCCTATTTCGAATTCCTCTCGGAAGATCTCATTCGTGCGACCCACGTCGCGGGACTCAAGGTCGTCCCCTGGACGGTGAACGATCCCCGCGACTGGGAGCGACTCATCGCCTGGGAGGTTGATGGCCTCATCACCGACTACCCCCGCCGCCTCAAAGAATTCCTCCGATCAAAAACTTGAAATTGGCACAAGGTTTTGACGCTGTATTTTCGATGGATACACCCCATTTCCCGCACACCTGCCCACGGTCCGCTTCTTGCTTCATGTAACACTGTGAAAACGATGATTCAGTCACACCTCCGCTCAGTCGTCCTTGGCGCTGCGCTTGCCTTGTCTTCAAGTTGCACTTCGATGGCAGCGCGAGAACCGAACAGTCTCTTCAGTCTTCGCCAATGTATCTCCAAGGTTTTTTCCCGCTTCAGCCCAAAGCTTCATCTCACCATGAGTCATGAACGGGCTCTTTTGGAGTGGGGGCAACAGCATGACCACGGACCCGCTATCTTCCCAGATCTTCCAGAGCAAAATGCCCTCTTCCTTCTTGCTCAGTTGCCTAAAGATCTGCGTGAGGAGATTTTTCTCCACAATGGAACAGTGAGATCTCAATCAGAGGTGTTGCGCATCTTACGCGCAACCGGCGTCGAACCCAATCGCCATTTCGCCCTCAAACCCCTCCTCTGGCGAATGGGCAATACCGCGGGCTCCCGAAAGCAGTTCTGGGCCCACATTGAAAGCGAAATGGATCGAATGGGCCTTATGAACCCTTACGAATTCTTGGACCTCAAACGAGACACCCAGGCTCGAATTGAAACGGCGGTTATCACCGATAAGCTGTTCCACAGCCCTGAGCTCTACCAACTCAAATTCGAAGAGGGCAGCGCTGTCACAAGCGACGGTTCTCGTCTTCCCATCCGCGGGACCACTAGCCGGAGAACCTTGGTCCTCGCGATTTCGCCCGAAAGGATCTTGTCCTCCGACCACGAAGGCCTAACACCTGACGGATATTTTCTCACCAACAAAGTCGACCAACTCCGCCACGAAGACGGGATGGTACTGATAGAAGTGCCGAGAGACAGCGCCGGGCGCTACCACACTCTTTCGCACATCCAGGTTCTGAGCTTTTACAGTTCCCAATACAGCACGGGGGAGGAGTGGCGCACAAAGTCGGAAACTGAGCGAAAACAAATACTGGCGGAACTCGAGAGGGATCCACTCGCGTTTGCCCAAAGCCTCTACCGCAACCACTACCCAGGCCGAAATCCCTAAGAGCCTATCCCTAAATCCCTTCGTAGGGATAGGCCCTAAAGAGTGTCCACAAATCGCCGCTCCACCCGCTGAAACATGAGTAGGCCCGTCACAATGATAAAAAATGTCAGCGCCGCCGACCATGCATGGGCCGCAAAGCTCACCCCACCCACGCCGAAGAACATTCTCCGGTAAGCCTCCGTGACAGCGCACATCGGATTGAGCAGCACCCAGCCCCGCCATTTCTCTTGAATAAGTGACAGCGGGTAAATGATCGGCGTCGCATACATCCACAACTGAATCGCAAAGCCCAGAAGGTGGTGAAAATCTCGGTACTGCGTGCTCAGCGCCGCCACCCACAACCCCACTCCGAGCGCAAGAGCCGCGGTCTGAACAAGGATGAGAGGATAGAAGGCGAGCGTCCAATTCGGATGAAAAGAAAATGTCCCCGACTTCAGGTGGTAAAAGGCCACAAAGAGAAGAAAGACCGCAAGCTGAACAAAGTACGAATACATTTTCGCAATGACGAGTGAAAGCGGCACCAGGATCCGAGGGAAGTACACTTTCTGGAAGAGCGCTGAGTTATTGACTAGCGATCCAGCTGTCGCCTCCAGACACCCGACGAAATAGCCCCATGACAGGAGTCCACAAAAATAAAAGAGGAGCGGCGGAATTCCATCGGTCGACATCTTCGCGGCCGAACTGAAAAGCGCTGTGAATATCAGGCCCGTGAAGAGCGGCTGAGCGATGTACCAGGCCGGGCCCAAGATCGTCTGGCGATATTTTGAAAGAAACTCGCGCCGCACGAGGACGAAAAGGAGATCGAAGTTTTGAGTGATAGTCTTCCACCGGGGGAGCGCCCAACCTCCCCCGGGCTTGATGATGACCTCGTCCTGCATTACGTCGTCAAGAACTGCTCTTCCTCGGTCGAGCCATGAAGCGCCTTTGTGGAGAGAGCCCCCCCCGCAATCACCTGCGCCACGTCATCGAAATAACCGGTCCCCACGAACTTCTGATGGGTCGTGGCCCGGTAACCTTCGCCCTCCTTTGCGAACTCTGCCTCTTGAAGTTTGGAGTAGGCGCTCATGCCGTCCGTTTTATAGGCCTGCGCCAATTCAAACATGCCGAAGTTGAGCGAATGGAAGCCAGCCAATGTGATGAATTGAAATTTGTAACCCATCCGGTAGAGCTCACTCCGGAACTTCGCAATCGTGCCGGCGTCGAGCTTCTTGTTCCAGTTGAATGAAGGGGAACAGTTGTAGGCGAGCCATTTGCCCGGATACTTCGCATGGACCGCGTCGGCAAACTGTTGCGCCTCGGCAAGATTCGGCTCAGAGGTTTCACACCAGATGAGATCGGCGTAAGGGGCATAGGCCACCCCACGCGCGCTCGCCGCCTCAATGCCACCCTTCATATTGAAAAACCCCTCCACCGTCCGTGATCCACTCAAAAATTTCCGGTCCACGGGATCAATATCGGAGGTGATGAGGTTCGCCCCGTTGGCATCTGTGCGCGCCACAATAATTGTCGGCACATCCATTACGTCGGCTGCCAACCGAGCCGCCACGAGCTTTTGAATCGCCTCGCACGTCGGCACCAGCACTTTGCCCCCCATATGGCCGCACTTCTTGGCCGAGCTCAACTGATCCTCGAAGTGCACACCCGCCGCCCCAGCCTCGATCATCGCCTTCATCAGTTCGAAGGCATTCAAATTGCCGCCAAACCCCGCCTCGGCGTCCGCTATGATCGGCGCAAAGAAATTGAGCTCGCCATATTTTTCGGAATGCTGGATTTGATCGGCCCGCTGAAACGCGTTGTTGATTCGCTTCACCAACGCCGGGACGCTGTCGGCCGGATAAAGACTCTGGTCGGGGTAGGTCTGAAAACTCTGATTGGCATCCGCCGCCACCTGCCAACCACTGCAGTAGATGACCTTCAAACCCGCCTGCACCTGCTGCACGGCCTGATTCCCAGTGAGCGCCCCTAGCGCAAACACACCCTCGCCCGAACTCAGCAGCTCCCAGAGCAGCTCCGCCCCATGCCGCGCTAACGAATATTCAATGAATAGGGAGCCACGAAGGCGCGCCACATCAACCGCCGAGTAATTGCGTTTGATCTGATTCCAACGCGGAGAAGAATTCCACTCTTGGTCCATCAACTTTGCTTCACGTTGTTTCATTGAGCCCCCTTTTCCAAAATGAGATCGTAACAAGGCAAAGTCAGAAACTCGCAAAATGTGTCACTGGTCGTAATCTCGTCGAAAACTTTAGCCGCTCTCTCGAATTGGCTCGCCGCAAACCCCTCCGCACCAAGACGTCGCTGGTGCGCGGCTAGCTCCTCGCCAAGAAAGCCGCGAAAAAGAGCAGCATCGACCTTGCGCCCACTTTCCAATTTTCCCTTCGGGTGGCGGATCCACTGCCAGAGCTGGGCCCGAGAGATCTCCGCCGTCGCCGCATCCTCCATAAGATTATTGATGGGCACGCAGCCATTGCCGCGCAACCAGGCCTCCAGGTACTGAAGCCCGACAGAGATATTATTTCTCAATCCCGCTTCTGTGATCGTCCCCCGCGGAATCACTAAGAGATCCTGCGCCGTCGTCTTCACATCATTTCTCAAAACAAAGAGCTGATTCGCCCCCGGCATCTTGCTGTCAAACACCTCAAGTGCCACCGGGATCAATCCCGGGTGGGCCACCCAGGTGCCATCATGGCCCGCCGTCACTTCGCGCAACTTGTCAGTGCGAACCTTTTCCGTCGCCACCGCGTTGGCCTCAGGATCATTTCGGATGGGGATTTGCGCCGCCATCCCGCCCATCGCATGAGCACCCCGTTTATGACAGGTCTGTATCACAAGCTCCGTGTAACTTTTCAAAAAATGGCAGGTCATCGTGACCTGCTGCCGATCGGGCAATACAAATTCCGCTCGATTTCGGAACTTCTTAATGAAACTGAAAATGTAATCCCACCGGCCGCAATTGAGGCCTGCGGAGTGATCCTTCAATTCATAGAGGATTTCGTCCATTTCAAAGGCCGCCAGGATCGTCTCAATGAGAACGGTAGCCTTGATGGTCCCCCGAGGAATGTCCAAACTCTCCTGCGCGAAAACGAACACATCATTCCAGAGTCGCGCCTCAAGACGGCTCTCCATCTTCGGAAGGTAGAAATACGGACCCGTCCCGCGTCGGATCAACTCCGAGCCGTTGTGGAAAAAGTAGAGCCCGAAATCAAAGAGGCTCGCCGATATCGGGCGTCCGGCCACGCGAACATGTTTTTCTTCCAAATGCCACCCGCGGGGGCGCACGATCAAAGTCGCGGTCTTCTCGTTGAGCGAATAGATTTTCCCTTCGGGGCTTTCAAACCGGATCACACGACGGATGGCGTCCGAAAGGTTGATCTGCCCTTGGATCGTGCCGCTCCAGGTGGGCGCATGGGAATCCTCAAAATCGGCCATGAACACTCGCGCCCCGGAGTTGAGCGCGTTGATCACCATTTTCCGATCCACGGGGCCGGTGATCTCCACTCGACGATCTTGGAGATCACCGGGGGCTTTCGCGACCGACCAATTCCCGCGCCTAACCTCGGCGGTCTCTGGCAGAAAATCGGGCAGCCAGCCCGAATCGATCTTGGCCTGCACCGTCTGCCGATGCGCTAAGAGTTCACGGCGACGCTCCCCAAAGCGACGCTCGAGCTCCTCGACAAAGGTCAGCGCCGCAGAAGACAGCACTCCACCCCATTCGGGGCGCTGCAATCCCAGAATTTCCAGGCCAGATTTTTTCATCGGATCGGTCGGGACGTGAAAGATGACCGACTAAAATTGTATTCAATGCTGGGAGTGTTTTCAATAAGGAGGGATACCCTGGGGCATTAGACGGCCCATTTTTCGCGCGGCGGAATCGATGGGCCCAGCATCTCCTTGAGGTGAATGAACGCCTGCGCCGTCAACTTCACATCGCCCATGGAACGATGGCGGTCGTTCTGCTCGTACCGAAGGCCAAGACGACCCGCAATCTTATCGAGATTGTGCCCCTGCTCCGTCGGAAAGGCCCGCCGGCTCAGAATCACCGTGTCATAAACCTCGAATTGTTTCTTCATCTTCCGCTGTACGAGATACTTCATCAAAAAGCCCAAATCGAACTTGGCGTTCTGGGCCACCAGCCAAGACTGCCCCACGAATTCCCAAAAACGCGGAAGCACCTCGTCTATGGCCGGAGCGCCAGCCACCATGTCATTGGTGATTCCATTCACATTGGTAGCCGCTGAGGGAATCATCCTTTTGGGATTCACCAAGGAATGGAACGCATTCTTCTCGTCAATTTCGGCACCAAAGACCTTAATGGCCCCGATCTCAATAATCTCATCACCACCCCAGGGGGAGAGACCTGTGGTCTCGAGGTCAAACACCACGAATTCATCGAGCTCGAGCGACAGTTGCATTGTGGAAACCCCCAACCGCAAAAAGCGTGTATGGTCCAGAAACTACAGCCATTTTGAGCTTTGTGTAAAGGGCGCTTTTGGTGTAATCCTTCCCCACTGAGCGCGTCATGTTAAGAGATTCCCAATATCTGAATCGGCGAAACACCGCCGCGAATGAGATCGAGCACAAGTACGGCGCGAACGTTCATCTCCTCGATGATCCGTATCTCTTCACGATGCTGGCCAAGCTCTGCCACCCCGAGTGTAAGCAGCCGGCGATCAATCAGCTCCTCGACATCCTCTATCGGCAGCTTGTGAAGATCGTGGTGAACGCAGAGTTTCCACTCATCGAGACACAGCTCCAAACTCGGATGGCGTCGACGCACCCCGAAGGGCACTTCACGGCCGCAGTGATTGACCCCTCGCAAAGCGTGGTGAGCGTCAATCTTGCCCGCGCCGGAACGTTGCCCTCGCAGATCTGCTTTGACGCCTTCAACTATTTCTTGAACTCCGACGGCGTTCGCCAGGATCACATCTCGATCAACCGCGTCACCGGCGCAAACGACCAGGTCGTGGGGGCCAATCTTTCCGGGGCCAAGATCGGGGGCGACATCAACGATGCCTTCGTGGTGATCCCCGATCCGATGGGCGCCACCGGGTCCACCATCCGGTCAGCGATGAACATCTACAAGGATCGCGGCAAGCCCAAACGCTTTCTCGCGATACACCTCGTTGTAACGCCCGAATACCTGGCCGCGGTCACCAAGGAGCACCCTGAGATCGTTGTTTACGCCGTCCGACTGGACCGCGGACTCAGCCCGCCAGAGATCCTCACAACGGTTCCCGGCACGAACCCGGGGGAACGCGGTCTTAATGCGAAGCAGTACATCGTGCCCGGTGCTGGCGGGCTCGGCGAAGTGATTAACAACGCCTATGTTTAATATCTTCACATTGGCCGCGCTTGCGATCGTGTTAGCCATTTCGATTGCGATACTCGTCACACGCCAAAAAACACCGGGTCAGCAGAATCGCGTCCCACCCGAGGATGATGCTGCAGAGCCCCAACACTTCATCCCGTCCTTTTCGATTGTCGAGGAGACGGCGCGGCGAATCTGTGAGGAGAACGGCCTCAAGGTCATCAACCAAATGCCGATCTCTGATCGGGAGACCTACTGGGTTGCCCAGAGCGAAAACCCAGTCTTTTTCGGCCAATATGTATTTGGCTTCTACCGCGTCGACGGACCGGAGATTTGCGTCACTATGGCGACATTGCTCGAATTCAAAGACTTCGTGAAGAGCGTCGGAAGCAGCAAAGGTTTCTTTTTCACCAATGGCTTCTTCACCCGTGACGTCCACCAACCACTCGAGGGGCCGAAGGTCGCACTTTTCAACGCCCGCAAGATTCGCGAAGAGCGGTCCCAAAAGGGGGTGGCGTAATGGCCATTCGTAAAGTCGCCCGGATGGGCCATCCAGTTCTGCGCAAGATCGCGGCCCCCGTGCCCGAGAAGGCCATCAAGACTCCGGAGTTCCAGGGTTTCGTGCACGATCTCATCGACACCATGTTCGAGTATGACGGTCGGGGTCTCGCCGCCCCTCAGATCCACGAGAGCCTGAGAGTCGTCGTAATGCTCTGGAAGAGCGAAAAGAGCTCTAGCAAGCCGACGATTCTTTGCCTCATCAACCCGGTCATCAAGCCGCTCACTTCAGAGACAAGCCACTACTGGGAGGGCTGCCTGAGTTTGCCCGGTCTGCGTGGCCTCGTGGAACGTCCCAATCGCATCGCCGTCACTGCACTCGGGCTCAAAGGGGAAAAAATCGAGATGGAGGTCGATGGATTCGACGCCACTGTCGTCCAACACGAATGCGATCACCTCGATGGAGTGCTCTACATCGATCGCATCAAGGACCTCAAGAATTTTAGTTTCAACCAGGAATACGATCGCCACCTCAGCAACCCAGACGACCCTGACGACGAAGGGGACAACGAGTGAAAAAGGGTCCGCGCCCCGAGACGCCCATCGACGGCGCTCAAATCTTGGAAAACATCACCCGGCGTGCCTTCTTTCAGGCGCTCATGATGATCGACATCGCCAACCACCGCCGGGGAGAGCCTCCGCGGGGTGAGCCCAAGGTCGGCGGCCACCCCTCGGCCTGCGCCTCATCGCAACACATCCTTGCCGCAATTCACCTCGTCTGCCGAGAACCCGAAGATTACTTTGCGTGCAAGCCCCACGTCTCTCCGATGGACCATGCCTACAACTTCCTCATGAAAAATTTTCGGGCGCCGGATGGCACTCCCCTTTCTGAAGATAATTCACGAACCGCCATGAGCCACCTGCGCAAGCTTTCACACAATGGCGAGCCGGTCTTTCAGTCGTATCACGCGGAATCGGACCCCGACTCCTTCCGCTATTTTCCATCGGGCTCAGTCGGCATTCCGCCGGTCAACGCCCTCTACACGGCACTGGGGTACGACTACCTCGAAAGACACGGCCAGGATCTCGGCGAAGATCCCCGATTCTGGTGCCTCATGGGTGACTCTGAGTTTCGCGAAGGGTCCCTCGCCGAAGCCATGCCCGATGGCGGTGAGCGCGAGCTCTCCCGGGTCGTCTGGATCGTCGACTACAACCGCCAGAATCTCGATGGCACCCGCATCGCCAACGAAAAGGCTTTCCAGGGCTCCGACGCCGATCGCATCGCGCGCATCGGCGAGGCTAATGGCTGGGACTCGATCATTTTGAAGCATGGGTCCTATAGGGAGAGGCTCTTCAAGGAGCCCGGCGGCGTGGAGTTGAAGCGTGTACTCGATGAGGGAACGAGCGATTTTGAATTCCAATCTCTTCTCGGAGCCAATGACCCAAAGCTTCTCCGCAATTGGCTCAAGGAGAAATCGCCGAAACTTGATCCCTTGCTCAAGAAGCTATCGGATGGGGATCTCACGCGCGCCCTGTTCAACCTGGCCGGCCACGACCTGCCCACGCTCATCGACACTTTTCAAAAGGTGAAGAGCAAGAGGGGCACGCGCCCCACGCTCATTGTACCGTATACGATCAAAGGGTTTCGTCTCGACTGTCAGGCTAAATCGGGCAACCACTCCGCCCTGCCCGAGACCGCTGAGCTCGAAGCGATGGGAAAATCGCTGGGGCTCTCAACCGACGATCCCTTCCAACATTTTGCTAAAGACTCGCCCGAGCACGCGTTTCTTGAAAAACGGCGGGCTCACCTCAGCGATGGAATCGACGCGCTCCGAGAGAAGATCGAGGAGCGCAAAAAGGCGTTTTCCGATCTTGGTAAGACTGTGAATTGGCCCGTGGACTTCAACGTCACCGCGATCAAGTTCAACCCGGTCGCCCACACACAGTGGATGTGGGGCCAGGTCGCCGCCAAAATTGACCGTCTCGCCCGCGACGGCGAGGACAAGCCAGCGGAAGGGGTTGAGGTGGAGTGGAAAAAGGTCGCCCCCTATTTTTTGACGATGGCACCCGACGTGGGGAGCTCCACGAACACCAGCCCTAACATGAACGGCAAACTCTTCGGCGACATCGAACAGCCCGACTTTGAAAAAATCTTTGGCGCCAAAGATGCCAAAGCCCCCGACGTCATGCCCAACCGCTCCGAGCGCACGGGCCACATCCGGTTTGAGATCGCCGAAGGCAATTGCATGTCGGCCGCGGGCTCCTTCGGAAAATTTGGCTACTTCACGGGCGTCCCGCTCTATCCAGCGATGACGATCTACGACTTCTTCATCAAGCGCGCGCTCGATCAGTTCTATTACAACGTCTATTGGCACTCCTCATTTGCCACGCTGGGAACCCCATCGGGGGTGACCCTGGCCCCAGAAGGAGCCCAACACTCCTGGAAATCCGACATCCAGATGCCCAACTGCGTGACGTGGGAACCGGCCTTTGCCAAAGAGCTCGAATGGATCTTGGCCGATACCCTCCGCCGACACTTCACCTTCGACAACGTCGGTCGCGAAGCGGCCCTCTTCCGTTGCGTGACAAAGGGGCTCGTTCAGAAAGATTTTTTAGATCACGTCAAGGGCCAAGTCCGATTTGCGGATAAGGGCGAAGCGGAGATTCTTGAGGAGATCCGGCAAGACGTTCTGGCCGGTGGCTATTGCCTCATCGATCGTTCGGGCGAAAAGGATTATGCCCCGGGCGACAACGTCATCCACCTCTTTGCCATGGGCGCCCTTGTCGCAGAGGCCATCAAAGCCTCTCAAGCTCTTCAGGAAAAGGGGGTCTGCGCCAGCGTTTTCGTCGTCACGAGCCCCGACCTCCTCCTGGGCAACTTCGCCGACACCGACGGGTATGAGCACCTGCGCAAGAAGCTCGGCATCAACGGCCTTCTCCACCTACGCCGTGACGATCGCACGGTGAAGAACAAGGGCGAATGGCTCGCGCTCACAGGCGCCCGCATTCCCATCCTCTCGGTCCACGACGGCGAACCCGGCCTCCTCGACAACATTGGCTCCATCGTCGGTACGGTCCACAAGACCCTGGCCATCCGAAAGACCAGCAAATCCGGCACTACCGCCGACGTCTTCCACTACCACCACATCGACTCGGAGGGCATCGTAGAAGCCGCCCATGCCCTCCTCGAGCAAATCACCACGGAAGAGCTCCTCATCGCTCCCTCCGCTCTCTCTGAAGAATGACTCAATTATGAATTCCAATTAACCGAAAGGTTAGCTAGGATTCATAATGTGAGTTTACACACCGACACACAGCGACGCGAGATCTTTCATTTTCTTTTTCTGGAAGAGCTCCTCAGGATTTCCGATCCGAGGATTTACGTGTTGAAGGGGGGAGTGAACCTTCGTTTCTTCTTCAAAAGCCCCAGGTACTCCGAAGATATGGACCTCGATGTTCTGGCGGGTGGTGTCGCTACGCTGAAGAAGAATGGCTACAAGATCCTGGAGAGTAAGGCCTTTCGGCGTTCGATTCAGGCGTACGGGATTACCGACCTCTCGGTAAACGATCCTGCAAAAGCCAAGCAGACGGAGACAACCCAACGCTTTCGGGTGCGGCTTGTCACCGACTCGGGCGACACACTTCCAACAAAGGTGGAATTTTCGCGACGCACGAAGAAACCCCTGCCCTACCTGTTGGAACAGATCGAACCTGAGATCGCGCGACGGTGTAACAGGCGTTCGTATCGCTGCCAGCACTACTCGGGCGAAACAGCGGTCATCCAAAAGATCCACGCCTTGGCGTGGCGGGATGTAACCCAGGCTCGCGACGTTTTCGATCTCAGTGTTCTTCAGTCTGGTGGCCACTTAAGCCGTTCCTCGGTTCAGCATGCGATTTCCCCTCAGGTACGAAGAGAAGCTCTGCTCAGACTCGATTCGTTGTCCCGAAATGAGTTTGTCGGCCAGGTACTCGAGTTTCTCGAGGAAGAGGAGCGTTCTCGGCACCAAGGCAAAGAGGCGTGGAACGCAATGAAAGAAACCGTAGCGGAAGTCCTACGTGATGAAGGGTGATCTGCTATTAGCGGGAGATAGCACCTTCTTTTCAACGAGAGAGTATGCTCTCGCGAATAATCTCCTCTTTCCCAGCGCCTCACGCACGCTCAACCGCCTTGCAAGAAAGGGAATGATCGTGCGAGTGACTAAGGGCATATGGGCGAACACACGCCACCCATTTTTTCATCCACTTGGTTGCGTGCCGTTCCTTTTGGGCAGAGAGCAAGGATACATATCGTTCCTGACCGCCCTCCATCGGCACGGCGTAATCTCACAAATTCCTCCCAATATTCAAATTGCAACGACAGGCCATAGCCGATGCCTCAAAACTCCGATCGGCACATTCGAATTTCTGCAGCTTCACCCTAGATTCATGAAGGTTGGCGTAGAGTGGAGTGAAGGCAGGAATTCATACCGAATGGCCTCTCCTGAAAAGGCGCTGATCGACACCCTTTACTTGTCGACGAGGAAAGGGCGCCGCTTTGCCTCACTTCCCGAGTTCGATGCGAAATTGGAGGTAAAAACTATCCATCGCTTGGTGAAGTCCTTAGTCCCGGCGGGCATGATACGAGAATCAGTGTTGAGGCGACTCAGAGCGATGGGGCTTGTCGGCGGTTAACCCTGCCCAGAACCCGGAGCGACTAATTCGATTCGCTTTGGACGGGGGGAAGTTCCTCGGCGGGCTTATCGCTTTTGGCCTCTTTGTCGGCGAGAGCAGGAGTCGTATTAGACGTCGCGGTGCCATCTTTGGTCGCGGTCGTCCGCTTCGGAGGATCTTGCGGAAATCGCGCGCTTTTCGGGAAGATGTAGGAGCGGATCGTGCCGGAAAACTTCTCGCCCTTTACGGTCTCGCCGTTGTAGGTGACCTTGGTGCCTGTGGAATTCCCCAGAACAACCTTAATCTTTTCACCGGCCGAAAGGGTAACGACCTCTTTCTCTTTTAAAAAGGTTTCCTTCGGCTTTTCATTGTCGATGACAACTTTCATCCAGGTCCGCGCATTGCCCTCAACGGTCATCTCATGTTTTTTGGCCGCCTCTTCCTTATTAATCGCCGGCTTCTCGGCGGCCGTCTCTCGGGCCACAGTCTCAGTTGTCTTCGCGGTCAGCTCCCAGTTCTCTTTTTTCTCGGCCTTCTCAGTCTTCTCCGATTTCTCGTCCGTCGCCGGCTTCACGTCAGCAACCGTTCCCTTCATGGTGAGGAGCGCATCAACCGCATCCTTTTTATCCTCGTCCAGCCCGGTGGCCGACGCCGTCTTCTCCGCATCGGTTTTTTCAACGGCGGCCTCCTGATCCTTCAATGCGTCCGCTGAGAGCGGGCCCGGCGATTGCCGACCCACATAGGACACCACACCGAGAATCAGAACGAGGGCCACGACCCCAAACCCGGCCATCACCTTGTGTCGACCAGTGAAGCGCGAGCTTGTGATCAGAGCGTCCACATCATTCGTGGACGCCACGACTGGCTCATTGCGTTCCTGCACATAAGTGTCTTTGGACTCGGAACCGGCCGAGTCGGCGCCAGCCGTCGAAGCCGGCATTCGCGACTCCTGAAACCGCTTCACCGCCTCCTTGGTGTCCAAGCCGATGTACTTGGAATAGGCGATGATGAATCCGCGCAAGAAGGGCTCGGGGGGCAACTGACCATATTCCCCTTTTTCCAGCAGCTGCAGGTTGTGGATGTGAATCTTGGTGATCGAGGCGATCTCCTCCAGACGAATATTCTTCGCCTCTCGCTGAGCCTTCAGGTATGCGCCAAAATTTTCCATGATTGCTTTCGATAACCCGCTAACGAAGATACTTCAACACTTCACTCGACCGCTCGACGTAGGGACCGGCCTTGTGCTTCTCGACCAATTTTTCCAACTGAGCCTTGGCGACTTTTTTCTGTCCCATCTTCATGAGGACTAGTCCCAATTTGTACTGGCTCTCCTGATAGAGGGGGCAGTGGGTGAGCGCCCGCTGAAAATACTCGGACGCCTTTCCGAAATTCTTTTCCTTGGCGTAGACATCGCCCATATTTTTCGAGGCCAGGCAGAACTGAGGAACAAGGTCCAGAGCCTTTTGGTGATAGGCCTTCGACTTCGCGATTTCACCGAGCTTGTAATAGGCGTAACCCATGTTAGTCAGCGCGTTTTCCGGGGTTACATATTTCTCGCTCGCCAAGGCCTTCTCAAAGAAACCGACGGCCTCCTGAAATTTTTCCTGCCGGTTATAGAGCACACCGAGATTGTTATAGACCTCGGGATAATCGGCCTGGAGCTCGAGCGCCGTCTTGAAGGCCTGCTCACTCTTTTCATAGCGCTTGGTCTCCATATAGATAAGAGCGAGATGGTTATAAGCGCTCGGTAACTTGGGATCGAGGTCGATGGCCTGCTGCGTGGCCTCGATGGCCTTCGCGTACTCGCGCTCGTTGAGCTGATCGGTCGCGATTTGAAGGTAGATCTTAGCCTTTTCTTGATCATGGCCCGGGCTCGAGAGATGGCCACACCCCACAAGCCCAAGCACCACAAGACCAAAAGAGAGTGACCTCATCGGAAAGCTCCTCAGTGATTAGCTTTTACAGTATATCGAATGCCCCAACAGAATTGTACCGCCCCACGCCCTTCTTTTACCGCAGGTTGACTTATCGAGCCACGTTTCTTTTAATCCCAGGTTTAGTTGGGGGTTTACTATGACATTTCGCTTCGGATCGCTCTTTCTTCTCTGTTGCGCGTCAATTCTTTCAAATTGCACCAGAAACGCGGGGGTCGTCGGCGAGAAGCCGGTGCGCATCGGCTTTGTCCTGGCAACTATGAATGAGGAGCGCTATTCGAAGGACCGTGAGTACTTCACCAATTTCGCCAAGACGCATGGCGCGACAGTGGAATTCGCCTCCTGCGATGACAAGGTGGATGTCCAGACCGCGAAAGTCGAGACGCTGCTCTCCAAGAAGGTGGATGTCCTAGTAGTCCAACCGGTGAACGGCGAAACCGCGGGCACCGTCGTTTCGATGGCCAAGCGTGATGGAGTCCCCGTTGTGGCCTACGACCGTCTGATTCGAAACGCCGACATTGATCTCTACGTCACCCAAGACAGCTTTCAGGTGGGCGTCCTCCAGGCTCAGGCCGCGGTGAAGGCCACCCATGAAAAGGGCAACTACGTGATCTTAATGGGTGAGGCCGGCCACTCAGTGGCGGAAGAGATCACCAAGGGCGTTCTTTCGGTTTTGAGGAAGTACCCAAACATTAAGGTTGTGCTGAAGCAAAACCACCCGGGCTGGTCGACGGCCCTTGCGCTCACGACCGTCGAGAACACCCTCACCCGGCAAAAGAACAATATCCAGGCCATCCTCGCAAATAACGATGGAATGGCGATGGGTGCCATCAAGGCCCTCGACGAGCAAAAATTGGCTGGCCAAGTTTTTGTGGCCGGCGCCGATGCAGATCTTTCCGCTGTAAAGGACATCATGAAGGGGAAGCAATCTATGACGGTTCTCAAAGGGATCAAGCCGCTCGCTGAAGCCGCAGTGATGGGGGCGCTCGAGCTTGCCGCCGGCAAAGCCCCGACCCACGACTCTCAGACCAATAATGGCAAACGTGATGTTTGGGTGATGAACACTCCCGTCTTCGAGGTCAATCAGAGCAATATCAAGAGCCAGGTGGTTGAATACGGATTCCACACGGCCGCCGCGGTTTATGGCGGCAGCGGGACCTGATTTTGGAAAACTGGATCACCGTTTCAAATATTCAAAAACAATTTGATGGGGTCCCGGCGTTACGAGGCGTGAGTTTTGGCGTCGGGCTCGGGGAGTGTGTCGCTCTCGTTGGAGAAAATGGCGCTGGCAAGTCGACTCTGATGAAGATTTTGAGTGGCGTTTGGCCACATGGCAGCTTCTCCGGTCAGATTCTGCTTGATGGAGCCGAGCTAAAACTCTGTTCTCCACTCGATGGGCGAAAGGCCGGCATCTCGATCATCCACCAGGAGCTCTGCCTCTTTCCCCAGCTCACGGTGGCTGAAAATCTTTTTCTGACCGAGGAATTTCCCTACACCGGTCGTCCGTCGCAGCGCCTTTTCTCTCCAGTGCGCTGGGCACAGCTGAGGGAGCACGCCGCACACCTCCTGGGTAACCTTGGGTTTGATGTGCCCTGCGACGTCCGAATAGACACACTGAGCGTGGCGCAACGGCAGCTCGTTGAGATCGCCCGTGCCTTCCACCAGAATGCGCGCCTCTTAATCCTCGATGAGCCGACCTCGGCTCTCTCCGACTCCGAGGTAAAGAATCTATTCACTGTCATCAACCGCATGAGACAGAGCGGCATGTCCTTCATCTATATCTCTCACAAACTAGATGAGGTCTTTACTCTTGCCGACAGGATCGTAATCCTTCGGGACGGCACGAGCGTCTCTGAACTGGATCCGAAAACAACAAACCGCGATGAGATCGTTCACCACATGGTGGGCCGCCCGCTGGGACAGACCGCCGTTGTGAAAACGGCCGACGCAAACCGATCTAAGATTCTCGAAGTGAAGCGGCTCAGCCATCGCTCGCCTTACGGAGAGCCCCTCCTCAAAGACATCAGCTTTTCTCTGAGTCAGGGGGAGATCCTTGGCATAGCGGGACTCATGGGTTCGGGCCGCAGCGAGCTTCTGCGATCACTGCTCGGCATTCTGCCCGGAAACCGGTCTGGCGAGATTGAATATGACGGCCACGCAGCTCCGTGGACCGATATGCGAGGAGCCATGGACCATGGCATCGCCTTTGTGCCGGAGGATCGGAAGAAAGACGGGCTTTTCCTCGACCTCTCCATCCGCTTCAATACGAGTATCGGGATTCTGGATCGGCTGAGCCCGAAGATGGGGTGGCTCAGGCTCAACAGTGAAAATGAAGAGGTGACCCGTCTTTGTAAGGCGATGGGGGTCAAGCTCTCGCATCTGGACCGCGCCGTCCGCACTCTGAGCGGCGGCAACCAGCAGAAGGTGCTTCTCGCCAAGATGGTGGCCCTCTCCCCGCGGGTGCTTCTCCTCGACGAGCCCACTCGCGGCATAGACATCGGCGCCAAAGAGGAGATTTACGAGATCATTCGAAAGCTCGCCGATTGTGGCATCGCAATTATCTTGGTATCGAGTGAATTGCCCGAGATTTTGGCGCTCGCCGATCGAGTGCTCGTGCTTCGGGAAGGAGAGGCCGTGGGCGAACTCCCCAACGTCAATCTTTCGCAAGAGCAGGTCATGAATTTTGCGGCAGGAGGTACTTATGTCAGTTAGTGTTTCGTCGCCGGCCCTTCCAATAAATCTCTTGCGACCGGCGAAAGATTGGGCCCGATTCGTCATTCCCCTGGCCGTTATCCTTACATTTGCGATTCTCTTTCATCTTTTGAGCGAGGGAATCTTCTTCAGCCCCCGCAACCTCTCCAATCTCTCGAGACAGGTGTGCGTCAACCTCACACTCGCGGTGGGAATGACGCTCGTCATTTTGACCTCAGGTATCGATCTCTCGGTGGGGAGCGTTCTCGCACTTTCCGGCATGCTCGCGGCCATCACCCAGGTCCACGGAGGCTTGAGCCATTGGGGGACTTTCGGCGCTATTCTTTCTTTTCTCATCGCGCTCTTAGTGGGTTCGTCGGCGGGTGGGTTTACGGGCTATGCCGTGAGCCGTCTCAAAATTACGCCCTTCATCGTTTCTCTCGGCATGATGGTAATTTGCCGCGGCCTCACGCTCATCGTGTCCTCGGCGCAGGCCGTGGCGCCGATTGGGGACAGCCTCAGTAGCGTCAGTTCCGACTATCTGCCAGTAACCGCGAGTCGCATCTGTCTCACGATCGTCCTCGCTGCCACAATCGCCTCATTCGTCTACGCGCTCTACCACCGCAAGTTCACCGTTGAATCGCTTGTCGCTTACATCGGAGCCCTGCTCTTTCTTTCTTTGAGCTACTTCGCCTTCGTCGGGTACCGCGGCATTCCCTACATTGCTTTCATTGCCGCACTCTGCGCCGGCGCGGCCTCTCTAGTTTTACGCTACACCCGCTTCGGCCGTTTCATATACGCAGTCGGCAGCAACCGTGAGGCGGCGGAGCTCTCAGGCGTCCCCGTCGCAAAAACGCTGGGCCTCACCTATCTGATCATGGGCTCCCTCGCGGGCCTTGCTGGGGTAATGGACGTCGCGCGAGTCAATGGCGCCGTCCCCTCCGCCGGTGAGCTCGCCGAGCTCGACGCCATCGCCGCCGTCGTCATCGGCGGCACAAGCCTCATGGGCGGCATTGGCACCATCGGCGGCACACTCTTCGGCGTCCTCATGATGGGCGTCCTCAACAACGGCATGAGCCTCATCGGAATCAACGAACACTATCAGAAGGTGTTCAAGGGCATCGTGATCATCCTCGCCGTCTATTTGGATCTCCGCTCCAAGAAAAAGTAGAAGCCCTCAAGTCCATACCCGAAGCGTCCGGATCGGACATTGTTGAGCGCCGACTAGTCGATGAGGTTGTAGTCGAATCCCATGCGCTCGGACATCAGAACGCGCAGCGTGTTGATGTCGTTCTCCTCAATCTGATACTTCGCCACGACCCGACGGAGAAGGCGAGCCCCCTTTGTGCGAATGTCGAGACTCTTGAGTTTCACTGCCTGGTTGCGATTGTCGAGCGAAGCAATGGTCTCCACATCCCGAAAATATTTTTCCATATCCATGTGAACGCGCGCGCCAAAGATGGCCGTCGCGATGGGGATCATCCTCCTGGCCTTGCCCCTATAGTCCTCGAGCTTTTCATTCGGAAGATCCTTGTTTGCCACCTGGGCCAGATCGTTCAGCAAAGTCAGGACGGCGTGCTCCATGATCGCATAGACCACAGGCGATTTCGGAGCCGACACCCCGGGATCGATCGGGGGAGCCTTTTCCGGGCCATACGACCCCGAGCGAAAGACTCGAGTGACGTTGGGGTACTTCGTGTCGGGATCGGCCCCCACATTCAGAGGATAACGACAGCCGATGTACTTATGAATTCTGTCCTCGGGGGCCAATAGGAAAACACCTTCCGCGGCCACCGCTCGCAGAGCCATGTCGTCGTTCCCTTCATCGTGCAAAATCTCAAGGGCCGTGGCCAGTTGGGCCATATTCCTCGTGTCTAGAACGGCATCCCGAGTGTCGGAGGTCACCTTTTCCATCTTGTCCAGACAGCCCAGAAGCAGCAAAGAGGTCAGCCCACTAATCATCAATAACTTCATGTACTTTTCTCCGATGACAGGGCCCCAGAACCGCCCCAAACCGCCAAAGTATGCCGCGTGGCATTACCAAGTCAATGCGACCCGAGAAAATCGGTGACTCCATATTCCGTGCGTAAATGAATCCCGGTATTTGTGAGGAGAGGCGGGATCGAGCTGAGGGATTAGTGCTGACGTGGTGCTGCCGGTGACTCGCTAGCTTCAAGAAGGTTCTCGAGATACCAACCCTGCAGGCCATCGTAGAAAGGCTGTGTGATGGATTCCGACACAGAGTGCATCTTCTGGTTCTCTTTTTGTCCAGTTCTGTGGTCGGTGATTCGATTGTCCCCAAGATCATAGGTTCGGATGCGGGGCTCCGCTCTCGGGCGAGCAGTCCCAGCCGCTCTCGCCCGGTCCTCGACCCTTTTCTTCTCAGCCTTATCCGCCTCAAGTTTGGATACCTTGGCGGCCAATAGTTCAAGGGCCTTCGTCTTATTTTGGGCCTGGGAACGCTCGTCTTGTACCAACACCGAAAGACCGGTGGGAACATGCTTGGCGCGAACAGCCGAGTCTGTCTTATTAACCTTTTGTCCGCCCGGGCCAGAACCTCTTTGGGTGGTTATCTCAACATCGGCTTCTTGCAACGTGAAGGCTTTAGCATCGACCTTCGGCCAGAGAGAAACATTCACAGTGCTGGTATGCACTTTGCTCGATTTCTTGTATTCAATTCTATGCTGACCCGCCTCGAATTTCAGAAACCTGTAGGCGCTGGCCCCCTCTATTTCGAGAACAATATGCTTCTGGACCCCGTGCTCATTTTCCTGAGAAGAGACCTCTGTTACCTTCCAGCCGTTCGCACTTCCAAGACGTGCAAAGTAGCCAGTGAGATTTTGGACATGGGACGCGGTATCGTCGCCTCCCCCGGCAGAGTCAATTTCGAGGAAAAATTTCGTTTGTTGGTGCATCGGATCAAGGTACTCCACCAGTCGGTCTCGCAATTCGGGCGCCAGCGCAGCGATGACCTTCTCGGAGCGTTTTTTCTCACCGTCCAGCTCCGCCATATCTTTGGGATTGCCTTTGCCGGTCTCATCGGTGAGCAGTTCTTCATACGCCTTGTGGGCGTCCGTTTGGGTCACGTACCTTTTGAAAAGCTCCAAAACCTCCCTCAACTGTCGCTCTTGGCGAGAATGGCCCTGTTGCCTATTTCCAAACATCTCATTGAGCCGTTCAGCGAATCTCAATGCTGGCTCTGAGAGCGCAGACCCAAATTCTGCCGTAACCCTTCGACAATTGGCCGCGTCATATTCAAGCGCTGCGGCAAATATTGTACCCAACAGAAAAAGGAGAATGGCAAACACCCAAATATTATATGCCTTGGCGAAACCCCCGCCTAGCAGGCGTCTTTAACTGTGAAGCTAAGATGGAGTTTGCCGAGCTCAATCGTATCGCCATCGATGAGCTCGACGGGGCCGATGATCTTGCGGCGGTTGAGAGAGGTGAGATCCTTGTTCTTGTCCACGGTCTCAAGATAGAGCCCAGTAGCGCGGCGGAAGATGCGCAGGTGTTTACCCTCGATCCCCATGTTTTTGAGGTTGATCGGGAAATGGCACTGGGGCGAGCTGCCGATGATCGTCTCATCCGAGTAGAGGAAGAATTCCTTGTTCGTCTTCTTGTCGATCTGAAGATTCACTCGCCCCACCTTGAGCGGCACGCGGCACTTTTTGCAATACCCGAGCTGCGAGCTGGAATCGGCAAAGCCGCAAAACTCACAAAAGGTACAAGCCGCAGGATAGAGCGTCTTTGGCAATACCGATAGCTCTACAGGCGAGATAGAGTTCGGATTCCGAAATGGCCAAAACCCCTTCTTCGTAAGCTTTTGGAGCTCGCTCTTCACATCTCGCGCTTTCTGAAAACGTTGAGCGGGATCGACAACAAGACACTTCGTAATGATTTCACAGAGCCGCCGGTCGCGCTTGGCGTCCTTCAAGACATTCGCGGCCCCCTTTTTAGGTGTGTCCCCGGTCGCAGCCTCAAAGAGAAGCGCACCGAGGCTGTAAACATCTCCCGAGGGAAGAAACTTCTTCGATTTGTCCATGAACTCTGTGGGTGTGTAGCCCTCCGATTCAAACAGAAGCGGATCCCTATCCGACGCATGGTAAAGCGTGCCAAAGTCGATGAGCTTCACGCGTGAACTGATTCCGTCGAGCATCACGTTCTGCGGTTTCAAGTCGCGGTAGATAAAGCCCTGGTTGTGAACGTGCTCGAGAGCGTCAGCGATCTCAATGCCCAGAAACACGAGCAATCCATCCTCGATCGATTTGTACTGCGCACGATGCTCTTCCAGAGCCTTGGCAAGTTCCTTGCCGTTGATGAAATCCATCACCAAAAAGATGGAGCGGTTTCTTTCAAAATACTCATAGCCCTTGGGAAAGGCGGGGTGCTTGGTCTTAATCAAAAACTTGGCTTCCCGCTTAAACGCCTTCAAGAGCTCCGACTTCACGGCATCATATGAGCTCTGCTCGATCATCTGCTTGATCAAAAGCTGCTTCTCGTCCTTCATGCGCATCGCACGAAAGGTGGCACCAAAACCACTGCGCGCAACCGCCTCTTCAATAATGTAGGTGTGTTTGCCCTTGAGACGTTCCCCAGGGGCGAGCAAGCCCTCTTTGGCGTCTGTGATGGAATCGAAGGAGGATTGGCGAAGCTTACGGGCGACCTGGATCTGAGTGGCCGTCGCGCCGCAAACATCGCAAAAGGGGGACCCCGCGATCAGATTGGAGCCGCAAGTTGAACAGGCTGCCACAGGTTTCCCCCCTTAAGACGAAAGACCCTACTTGATGAGTAGCTTGGTCTTTTTGGACTCATCCTTGATCGTGGCAAGGTCGTCCGTCACCGACTTGCCCTTGCGGACGTCGTCCGCCAGGCGAGTCAGCGCGCGAGTGACCTTGTCCTGACCAAGATTGCTGGCGATCTTGGTGGTGTTCTCGATGAGTCGAGTGGCCTTTGCTTTGTCCCCCGAAGAAAGACTGAGATGAATCTGCTCGCCATTCAAGTGTACCTGTAACACCTGGCTGGCGCGCATCACTTCCGGATCAAAGGTATTGAGATCGGTGTCACGATCGGAGGGCTTGATCTTCACCTCAACTCGATCGCTCTCTTTGCCGTCATAATTCGCATGCACCGTAAAAAGAGTGAGCTCTTCGCCCGTCGCGCCTGTAGCCGACGAATTCACCTGCACCAGGAAGGCTGAAAGATCCTTCGTCAAAGAACCGGCCTTGATCTCAAAACTCCTCGAGTTCCCGGGAAGATCGTAAATCACGATCTCGGGGGCCACCTTCGCGATGCGCATCACACGCGAATTCACGTTGGTGAAGTGCAAGGTCAAATCACCAACCACCGATGATTCGAGCTTCTGGATCTCGGCCTGGAGGCCCTCTCGGAAGCGCGCAATGTCGTTGGCGTGGTAATAGGAACCACGGCCCAGTTCAGAAAGCTTATTGATGAAGTTCGAGTCATAATCGTCCGCGGAACCGATTCCCACTCCGGTGAGCGTGATGTGTTCCTGCTTCTGCACGATCGATTCGTACTTAGCCGTCTGCTCCACTCGATAGCCCTGATCATCGGTCGGAAAACCATCGGTGAGCAGGATCACATGGTTGACTCGTTTCACCTTGTCCACGTTCGCGCGGGCATCGAAGGTGGCGTAGGCTACCTTCAAACCCTGTTCGAGGTTGGTCACGCCCGAGGGGGCATTCAAATTCTTGATTTTCTCCTTCATCGCCTCACGATTTTGGGCGAGCGACGCGAGCGGGAAAACTTCGCTGGCGGAGGAATGAAACAAAACTAAGGAGACGCGATCGTCGTCTTTCAGAGAATCCACAATCTCACCGATCGCCTGCTTCACCATCGACCACTTATTGCCACCCATCGAGCTCGAGGCATCGACTAGAAAAACCACGTTGGAAGGGATGCGGGCCAAACGGCTATCTGGCGTAAGCTCAACAAGGGTCGTTGTGCTGAAGTCGCCAGACACGGAGCGGAAATCGCAACCGTTGCGGGTGGTAATTTTCACGAGGGACTCCTTCTTAAAATAGTGAGGTGGGATTTGACTGGCACAAGCCAGATCGGGAGAGCGCAATCAGCACCCTCATCACCCCCTCGGACCTGCTCCAGTGCAAGCCCAATGCCGCACAAATCCCCGAATTTCCATGCCTACCCCCGCCCAACCTCTTTCCCCCCTGCCCAAAACCGTCACCCCACTGCCGACAATCGCCGTTCTCCCTCGGCTCCAATGGCGTGCCCGTCGTATTTTAGGCCTAAGAGGTAGCGGTCACCGATTCCGCTTGGGCACTAAGATGGCTCCTGCAAGTCGACGTCGACAACGAGCACGAAAAAGTCCGGGTCTTTTTGCGAGTGGTAGCAACCATCTGGTAGATTCTCAGAATGAGACTCTGCGCTGGGCCGCGCACGCCGAGCTATCTTCCGTCGGTTCTATTTCTCGCGATAGCGATTCTGTGGCTGCGGCTTGAAGATATCACTCTGTTTTCCGTCGATGGAGTCGTCTACTCCGCGATCGCCAAACTCCTCGCCCAGAAACCAATTTGGCAGTGGACCCAAATGAACTGGGTCGACGGCAGACTCTATAATGACCACCCGCCCCTGATGAAATGGGTTCTCGCTGCCTCGATTCGCCTTTTCGGATCGACGAGCCTGGCAGTTGTTCTCCCGCCCGTCGTCTTCTCGACGGCGACAGTTGGCCTCCTCTATCAGACAGCAAAAGAACTCTGGGACGATCGCTACGCTCTCTACAGCGCCATCATCCTCTGTCTCACCCCACCCTTCATCCGCGACGGACGAAACCCCATGCTCGAACCGCCGCTTATTTTCTTTCTGTGCCTTGCGCTCTACCTCGGCATCATCGCAATGAAGGGGCGCCGTGTAGGTTACGCCTGGATCGCCGGGTGGGCCCTTGCCGCAGGCTGGCTCACCAAGGGGCCGCCGATCCTCATTGCGGCCCCAGCCCTCACCTGGCTGGCCTTTAGCTATGACCTCGACCGCCCGACCGCACTCCGACTAGCTCTTAGGAGCACACTGGGCTTTCTGATCCCGCTCTTTGTCTTCGAGCTCTGGCACCATTCGGCGTCCGGGCACTGGTTCCACGATGACTACTTCCGCGCGCAGATCGCTCCCGCAGCGCTTGAAACGACTCCACAGACAGCCGATACGCTCTTCTACTTCAAAGATGTCCTCACACGGCAATGGCCCTGGCTCCTTCCGGCCCTTCTCTCGCCACTTTTTGTTTTCCGAAGTGCCGAAAAAACCGGGCGCGCAGTTTTTTTTCTGGGCCTGATCCTTTGGATGGGCCCGCTCATCGCCTTTTCTTTCTTTCAAAAAAAATCCAGCTGGTACGCCAATCTCACCACGCCGGCCCTGGCGCTCCTCGCTGCCATTCCTTTTCAAATGAAGGCGTCGGGACGCAATACAAAGAAACTCCTCGCCCGATCGTGCCTTGCCCTCGGCGTGATCCTTCTTTTTTTGGGGGCCACGCTGCCATCGCTCTTTCGCTATCCGCGCCCAGCAGAGGAATTCTTCCACTCGATCGGGCAAACTGAGATTCCGGCCCTCACCCGAGGGGTGGCCGTGAGTGATTGCGTAGGGCTGGATGTCTGGAAAGGGTCGAGCCTCGTCTATTACTACCTAGGCGCTCGCCTCATCGCGAACTGCGATCCAGCCGCTCCGTTTCGCATTGAGAGCGCAAAAGGAACTCCCCCACCCAACTTCCGCCTTCTCTACCAGGATTCCCATTTCGCTCTCCTCCAGAAGGTACCTCTGATTTCATACCCCTCGCATGATTTGATGCGTCGTTAAACGGAAAGGTTTTTCGGTTAGATTTGGCGGGTTTTTGCGGTTGAATTTGGGGGAACAACAATGTGCAATCTTCTTCGATCCTCGGTGATGCTCGCTGTTTTTTCGTCGACAGTTCACGCCGGCCCGCAGGGCCCCACCAGTCTCGCGCTCGATCAATGGATCCAGTGGTCACAACCCATTGCTACGCAAAAAATGCTGGCCAACATTTCACCCCCGGGAACTCCCGCCGGAATCGTGGTGGCCTCCCCATCGAAATCTAACCCCGATTACTTTTATCACTGGATTCGCGACGCCGCCCTCACCTCAGATGTAGTCGTCTCCCTCTACGCCCGCGCCGAAGGCGAAATCAAGAATGTCCTTAGAAGACGCCTTTTCGACTATGTCGACATGTCCATCCGCAACCAAAAGACTCCCAACAAGAGCGGTGGAGTGGGCGAACCCAAATTCCTTGCGAGCGGCGACGCCTTCAATGGCGATTGGGGCCGACCGCAGGACGACGGCCCAGCCTTGAGAGCCATGACACTCATTCGGCTTGCCCGCATCTTGATTCTCGAGGGCCAGAGCCACCTTGTCTCCCAAAAGCTCTACACGAGCGGCTGGGATTCGGTCATCAAAACCGATCTTGAATATGTCTCCCACAATTGGCGCAACACCTCATTCGATCTCTGGGAGGAGGTCCGCGGCCACCATTTCTACACCCGGATGGTCCAGCGCAAGGCGCTCCTGGATGGCGCCGACCTCGCGAATCAATTGGGCGACGCGGGCGCGGCGTTCTGGTACCGCGAGCAGGGCCACCTGATGGAAGACGAAATCATGCGCCACTGGAATGGAAACTACTTTGTCAGCACGCTCGATCGTGATGGTGGCATCGACTACAAGACCAGCGGCATTGATGCCTCTGTCGTGCTGGGGCTCCTCCAGGGCCACCGCGATGATGGCTTTCTGCCTCCTTCCCATGATCACGTCATTGCGACCGTCCGCGTGATCGAAGACACGTTCAAGAGGATTTACCCCATCAACAACATGGGCCACCGAGGCATCGCCATCGGCCGTTACCCAGAGGATCGCTACACGGGCTTCTCCTCCAACTCGGCCGGAAACCCTTGGTTTATCAATACGAACGCCTTCGCGGAATACTATTATCTCCTCGCCAAGGAGTTTCGTCAGAAGAGTGGCCCCCAGTCCACCAGCTGGGCGCAAAAACGCGGGGACGATTACCTAGCCTGCACACAATTTCACATGGGCGATGATGGATCGATGGCCGAGCAGATGAATCGCAACACCGGTTTCATGCAGGGCGCGCCCGATCTCACGTGGAGCTACGCCAGTCTCCTCACAGCTCAATGGGCGCGATACTAAACCCCCAGCTCGATTGAATTTGGTACAATCGGCGAGGGGAATTTGGCCGACCGCGAGGACGTACATGTGAAGCAGCGGTGGCGGGACCCATGCCGTAGTTACTCTGCCTCTCGCAGAATCAGCGCGCTCATCGGGGCCAGCACTGGAACCACCAGCTGATTTGGTTTTCCGTGAGTGCCTTCCGCGCGGGGTGCGAGTTCCGTCACCCGCAGAAGTCCTTGCCCCGCGTACTCTTTCGAATCGCTGTTGAGGAGTACCTCAAACTTTTTCCCCCGTGTTGCGTCGACTCCGAATGAGTAATCGGTGAGACGCCGACTCCCGAGATTGATCAGGGTGTAGGTCTTTCTCATCGTCTTGTAATTGAGTCGCATCAGCGAGATCACCTTATTGTCGTGATCGAGATGATTGGAGATGGCCGGGTGGAGGTTTTCCGGCAAGAACTCGCTGCCGTCGCGCACCATTTTCGTGAGCTGAGTGAAGAACCGATCCACCTTCATTTGCGACTCATGCTTGAGGAGGGACCAATCCACGGCGGGGTTCGAGTTGAAGCTCCCCTCCTGAAGAAGACGCATCTGCGGCATATCGAGATAGATCGAGCCCAACGTCATACCCAAAGTGCCCCAGACTTTCGATTTCGCCTCAACAAAACTCCACCCACCGCCAGCGACAAGGGAAGCCACGTACTGACCACTCGCGCCCGGCTGCGGATTCGCCGCTTCATCGTGGTTGGTCACCCAGCGCTGCATCGGCACGCGATCCCAACGCCACGAATCGCCCAAGTAGGACTCGAGGCGCTCCATCTGGATCTGATCGTCAAAGGCCTGCAGATACCGCTGAACGAAGCTGTAGAAAAAATCGACGTCATTTGCCCCGTGGAAACCCATCCCTCCGCGATCCACGGAGGTCAATGACGGGGTCTGATCAGAAAACATCTCTCCAAGAACCACGGCCTCGGGAACATAGGCTCGCAACTCCGCACTCAGCTCGCGAAGAAATTGATTCCCCATCGGCTGCTCGCGAACACCATCGACGTTGTCGATTCGCATTCCAGAGAGCCCATACTGCTTAAACATCGTCACGACCGAATCAATCAAAAATCGACGGACAAACGGATTCTCATAGTCCCAGCGATAGGTTCCCCACACCGTTGGGCGGCTCCCAAAGACCGGTTTTCCAAATCCATTGATGAATTGGTGGACACCGATCGCATCGATCGCGCGCACGCCCTCATTGCCAGTGAAGGGATAGTGCCCCAACACCGCATCCATAATCACACCCACGCCCTCGCCTCGAAACGCCGCCACCATCTGACGAAATTCTTCCGGCGTGCCGTAGCGAGAGTCTGGCCCGAAAAGGCCGAAGACTTGGTATCGCATCTGCCAATTCTTGCCATCCATACTGGAATTGAACGGAAGAAACTCGATATGGGTGTATCCCCGCTCGGCAATCGCTTTGGCCAGGCCCGATTCTGCAATGAATCGATACGTGCTGGCCCGCCCGGACGGGCCGGTCTGCCCGCGAAAACTCCATTTCTCGGCAAGCTCGTAGATTGAGATCTCAGATATCAAAACAGGACGCCCGCGAAAATCAACCGGCTTCGCGACCTGAGTTCCAAAGGCCTCCACGTCCGAAAAGACCGAATTGAGATAAGGTGTGCGCCCCGGACGAAAACGCTCAATCATCTCAGGGGTTGTGAATTGCGCCGCCGCAGGATCCAAAACACTCTTTCCATTGAGCATCAAGCGATACTCCATGCCATCGTGAAGCTCCCGAACCTTCCCCTCATAGTAGGGAGTCCCCGGCACCCACTTCAGGTGATCCTCGGGTAAAAAGTTTTTCCCCCAGTCGTTGAAGTCCGCGAGGATCGAGATGAGATTTCCGTTGTTGTCGGAAAGAACGCGAATCTTTCCCTCCACCGCACGGCCGGCCGAATTCCGCCGCGTGACCTCAATCCCCACCTGTGCTCGGAACTGGCGGATGTCTCGGCGATCAATCGCCTCTTGAGAATCAAAAAGTGCGTACTGCTGCAGAGCCGGAAGATTGGGGTTGTTGGCCGCGAAGAGAAGATCCACACACGGCCCAGCCAAAGTCAGAGACACCAAGACAAACCAATGGAAAACCATAATGAATAGCGTCATACCCCTCCCCAAGGAATTTGTAAGGGGTCATAACGCAGCAGGCAATAACTATCTGATTCTATTCAACTTTTAACGCACTGTATTATAGTTGCTTTGATGCGCTGCGCTGTGGGTGCAAGAAAAAGGAGGGCCCCCTCTCGCCGGGGCCCTCCCCAACCAAACCGCCCGTTAGGGCTGAGCCGGTTCAAGATAGGCCTGGTATGGATTCCCGCCGAACTGCTGAATGCGCGAGTTGATCCAGTCCAGAGTCGATGTGTCTTGGCCTGAGGGATCATCCGCGAAGGCCGCGTACACCGCCGAGAGACTGGGGTCATCGAGGTCGATGAGCGCCTTAAAGGGCACGTTTACACCCTGACCATTCACGAAGCCCTCAAGCACATAAACCTCGTTCTTGAGATTCTCGTAGTGATTCAACACGATCTCGCCGCTGCCGAATTGATAATCGGCCTGGAGATGCTCCGAGATCGCCTGGCGTAAGTGATCGACCATGATCACGATGCCTTGGCGGAATTGCGACTGCTTGTGGGCCGAGAGGCCGCTCACATCCACGCCAAGGTCCTGCAACGTCTCGGTCGGATAGAACACCGATGCGAACGGATTCACCGTCACAGGGTATTCATAGTAGTCGTTCCCGTAGTACCCCTCATAGAAGTCGTAATCCAAATCACCCGCGTAGAACCAATAGATGATCGGGTAATCGAAATAGATCGTGATGTCTTGGCAAAGCCTCACCGGGTAGAAATAGCCGCCGTAGAAGCCGCGCGGATACCAGCGACTGCAGGAATAGCGATAGCGATCATCATGGTAATACTGCTTGTAGCGCTTCCCATGTTCGTTCCAGTGATTGTTGTACTGATCGCGGTACTGGCGAGCGAAGTCGTGAACATGATCGTAGATGTGCGGCTTCGTCTTCCTCACTTGTCTTAAATGGCCATGGGCTCCCTTGAAGTTGTTCTGCACCCAGTTGTTGTAGCGGTGGCTCGGCTGCTCCACCTTCACCGTGTGCTCGGGTAACTTTTTGATCGGGTTCCCGCCAACGCTCACGCCAGTATGATGGCCTCCAGGGTGTGGCTGATGGGGCTGCACCACGGGAACCGGCTTTGTCGGCTTCGGATGCACTGGATTCACGATTGGCTTCGTGGGATTCGGCTTATGGGGGTTGGGGTGGGTCGGAGTTGGCCGCGATGGATCGACCCCTAAGGCAGGCCACGCGAGAAGACACACCGCTCCGGTGTTCAGTAACCATCTATTCACAGTTCACCTCCTGTAATGGAACTTCCTCATTTTGGAAATTCGTTAATTTGCACTGCACAGATCAATCCGAGCGCTGCAAGCTGTGTGCCGCACCAATGAGTCACAATGACACCGGCCCCGCGCAGACGCGTGTGTCTTTTTGGCACGTGCTGTGCAAGAGTGGCGAGGAGTTTGCAATGCTCATCACGCCGATACTCATCACCCTGATTCAATTTGCATCAGCGGCGAAACTCGTCCCGCCCGATCACGGCTTGTATCAAGGAGTGTTTCCGGATCTACCCGAAGTCCCCGCGCCGATTTGGCGGAAGAAGATTTCCGAATATGAGTCGCTGATTGGAAAGAAGGTGGCCTTTGCCACCATTCTCAACGACTTCCCCGATGGCCCGGTCTTTCCCAAGGCGGCAGTGAGGGAAGTGATTCAGTCAGGCACGGTCCCCTTCATCCGAATCCTCCCGCGATCGGAACGCGTGCAAGGTGAGGGCCCAGAAAAGAAATTCCAGCTCGAGCTTTTTGCCAACGGCACATTCGACCAAGAGATCCGTTCGTGGTGCGCCGCAGCAAAATCAGTGCGCTCTCCGATTCTCGTCGGGTTCGCACAAGAGCCCAACGGCGACTGGTACGGCTGGGGCGGCTTTTGGAATGGAGGTGGCCTCCACACCTACTCTCCCGAAATTCCCGACGGCCCCTACAATTACCGCCAGGCCTATCGCCGATTCGTCCAGGTCTGCCGCACCACCGGTGCCGACAACATCACCTGGTTCTTCCACCTCGACTCGCAACGAAAGCCCTCCGAGAGCTGGAACAAAATGGCCTACTATTATCCTGGCGATGACGTAATCGACTGGATCGGACTCAGCGTTTACGGCGCCCAATACCCCTCCGATTACTGGGGCGGATTCGTCGAAACGCTCGAACCCGCCTATCAGGAGATGGCCGCAATCAGTGCAATTAAGCCGATGGCCGTCCTCGAAATGGGAGTGATTGAAAAACCCGGAGACCCGAATGGCAAAGCGGATTGGTTTCGAGAGGCATTCTCAGCCCTCACCGATGGCCGCTTTCCCCGCATCAAAGGCCTAACCTACTGGCATGAATCCAGCTGGCTTCCCGAAGGCGACAATAATTTCCGCATCGACTCAAGCCCCGAGGCGCTCAAAGCCTTCCGAGAAGGAATCGGCAATCCTCAACTCCTGGGTCGCGCGGCGTTCCGCTAGCCGAGGAGAACCAAAGAAAAGTGCGCCGCGATGGACTCGAACCATCGGCCCGCTGATTAAGAGTCAGCTGCTCTACCAACTGAGCTAGCGGCGCCCAAAGGAAGGAGCATTCATACCGCGCATCAGGGCGTCATTCAAGTTAAGCCTAGGGCCATGCTAGAATGGGTGCATGCCGCTGGAAAAGCTGAGGAAACGGTATCTGGATCTCAGCTTGTGGGTCACCAATACGGCAGTGGTCTTTCTCATCCTCAACCTGGGTCTCGCGGCCGTTTTCGCTGTCCGGGAACTCCAATATCGTTCCCGGGAACGGGCCTCGCGAGCCGAGATCCTCACACCCCGCCCGGGCCAGCCGCCCCTCACCGACCACCGCACGGACTACGCGATGAAGTGGGTGGACCTCCGTTCCTTTGAAGGTGTCGATCCCATCCGAGTCGAAGTTACCCTCGACAACTTCTTCGACCTTGAAAAGGCTGGCTATCGTTACAGTCCCTACGTCGCCTACTCTAATGTCCCATTCAAAAGCCCATCCGTGAACATCACGGCAGATTCCTCCGGCTATGACTTTCGCCCGTCAGGCTCCCCACCCAACCCCAAGAAGGTGTTCCTTCTTGGGGGCAGCACCACGTTTGGCACCCATGTCGCAGACGAATGGACCTACCCGTCTTACTTGGCTCCACACCTGAAAGCAGAGGTCATCAACTTCGGGCGCCCCAATTACTCCTGGTACCAGGAGATGGTTCTGCTCCAGCGCCTCCTGCACTCCGGCTACCGTCCCAAGGCCGTCGTGTTCATGGATGGCGTGAATGTCTTCAGTCCCGACGGCACGCCGATGTGGTCAGATAAGATGCAGACGCTCTGGGAAGAAACTCAAGTCATGCCCCGCAAGAACGTCTGGCCCGATTTTATCCCCCTGTTTCGGCTCGTGAACTTCATCAATTCAAAGCGTCGCGAGGCCACCTTCAAAAGGCGCCTCCAGGATCGCATCCCTGCTTCAACGGCTTCTTTCACTTTCCCTGAGTCCTACAAGAACACTCTCGATCAGGTGAGAGCTCTCGGAAAACAGTTCGGCTTCAAACCGCTCTTTGTTCTTCAGCCCAATCGGGCGGTCAACTGCGAACCCTCGGACGCATCCCGCGCTGTTGCCTCCGAATACGCCACTACAATTCAGACTTTTTACAAAAACATGGCGAACTATCGCGCCCCTGACTACGTCGATCTCTCAGGCCTCTGCCGAGGAGCTCAGCACGCCTTTGTCGACGATGTCCATTACTCGCCCCAATTCAACGAACGGCTCGCCAGCCGCCTCGCCGAATCACTGCGCCCCCTTCTCAATTAGGAAGGCCTCAAGCGCCTGCAGTTTGGCGATGAGTGGACCATAGGAGGCCTCCGCTTCCTTTATGGCTTTCTCCTCGCCCTTTTTCTTGATCTCCTCAAGCTTCGCCGTGAGATTCGTCACCGAGGCGTTCACGATCATACGAAGCGTTCGGCCCGCGCCGTCTCTCACGGAAAGATTGGCCCCGTGATTGGCCAAGGTCGTAACCACCTCCAGATCGCGAGTGTAGTGGACGGGCGCATTGCCCATTCGATCTAGCCGATCAGGATTCGCGCCCGCATCAACCAAGAACGCGATCACATCAATCAGACTCGTTTGCGAAAAACTGAATCCCCCCTGAATCACACGTTGAAGTGGAAAAACATTCAGAGCCACATCCTCATCCGGCTTCGCCCCCTTCTCGACAAATTTCTTGAGCACCGCGAGATTCCCCGGCGAACTCAAGAAAACCGAAGAAAAGGCATGGAGCCCACGATCATCTTTTGACAGGGGGTCTGCGCCCGCAATCGTGAGAGCGTCAAAAACCTCGACCGAACCCACAAAGGCGATAGGCTGTGCCCCCTGCTGATCCACCGATGACACATTCGCTCCGCTCTGGATCAAACTCTGCACAACAGCAATCGTATTGTTGCTGACCGCAATGTGTAGAAGCGTCCTTCCCGAAGAATCCGTCCATCGGAAATTCGCCCCCTTATTCAATAGATAGGTAACCAAAGGCGCCTTCGAGGAAATAACAGCCGAGGCGAGCGGCGATTCTTTCGCGTTATTGAGCGTCTCAATGGAACAACCCGCACCCACCAGTTTCTCAGCCAAAGCCACATCACTCACCACATGAAGCAGACCATTCCCCGTCGATTTCGAAACAACAACCACCCTCGCCCCGCGACCGAGCAGCGCCTGAGCCCGGTCCACAAGCGCCTGAGACACCGCAAAGTAAAGAGCCGTGGTGCCATCGTTGGTCGCCAACCCAATGTTGGCGTTAGCTTTCAGCAATTCATTGAAATAAAAGTCGTCGGGTGCCGTCACCGCCGAGATGAGCGGCGAGGTTCCACTCATATCCTGGGTGTCCACACGCGCCCCCTTGGACAAGAGCAACTGAAAAACCTCCCGCTGCCGCTTCACCACCGTCCGATGCAGCAAGGATTCTTTCTGGGCATTCTGCACATTCACATCCGCACCAGCATTGATAACGGCCTTCGCCACCGCCTCGCGACCGAGCTCAACGGCAATCTCCGAAGGAAAACCGCCAACCGAACGCTGATTCACATTCACTTTCGGATAGCTGACCACATACATCGTCACCGGTTCCGAATCGGCCGCTATCCTCACCGCCTTTTCCAAAAAGCTCTGTCCATCGGCAAACGTCCGGTTGACGTCGCCTCCATGAGTAAGAAGGAGCGCCACAATGGACGCCGCTCCGTACTCACTGTTCTTCATGAAGAAAAGAGAATCGTCTTCGAGCGCCATCGCCAGAAGCGGCTTCTTCGTACCCCAGAAGGTATCATTGAAATCGCCGTTGCCATCAACCCCCGAAACCAGCGCATGCTTAACGCAGGAAACCTGGCCCATCTTAATGTACGAGCCCAATTCGGATTCTCGATAGGCGAAGCAGTCATCTGGGATTGCATCCAGGTTAACAACGGAGGGGTTCACCTCCTTTTTCGCACAGGCCACAGCGATCAAGACCAAAGAAAGACAGAGGATATTTTTCATGAGTGGCACGTTACCAGAGCCATTCACCAGGGAAAACTGACAAGTTTGTCAGGGAAAGAGGGACTGCTTGAGAGCGCCCCAAGTAAAGCGGTAGGGCCAGGTTTTCGGGTCGGAGAGGACCCGCCAAAGAAGGTACCCCCGGCCTTTTGCCCGGCCGGCCTCTACCTTGTCCATGGATTCAAACCAGTTGAGCCACAGGCGCGCGCGCACACGAAAACTCAATGGCAGGCGCGGCATGAGTTTCCGCCAAACCGCGATCGCCTCAGCGTTAAAACCGGTGCTCGAATTCATGCTTTTACAATCAGCATGATAGGTGATCTCTGAAAGAAACACATCAGTCTTCGCAATCCGGAGCTCCTTGCCCAGATGGCTGATGGCCCGCAGATAGAATTCCCAATCCATTCGGTAGTTCATTTTCTCATCCAACGGACCCACCGATTGTAGCAAGGATCGCGAAAAAAACGTGGAGGGCTGAGGCACCACGCTCTCCCAATAGGCCATCAACCAGAGGGGGTTTTCCCGGAGCCGCGGCAAATTGCGCTTCAACTCGCGACCATCGACATCTACGTCTACCGAAGCGCCGATGAAGAGGTGTGGGCGATCCGCTTTCCAGGCCCGCGCCACCTCAAATAGCGCTCCATCATACAAAATATCGTCGGCATTCACCCAATTCACGATCTCACCGGTCGCTCGCTCTAACCCCTTATTGATCCCGTGCGTCTGTCCCCGATCCTTTTCGCTCACCCAATAATAGAGGAGACTCTCATAGCGCCGAATGACGGCCAGGCTCTCGTCCGTTGAGGCCGCATCAATCACGATGTGCTCGAGATTGGGATAACTCTGCCCGTGAATCGAACGAAACATCCTTTCGATGAAGCGGCCTTGATTGAAATTGGGCGTAACTATGGTGATCCGGGGCCATTCACCCCCAGTCACAGCGGTATGCGTCCCAGTCCAAGGCCAGCCGATCTTGCCATTGGGCGCCGCGGGAAGTGTGAGCATTTCAATAGTTTACAGTTGTGGGGAATCTCCGAAACGAACGATCGCGTCACAGATGAAGTGGTGAGTGCACAAAGCTCGGCGGCTCGAGTTGAACGGTCGCATGATCAATCCCAAATCGCGTGTTAAGAAGTTCCGTGATCTGGCGCAGGATACCAGCGTGATCCGCGCTTTCCTCCACACACACATGCGCACTCATCGCGTGCACTCCGTTTGTCATCGACCACACATGAAGATCATGCACCTCGCACACCTGCCGAACCGATCCAATCTCTTTTCGGATATCATCCAAGACAAGCCCCCGAGGAACAGACTCCAAAAGCACATCCACACAATGGGTCACAAGCCTCACCGATCCCACCAAGATCAAAGCCGAGATCAAAACCGAGGTCACGGCGTCAGCCCATACCCAATTGAACTGCCACACCAGAAACGCAGCAATCATCGCTGAGATCGATCCGAGCGCATCGCTCGCGACATGCAGCCACACACCGTGAAGATTTAGGTTCCCGTGAGAGTGTCCCTGAGCCCCGTGGAGAAAGCGCAAACTCACCAAATTAACGACGAGACCGCCAAGAGCCACCGCCCCCATCACAGGCGCGTTGATCGCCAGCGGCGCCTTCAAACGGACCCAGGCCTCATAGAGTATCCAGCCCGTGATTCCGATCAGAGCCGCGCCATTAACAAGCGCCGCGAGAATCTCGGCTCGGTAGTACCCATAGGTCTTTTCTTTGTCGGCCGGCTTCGTGGCCACCCAACTCGCAAAAAGACTGAGTAGAAGAGAAGCCGCATCGGTCGCCATATGGCCCGCGTCCGCGATGAGCGACAACGACCCACTCATGATCCCGCCCACAACCTCAGCGATCATGTAGATCACAGTCAGGAAGAAAACGATCTTAAGAGCCCGGCTCTCCCAGTTCCCCTTATGATCGCAATGTTCGTGGCCGTGGCCCATCACCCCTCATTTTAATCGGGGAAGCAAAAAATAGGGTAGCTCCATCAGTTTACCCTCATCGATCGCCTGCATCGCCAGCTCGATATCCAGGACCCGATCCTTCACCACGACCAAATCCACCTCGTGGGGTCCCGCCCCAGCCTTTTCCAAATAGGTGAGACTCCGAGCAAGGAGTTTGCGGGCCCCCCGGAGATTACCGTTTTGGCAATGATGCAGTGCAGCCGCGACCTGGATAAGTCCCTGCAAATAGGCGTGTCGTGTCCCTGATGCCATATGCCAAAGATCTTCCCAGACCTCATGAGCTTCAAAGTACTCTGCGGAATCGAAATGACGGCAAGCCTGCTCAAATTTTTCCGTCTCATTCACGCCCAAAAATTCCATCACCGCTCTGACAAACTGTCACGAGATAACGCGCTCAGCCGTCCTTTGTTTGACAGGAACTTCCTCAACCGCAGTTTTGGCAAAGCGCAGTGCGCTCGGAGCGTGCGTGAAATCAGAGAATTTCAGTGGCTCGGTCCTTGCACCAAATCCCTACCACAAGCACCGCCGTATCCTCAGATTGACTCAACGCAAAACAATCTATGTCTGACGACGAAAACAGTCGAAAGGTCCCCAGGCGCCTGACCGAGATGTTGGCTAAGACCCGAAGCCGCACAAGCAGAGGGCTGCGCCGTTTAGGGCCAGGCGTCAAAAGAATTGGGGCCAGCATTCGCAAAAGAATTCCGCGAAACATCAATCTGCGCAAGATCAACCCCCAGCAACTCGCCCAATATCCGGGACTTTTGCGCTGGGGGCTCATCGTCTGCGTGATCTATCTTCTCAGCGGCGTAGCAGCCAAAACGATCGGCCTGTTCATCCGCCCCACTTTCTCTCCCCTCCCACCGAAAAGAATGTCCGGTGACCATGTCACAACCCGACCCAAGGAAGATTTCGACTCCATCAACCGAAGAAACATGTTCAACGTCGAGGGAAAAATCCCCGATGCCTTCGATCAGGGGCTCCTCGATTGTCTGAGCCAAGCCCGCCCATCCACTCAGCGGCTCGTCCTCCATGGAACGATTGTCACGAGCAGCGACACCTTCTCCGTAGCCCTCGTTCAGGAGGAGGGTAAGGCCGACAAGCTCGCCGTGAAAAAGGATGACATCTTTTTCGACAAATACCTCGCCCTGAAGGTTGATCGCAAAAAGCTGTGCTTCCAGGTCCAATCCACGCAAGAGCTCGAGTTCATCCAAATCCCGGAAGACAACATCGGCACCATGGGCGCCTCACTCGAGGGGCGAGCCAGAATGGATGGCATCATGCCCACCTCGGAGAACGCCTTCAGCGTCCGCCGCAGCTTCCTCGACGAAAAGCTCGGCAATCTCAATCAAATTCTCCAAACCGCCCGAGCCGTTCCGTTCCTTGAACCTGGGACCAACAAGTTTAAGGGTTTCCTAGTCCAGTCCATCGACCCCGACTCCCCATTCGCCAGCCTTGGCGTTCGACAAGGCGACGTCTTGAGCGGAGTCAACGACATCCTCCTCGACAACCCCGGCAAGGGGCTCGAGGCCTTCACCAAGCTCAAGAACTCCCCGCGCGTGAGCCTCAAGGTCATCCGAGGCGGCCAGGAAATGGAGATCACCTATGACGTCAAATAGTCCACAGAGAGACCCCATGAACGTTCTCACCCGCCTGCGACGAAGATGGTGCCTTAGGGTCATCTCACTCTTGGCACTCAGCCACTCATCGATGCTTCTCGCCGAAAACCCGTTCGGTGGTGGTGAATCCGAACCGCCGCCTCCCCCTCCACCGGCCTCCGCCCCGATGGATGATAACGACTACGCCGGTGGGGAATCGTTCGGGTTCACTCCTCCTCCCAATCAGCAGCAGGCTCCGTCCGCGCCACAAGCCCCAATCCAAACCATGCCCCGTTCGGCCGGCAATTCCCCGGCGCTCGCACCCGGCCGACCAGACGCCCAGCCCGGAAACGCAAAGGGAGCCCCAGCACTCGCCGATTACCTCCAGCTCGATTCCGCCGTTAAGGGGCTCCAGGTCAAAAACTTCGATCTCCCCGATAAGGACATCAAGGACGTCGTCACGCTCATCAGTAAGTGGACGGGCAAAAACTTCATCCTCGATTCAAAAGTGCGCGGAAAGATAACGATCATGGGCCCGAGCCAGGTTACACTCCAAGAAGCCTATCAGGCCTTTCTCTCGTCACTCGACGCCAACGGCCTAACCACGATCCAAAGCGGCAAGTTCATTCGCATCATCGAATCGGCTGAAGCCCGTCGTGCCCCCGTGCAAACCTACGCAGGCGACTTCGCCCCCAATGACGACCAGTTCATCACGCGTATTTTCCAGTTGAAGTACATTAACTCCGATGAGGTCCAAAGAGAGTTCCGCGATCTCACGACCCGGCAAGGCAAACTCTTCGCCTACGAGCCCACCAACTCCCTCATCATCACCGACACCGGCTCAAATATCCAACGCCTTCGAGAGATCCTCGACTCCCTCGACGTCAAAAACTTCGAAACCTCGCTCCACGTCTTAAGAATCAGAAACAATTCGGCTAAAACAATTTCCGATATGTTAGGCGCCATCTACGGTAACGATCAAAAGGGCGGCCCCGCCAACCGTAGTTTTCGACGGAGCGTTCTCGAACGCACCCGCGGCGGCGGCATCATCACCAAAATCATCCCGGAAGAGCAGACCAATAGCCTCATCGTCCTCGCCAACCGCTCCGGCTTCAATTCCCTCGTCGACCTAGTAGCTAAACTCGACATCAAAAGCTCCGACACTGGCCGCATCCATGTCTATTACTGCGAACACGCCAAAGCAGAAGATCTCGCCTCAACACTCGCCTCGCTCTCCGGCGGAGGAAAGTCGGGCGGAACAAAGAAACCCGCCTCACCATCCGGTGGCGCCCCGGGCGCCACCCTCTCACCCGCTTCGGTCGGCCCGGTCTCTGCCGAACTTGAGGGCGGAGTCAAGATCACCTCCGACGCCGCGACAAATGCTCTCGTCATTACGGCTAACTCGTCCGACTACCAAACTTTGAAACGAGTGATCCGAAAACTAGACATCCCAAGACTCCAGGTATTCATCGAAACCGCCATCGTTGAACTCTCGCTCTCCGGAAGTGACAAATGGAGCCCCAACTACGTAACGGGACTACCCGGTGGCATTCTCGGCCCGGCTTTTATCGGGGACGCCGACGCCATCACTCGCACCTTCGCCGGCGGAGTTCCCGGAGAAGGCTTGACCGGCTTTGCGATGGTTCCCCCCACCTATTCCACTCCCCTCAATGTCGCCTCAGGCTCTACGGTAACGAGCGTTTCGGTTCCCATTCCAACATTTGGCGCCATCCTGAGCATCATCTCCAAATCGACGGACACGTCCATTCTTTCGACCCCCCAGATCATCGCCCTCGACAACGAAAAGGCGATTTTCAAAGCCCAGGATGACACACCCGTATTCGGCAACACTACAGCAGCCACCGCCACCTCAGGCGCGACCCAAAATATCGAGCGCCTCAAAACCGGCATTGAGATGAGCCTCACGCCACACGTCAACGCCGCGAGCCGAATGATTCGCCTGGAGATTGAGCAAACGGTCGACACGGCTAAAGGGAGCGCTGGCGTTCCTCAGGAGCTCGCCAATAAAAGCTTCGCCAAATCGAGCCGAGTCACTAACACCCAAGTTGTAGTGAAGGACGGCGACTATGTGATGCTCGGCGGGCTCATTTCCGACAAGATTGATGACATCATCACCAAAGTTCCGCTCCTAGGCGATATCCCCATTCTTGGCTGGCTCTTCAAGGCACGCAATCTCACGTCAACAAAAACCAATCTGATCATCTTGCTCCACCCCAGGATCATCGGCTCAAGCCTCGGCGCCGCCAATCTCATCTCGGACAACATTAAAAAACGCGATGAGTTTATCGACCAAAACAGCAACAGCAGCGACCACTTCAAGACCTTCACCAAGGATCTCAAGAAGGACATCCACGACCAGATCGATCGAGGCAAGCTCGATCTCGACCACGACTATCGCAACAACAATGATGACGAGGAGACCCCGAAGGTCGACGACAATTCCTATTCCAAGATCCTGAATGAGCCCGAAGAAAAGGTTGCGGAAAAGCCAAAAGCCCCAACGCCGGTCACGGCCCCCCCGACGGCTAAGCCAGCAACCGATGACAAGAAAGCACCCCCGGAGGATAATAGTCCGCCTGACTTAACACCGCTGGATCCGGGGGTTGAGAAAGATAATCCATGAGTGAACCGGTCACAGATTCAAAGGTCCTCAGTCGAGAGCTCAAGATCGGACAGATCCTTCTGTCCCACACCTCTTTGACTGAGGCCCAGCTCATTGAGGCGCTGACGATCCAAAAGGAGAAAGGCGGACGCCTCGGCGAAATCCTGATTCAGAAGAAGTTCCTCCAGCCCCACGAGATTCTCGTGGCGCTTGGCCTTCAGCTCGGCATCCCGTTTCTCAAAGAGATCGACATCAACCATATCAACCCAGAGTGGGTCGCCGAAATTCCGATCGCCTATGCGCGCCAACATGAGGTGCTTCCCATCGCCATAGACGACTACCTAGTGACCGTCGCCATCTCAGACCCCTACAACCTCCAATGTCTCGACGACCTCCGGGTGATTTTCCAAAAGGAGGTGCGCCCCGTTCTCACCGAATCGCGCCTAGTCACCGACGCGATCAACCGAGTGTACGAGCGGGTAAAACAAAACATCATGTCGGACGACATGGAGCAAAATTCCGAAGAGTACCAATACGATCTCGAAGAGACGGTCGACCTCCTCGAAAGCTCCGAGGATGACGCCCCCATCATTCGATTCGTGAACAACCTTCTCTTCCGAGCCATCAAGGACCGCGCTTCTGACATTCACATCGAGCCCTACGACAAGGAGCTGGTCGTTCGCTTTCGAAAGGACGGCGTCCTCTACGACGTCGCCCGGCCCCCCAAGGGCCTTCACGCGGGCATATCGTCCCGTATCAAGCTCATGGGTGAGCTCGACATCGCAGAAAAGCGCCTCCCTCAGGATGGTCGCCTCAACATTAAGATCGGCGGCAAGGACGTAGACCTTCGTCTCTCCGTGATCCCCACCGGGCACGGTGAGCGACTCGTGCTTCGTATTTTGGATAAAAGCAGCGTCAAACTCGATCTCATTGATCTCGGATTTGACGAAAATAGCATCAACACAATCAATCAGCTCATTCACAAGAAGCACGGAATCATGCTCGTCACCGGCCCAACCGGTTCCGGCAAAACGACCACGCTCTATGCCTGTCTCACCCGCATCAATTCCATCGAACGCAACATTATCACGGTTGAGGATCCCATCGAATATGACCTCAAAGGTGTGGCCCAAATCCAGGCCAACCCCAAGATCGGCCTCACGTTCGCCTCGGGCCTCAGGGCCATTCTTCGTCAAGACCCCGATGTCATCATGGTTGGTGAAATCCGAGACAAAGAGACCGCCGAGATCGCCATCCAGGCTTCACTCACCGGTCACTTGGTCTTCGCCACCATCCACACCAACGACGCTCCGGGCGCCACAACACGATTGATAGACATGGGCGTCGAACCATTCCTCGTCTCGTCATCCCTCTTGGCCGTTCTCGCCCAGCGCCTTATGCGAAAAATTTGCCTCAATTGCCGCGAAATGTACCACCCCACCGAAGTTGAGCTCCGAAACCTCGGCCTCGACCACACGCTTTTTGTCGGCAAGCAGATCGCTCGCGCCAAAGGCTGCATCGAATGCAACCAAACCGGCTACCGCGGCCGAATGGTCGTCCACGAGCTCATGCCCATTGACGATGATATCCGGGCCCTCATCATGGAAAAATCCGATTCCTCAGTCATCAAGCGCGAAGCGGTCAAAAAGGGAATGGTTTCGCTTCGTCAAAACGGAATTTTGAGAGTTCTTGAAGGCGTCACCACCGCGGTAGAGCTCGTGTCGGTCACCCAGGAATAAAACATGCCCGTATACGAATACAAAGGGGTCGACTCCGCCGGAAAAAACACCAAAGGTGTGGTCGAGTCCGATTCGAGCAAAAACGCAAGGGCCCGTCTCAAACAGAAAGGGATCTTCGCCACCGACATCAAAGAACGCCTGATGAGCAGCTCCACCGCCAAAGGCAGCGGCGGTCGTGCTACCTACTCTGGCACCGTGAAGATGAAAAATCTCACGCTCATGATCCGCCAGCTCGCCACACTCATCAAAGCTCGCATTCCACTGGATGAAGCTCTCACCGCTGTCACCGAACAGACTAATGATAACAAGCTCAAATCCGTCATGTCCCAGGTGAAGGAGAGCGTGAACTCAGGAAAATCGCTCGCGGAAAGCTGCGCCGCCTTCCCTAAGGTGTTCAGCCCGATTTTCATATCGATGATCAAGGTTGGTGAGGCGAGCGGCAACCTCGATCTGGTGCTCAACCGCCTGGCCCAGTTTGCTGAAGGCCAATACGAGCTCCGCAACAAGGTCTTCGGCGCCCTCGCCTACCCGGCCTTCATCATGACGGCAGGGATTGGCATCACTATCTTCCTGTTCGCCTTCGCTGTTCCCAAGATCACCGAGGTCTTCGCCGGATCCAAGATGCCGCTCCCGATGATCACCATCGTCATGATCAGCATCAGCGGATTCACCTCACGCAATTGGCCGCTCATTATCGGCGCCATGGTCGGTTCGGTGTTTTTCTTTAAGTGGTACACATCAACCGCCAAGGGGCGTGATTGGTGGGACACACTGTCCCTCAAGATTCCCGCCGTTGGCCAGCTCAAGCGCATGATCGCCGTGTCCCGATTCGCACGGACCCTGAGCACTATGATCGGCAGCGGCGTCCAGCTCCTCGATTCCATTGATATCGTCAAGGATGTCGTTGACAACACCGTCATCCGACGCGCCCTCATTCAGTCGCGCGAGAGTATTGCAGAAGGCAAAAGCATTGCCGGCCCCTTGAAGGCCAGCGGGGAGTTCCCCCCCATCCTCACCCACATGATCGCCGTAGGAGAAAAGACCGGTGAGCTTGAAGAGATGCTCAACGTCGTATCCGACACCTATGATAAGCAGGTGGACAACGCCATCACCTCGGTGACAAGACTCCTCGAGCCGATTATGATTGTTGTGATGGGTGGCGTCATCGGTCTCGTCGCCCTTTCAATTTTTTTGCCCATGCTCCAGCTCAACAACCTGGGACAGTCCTAAGGAGGAACATTCATGAATCAACATAAGAACCGGGTCAAAAACAAGAGAGGTTTCACGCTCATCGAAATCATGATCGTGTTGGGTATCATCGGCCTCATCTTCAGCTTCGTCGGCGTCAACATCATGGACAACCTCAAGGAATCCCGAAAAAAAGGGGCCAAGATTCAGATCGCCTCCTTCCAGCAGGCGCTGCAGGCCTATTACCTGGCGCTCAATATGTATCCCCACACTTCGCAGGGTTTGGAAGCATTGGTGAAAAAGCCCTCTGCGGGGAAGGTTCCCGAGAATTATCCGAGCAGTGGATTTCTGGGAAAGAAAGAGATCCCCAAAGACCCTTTTGGAAACCCGTATCGCTATGAGTGCGAGAACTATCAAGACTATACGATCTCCTCTGATGGTCCGGATGGTGAGCAGGGAACCGACGACGACGTTCGTTCCGAATAGAGTCCCCCAGAACAGTCGTTCCCTTTCAGGCTTCACGCTGATCGAGATTCTCATCGTCATCGGCATCATCTCCATGGTGATGGCGCTGGCCATGCCGGCCATAGAGCAGGTGACACGCCAAAGGGTCCTCTCGACCTGCCGGCGCTTCATCGGGACGATAAGAACGGTCCGCAATGACGCGATCCTATTGAACCAAGTTCATCGGATTGGGATCGATTTTGAAAAGAAGGTTTGGTGGGTCGACGCCCAACGCCAGTTCCAACTCCTCGAAACCGAGGAAACCCTGGCTGAACGGGCGAAGAAACGAAAGGGACAGGAACCACCACCGTCCACCTTTTCGCTCGCCGAGAAATTTTCGAAAAAGCCGATACCGTTCCCGGACAGCGTTTCAATCGATGGCGTCCTAAAGGAAAAGGGCGGATTCCAAAAGGAGGGGGTCGTTTTCATCTACTTCTTCCCCAATGGGTACAATGAACCTGCTCTTCTTTATCTCAATCGGGCGGGCCTGGAGATCAATGAGTCCTACACTCTTTCGATCCAGCCCACCTCGGGACGAGTCGATTTCTTCAAATTGTATGTGCGCGACTTTGATGCGGCCAATGCATGACAAACCGAAGCGGATTCACATTTATCGAGGTGCTCGTGGCGATGCTCATCTTCGTCATGGCCGTCCTCGCGGCCGTCGATGTCGTCCACGGTTCCGTCAAGGCCACTCAACAGGCGAAGGAGATTACGCTCGCCTCACAGCTCCTTCAAAAGACCATGGTCGACCTTGAAACCAAGATTGAGACCGATGGGTTCGACAAAGGGTGTGAAAAGAAGAAAGAGGGAAAATTCGAGGCCCCAAACGAAAAATATTCCTGGACGACCTATTGCACTGAGCTCGATTTCAATCTTTCCGAGACCGCAAAGCAGGTGACAGGTGGCGACGACAAGGAAAAGGAAGAGGCAAATTCTGAAAACCAGATACAAAAGATGATTCTCGACACCGCCAGCAAGTACATGAGCCAATCCCTGCGTGAGCTCCACGCCGAGATCTCCTGGATCGAAGGCAAGGACAAGCACACAATCGATGCCACCACCCACTTCGCCCGCTACGACCAAAATCTTTCCATTGGCGGCCTCCCCGGCGGAGGCGGCACCGCTACGCCCGCCCCTTCCCCCACTCCCACGGGGGGTGCCCATTGAGAAACAACAATCGCGGCTTCACACTGATTGAGATCCTGATAGCGCTGGCCATTTTTTCCATCATCGGCATCGCAACAGTCAAACACATCCAGCAGATCCAAAACACTAAGGACATCGCCTTTAGGGAGCTCGACCTTTACAACTCCGTCCGAGCTGCCTTCTCCACCTTTCGTTACGACATCTCTCAGGCTTTCCACATCCGCTACGATGAGCTCGGCCGAGAAACCAAGCAGCTCGTCCTCTCTTCCCAACCCTCGGCCCACACCCTTTTTGACGGCCGTAAGTCCGAACTTGTGTTCACCTCGCTCAGCCACCGGGTCTATTACGCGGGCCTCCGCGAGAGCGAACAGACTGAGATCTCCTATTTTCTTCAAAAGCGCTCCAACAAAACATCAGGCTCCTCCCTCATGAAAAGAGAAGCCGAGTTCATAGACGCCGATCTTTACCAGGGTGGAAGCGTGTTCCGCCTCATGGACAGTGTTTCATCCCTGCGTTTTCAATACTGGGACGATAAGGCCGGAAAGTGGGTCGACGACTGGAACTCTGACGGGGGCGAACGCCAAGACAGATTTCCCCAAGCGGTGAAGATCACGCTCGGCGTCCTGAACTCAGAGGGCAAGGAGGCTCTCTTCGAGACAGAATTCAAGATCGCCTTTCCCAACAACACGGATGTGATTGCCAAACTATCATGAAACGAGCCATTCACAATCAGGGGGCCGCACTTCTCACGGTTCTCGTGGCCCTCATGGTTATTAGCATCATGCTCTTCGAGTTTCAGTACGCGTCCATGGTGGAACAAAAGCTCGCCTACAACGAGCTCAACCAGATCCAGGCCTACTATCTGGCGAAATCGGGCATCCGACTCGGTCTTCTTCGCATCACCCTTTACGCGCGCGCCAAGAAGGATCCCAACGTCAAAAATCTCATTAAGCAGGTTCCCGGCGGCGGCGCGCTCATCGATGGGATCTGGAACATGCCCCTTCCGGCCTTCCCTCCCGACGCCACGAAGCTCTCCGACCTCGACAAGGGTGATCGGGACGCTGCCGAACAGACCCTCGAGCAGACAAAGGTGTCGGACGGAAAAAGCACCCACCTCATCACCGATGAGAGCATGAAGATCAATCTCAATGATCTCGTTGTTCCGGAACAGATGCGCAGCACCCGCATCGATTTTCGGTCCGACAGTCCCCAGGGCCCCTTTTGGTACACCGGCCGCCTTCTCATCAATCTCATGGACAATTTTCTACGCGACTCTGAAAACCCGACTGAAGAATACGGGGATCTGCGTCCCGAGGATGTCGTCGTCAACTTCATGGACTGGGTCACGCCAGGAGAAAACAGCTTCGCCGGCGGGAACAAAGATCTAGCTTATGAAAAGATGTCTCCCCCCTACAAAGCCAAGAGAAACAAGTTCTACTCAGTCGACGAAGTGCGAATGATAAAAGGGGTAGACGAGCACCTCTACGCCAAGCTCCGCCCCTACATCACCGTCTACGCCGACCAGGGAAAGGTGAATATCAACACCAATAGCCGAGAGGATTTCTACCGAGCCCTCGTCCCCTCTCTCCGAGCGGATGACGTGAAAAAGGTCTTAGAGGAACGCGACAAGCGTGGCGGCTGGAACTCAGAAGAGGACTTTGCCCAATATATCAAAACCACCTTCGGCAACTCCGAGTTCGACAAGCTATACCCCAAGAAGGAGGAGTACCCCTTCACCGTCTCCAGCCAAAGCTTCCTGATCGAGGCAATGGGAAAATTAGACAAGAGCCGCAGCAGCATCCAAAAAATCATTAGAGTGGCGGTCCTTCTGAGATCAATTGGTGCCAACTGTGACGGGCTCGACGGATCAAAATGCCAAACCGTGGCTGCCTGCTTCTTCGACCAACGCGACAATCGGTGCAAATCAAAACCCCGCTCCAGCGCCGAGTGCACGGATCTTGTCTCGAGCCAATACTCCGAAGCGGGAGGCCAGTTTTGTTGTACAATTCAAGTGATGAACGCCTCGCAGCAGATTTGCTACAACCCGGCTACCGACGCCCCCAAAGGGCCCGTCGAGCCAAACGCCGTCAAGATTGTTCATTGGTCTGAGACTTAGAGGAATAAACCATGCGCATCCTCGGAATAGAATTTGGAAGCTGGAGCGTGAAGGCCGTCGAAATGGAGTCTCGCTTTCGCCGATTCGACGTTCTCGAGCTCCACGAAGTCCGCCTCCCACTGACCGTCACCGACCCCACCGCAACCTACAAGAAGGCCGTACAGGAACTCATGGCCCGACTCCCAAGCCACCCTGAAAAGATCGTCACGAGCCTTCTCCCCGCCCAAACCTCAGTCCGCGTGCTTAATCTCCCTGTCCGCCAGATAAAAAAGGCCGAGCAGATGTTCAAGTTCGAGCTCGAAGACTCCACACCCTTCCGACTTGACGACTCCATCACGGAACACCAGTCCCATAAGACCAAGGACGGCTGCACCGTTTTCACCGCGATCGCCCCGAAACGGCATATCCAATCTCAAATTGAGTGGTTAAAGGCCATCGGCGCCGAACCCGACTGGCTTACCTTTGATGGCATGGGCCTCATTAATCTCTACCTGTCCCAAGAACAAAAGGACGAGGAAATCCCCGCACCCTCCATGATTCTCGATATCGGTCACCAAAAGACAAACCTTTGCATCCTAGAAGGTGGCCGCGTTACCTATTTTCGGAGTATCCCCTGGGGCGGATTCCAAATCACCCAGGGCCTCTCCAACGCACTCGGCGTTCCGCTCGAAGTGGCGGAGAAGCTGAAACACGAAAAGCTCCATCTGAACGCGCAGATCGAAAGCGCGGGAATCTCCCGCGAGCTCTTTTCTGCGGCCGCTACATCCCTGGCCAGCTTCCTCGCTGATATCAACCATACGCTCTATGCCTTCCGAACTCAGTACAAGAAAGACGTCCAAAAGGGCCTCATCTGCGGGGGCTGCGCCGCCACCCAAGGCATGGTCCACTACATCAGCCGGCAACTCGATCGCTCAATTGAACTCTTCACACCTCGCATTGAGATCAAGCAAAAGGATGAGACCACGGCAATCGACACCATCCAGTTCGGCGAGGCCCATGGGCGAGCGCTGGTCTTCGGCCACAAGGCGCCCCTCCTCTTCAACTTCCGACGAGGAGAGCTATCGAAGGCCACCTCACTCAATGAGGTGGGTAACGTTTTCGAGAACCCGGCCATACGCAAGATGGTCACCTACGCGAGCCTATTCTTCGTGGCCCTTTTCCTCTACGCCTCTGCCGCTAAGGTCATAGCTGGCAATGATGCAAGAAAATCGTCGGACGAACTGAAGAAAGTTCTTCAAGACACTCTCAAGACCATTCCAGCCAAACAGAAAAATACCCTCAGCTCGAATCCAGAGGACCTTAAGAAATACATCGAACAAAAAAACAAAGAGCTCGAAGATCGCCTCAAAATGGTCGGCCGAGCCGCTCCACCGATGCTAGCGATCGTCAAATCAATCAGCGATGCCTTCGCTGGTGAGGTGAAGGTGGACGTCAACACACTCGTCATTGACGATCGTTCCCTCGTTCTGGAGGGGGTGCTCTATCAGGGATCTTTGGATCAAACCACGACCAACCTCCAGAAGAGCCCGTTCTTTTCCGGCGTTGGTATCACAATGAACGGCCAGCGGTTCACCTATCGCGGATCGGTGAAGGGGAGATAACCATGGAATTATCTAAAGTGCACAGCTGGATCATGGAGCGGGCCCCGATGCTCGCCAACGTCTATCAAAACAAATACGTGCAAATGCTGTACGATCGGTTTGCCAGTCTGCCGCCGACACAACAAAAGCAGGTGATCTCCGGAACCGGCATCGGCATCTTGGTTCTCGCCACGCTTACACTTGGCAGCTCCTACTGGTCTCTCTGGTCCACAACGTCGCGCTCCCACAAGAACGCCGAAATGATCTCGATGCTGATGAAGTATCAAAAGCAGCGTCGCGAAAAAGCCGGTCAAATTCAAGAGCTCGAACGCAACAAGGAACTCGCGGCGCCAGGCCAGCTCAAGCAATACATCGTCAACTCGGGCCGCACCGCCAGTATTTCTCCACGCATGATTCAGGTCGACGAGCAGGATGACAACGTAGGCTCGTCGCCCGATCCCAAGTCCTCCTCAGAGATCAAGGTGAAGCGAGCTGCGACCAAGATCCAACGAATCAACCTGAACCAACTCACCAGCCTTCTCCAGGCCCTCGAGTTTGGCCAATACGGCCTCACAATCTCTTCAATTCGGATCATGAACGACGACAAACTGAGAGGCTACATGAACGTCGAGTTAGGGATTATTGCCTATCTCTTTCAGGTGGATGAGGTTGGCTGATGCAGAAACCTAAGGCCAGTACAATCCTGATGGGGATCGGCATCTTTTTTGTTTTTCTCATGATCCGTTTTCCACTCCAGAATCTGAAGGGCATGATTTTCGGGCAAATCTATAAGGCGAGTGGCATTTACATCATTGCAGATGACATCTATCCCTCCATCTTCGGCTGGCCAGGGATCGGCATGCGCAACGTCAGCATCACAGCCCCTTTCGGCTCCACGGAGGTTGACCTTGAGTGCCGTAAACTCATCGCTCGCGCCGGCATCGCTGGACTCTTTCCCCCGACGCCATCATTTTCCCTCTACATGAAAGAGCTCAAAAAAGGGGGCGATCTCTATGTGCGCTTCTCCCAAAGTAAGACGGGCATGAAAGCCGCCATTGAGGCAAGCCAACTCAACCTCGTTCAACTCAGTCCTTCCGGCCCCAACCCTTTCGCCACGGGAACGGTCGATCTCGACTCTGATATCAGCCTCAATACCTCCAACCCCTCTCTCACAACGGGCGAAGCCACCATCACATTCAAGGATCTGACCCTAGGAGCCCAAAACCTTCAGGGCATCGTTCTCTCAGAAATGAAATTGGGAAACGTCAAAGGCGAAACTAATATCAAGGGTGGCGTAGCCTCTATTGCAACCTTTGTCATCGGTGACGCCAAATCCGATCTCCAAGGCAACCTCTCCGGCGACGTCAGGCTCGACCCCGAGTGGAATCGCTCCGTCCTCAACCTCGCCCTCAAACTCCACCTCTCTGACAGCTACATCAAGAACCCCGATTCAGCCACTGTCACATCATTCCTCAACACTTTCAAAGTCAGCGAAGGCAACTACTCCATCAAACTCAACGCCTCCATTGAACAATTCAACCAAAGCAGCATCCTACTCCTCCAAAAAGGCCCCTAGACAGACGCCTTAAACCGTCGAATGCGCGAAATAGTCACAACATAGGTCACCGCAAGAACCACGATCCACACTACCCACTTAGCCAGTGCAACCCCCAAATTAATCTCCGACGTCCCAATTACCTTAAGTTGAAACACCAGCTCTCCGACAGGCAGCAGCAGATCATATATCTTGACCCAGTCTAAAAAAGATCCCGTCTGCATACCCTTACTAGCCAGAAACTTTCCAACCGCCTTAAGGACACCCCCAAACTGAAGCCCGGAAAGAACCGTCACCCCAAGAAAAAACGCCGTGATTGGACCCGTACTCACCGAAAGCGCCGAAAAAAGAAATGTTAGACTCAAGAAACAGAGCGACTCCAACGCCGCTCCGATAAAAAAGTACTGCCATGGAAACACCGCAGGGGCCAGCCCCCCAAAGCCCAGAACATATCCATAGACAACAATCATCGTCGCAAATTGCACAAGGAGCAGTGCCAACAATCCAATCGCGCCCGAACAAGCAAACGCCGCTCTCCTCACCGGCAAAACCAAAGTCAGCTGCGCCCGCGAGCCCGAATGGAGATACGGCACCACCCACACCCCATAAACCACACACAACATCACGCCACCAAATAGCTCCAAAAAGAGCGCAATAAAAACAGACTGCTGCGATTTCAAAGTCGGCAACAACCCCGCACTAGCCGAAAGTCCCTCGTGGGTTAGCTTCAACCCACCAATCTGAGAAAGTACCGAAAACGCAAAAACCAAATAGACGAGCCGCGTCCGTACCACATGTTTGATAACAAGCCCCGCCAAATCCAAAGTATGCGCAAAAAATTTACCCCACTTCATAAAACCCTCACCGGCAGCCCACCCATCCCTGCCACTGGGGACGACCCCAGGCACGCACGCAGACGATGATGGCAGAAGTTATTATTGAGATGCACCCTCCTGGCGAAACTAATCCAGCTTTTCTTGCGGAAGATTCACAAGCAACCCTCTGAGGGATTGACTTCGGAGCGCGTCGGGCGAGCACGAAGAATGAAACCAGGGGCCGGATTAGGAAACTATTCTGGAGATCTGACCAATACGCCCTCCTCACGCCCCTTGCCCACACCGCAATTTCAATCCCGCTCATGAAGGGCTCACTAGTTTTCTGAAAGCATTTTCCAAAGACCCGTATTTGGAAACAAACCCGGTAATTTTTCCGGCCTCAGCCACCCTGCCGTTGTTGAGAATCACCGCATGCGAGCAACAGCTTTCAGCCTCCGTCAGAAGGTGTGAGCTATACAGAACGGCGCCCCCCTGTTCACGAAACCGATTAATCCGCTCCCTCAGCCCCGCTATCATGATCGGATCCAACCCATTCAGCGGCTCATCCAAAACCACAAACCGCGGATTCCCCAGAAAACTCTGCGCCAATACCACCCGCCGAGTCATACCTTTCGAGAGTTCAATTATCCGTCGCTCACCCGGAAGCTCGAAAACCCTGAGTACGTCATCCACCGCACTCTTTCTCTCTTCTGGCGCTGCAATTCTCACCCGAGCCAAAAAACCCATATACTCGGCCACCGTCAAAAACTCAGGCGGCGCGGCATCTTCAGGACAATAGCCAATCTCCCCCAATCGACTTCGCACGTCGACGGCCCCCAGTACCGAGACTTGCCCAGTCCGCACTGCCATAATCCCCAGCAGTGTTCGGACAATGGAGCTCTTCCCCGCTCCATTCATCCCCAATAGAGCAAGCCCCTCCCCGGGCTCGATCTCAAAACTCACATCCTCCACAGGAACCCGGAGCCCGTACTTCACTCGGAGATTTTTCACGCTGCAGACAGGGGTGGCCATACGCGCTCGAAAAGACTAGCCCAAGATCCCCCAACCGTATACCCTGCCGTCAAACGATGACGGTCAGAAACACTTACACGCTAGGTCTAGACATCGGCGGTACTAACATCAAGATCGTCATCCTCGAAAACCGCCAGCGCGTAATTTTCCGCCACCAAATTCCATCCAACGCAAACGCAGGCGCAAATGCCGTCCGCCGCACAATAGCAGAGGCCATTAACCGCGCCAGCTCCTATTTCTTAGATTCCATCGACCCCTCAACTCTTCCACAGACTGAGACTCTCACAGGCTTTCATACCCCTCAGATGCGTCAAGAGCACGAGTTCATTGCGAAGGCCCAAAACCCCCCAACGTTTCGAAAACCTGGGCTTCTCACACCTACACTCAACAACCCGACTCTCCAACAACCCAGGCTCCCAACCACGGCCCACAACCATTCAACTCTGCCAGAGCCCGAGTTTCTAACGACCAGCCACAACGATTCGACTCTTAAACACCCAGAGTTTCCTACTCCGGCCCGCAAGGATCCGCCCCTTCGAACCCCCGACCCTCCTACTACCGTCCACAACCTCCCAAACCTTCGACAGCCGGAATTTCTTACAACCAGCTCCAACCCCCAGACTCTTCGACAGGTGCCCTCCCCTAAACCCCCGTTTTTCTCGATCGGGATTGGCTGCGCAGGAACCGTCCACCCAATCACTGGCGTTGTCGTCAACTCCCCCAACTTTTTAGACTGGACCAACGTACCCCTCGCCGACTGGGTCCGCGCAGACACTACGCTCCCAACCCGAGTTCTCAACGACGCTAACAGCGCCACTGTCGCCGAATGGAAACTCGGCGCAGCCCGGGGCTTTCACAACGTGATTTTACTCGCTTTTGGCACCGGAATCGGCGGGGGAATCATTATCGATGGAAAACTCTTCACGGGATCTACCGGCACCGGCGCCGAACTCGGTCATATCACCATTCGCTACGACGGCATCCCCTGCAATTGCGGCAACACGGGCTGCTTCGAACGCTACTGCTCCGCCAGCGCCCTCAAACGACTTTTTCCCGACGTCTCGGCAGAGGAAATTTTCACCCAAGCCCCAAAGAACCCGACCTATCGGGAAGCCCTCGACGATTTTTTAAACGCACTCTCTATTGCTATCACGGGCCTAGCCAACGCCTTCGACCCCGACTGCATCCTGATTGGTGGCGGCCTCTCAAAAGGAATCTCTGTCCATCTCCCGATCATCGCCGAATATGTCCAAAAACACGCCTTCCCAAACGCCGCTTCCCATGTCCAAATCCGCCCCTGTGAACTTGGGAGCTGGGCAGGGGCCATAGGCGCCGCCCTCGCAGCCCCTTAAGCCTAAGGGCTTTTTCCCGCAGCCAAGATTTCCTTCGAACGAGTAACGAGGCCACAAGCGCAATGGCACGATTCATTCTACGAGAACGACTAAATCCATCAGCAAGAAAAACTCAGCCTTCCACGGCTATGCGGTTTCTTAGATTCTCCCCAGCAAATATGTTGTGGAAATGTGGCTTGGCCCCCGAGATTTCTCCTCACCTTGGCGACCCTCCCACATGGTAGAATCCAACGGGCTTTACCTAATTTTCACAAACGAGCGCGCCCACCTTACTTTATCCATTTTCCCCCAAGCGCGCTCCATATCCAGCGACAACCAAATAACCTGTGCTCGCCCCTTAATATTCTCTCTCGGCACAAAATAGCCTTCGCGACTATCGTAGGAATCATCCCGATTATCCCCCATCACGAAAAACTGATCTGGTGGGACTTCCCACTCCGTCGTGCCGCGAGAATCACTTCTCTTCCCCGCGAAGCGAACAAAATGGTCAACGTCCCCCAATTTCTCCGCGTAGATTTCTCCAGATAGATTCTCTGAGCCATAAACGTGTTCCAAAGAAGCCACATTAGAAATCAAATCACGCTTCACTTCCTGACCGTTAATGACGACCTTTCGACCTTCAATCTGGATTTTGTCCCCGGGCACTCCAACCACCCGTTTGATGTAGTGAACCGATTCATCTCGAGGAAAAAGGAAAACAATCACATCGCCACGCCTCGGAGATGCCCACTTAGCCAAAAGAGTTTTTGAGAATGGCAGAGAAAGCCCATAACTAAACTTCGAAACGAAGATGTGGTCGCCTTTCTGAAGTGTTGGCACCATGCTTGTAGATGGAATCTTAAACGGCTCAACAATGAAGGATCGAAAAACAATGACCGCCAAAACACACAGGGCAAACGCATTTCTCAAATCGCGCTTACCCTCCGCAGCTTCATCAGTGGACCGAGCAGCAGACCTATCAGTTTTCTCTTCCATCACGCCTCAAAAAAAGAGCCCAGAGACTGTAAAACAGCTCTGGGCTCAAGTAATTGGGGCATCGTGCTACTTTCCCGCGAAGTTTCCCTCGCAGTATCATTGCCGATGAGCGGCTTAACTTCTGTGTTCGGAATGGGAACAGGTGTGACCCGCTCTCTAAAAACACCCCAAACTTTCAAAAACCGTATTGCATCATAAAACACGATTGATCCAATGACAATGCATAGAGCTGCCTTAATTCTCTCAATCCGAACAAGAAGTGATTTTAAGTTAAGCCGCACGACCAATTAGTACTGGTTAGCTCAACGTATTACTACGCTTACACACCCAGCCTATCAATCTCGTAGTCTACGAGCGGTCTTTAGGAGGCCAAAGCCTCAGGGATATCTTGTCTTGGGGTTGGCTTCCCACTTAGATTCTTTCAGCGGTTATCCTTTCCAGACTTAGCTACCCAGCAATGCCCCTGGCGGGACAACTGGAACACCAGCGGTCTGTCCATCCCGGTCCTCTCGTACTAAGGACAGATCCCCTCAAATATCCTGCGCCCACAGAAGATAGGGACCGAACTGTCTCACGACGTTCTAAACCCAGCTCGCGTACCACTTTAATCGGCGAACAGCCGAACCCTTGGGACCTACTACAGCCCCAGGATGTGATGAGCCGACATCGAGGTGCCAAACCTCCCCGTCGATGTGAACTCTTGGGGGAGATCAGCCTGTTATCCCCGGAGTACCTTTTATCCGTTAAGCGATGGTCCTTCCATTCGGAGCCACCGGATCACTAAGACCAGCTTTCGCTCCTGCTCGACATGTCTGTCTTGCAGTTAAGCTCCCTTATGCCTTTGCACTCTACGACTGGTTTCCAATCAGTCTGAGGGAACCTTTGTACGCCTCCGTTACAATTTGGGAGGCGACCGCCCCAGTCAAACTGCCCACCAGACACTGTTCCTGCACCGGATAACGGCGCGAGGTTAGAAACCCAAGCTAGTAAGGGTGGTATTTCAAGGACGGCTCCACAAAGGCTAGCGCCTCTGCTTCAAAGCCTCCCACCTATCCTACACATAATAACCCGAGTTTCAATGCCAAGTTACAGTAAAGGTTCACGGGGTCTTTCCGTCTTTCTGCGGGTAGACTGTATCATCACAGCCTGTCCAGTTTCGCCGAGTCTCTGGTTGAGACAGTGGGGAAGTCGTTACGCCATTCGTGCAGGTCGGAACTTACCCGACAAGGAATTTCGCTACCTTAGGACCGTTATAGTTACGGCCGCCGTTTACTGGGGCTTCGGATCAAGGCTTCACCTTACGGCTGACCTCTCCCCTTAACCTTCCAGCACCGGGCAGGCGTCAGACCCTATACGTCGTCTTGCGACTTCGCAGAGCCCTGTGTTTTTAGTAAACAGTCGCTACCCCCTGCTCTCTGCAACCCGTTTCAGCTTCCGTTGTTAGCGGTCACCTACTATGGGCACACCTTCTTCCGAAGTTACGGTGTCAATTTGCTTAGTTCCTTAACCAGAGTTCTCTCGAGCGCCTTAGGATTTTCTCCTCACCCACCTGCGTTGGTTTGCAGTACGGGCACTAAACTGACTCGCTACGAGGCTTTTCTAGGAAGCATGGGATTTACAACTTGAAGAAACCCGAAGGAGTCTTCTCGTCCTTACTCTCAGGTATGTGTGCCACGGATTTGCCAATAGCACGCCCTACAGCATCTCAAGCCCAATCCACATGGACTCTCGTATACCCTTCTCCGTCCCCCCTTCGCTGATAACGCCAATTCAGTGGTGCAGGAATGTTGACCTGCTTGCCATCACCTACGCATTTCTGCCTCGGCTTAGGACCCGACTAACCCTGGGAGGATTAACCTAGCCCAGGAATCCTTGGGTTTACGGCGGACGGGTTTTTCACCCGTCTTATCGCTACTCGTGCCAGCATATTCACTTCTATTTCGTCCACCAGTGCTTTCGCTCTGGCTTCAATCTACAATAGAACGCTCCCCTACCGCCAAATCTTACGATTTGACCCGCAGCTTCGGTACTGAACTTTAGCCCCGTTAAATTTTCGGCGCATGTTCGCTTGACCAGTGAGCTATTACGCTTTCTTTAAAGGATGGCTGCTTCTAAGCCAACCTCCTGGCTGTCTATGCGCTCACACAACCTTTCCCACTTAGTTCAGATTTTGGGACCTTAGCTGGCGATCTGGGCTGTTTCCCTCTCGAATATGAAGTTTATCCCACATCTTCTGCTTCCAGCGGTACAAATAGACGGAATTCAGAGTTTGGTTGGGTTTGGTAGTCTTGTAGGACCCCTAGCCCATCCAGTGCTTTACCTCCGTTATTCAATCCGCCAGACTCTACCTAAATAGATTTCGGGGAGAACCAGCTATATGCAGGTTTGATTAGCCTTTCACTCCTAGGCACAGGTCATCCGCTATGTTTTCAGCCATAGTCGGTTCGGACCTCCATAGGGTTTTACCCCTACTTCATCCTGCCCATGCCTAGCTCACGCTGCTTTCGGGTCTACTCCTTGCAACTAAACGCCCATTTAAGACTCGCTTTCGCTACGGCTACACCTCAATCGGCTTAACCTCGCTACAAAGAGTAAGTCGCTGGCTCATTATACAAAAGGTACGCCGTCAGGCGTGGTCAAAGACCATAGCCCTCCGACTGTTTGTAAGCATACAGTTGCAGATTCTATTTCACTCCCCTTATCGGGGTTCTTTTCACCTTTCCCTCGCGGTACTAGTACGCTATCGGTTGCTGAGTAGTATTTAGCCTTGGAAGATGGTCCTCCCAGATTCCCACAGGATTACACGTGTCCCATGGTACTTGGTAGCCTCTCAAGAGAGAAATTACTACACCTACCGGGTTATCACCGTCTAGGACCTGCCTTTCCAGACAGTTCGGCTCGTAACTCCTTTTGTAACTCTTTGATATCTTGGTAGAAATATCGGAAAGGTACCGCAACCCCAAATATACAACGCCTACCAGCTTACATACATTTGGTTTGGGCTGTTCCCCGTTCGCTCGCCACTACTGGGGGAATCTCATTTGATTTTTTTTCCTGAAGGTACTTAGATGTTTCAGTTCCCTTCGTTCTCTTTGCATATCTATTTTATTCAACATGCAATACTAGAGGGTTACTCTAGTGGGTTTTCCCATTCGGAGACCCCCGGGTCACAGTTTGTTTAGCAACTACCCGAGGATTAATGCAGCTAACCACATCCTTCGTCGTCTCTCAGCACCAGGGCATTCACCGTATGCTCTTAGTAGCTTAACAACTTATTCAAATTGGAGAATATCCAGCTTAAGAAACTGGACAGCAGCTCTATGCAATTGTCAAAGACCATTGTGCAGGTGTTACCCAACACAAAATCGAACGCGACTGTTGGTTATGGTGGGCCCAGGAAGAGTTGAACTTCCGACCTCACGCTTATCAGGCGTGCGCTCTAACCACCTGAGCTATAGGCCCAACGAAAGTCCTAGGCTTTCCGAACAACCAACTTTTAAAAGACCAAAGTCTCTCAGTCGCTGAAAACTAAATAGCAGAAGCTCATACGGGATTGACCTCTAGTTTCATTCTTGGAAACAGAGTTTCTAAAAATTACTCCTAAGAAAGGAGGTGATCCAGCCGCAGGTTCCCCTACGGCTACCTTGTTACGGCTTCACCCCAATCATCAACCGCACCTTGGGCACCTCTCTCCTTACGGTTAAGACAGCGACTTCTGGTGCAGTGGACTTTCGTGGTGTGACGGGCGGTGTGTACAAGGCCCGGGAACGTATTCACCGCGGCGTGCTGATCCGCGATTACTAGCGATTCCAGCTTCATGAAGTCGAGTTGCAGACTTCAATCCGAACTGAGACCGGCTTTCTGAGATTAGCTCCCTCTCGCGAGTTAGCAACCCTTTGTGCCGGCCATTGTAGCACGTGTGTAGCCCTGGACATAAGGGCCATGAGGACTTGACGTCATCCCCGCCTTCCTCCGGTTTAACACCGGCAGTCTCCCTAGAGTGCTCAACTAAATGGTGGCAACTAAGGACAAGGGTTGCGCTCGTTAAGGGACTTAACCCGACATCTCACGATACGAGCTGACGACAGCCATGCAGCACCTGTACTCCCGGCCCCCGAAGGGGAAACCCTATCTCTAGGGTGGTCCGGGGATTTCAAACCCAGGTAAGGTTCTTCGCGTTGCATCGAATTAAACCACATGCTCCACCGCTTGTGCGGGCCCCCGTCAATTCCTTTGAGTTTTAACCTTGCGGCCGTACTTCCCAGGCGGGGTACTTAATGCGTTAGCGTCGGCACTGCAGGGGTCAATTCCCGCAACACCTAGTACCCATCGTTTACAGCGTGGACTACCAGGGTATCTAATCCTGTTTGCTCCCCACGCTTTCGCGTCTCAGTGTCAGGAATGGCCCAGAAGGCCGCCTTCGCCGCCGGTATTCCTCCTAATATCTACGAATTTCACCTCTACACTAGGAATTCCACCTTCCTCTGCCATCCTCCAGCTAAGTAGTCTCGGATGCACTTCCTCGGTTGAGCCCAGGGATTTCACACCCGACTTACCTAACCACCTACACGCGCTTTACGCCCAATGATTCCGAACAACGCTTGCACCCTACGTATTACCGCGGCTGCTGGCACGTAGTTAGCCGGTGCTTCCTTTAAAGGTACCGTCAAGCGACATGGATATTAACCATTTCGTTTTTCGTCCCTTCCGACAGGGCTTTACGACCCGAAGGCCTTCATCACCCACGCGGCGTCGCTGCGTCAGAGTTTCCTCCATTGCGCAATATTCCCTACTGCTGCCTCCCGTAGGAGTCTGGACCGTGTCTCAGTTCCAGTGTGGCTGATCAACCTCTCAGATCAGCTAACCGTCAAAGCCTTGGTGAGCTTTTACCTCACCAACTAGCTGATGGTGCATAAGCCCATCTCCAAGCGATAGCTTACAAGTAGAGGCCACCTTTGGCCCCAGCTACATATGTAGCCGTGGTCTCATTCGGTATTAGCCCTCCTTTCGGAAGGTTATCCCCATCTTGGAGGTAGGTTACCTATGTATTACTCACCCGTTTGCCACTTTACTCATGGGTTGCCCCACTTTCTCGTTCGACTTGCATGTATTAGGCACGCCGCCAGCGTTCGTTCTGAGCCAGGATCAAACTCTTCAGTTAAGTTTTGGGAATTTCTTCCCGTAACTAAATTCCAGACCGTGAGGCCTGGAATTGATTTTCGTTGGCCCGTATTTGCGTTCTGCTATTTAGTTTTCAAAGACCGAAAGTCCAGAGAGCTATCTATTAGTAACCCCCCTCAATTCTGTCAACTGCTGATTCAAGTGACCGAAAATACTTGAGTAAGAAAGGATAGTGCAATGGGGGGACGCGGCTTTTCAGGGCGGCGTTTTGGCGGTACTTTCTTAGGGTGATTACCTGTGTCGTAGGAAGCTCGGCTATCTGTCACCTGATCGTGGACACCCTACTCCGAACGGGCCTTCCGTGCGTCGTCGTGGAGGAGCCAAGCGAGCGGATGGAGCCACAAGACCCTCTGATTTACCCTTTTTTTTGTCTTGATAGCGCTGATATTCTTCGACGATTACTTCCTGAGGTTGAGATTAGAAGTTTGGGCATCGCAAGGCCGAGCTTTCTGGCGATTTCCAACCAAATAGATGCGGCACACACGATCCATTTGAGCGAGAGAGGCTGGAAGGAGCGGTTGGTCGCTCGCGAATTGTCGGGGTTGCTCACAATGAAAAAAGGGCTCATCAACAATATCGAGGTGGGCGAGGTTCGATTTGCCGATGAATCGGCAATAAAGTTCGACCAGATTCTCTGGGGTGCATCCTTGGCGCGACTCGCAGAACTCGGAGGGATTTCCCCGTCCCTTTCTGGCAAGGCAGGAGGCGAAACCCCTCGGGGCGCCATTGAGATACTGTTCGGGACACTGGGGGGTGATTCAGTATTATCGTCGACAGATTCGTTTGGGTTCCGATTCAAGGAGTTTCGTTCTGTGGCGCACTCTTTTCACTATGAGGGGAACCAAAAACACCGATCGGATCTTTATGTATGCACGATGCCGGGTTTTGATCTGACGAACCATGAAGAGCAGGCAAAATTTGTAAAAGCTCTCCGAAGAGAAATTCTTGTGCGAAGGAAGGACGGCGCCCCTGGCGCTGCATGCGCAGAAAAAATAGTGCACTATCCGCTGTCACCATTAACACAGAGACCAGCGAACGCGTCCAACCGGCACGCCCCCAACATCTATTACATTGGCGCTGAGCATAGCCTCGAAGAAGTTCCGGCCGACGCGAGGCATTTTGAAGTAGCGCTCCATAACGCTCGCTCCACGCTCGTTTCCACCGGGCATTGGTAGGTCGACGTCTCAATACTTGTTGAAATTTGGCGGGTGGCTAGGTAGAAGATCCTTGAGTTAGGTTGGGGGAGGAGTCGATCTGGGGCATTTCGTTTTGAACTCCGGGGCTTCCTCACCACCCTTATTTGGATGGGGCGGGGAAGATGACTGGTGTATCGCTAGAAACCAGTGGAACTCCAAATCTTTTTGACTATTTCGACTACCGAGAATTCCTTCAGGACTATTATCAATTCCACAAGAAGAGGAATCCCGCATACAGCTACCGGCTCTTCGCACGGAAGGCTCGGCTTGGCTCGCCCAATTACCTAAAGCTAGTGGTGGATGGAAAGAGGCGAATCACAGACCGCACATTATACCAGTTCGCGAGAGGACTGAGTCTCAGCCGAGATGAGGAAAAGTACTTCCGGGAGTTGGTGCTTTACCAGGAAGTGTCCGACCCTGATAGCAAGGAGCAACACCTTCGATCACTTCTCAAGTATCAGGAGAAACAGCGGGTCGCGATCCCATTGAAGGCCGAACGTCTCAAGTTCCTTCTGGACTGGCATCATTCCGTCATTCGAGAGCTTGCGGTGACCAAGGGATTTAAAGAGGATCCCGAGCTCATCGCAAAGCGGCTTGGCAAAAAGATCACACCTGAGCAGGCTAAAGAGAGCCTTGAGCTCTTGCTGCGCCTCAATTTGCTGTTCCGGGGTCCTTCGGGGAGACTCGAACAGAGGGAGCCTCTTCTGGCAACAAGTGATGAGGTCCCGTCGCACGTCAATCGGGGACTTCATCGCACCTATTTGAGAAAAGCGATCAACTCCATTTTTTCGGTTCCCATCAGCAAGAGGGAGCTGTCCGGACTTGTGGTCGCAGTCCCAAGCAATCGTTTGAAAGATGTTAAGGAAGAGATCAAAGAGTTTCGAAAAAAGCTAAACCGAAAGTACGGAATGGAGAAAGATCCTGACGAGGTCTATTTCATAGGGCTCTATCTTTTTCCACTCACCCAAAAAGGAGAGACACCATGACCACCACTCACGCATGGCAAAGATCGCTGGTTAGAATGAGCCTTCTCGTAGGGGCTTGGTGTCTGGTCTCGGACGCATCTCCAATTGGAGGTGGATCAATCAACCCGGTTGGCGGATTCGAAATCGGAAATGGAATGGTCATCAATAGGACGGGCGGGTATGGATTCAAGCGCCCGGGAAATTGGGAGGCGGGTGAATCGGGAAGTCTTACGCAGGTTATCGCGCCGATTCAAGTCGGTGTGCCTCGTCCCGTCATTCAGGCGGACGTAGTCAAGTCCGACGCCAACCAATTCACTGACCTAGGTGACCTTACAACGGGAGACTGGGATGAGGTCACCCTGGGCAACATGGCCGCGTTGACAAGAACATTTCGATCTGAAAATGGGCTCATTCGTTCGGATTTCAAAATCAAGAAATCGGACGGAGAGTTCTACCTAATAACTGTCGATTTTGGAGTGGCGAGCAATAACAATGAACTGTACGTGATGATCAAAAAATCGATTGAGTCTTTTCAAAAGATTGGCTCAGAAGAATAAGGGGCCGGCGCACATGCGCCGGCCGAGAAACTACTCGCGAACAACCCAGACCTTGGTGTTGGCAACAACGTCTTCGAAGAGACGAATGGGAACTGTATAAACGCCCAACGCCTTGATGGGCTCGGCCAAAAGAATGTCCTTTTTATCGATCTGGAAGCCTTCCGCCGCAAACGCCTTCTCAACATCCTGCGCGGTCACCGAACCGAAAAGCTTATCCTGTTCACCGACCTTTTTGGAAATCGAACACGAAACCTTCTCAAGCTTTACCTTCATGGCTTCGGCCTCTTTGTACATCTTGTCTCGACGTGCTTCTAAGAACTTCTTTTCGTGCTCAAACACTTTCATATTGGCCGCAGTGGCGGGAATCGCATACTGCCTGGGAATCAAATAGTTGCGGGCGTAACCCGGCGATACGTTCACGACGGCACCAGCCTGACCAAGATTAGACAGCGACTCACGTAATATTACTTTCATGATCCATCCTCCTTCGAAATCTTGCCCTAGCCGGCGCAATCATCCAGACCACACCAAGGGCAACTGAAAAATAAAACCCCAACGTCGACAGAACAACATACCAAAAAGATCGCGCAGCCCGACTCAAGCTACGCTGTTCGAGAATATTCGAGACAGCCACGCACCCCTGGCAGAATAGCAGAACCGCAAAAATGGCCTCCGCTCCAGCTACGGCCAGAGCGGCCCTTTCGCTCGTCATCAAAAACCGCCCGACAGTCGTAGCGATAAAACCGGCGACAATCCAGATACTCCATCGAGTCTTCCGCAGACGCTGGGAACAGAGGGGATGCTCGTCGCTGAACCAAGAGAGGTGGGAAGCCAATCCGACACCCAGCCAAACAGACAAAAGAACGATCGCAACCATGGAAATGGGAAACTGGATTTCGATCATGCTGGTCAGGCGATCCAGGGGAAAAGGAGCCACGTCAAGACGTGCGAGGATCTGGTGAGACATCCAATCGGCTAGTGAGCTCCAGTAGTGTGGGATACTTTCGCCACTCATCCGCGCACTCACCACAAGGACAGCAACTGCCCCAAAGAGGCTACAGAAGACGGAGTTAAGAAGAACTCGCTGAACGGGAACTCCCCTTTCCACGGAGTCAACGGTCACCAATCCAATCAGCATCAACACGATGAGTAGTCCGATGGGCAATCCGAAAATGACGTGGGAAATGGCAATCCCCAAAATGCATGCCACCTTGGAGATCGGATGCGGCAAAACCCGGTGCGAAAAGAGGACGCCAAACGGGGCCCCCATGAAGAAAAGGGCTAGCAAGCAGTTGAGGGCCACACAGCCCAAAAACTGTAATGGATCGAAGAGGACCGGGCTCCTCTCCTCGCTTAGATCATTCATCACGCGCATCGCTTATCTAAACCTCACGATCAAAGCTGGGAAGCGCTGTATGGCACAACCGCCAGGTGTCGAGCCCGTTTTACGGCCAAACTCAATCCACGCTGGTGGCTGGCGCAATTGCCAGAAATTCGTCGAGGAATAATTTTGAATCGCTCCGTTAGGAAAGAAGCGAGCAGGTTTTGGTCCTTGTGATCAATCAGAAGATCGGGCTCAACGCAAAAACGGCATCCGCGCCGACGTTGAAACGATCTCTTTTCTCCGCCACCGCCAGTGCCTTGACCAGCGCTATCTTTAACTCGTTCTTCCATTTATTTCTCCTCTACCTTAGTCAAACTATTGAGTACCACTTTGGTTTCACTCACCTGCTGGCCCTTCCGATTTCTGTAGCACCTTTGCCACAATGATCCGGTCAAACTAACCGCAGTGCCCACTCTCATTTTCGAAGCCGTAGCAACATTGTCACCCGTCGCAATGACTTCAAAGTATCCAAAATCTTCTCGCCCAAAAAGGTTCTGCCTGGCAGCGAGACCCAGCTCGAGCGTTGGAATTCCTGACGGAGTGTATTCTATCGGACCAACCCGGGAGACCTTACCGATTAGAACAACCTCATTCAAAGCGCATTCCCGAAGCTCAAGCCACCCGCTTAATACCCGCCTCGTTTTTTCTGCTCACGATACTCGCGGTTCTTTCGGGCCTCCTCCTCGGCAGCCTGAATCTGTTTTTTCACCTTTTCATAGTCGTACGAACTATCCACACGGACGGTGAGGAAGCGAATAACGTTATCCAAGATCTTGAAGTGTCTTTCGATCTCTTCCACGACACCCGCCTTACCATCATAGATAGCAACGCAGTAACGACCATTGGTTTCATCGTTGATTGGGTAGGCTAACTCCTTCAAACCCCAATCATCGCGCTGCTTAAGCTTTCCAGAAAATTTGGCAATTACGTTGTCCACCTTCTGGTGAATGACTTGGCTGTCGGTATCCGATATTCCCGACTTAAGTACGTAAATGGTTTCGTAGTTGTGGTTTGCGACCGCTGGTGTGGTCATCTGATCTCCTTTCGAACAACGCCCGAGAGCGAAGGCCCTTAGCAAAAGGGCAAGGTTAAAGCGGGGTTGTAAGTATCAATTCTTTAGGTGATTGACAAGCTGGGAACTCTGCTTGGACTGAACCCCAACAGGGAAGAGGCGAAGGAAAGAACCTGACTTTCAAGACATTTCAGCGCCTCAAACCCGGGTTCGGCACCAGTTTCTAGGGGCAAGAAGGCTGCCCGCGTGCCAATAAATTCGTCTAGGCGGAGAGGCACGCTGCCAAGACAAGAGAATAGCCCCTGAAGTTCATGAGTCGGTTCGATTACGCCAGCTTTTAAGATCTCCTTCCGAACGCAGTGAAAAAGAAGATTCAGTGAGATCTCGTTTCCGCTGAGGCGGAGCCAAAGGAACTCTACGGAATGTAAGAGTTGTTCAATAACGGAAAGGATTTCGATGAGCCTCAAGGCTGAGTCCGCTCCCTCACCCTCCACCTTGAGAACCGTCTCGGCCGGATTCTCTGTTGCCGAAAAGATGGAAAATGGGTAGGGCAAAAGGTGCCTGGCTAGTGACAATTTTCGGCGGGCCGGTACTTCTGGGAGATTGGGGGGCACATGGTTGACGGTAACGGTGCCCTCGCGGCCTGTGCCTTTGGGAAAAGCCTCTATTCGGTAGCGATCAAACTCGACCCCGCCGAGACGTTCCGAAATCGTCCACTCGGTCCGCTGCAAACCGAGGAGGACCGCAATGGCGCGACGGTGAAGATGTCCAAGCGGAGCGAGACCTCGGAGAAGAGAGTAATAGTTAGTGACGCGCACTTGCCTCTCCTCCTAAAGAAGAAAAATCTGTCATGAGGCCACCCCAATCGCTTCCCGTGGCCGCGGTGTAAATGCCTCCGGATCCGATAGGGCGAAATGAAAAGATGGACCGCCCCCACTTGATGGCCCTGGCCTTCAGCCCAGTGAGATCCGAAAGAACCTGCATCTTCTCATCGTAGACTGGAATCTCTCCAACCAGGAGAATAGCGCTGCCCGAATTGGCTCGCTCCTTGAGACGCTTGACCGTTTCCGAACCTAGCCATTTGTCGGCCCAACACACCAAACGCGAATCGGCGGGCGAAGGGGAGAGTCCCGAACGAAATGCGGTGGCGACTCTACCATAGTGTCTTAAGAGGGAGGGGTGGAAGCCCCCCCCCACAAGAAAGGGGAAAATGAGATCGTCGACCACGATGAGGGACTCATCGAAAACCTCAACCCCCTGAAAACGATCAAATTGCTCAGTGCGGGACAATTGCGCTGGAAGTTCTGCGGCCCATTTTCGAAGATTCGCGCGATGAATCGCCCTCACATCGGCGCATGCAATCCAACGTCTCTTTTCTAAAAGAACTGGGAGTCTTTTCAGAAACTCCTCGCCCCCCATAGAGGTAAAATGGGTGCCGTAGGCCGCATTGAAACCTTTGTAATCGCCGTATTTCGAAATCAGGTGCAGATCAAGTTCATCCGCGGTTGGAACCGAAAGGTCGCCCGTGAAGAACCCCGGACTAAATTCCACTGACTCGATTGGACCATCCGGCATTCTGTACAAATTGAGAAGACGAAGGGTTTCCATGAGAAATGAACTGAAGGCCTCGTGGAATTCGACCTGCCGGAAATGTGGCACTCGCGTGACACAGAATCGGGTGGCCACACCATCAAGGGCTGCGGAATAGACTGTGGCTTTCCTGGGACAGGAATACAGCCACTGTGGAATCGACTGCGGTCCATGAAAACCGAACACGATGCGAGCCGATATTTTCTGATCCCCTAAACGCTCGAGCAGCCTTTCCAAGCACAGTTTTGACGAGCGCGTGAGATCGAGAACTCCCCTTTCTTTTTCATGGACCCCCCACGGAATGTAGATGGTGGAATTTTTCTCTGGTGCGGTGCACCCTTGCAACGAAGACCACTCCCTATGGGGAAATTCGTAGTATGGGACAGCCCCTGCGAGCACGCCACCCTCCGATCACTGCGCAACTACCGGATGACGTTTAGTATAAAAGTTGATTCCGTCGAACTCAAGGTATGTGAAATTCTTGACCCAATCACCCAGATTGAAATAGCGGCGTGTACGATTCGCGACAATACTGATCATTTCATCGGGAATATGGGTATGGCCCATAATCACCGTATCAAACCCCTCGGCCCAAAGCTGGCGCGCAGAATCGCGATAGATCTCTCTGATTGTCGACTCTCGCCGTTCATTGATCGGCCCTTGATATTCCCGACTCATGCGTGAGGTCTTGCGCCCAATATCAAAAACCATCTGACCGGGTATCATGCGACGAAAGAGTTGAACCGGGGCTGACCTCAAGACTTTTCGCAAGACCCGGTAACTGTGTTGCTTGGGATTTCCAAGATCGCCATGGAGCATGAGCACCCGATGGCCACCAAGGTTCCCGAGGAACTGTTTTTCATGGACTTGAATCCCGAGCGACTCCCGGAAAAAGGGACCCAAGCAAAAGTCGTGGTTCCCTTCGATGTAATGGATTTCGCAACCCCTTTCCGTAAGATTTCTGAGCGAACTCAGCACCGGGCGAAATTTCTTGGCTAGGTGACCATCTGTGCCCGGCCACACATCAAAAAGATCGCCGAGTATGAAAAGGTGGGAATAGCGACTGACCACCTCATCGAGAAACCGAATAACAAGCCGGGCTTTAACACTGGAGGAGTCCTGCAGATGAACGTCGGACAGAAAGATTGCGTTCACGCTTTTAGTTATCACCTATTTCGTAGAGATTCCAAGCTTTCGAGGGAAATCAGCGTGGTCTACACTTCGCTTCGGATCCTTGGCTCGAGAACTCTCTCTAACCGCCGTCAGAGCATTTTCCACCTCGATCAAACGAGCCAAGGCATCGTCTCCTACCCCGGCCTCAACCCTGTAATTGGATGCGGATTGAACGCTCTCGGGCGGGAGGCGCATCCCCGACTCCCGATCCATCAACAGGTAAGCTGTGCCGAGCACCCCAACGAACACACCGATACTGTAGAAGTATTGAAGCTTATTTCTAAAGCTCCCTCTGCGCTCAAAGACGACGTTCATCGTCAAACCCCCCACCCCTCTGAAGGTTCAACTTTCGTGCCGCGTTATATTCGGTAAGCTATTGATATTAAAAACTACTTTCTGAGGCAAACGGGGCTATTTCGAGGTTTGACTGGTCGATTTGAGCTGAAACGTACGGCACCGCCAACCCAAGGCTTTGTTTTTTCAACCTGGATCTAACAGAATACGGCGCGTGCATAACAACTGGTCAACTGTCATTGGCGTCACGCACCGAGCGCCGGCCAAAATCAACATTGGACTTCGGCTGACCGGGCGCCGCCCCGATGGTTATCACGAGCTTGCGAGTCTCTTTTGGCCCGTATCAATCTGCGATGATCTACGATTCGAACCCGACACCGCCGATCGCGTTGATGTTCACTGGGACACGGCAACAACCCATAAACCTGCTATTCCATCGAATGACAATATTGTGGCTAGAACGCTTGGCCGGCTCAGGCAAATCGCGGAAATCCCCTATTTTAGGGTAACAATCCTGAAGCGAATTCCCGTCGGTGGTGGACTAGGGGGTGGCTCGAGCAATGCGGCCACAACCTTACGAGTTCTCTCAGCAGGCCTCGGAGTCGATCACGCGACGATCAACGATATCGCGGCCGGCCTCGGGGCCGATGTGCCCTTTTTTCTCGAGCCAGCACCCACCTGGGTGACTGGGGTTGGAGAGATTCGGCAGCTCCTCTCCTTCGAAAGTGCGCTTGCCGAGTCTTTGGGATTGTTGGTGCTCTTACCTGCCTTTTCGTCTCGTACAGCGGATGTCTTTAGCGAGTTCCGCGAATCGGATGGCGAATTGTCATTGCCTGTCACCCCCCTCAACCGAAAGCTTTCACTGTCCTCTCTCAAGGAATACACTCTGACCGCTCAGAATGATCTCCTCCCAATTGTGGCAGCACGACACCCCCAGATTCTGGCACTCACGCAAGCGCTCAGTCGATCAGGGGCTTTTTTTTCTTCGATGTCCGGCTCCGGCAGCTCACTCTTTGGCCTGTACGAGACCTCTCAAATGGCCGTAGCTTCCGCTCAAGTTCTTCTCCCAATATGCCGAGAATATGACTGTAGACTTCTGACCGCTCAGACGTACCGCGTCTAGCTGAGGAGTCTTCATAACTTGAACCGCAGCAGGAGGTGCAACTTGGAAATCACCGAAGTGAAGGTTTTTCCGGTCAATGAGGACAAGCTCAAGGCCTACGTCACAATCATCTTCGACAACTGCTTCGTCGTTCGGGATCTTAAGATCATCAACGGTAACACGGGGCTATTTGTCGCAATGCCGAGTAAGAAGCGCAAGGACGGGACCTTTCGAGACATCGCTCACCCGCTGAACAGTGAAATGCGATCCTCGATAGAAAAAAAGATACTTGAGATCTACGAACAGGAACTCAAGAAGGTCGCTGCGGCCACTCACAAAAATATGGAGGCCCTTGGACAGAAGAGAAATTACGACGACGAGTAGCCCGCCTCTCTTCAAACAGACAGCAATTTGCTCTCGATATGATTCTTCAGAAACAAGACCACCTGCGGAATAGGCATTTTCGAGGTGTCGACTATCACAGCGTCTTCCGGACAACGAAGAGGGGCTACTTTTCGGATAGAATCTTGCCGATCACGCCGATTGATCTCGCGAAGAATTGAGGCAACGGAAATACCCTTCACCCCCTTGGCCTTGAGCTGCCGATAGCGCCGATCGGCGCGAACCTTGGGTTGGGCGGTCACGAAAAACTTGAACCGCGAGTTCGGGAAGACAACGGTGCCGATATCACGCCCCTCAACAACTACAGGGTGGCGCTTGGAAAGCCTGTTTCCGAGAGTTCGCTGCCTACCAGTCAAGACCTTTCGGACACTCGTAAACTGGCTGATCCGCGAAGCCATGGAGCTCACCTGTTCTCCCCGCAACCGATCTCCGAGATTCGCATCATTCACAAGAATCACACCGGATTTCACATCAACATCAAAACTCAGTCTTCGGGCGAGATTCGCCCAAGCCGAAGGCCGCTCGAGCCCCGATTCCAGAGACAAAAGAGCAACTGCCCGATACATGGCACCCGTATCCATCAGCAGGCCGCCCAGAGAGTCGGCCAGCAACTTGCTCACGGTTGATTTACCGGCTCCGCTCGGCCCATCGAGGGTCACCACAAAGCCCCTATTTTTTCGCTTCACCTTGCCCCAACTCCCAAAGTTTTGCCCATTTCAGGAATACCGCGTACGCCGCCGAAACCGAGATAATCAGGCCCAACAACCCATCCAGGAACCCTCTTTTCCAGACAAAGGTTTCCAAAAACTTAGCTATCGGCTTAACAATGAGCTTGGACAGTGAGAATCTCGTGTCCTCTTGAGCGAGATGGGAGGTCCCTAGAGATGAGTAATGATTATTGCGATCAACTTGGTCGGCAATGCTAATAAAAGAATGGTGGATTAGATCTGTTTCGAGTGAACCAACTTTGCCATCTGCCTGCCAGTATTCGTGAACTGGCACATCGACCCACTGGCCCGATTTCCGGTTAAAGAGTCGAACTACTCGATTGGGATACCAACCACCGTGCTTCACCCACCGACCACCGTAATAGGTTCGTCGAGCCAACGAAAAGGCTACCGTTCCATCGGTGGGCGCCTCAAGTGTTTCGATCTCCTCTCGCAGTTCCACTGTCACCTCTTCATCGGCATCGAGTGACAGGATCCAGTCTTCCGATGCCAACGCGTTAGCATAGTTTTTCTGAGCCGAGAAGCCCGCCCACTGTTTGACCTCAAAACGAGTGCAATACCGACGTGCAATTTCACCCGTGCGATCATTGCTGCCAGAATCAACCACGACTATCTCGGAACAAAATGACAGACTCCTCAGGCAGCGCTCTATGGTTGCCTCTTCGTCGCACGCAATAATCACCGCGGACACCTTCAAGTCTTCTCCCTGATTTTGCTCAATATGCCCAGGAGCGAACCGATTTTGATTTTGGCATCGAACTTCACGAGATATCTTTTTGAGTCGTCACTCAACCACATCGCAACATCGCCAGCCTGCGACAAAACATTTCTTAGCTTAATGGATATCATGAGCTTCCAGCATTGGAAAACGCCCGCGGGACTCTTGACCAATTCATTTGCCACAGGATTGACCTCAACCTCCCAATTCTGCCCATTCTCGTATACGGGGAATCTCTGTGTTTCTCCGAGATGGTAGTCCAAAAGACGGCTGTAGTAGAGAGCGGAAAACATGTCCCTGGCTTGAGGAGTAAGGGTATCGGTTCGATCGTTTGTTTCGTCGCCCCAACGTTGAGAAATTCGCTTGGACCAATAAAATGCCGCCGCCTTCGGGTGGTTAAAGAGAACCCGGGTTTCCTTCTTCTGATTGGTTTCAAACATATGAAGCAGAAATTTGTAGGGAATCATCCCTTCACTGTCGACATAGGACTCCGCTGTGTTGTCCAGGTGGTAGATCGCATCGACGAGCCGCGAGGAAAGCACGTTTCCCCACAGCCAAAACGTAGGGCGGGTGTCAAACATCACCCCATTTCTAACCTCAAGAATTGCCGTTCCAGCCGGTAGCGCCATCCACGTCAGGTCAATCTCAAGGCGCTCCCCAACATCGAATGGTATTCGATCTTTCGGGATAACGGCGAAGGAAAGAACATTTTCAATGGGCATCGCTGCCATCTCCACTTTTTTGGAAACTTCGGGTTTGTGGTGGACCTTTCCCATGGGAGTAGGAGTTGGCATTACGGTCGGTGGAGGAGCAACCATGATGGCCTTCGGGTCCTCTTTCGCAAACAGAGGGGCCTCGATCGGCTTGTCATCCGGCAAGGCGATCCCGGTTGGCGATGTGATAGGTGGTTGCGTCGTGCACGACAGGAGGCAAATGACAGCCATTGTGATCCCCGACACGGCAGCGGCCTGGGTGAGACGGCGCCAACGTGGCTCACCCCGATAATCTTTCCATCTCTTGTGAAGCCACATCCACTGGTCTGGATATCGACGAACAACCCTCTCGAGCTGATCGTTGTAGAATTGCGTTTTCTCAAAAAGTCGCCCGGCCAAATCGGGCCGATCCCCGGGGGGAGTCCGGAGAGTCTCGAAAGTGACATGGAGTCGCCCATCGAGAGCTCGGTGCGTGTAAGTCAGGACAACATCAGCCTTCCTCCTTTCCGTGAGCAGCGCCAATGCCGCGGCGGTGCCTGCCTCCCTGCCAAAAAAAGTGACCGGAAGTCCAATGGGGGGACCCATAAACTGATCGAGAACAAAACCAACAGTACGACCAGACGAAATGCACTTCAGGATCTCATTCGCGGTGTGTGATTCCGCGAGCACCATCACATCCTGGCGGCTGCGATACCACTCCTGCATTTTTCGGTAGAGGGTTGAATTTCCCTGCTTCACTACTACACAGAAGGGAATTCCGCTGGCCGCCGTCGCTCCGATCGCCACCTCCCAATTGCCGACATGCAGAGAAAGAACATAGGCAGCGCGCCCGGACTCCTTGAGTGCGATGAGTTGGTCGAGGCCGTGATAGGTGACTTCCAACAGATAATCCGAACGACTCCACGAGACGGAACGCAGAATTTCCACCAATATGCGTCCATAGTGGCGATAATTCCGACGCGCAAGAGCCCAAATCTCGGTATCGCTCAAGCTCTCCCGATACGCGAAACGAATATTGGAAATGACAACCCCGCGACGAATCGGGATCAGATAGAACCAGATCAAACCCAAAATATCCCCACCCACCAAAAGAAAACGAAGCGGCAGGAGCCGGGAAAAATAGGATGCGGCAAGAATGATTCTTACGATCATGCCAAGACCCGTCCCTTGAGCCAAACCAAATAACTCTCGTCGAGGACGTAGGACATACGCAGCGTGAGAAGACTCATTGGAGAATCTGCGAAAAGCGAATGCACCTTAGACCAATCCTTATCAGTAGTTACGATATGAGTCACGCTGAGGGCCTTTGCTACATCGAGAACACGGATGGCGTCCCGTTTCGAGTAGAAATGATGATTTCTAAAAGAATGGTAACCTGAGACAGGGACAACACTTCTCAGAGTCGCGAGAAATGAATCCGGATTTCCGACACCGGAAAAAGCGAACACAGGACCAATGGGTCGCAGGTGAGGTTTTTCCCCTTCAAAAAAACCCTGAACCTCCCGCTTAGCCCAAAATACTGGCAGTTCCGGGAAGTTATTCTTGCAGAATTCCAACCAGTGGTCGGGTTTCGTCGCGGCCGTCACGATAGCCGCATCCGATTTGCCAAGCCTGGAGAAATGATCTCGCCCATCTCCCAGCGGGATCAGAAAATGACCATCGGGCCGGCCATCACCAGATACCGCACAGACAACGACGTCCTTATGAAATGACGGATCCTGCACTCCATCATCACACACGATCCATTGAATTCCTTCTTGAGAGTCGATGGCCGACAGGCTCTTCACCCTCTTGGGCCCGACCCAAATCCGTGCTCGCGTCACCTGGGCTACCATCCATGCTTCATCACCGTAGAGCTCGGCCCCGTTGCTTCGTGTGCGATCCAGCTCTTCGCTTGACTTGATCTTTCCTCGATATCCCCTCAAGATCAGTGCCGAACTACTCTCTACAAGCTCGTGGACTGTTTGAAGGGCCAGGGGGGTTTTTCCTGAACCGCCAGCTTGTATGTTCCCGTAGCAGATGACCGTTTTCCGAGAGAAAAAATTCCCCCTCTTTCTTTCTCCGCGCGACCGGATAGCCGCTCCGAGACCCCAAAGAAATGCCAGAGGGAGAAGCAGGATCCATAGCCAAGCCCTAATGTGGGCGAGACGCTGGTGAAAGTCGTTCGTGGTTTTCATTTAGAATGTGACCCAACCAGCCAGCCGCATCGTGAGCCGATTTTGGCTTCTCCAAAGACCGGCGACACTCCCGAAGGTGCCCGATCTGATCGTCGCGGTAAGGGACCTCTTCGACGAGCCGAATCGCCTCAGCAGCCAAGGCATCCGGGGTGGCCCTTTCTTGGAAAAACTCTCGCACAATTTCGCGTCCGACCAAGAGATTTGGCATTCCAATGTGCGGGACGTCGATCAGCAGGTCATAGAGGAATTTTGATGATCGGGAGACTCGATAAAAAATGCAGAACGGGATTCCAATGAGAGCGGCCTCCAATGTGGCCGTGCCCGAGGCCACCAAAGCCACGTGACAGGTCCGAAACGTTTCAAGGGAGTTTGCAGTTATTTCCACACCAAGCGCACCGTGCTGACGGAAGAGGTCCTCGATTGTTTTCCCATCGAGGGTTGTAGGCACCGGCACTTCAAAAGCCGCCCCTGGGTATCGGGCCTGGAGAATACGAATAGCGCGCGCTAAAATCGGCACATGATATCGGATTTCACTCCAACGGCTTCCGGGAAGAACCCCGAAGCGAATGGTGCCGCCCCACGAAACAGGATTCCGTTCTTCGAGTTGCCTCGTCAATGGGTGCCCCACAAACGTTGCATTCACGGAGCGCTTCCTATAATAGCCCTCCTCAAACGGAAACAGGACCAGCATCTGATCGACACTGCGCCTAATCTGATTGATGCGTCCCGAGCGCCAAGCCCACAACTGAGGGGAGACGTAATAGCACACCGGAATGCCTCGACGCTTGAGGTGCTTGGCCAGTCGAAGATTGATGTCTGGCAAATCTATCAGAACGGCAGCATCCCATTTTTCCGTTTTTACCAACCGGACCAGTCGACGATACTTTCCCCAAACCTCTCTTAGCTTGCCGATCAGTTCTCCGACGCCGAATAGGCTGAATTCGCTCGCGCCGAAAACAAGCTCCGCACCAGCGGCGCGCATTTTTTCTCCTCCCACGCCTACGAATCGAGCGTCGTGCGCCAAGGATTCGACCATCTCAGCCCCGCAAATATCGGCCGAGGCCTCGCCCGCTACGATGAGGACACGCTTCACACGTCCCCCCGAGGTCGCATCACCTCAGCTTCCGCCTTGGATGGGCGACCCGACTTGCTCGCCAGGAGAAAGTGAATACGTTCCATCGTGGAAAGAACTCGCAAGGCCTTGCGCCCAGAAAATGGGGAGGCTTGCCCGGTCCGAATGGTTTCAACGAAATGGATGCATTGTTCCTTCAATGGATCGCCCGAGTTGGAGGCGAGGAGGTCAATCCGAAACGAGTTCCCGCGGTTCAACCCATACAATGCACGGACGTCATTCTGGGCCACTCGACTGCTAAAAAGATCCGCGGTCAATCCACAGGGAAACCGGAGGCGACACACGCCATAGTCATACTCACCACTCACCACCGTTGCACCCATGACCTCGATCGAATCGGGTTCTTCGTCGGCCAGATAAAGAACGAGATCAACGTCGTGGATCATGAGGTCCCAAATCACACCGACGGACGGTTCTCGATTCATTCGGCTTGAATGCCTCATGCAGGATAGATAGATGAGTTCTCTGGAATCGAACGTTTGTTTCAAACTGGAAAGACGGTGACGCTCGACAAAGCCCACCTGAATCAGAACGGCATTTTTTTCGGCGAGCTCTACAAGCTCTTGCGCAGCAACCAGATCCCCACAGAATGGCTTCTCGACCAGAACATGGACTCCAGCATGGATCGCCTTTAGGACGTTTGGGTAGTGAGTCGCAGTAGGTGACGAAATGACAACCGCGTCCACCTCGAATAGGAGCGTATTGAGGCTATCAAAACGAACCACCTCATTGATCGGGCGTTCTGCCAAGAAATTGGGGTTGGGATCATAAAATCCGACTACCTCTACCTCTGGGTGTTCCTTTAGCTTCGCCAGGTGGTAGGTGCCCATCCTCCCAGCGCCGACAACCCCTACCCGGAGCTTTTCACTTTTGTTAGCGGTGGAGTCCATTTTTGGATGATTTTACGAACTCTAGAAATTGCGTGATCTCATCGGAGGTGTCCAGTTCGACCCCGATCTTCTCAATCGCTTGTGACACAGTGAGCTTCTGGAGAAAGAATATCTTGTAGAGATTCCTCAATTTACGGATGCTTTCGTCGGAAAACCCATTTCGGGACAACCCAATAATGTTCACGCTTTGCACTTTGAATTCATTCCCTTTGCCAGCCAAATAGGGCGCCAGATCTTTTCGAATCAGGGAGCCGCCACCAATGAAACAATGGTCACCAATGCGATTGAATTGGGTAACAGCGGAACTACCGCCAATAAACGCAAAGTTCCCCACCTGAACGTGCCCGGCAAGCTGGACCGCGTTCGCGATAGTCGCGTTTTTGCCAACTCGACAATCATGGGCAACGTGCGTGTAAGCCATTATGAATGCATTGTCTTCGACCGTGGTCTCACCCTTGCCCGTGGCAGTGGCCTTATTCACGGTCACATATTCGCGGAGCGTGACGTTGTTTCCTATCGTCACTAAGGTCTCCTCCCCTTTGTAGCCCAGGTGTTGTGGCTCCTCGCCGACAACAGTATACGGATAAATCTTACAGTTCTCGCCGATGCGAGTGCCCGTTCGGATCACGACGCCTTCCCGCACAGCGGTGCGGGCCCCAATCGAAACGCCAGCCTCGATGGTTGCCAACGCCCCGACGCGGACTCCGTCTCCCAATTGCGCCCCCGAGGCCACCATAGCTGTGGGATGAATCTCAGTTGTCATGCTCAGCCCCCTTTCCCTCTAAACGACGGACGCGCGCGAAGAGGTCTGGCAACCGTCGCATGGCTTTGACGACCCGAAATACTTCCTTCATGGGGAGAGCCGGAGTCAAAAAGTATGTCTCGCTCCCCGGAACGTTCGTGCTAGAGCCAGACTGTCCGCCCATTCGCGCCCCGCGGCCCACGGTCACGTGATCCCCAAGGCCAACCTGGCCACCCAACACGACGTTGTCCTCAAGAATCGTTGAACCACCCAGGCCAACCTGAGCGCAAAGAACACAGTTCTCACCGATGACGCAGTTGTGAGCGATGTGGACAAGGTTGTCGATCTTGGTGAAACGTCCAATTCGAGTGACCCCCATGGTGGCGCGATCGATGGTGCAGTTGGCTCCTATACGCACGTCATCCCCAATGGTTACCGTCCCCAGCTGGGGAATCGCGACAGGGAGTTCACCGTTTTGAAAAAATCCAAAGCCTTCACTGCCAATGACGGTCCCCGGGAGGATTCTAACTCGATCCCCGATCGTCACGTGATCTCTGATCACGACATTCGAAAATATCTCGCAGTCACGTCCGATCGAGACTCCTGCCCCAATCAACGCTCGCGCCCGTAGAATCGTTCCCGCTCCGATGGTAGCGCCAGCCGAGACAATCGCGCCCTCTTCAATGGTCGCCCCCGCACCGATCCTCGCAGCAGGATCCACCTGAGCCAGCGTCGACACCAATCCATTCCCAACCGGAGGAGGGTTTATCTCTGCGAGAAGCCCAAAGAATGCCGAGCGCGGTTCCACAACCGCAAGGAAAGTCACCTCCGGATGAGCCTCCACCAGGTCCGGCTTCGTCAAGACCACTGCATCTTTGAGACCCTTGATACGGTTGGCGTAGGTGCGATCCGCGAAAAAGCTAAGGGTATTGGGGCTGGCTTCGCTCAATGGGGCAAGAGAACTCACAATACGATCCGGCCGGCCGGTTACCGCCGCCCCGATTCTTTTCCCTATTTCTTGTGCAGTCAGTGGGAGTTCAAACGCCATCAATAAACCTGCAAAACCTTAGAGCCATGCACGTTTAACACTATATGCCGCCCCCCCACCGTGTAAACGCCCTATAATGGATCCGCTCCCTCCTGACGAAAAGTCTATTAGGGAAAAGTTGCTCTCGACACCCTGAGTCATTCGGCCGAAATATGTCGATTATTTCTACCCAGGTCCTCTCGCGGAACCCTCACTTCCGATCGTTTTTGGTTGCGAGCACTGTGTCGCTCTTAGGCTCCAACATTTTTGACCTGGCCATGCCTTTATCCATTTTGCAAAAGACCCACTCGGTCATGGCGCTCTCGCTAATCAACCTGGCCATTAATCTCCCCTATTTTGTCATGGCACCGGTGACAGGCTACATCGTCGATCACTTTGATAAGCGTCGCGTTATGTTGGCGTCCGATATTGGACAAGCGCTGTGCATGATTGGTCTCATTCTTTCCGAGTGGCTCTCCCCTACCACGTTGTGGCCTATTGCAATTCTTGTCTTCGTCACAAAGACACTCATGATCCTATTCGACACGGTCGTCACCTTCCAATTGATCCCGGCGCTCGTAGATGAGCGGGGGGGACTGTCGGATGCCAACACCTGGTTTCTCTCCTCCCACAGATTTATTCAGATTGTGGGTCCTCTGATCGGCGGATCGCTTCTCGCTCTTTTCGGAATCATCGGCTGCATCACTGCCAATCTTCTGACCTTTGGAGCCACTCTCTTTTATGTATATCGCCTGAAGGGTCTCTCGGCCATCATCGATGGAGACGTCCCCCAAGCCCCGGCGCCATTTCCCACCCCCACACGCGTGATTCACAGTTTTCGCGAAAGCGTTAGTTACATTTGGAAATCGCCCCTCTTTCGTCCTTTTGTCTTTCTCATGTTCTTTTGGAATCTTTCCTCGCTCTGTCCGAACACCCCAAGCATGATTTATTACTTCACCGAGGTTCACTCGTTCTCTTCGGCTGAATATGGCGCGATCTCCGCTGGCTTCGGGATGCTCGGAATCCTGGGCTTCCTCTCCTCTGGCTATTTCTATAAGGAATTGCGCTTTCATAAGACATTTCTCGTGTTTTCGGCCATGCACACTTTTCTCGCAGTGGCGGGCGCCCTCCTGTTCAAAATTCCCGCCCTTTTCACGCTGTTTTTCGCGACCTCCCGTTTTAGCTCCTCGGTTGTTTCGATGGGAACATTTCTCCTGCGCCAAACCCGTGTTCCGAAACATCGCGCAGGAGCGGTCAATGCGTGTTTGAGAATGCTCTTTATGTCAGCCGTACCCCTTTCATCCGTCATCCAGGGGGCAATCATTCATCGGTGGGGGGTAGGACTATCTTGGTGGTTTGGGGCAGCATGCCTCATCGGAATGTATTATTTCTCCCGCGAGGTGTCTCGCGCGATCGAAGGGGCAAGGAGCCGGCGGCCCCAGACGGAAAAAGCCGCCTAATTCCCTCGCCGATTGGGCCAAATTCAATCGAGCTGAGGGATTGAGCCTCACTCCTCTCCTGGTTTTTTGTTCTCTTCCTCGTCCTCTCCGGCAATGCAATACCGCTCGGTCGCCCAATTGCCAAGATCGCGACGCTGACAAAACTCACTGCAAAATGGTCGATGGGGATTAGATGACCAAGTTACCTGTCCTCCGCAACTCGGACATTGCAGGATCCGATCCTTTTGTTTTTTCTTTACCATGAAGAGCCCGGTTATAAAGATCTTCAATCCGACTGGCAATGACCTCCCAATTCAACTCTGTCTTGAGCCATTTTCTTGCCAGTTGGATCTCCTCAAGACTATTGGGCGAGTCCTCCTGTTTCTTCATCAGCCGCGCCAGCCCATCCAAATCACCAGTCGGGTATAGGATGTTGGAGAGATGTGGGGCGAGGTATTCCTTCGCTCCGCTCCTTTCTGGTATCAGAGTGGGCACACCCAGAGCGAGTGCCTCGAATGGCACCCGACCAAAGGCTTCATCCACTGCGGGGTAGATAACGGCCGTCGATCCTGCCACAAGCCGATCGCGGCCCGTTCCGTAGTCAGGAGGAACGATTTGAACTTTGTTGTTGAGGTTGAAGCGGCTGATAGCGGCCCCGATCTCGAGATCATAGGAACGCTCCACGGGGCCCATGAGCGTGAGCTCGTGCTTGCCCCCTAAAAGGCGGTAACGGGCGAAGGCCTCAACTAGAAAAATGAGGTTCTTTCTCGATTCGATTCGCCCAAAATAGAGAAAATAGCCTCGCTTGTTTTCGACGCCTACGGACTCCAGCCAATCGATTCCATTCGGGATGATTGAAATCAAAGATGGACTTATCGGTTTCCCTAAGAAGTCTCGGGTTTCAAAACGACTGAGAGCGATCACTCCAGCCGCGCGTGACATCAATCGGTTCCCCAATAACCAATTGAAGACTCGTTTCTTGATCCGACTGCGGTGGGTGATTGCCATCATGCCACGGGGGTGAAGAAAATAGGGTCGCCTGAGCCGCGCGGCAGCCCATCCAAATACTGGATTCTCCCAACGCCAATGACCGTTGATGTGAACCACATCGGCCCGCTGAAATATTTCCCATAGGTGGCCGCGAGCCAAAAGAAGCATGAGCACATCGATGGGCCGGTAGGTGTGAGTCCAACTCCCAATTCCGAAGCGATCCAAGAAGGGGCGATCCACTCGTGATTTGGCGCATAGAACTGTGACCACCACTCGCGCGGAAAGCGCCTTTGCGAGGCCCCCTTCGGAAACGGGTGCACCCCCGCCTTGGGCCTTTAGACCTGAGGCAATCATCAAAACGTGGGCGGGTGGTGCCATGGCAGTCCCCTAATCATCGGACACCGACCGACCTTACGCAACCGCAAGAGCTGTACACTGGCAGTGTGCGCACCCTGGCAGATGATTTGCACAATACACCCCTGGGCCCGAGGGGCTGGGTAGTAGAACGTAGGTTTTGCGCATGTTAGAGCGTGTCTTTGGGTTAATGACTGTTGTTTTCCTGTTCGTTGGCTGTGCCAAAATGCGCACGGAGCCCTGGCCCGCCGCTATCGTCTCGATTTCCGGTTTTTCCTCTGAGGAAGAGACCTCAGTGAGAAGCGCTCTGACCGACCTTAATCAGTCGAGCGGAAAAATTGCTCTGCTCGTCGAGGGGGAATCGGCCAAAAGCGCGTTCCCCATCTCCATTTCAAAAAGGGAGCCTCCGCCCGACGCACCCAATCGAGCCGGCCTGAGCACTTTCGATGAAATCCACTGCGCCATCGAGATCTCACCAAAGGTTTTCACCGTGACCTACCAAAGTTACTTAAAATCGGTGATCTGGCACGAGGTCGGCCATTGCGGCGGGCTCGTTCACACAACCAAATTGGGCGCCTTGATGTACCCAACCACCGAACCTTTCTTTGATTACTCGAAGGGGGACCTGTCCGATTTTCTTGCCGCGCTGTTCTCCGCCGCCGGACTTAAGTAGCTTGGGATAGGCTAAGGGAAGCTTACGCTCGCCGGAGTGACGTTCTAGCTATTTTCCGAAAATGACGTTGGCGGCAACGGTAAAGCTCTGAAGCTTTCCGATGTTGGGGAGAAAATAACCCGCCTGAATGGTGAGTTTGAAGATGTTATTAACCGGAATCTCGGCGCTCAGCTGCGGGTAGAAAAAAACGAATCCTCCCGAGGATAGTTTTCGCAGAATCCGTTGCGACTCGGTCTCAAGCACAGTCTTGGCCAGGGCATAGCCACCACCGCCGATCATAAGACGCGCATAAAGCCAACGGGTGAGCGTGTATTCGCCGATTCCACCTCCATAGCCCATACCGAAGGTTACGTTGTCGCTCGGGTTGTAGAGGAATCCGCCGCCGCCACCACCGCCGAAGCGAAATGTTTTTGTTCCCGAACCAAAACCGACTCCGCCGATCACGACGGGCGTGCCGGTCACATCCGTGTCAAACACGGAAAGCGGATTGGTGTGGATCGCGATGAAGGGACCGCCACGACCACCGGTTCCTCCACCGGCCTCCCCACGAGCAACGATCGTCGTCACAAGAATGATCGTCGAGAAAATGAGTGCTCGCGTAATGGACGCAAATTTCTTCATAGTTCGTTGATCTTATCGACGAAAAAATCAAGAATGCTTAGTTAAACTTCTAACTCAATTGGTCATATTGCTGCGCCCAATCACGTTAGACCGAAATGCGCCGCATCATGAAAGTTCTCTTCGACAAGACCGGGGGGAACGCGGCCGCGAAAAAAGTTGGTCCTCGTCATTTCAATGCGCGGCAGGAGGAAGGAGATGCGCTAGGTCTTGTTCGGTTTTCGAATCGAGGCGTGGGGCGTCCCCTCAATCTGGCCAGCGTTCGTAATCTCAATAAACTGCGCTTTGCGTTGGAGATCCTTGATAGTGGCAGCGCCACAGTAGGTAAGACCCGATCGAATTCCGCCCATAACATCGAGAATCACGTCCTTCACGGAGCCTCGATACGCCACTTCAATCGACACCCCTTCCGCGGTTTTCCACTCGGACATACTCCCCATGAAATCTTCCTGAGCTTCTCGCGAAGCCATCCCACGAAACCGCTTCACTCGGATCTTTTCCCCATCATCATTCACCTTTTCCACAACTTCACCTGGCGTTTCATCCGTACCCGCCAACATTCCTCCCAGCATCACGAAGTCGGCTCCGGCCGCTAAGGCCTTTACCGCATCGGCGGGAAATCGAATGCCACCATCGGAAATGATGAGCCGATCGACTTTGCGACATTCCTGGAGGGCCGTAAGTTGCGGCACACCAAAGCCGGTCTTGATACGTGTGGTGCAAACAGAACCCGATCCAATTCCAACCTTGATCACATCAGCCCCGGCGGCCGCGAGGTAATCCGCCCCCGCATAGGTCGCCACATTTCCGGCGATCACCACGAGAGAATCCGGATGCTTTTCGCGCAAATGACGTATGGACCGATTCACTTCCTTCGAATGGCCATGGGCCACGTCCACACAGATGATATTGGCCCCCAGATGAATCAGGGCATCGGCTCTTTCGAGTCCATCTTTCCCAAGGCCTATCGAGATTGCAACGCGCGATTGGTCCTTCACCCTCTTGAACATATCGACATTTTTCTCGATCGTCATGAACCGGTGAAGAATCGCCATTCCACCGAGGGCTGTGATCGCGTTGGCCATCTCGACCTCGGTGATCGTGTCCATATTTGAGGTCATGATGGGGATCTCAAATTTCAGCCCCAGCAGATCAACCGCAGTCGTAACATTTTGCCTCGATTTGATCCCGTTGTATCCGGGCACAAGCAGAACATCGTCGAACGTCAGGCCTTTTGAACTGATAAACACGGGGATCCCCCTTAAGACAGGTTTGCAAGACCAAACTCCCAGAGCACGGGTTTTGCGTCAAGGCAGGGGACTACAGGAAGTGAAAGGTCACGCCCAGGCTCATGATAAAGGAGTAATAGCCCCCAACAAACCCCGGGCGGAAACTTCCCTTCACGCTCGCCAAATCGCTGATCTCCTGTGAGATGCCGACATCCAGATAGGTGATAGTGCAGACCGAGCCCAGTTTGGGCAAATTCGAGGCAACCCCCACCCCCGCTAGGAGTCCAAAGGCCAGAGATAGTCGCGGAGCGCCATAGATGCGAACCTCGTACCAGCCACTGGCCAGGACCTCGAAAAGCGAACCACCGGGAAAATTGGAGAAGCTGACCTCCGGACCCACATAGAAAACCGTTCGCTTGACGGGGGCCAATCCGAACTGCGCTCCAACCATGGAGCCCCACTGATCCGTCACCTGGACGCCCAGAAAATTGTTCAATTCATACCGGTAGAATCGTGCCTCAGCGGTGGAAGAAGTCTCGACAGCCCATGCCTGAGCGCTGAGCAGGACGCAGAGGAGAAGTCGCATCATCGAAGAGTAGTTTAGCAACGGCGAGATTGGCTGTACACTCGAAGCAGCATGAGGTCTCACGTTGGAGTTTTTGTTGTGGCGATTGCTGCAGGGTTTTTGGCGGGGATGAAAGCTGGGCGCCAAATGGGCCCCCCGGTCCCGAACCCCAGAACGGCTGGAACTTATACGGAGCCACAAACACCGATCTTGACGCGATCGGACGGCATCACCTTTACAGGAAAATGCGATCCGCAAAGTCTCGCCTGCGAGATGACAGTATTGGGAGGAAAGGCGTTTCTATCGAACGGAAAGCTGACATTTTCAGGACTCGACGGCGGCGCCGTGGGACGGCTGCTTTCCGTCAAACTGTCGGATCGAATTTCCGGATCGGTTATTCCGGATGGCCAACACTATCTTGTGGCGCTCAAAGGAGGCAAAGTGGACGCGCGAGAGATACTCGACCAACTCCCTCCTGGGGTCGCCGCGATCACGGGCCTCACGGCGCCTCTTACGGAGATGATAGGAGCACCCCTCACTGTCATCGCCCGAGTATACCCGATGGATGACGGCGCCATCATACGAAGCCTCACCATCGGTAACGAAGGAGGAAAGGTTATTGGAAAGGAAATTCCGATCAAGTGGAAGCACTCTACCTCGTCGAAGCTGCGCTGGCTGCCCAGGAGTGACCGACTTCCCAAAGATATGGCGCTGGCCCTCAAGGACCCTGACGGGTTTCCTTCATTGACTCTGAACGCTGCAATTGCCCCCCAAGGCACGAAGATCGCGCTAGATCAGCCAGAGCTCGAGCGAAAAGGAAAGATTTGGCTCAAAGCGAAGATCAATTCCATTGACCGGCAATCCATTGCCGATGCTTTGAAGAAAATGCACTAGCAACCTTCTAGAATCACCGCCACGCCCATTCCCCCGGCGGTGCAGGCCGTCGCTAGCCCAAGGACCCCTTTTTTTCCGGCGAGGAGTTTTGCGAGTGTTGTTGCCTGCCGAGATCCGGTCGCAGCGAACGGGTGGCCCAGCGCAAGGCTTCCCCCCTTCACATTCATCTTGGAATCATCGATAGGACCGAGTGCCTGTTGAAGGCCCAGTCGCCCTCGGCAATACTTTTCGGACTGCCAGGCCTTCAACGTACAAAGAACCTGAGCGGCGAACGCCTCATGAATCTCGAAATAGCCAAAATCTTGAAACGTAAGCCGGTGGCGCTCGAGAAGACGGGCTACCGCGATTGTCGGAGCCATTAAGAGTCCCTCACCGCCAACAAAGTCTACGGCGGCAACGGCCGCATCCTTAAACTTGGCCAGTCTCTTCCACCCGCGCGAATCGGCGAACTCAGAACTGCCCAGCAAGGTCACGCCGGCCCCGTCGGTCAGTGGAGTTGAATTCCCGGCGGTGAGCGTTCCACTTTTTTCGAAGGCCGGCGCCAGTTTTCCAAGGGCCGCAAGGTTTGTGTCACCACGAAGAATGGCGTCCCTTTTGGTATCCTTGAGCGAAACCACCCAATCATAAAACCCCTCATCATACGCCTTTGCCCCCAACTGGTGGCTTCGGAGAGCGAGACGGTCCTGGTCTTCTCGGGTGATACCCCATTCCTTGGCCATGATTTCACAATGGTCTCCCATCGACTTACCAGTGCGCGACTCTTTCACGGACATGATCTGCGGCGCGAAGTCGGCGGGCGTCATCGCCAGAACCGCACGAAGCCGATCGGTCACCGTCTTAGCCGATCGGAACGCCAGTAACTTTTTGACCGAATTACGGCTGAATTGAACCGGTGGGTCGCTATTCGTATCGCTGCCACCAGCCAAACCACAAGTGATCTGCCCCAGCGTGATCTTGTTCGCGATCTGCGTGATGGCCTCAAGCCCCGTGCCACACGCCCTCTGAAGATCAAAACCAGGCGTCGTTTTCGCTAGCCCGCTGTCCAAGACAACTTCGCGAGCCAAATTGAAATCATTCGCATTCTTGATGACGGCCCCCAAAGCCACATCGCCGAGCTCTACGCCTCCAAGTCCGTAAGCCTCCACAAGTGGCTTAACTGCCGCCACGAGAAGATCGTGGTTCCGAAGACCCATGAACTTTGTGAAGGATTTTACAAAAGGGGTACGTCGACCATCGATAATATAGGCGTCAGACATCGCGGACTCCTTAGGCGTTACTGCGAACGGTAGGCTCGTAATCAAACATACTCATGTACATCTGGGCCGATTGATTCTCAGGATCGAGCGCCAGGGCGTCCTGCCATTCCCTGTGCGCCTCCCGTAGGCGGTGTTGTGAGTGGTAAAGAATGCCAAGCTGAATTCGCGCCTCGGTACTCTTCGGGTGGGTCTCCAGCGTCTTCTTCAAGATCTGAATCGCACCGTCTTTGTTGCCGGTCTTGCCCAAACACCGGGCCATGTAGATGGAATTCTCCAAATTGTCCGGCTCAAGATTCATCGCTTTAGCAAATTCGTGGTGTGCCTCCTGGAATCGTTCATAGCGCATGTACGTCTGACCCAGTTCAAAATGCTTGCGGGCAAGATCCAGATTGATCCGCGGATCAAAGCCCGGTTGCGCTCGTTCAAGCCGCCGCTTTGTGCTCTGAAAGATCTCAGCACCTTCTTTGTACTTCCCGAGGTCATTATAAAGACTGCTCAACGCCACGGCCGAGTCGGTGTGAAACGGATCGAGACTCAAGGCCCGCTCAAAGGATAGGAGCGCCTTCTTAAATTTTCCTTTTTTGGCGTAGACGTAACCCAGGAGATGGTAAGCGTCAGGGTACTGATTATTGATGAGAAGAAGCTGCTCGAGATATTTTTCGGCCGAACTCAGGCTGTTTCTAGAAAGATCTTCCCGCGCAAGCCTGAGAAGTTCCTCTACCGCTACCTTGTTCGATTCGGCCATCAGTTGTTTTTTTTCTGCAGCTCCTCTAACAGGGCCTGAGCGCCGCTCTTGTAGCTCGACTCCGGGAACGATTTCATCAAACGTCCCAAAGTCTCTTTCGCACTGCCAAACATGCGAATTCTAAAGTAGCTCTCTCCCAGTCGATAAAGAGCTTCTTCATCATATCCCATGTCAGGAAAATCTTTAAGAAGCGCTGCGTATCTGTAAGAGGCTGAAAGAAAGTGGCGACGCCGAAAGTAGAAGTCGGCAACATAGCTTTCGTATTCGGCGATCTTTCTACGCGCCTCGGCAGAGTGAACCCGACCCTTCTCGATGTACTCTGAGGAAGGATATCGTTCCTCGAGGACTTTGAAGGCGTCGATGGCTTTATAGGCGGCGGTCAGGTCTCGGCCGGGGTGGGTCGGTATTTGATAGAAATCCGAAAGGGCCACCTGATATTGGACGTAGTCGCTCTTATGGTGGGTGGGGTGCAGTTCCTTAAACACCTCGTAGGCCGTCTCAGACTCAATGTAAGACTCTTGCTGAAAATAGGCATCCGCAATGCGTAACTCCGCGTCAACGGCCCGAGTGCTATAGGGGAAGCGGTTCTTGATGTCGCGGTATTTTTCGATCGCCATGAGAAAGCGACCGTCCGTCAGCTCAGATTCTGCCTCTGCGAAAAGGGCGTCCGGATTATCGGTAGCCACCTCTGTGGAGCTACAAGCACAAACAGTTGTAATAACAGCTAAATAGAGAAGGTTGAGCCTGAAATTCGTGTAGATCATCTGAGCCTGTGAGAGGCGATACAGTAACATATTCAAAAACTTAGAAAAACACTTTTATTTAAGCGGCGCGTCAAAAGAGCCGAAGAGACCTCTGAAGCTATGAAGAGGTCTGTGTCATCTGAGTTGAAAGCCGACGTGGGCGAACTGCTAAAAAGCACGGTCGCCACAGAGTCCGCTGACAAGGTGTGGAGAGCGTTCGAATCCTCACTGAGAGGGTTGGACCGCACGGCGCTTGTCGCAATTCGCACCTACTTTAGTGGAGGGACCATTCAAGACGTCGCGAGAAAACTATCGATCAGCGAAGCACAGGCAAAGGATCTGGTAGCACAGACCAAAAGAGAGATTGTGGAAAAGCTCCGGCGTCGATGCAAGGTGAGGCAATGAGACTAGGTTTATGACCGACGAATTGGACAATCCGATTGAGCCTACGCCAGCTTCCTCCCTAGGTGTGGATTCTGCGTTGAGTATCTTGGTCGCTGACTCCGCAATTCTGAACATCGATCCGACGGCCGACACCATCTTCACGCTGGCAGACCTGGTCGCTGAGAGAATGGCGGCGCCCGAATCGGACGACCACCTAAAGGAATCGCTGGCCAGAATTCGGGATCTTCTTTGCTCCGTTCTTTTTGATCTCGAGCACCTTCAGTTGACGGCGATGGCTGAATTGCCGCTCAACGACCTCCAGGCGCATCTCATGACTCTCTCGTTTGACCCTCCTGCCGAAGGTCCGATGGAGATCGGCCAGCCCGTGGTTGAGCCGATACCAGAGGAACCCATCCCGGAGTCGATAACGGAAGAACCCGCCGCTGCTCCAGGCGAAGCACCCAGCGCTGCGGATATCGCTCTGGTCTCCGACACCGCCCAGGAAATGTGGAAAGCAGCCCACCTCTTCGCCAATGAAACCAATCCCCAGCTTTCAAGTGAGCATTGGATGCGACTGTCGAATTTTCACCTGGCTCTAACGGTTGAGACGGAATCGGCCATCCGGATGGCAAGTGGGATTCAATCTTTTTGGCCAAATCGAGAGACCCTCGTGCGGGCCATCCTCAGTACCGCCAATGGCCGAGTGGCACTGGACCCAAAATGCGCCGACGTCATTAAACATATCGAAACGACTCGGGCCGAGAAACTGCCCGACCAGCGCGTCCCCATCGGAGCCGTCGTGGCGGCGCTACGCTTTATCCTGGCCAAGAAAGATGACACCTACCACCCCTCACTCTTGGAAGCGGCTACTCTTCTTCTTTTTCTCGGGCGGGGCGACGGCAACGCACTTGGCATACAAGGTCTCACTCAGGATGAATGTGACGACCTGATCGTAACGCTATTTTCACTCCAAAAACTGAAGAATGACATGGTTGATTGCCTCAGCGGAGTTCCCATGCCCCACCCGCAGGACACCCTCTCCCAGGTGTCCGATGCCATTGAAAAGCTCAATCGCCTAGCCGCCGTCGAGGGAGGCTAAAATGGCTCCCCAAGAACAGCGCTGGGCAGAGATCCTCAAGCGCGCCGAGCAGGATCACACCCGCGAACGGCCCAACGCTGATAAGACCACTCGGATCGCGGGCACGGTCGCTGACGTGCTTCTTTTTCTTCTTTGCTACAGTCTTCTCACGAAATTGGTCTCCGCCATCGAAATTGCCTCGCTCGCCGAGGGTAGCGAGCCATTCTTCGCAGGCCTCGCTCGGTTCGTGGCTTTCAGCGTTACCGCCTTTTTTTATTTTGGGGTCACGACTCGTTATTTCGGCGGGACTATTGGTAAACAGCTCCTCGGACTCCGAGTCGCTACGGCTGAAGGCGCCAATCCCGACATGGCCACCTGTGTTTTGCGGGAGCTCGTATTCAAGTACGGGTTGGGGGCATTGTCTGCCGGCATCGTGCCGCTCCTTTACATCTCAGGGATCCGATCCAAACCGATTCATGATCAGTGGCTCGGCACAACGGTTAAACGCGTTCGCGGGAAGTTATGATTCTGGTAGTTCCCATCACGCCCGAAGTCCCCAAGAGACTTCGCCCCAAGCCCTGGTACGGTTTGGTACTCGCCGGTCTTCTCATCTTTGGATACTGGGAAACTACCCACACGATCCGCCAAGATCTCGACTATGTGGCGAACCTCGAGTTGCCACCCGATGTGGCCACCTCCACCCAGTCTCTTCCCAAAATCGACGATTATCTCAAGCTTCGGCCGCTCCTCACCATTGCGCCAGCCCGTGGGGACTGGAGCCTCTCCCGCCTTCTCATGGCCAATTTTATCCATGGTAGCCACTGGCATCTCATTCTCAACGTGCTGTGTGCCTTTGCGGGAGCTCGAATCTGCGCGACCTTTCTTCCGCTCGCCACACTCATTGCAATTTTCACGGCGGGTGGATCGATCGGTCTCTTTGCCAGCATGTTCCTGTCAAACCCCGAGCTTCGCTACATTCCTCACATCGGGGGAAGCGCAGGCATCTTTGCTCTGATGGGCGCCTACTATGTTTATAATTTTCGTTTTCGAACACGCTACTTCTTTTGGTTCCCTACTCGGGATCGATACTTTCTCTCATTGCCGACGGGCACCTTCTTTTTTGTCGATGTGATCCTGGTCGAACTCGTTCTCTCGGCTGCCCAGGTGCTTCCAGGCCGCTGGGATAATGTGGACCATTTTGCCCACGTGTTCGGATTTATGAGTGGTGTAGCCATCGCTGTTTTTTTCCGAACTGCCCAAGGGTGGCCGGCAGCCATTCACACCCGTGCCGAGTATTTTTTACATCGGTTCCTGGTGAAAAAACGGGAGGGAGAGCTCACCTTCGCTGACTTTCTCACGCTCTTGGACCTCAATAGTTTCAACGATCCATTGAAATGCGTTCTGATAGACAGAATGCAGGGCAATTCGCTCAACCCCAGCGGAGAAGAGATAGCAGCGTTCTTTCGTTTCATCAGCCCAACATTCATGCGCTACCAGACCAAAGAAACAGCGATCCTCATCCGCACCGTTGTGATCCGAGGAAAGACCTTTCCCCGCAAATGGCTTCACAAGCTGCCGTATGACCTTTTGATCCAGATCGCCTACGAAATGTCGGCCACCCAGCAGAGCCGCTATGCCCTACTGCGGCTGTTCTACACATACATCGCAGAAAATGCCGAGCGCCCCAACGTAGTTTCCCGCGTTCAGAATCTCACTGAGCAGTTGGAAAACGAATTAGAAATGACCCACAAGAGGGCGTCATCCTACGATGTGTAGCGTGTATTTCTTCTGCAGGTACTTTCCAGCAAGAATCAAGAGGAGGCTGGCACCCAAAAACGGAGGCCACCAAACCCAGAGAAGCGCCATTGCATATCTTAGATAGATGTAAGGAAGCCAAACGTTGTACCCAAGAAAGCAGAGAAATCGGCCTAAAGCATGGGCGTGGGTGGCAAACTCGTCGTCAGGAAGGAACTCAGGTGCAGGTTCGGGCATATCGGGAATTTTTGTGAAAGCTTCGGTGGCCTCGCCATTCACCCGTCTGATGAAGACCGAGTTCTCAGCGATAATTCGATACTCTTTAAAAAAAATGCGGATGTTGTAGGCCACAGCCACCCATGCCAGCACGGGGTGTGCCAGGACCAAGAAACCAGGAAGCTTCCCGGATCCGAGCGCCCCTCCGAGGACGGCCATCATCAGAAGCGCACCCATCGCCTTCAGCGCGGGCGGGAAGATCGTTCGACGGAATTTCTTCACAGTCGCGAGGTATTCGGAACTGAGTTTGAGCTGCTCTACCAGAAGCCGCGCGTCCTTCCCGGAACCCGTGAAGATCCCAATGACCAAACAGTGGAGAAGGGCCGTAAAGATGGCCGACCCAAGGCCGAGAAGCATGTGGAGGGACACCCCAAGCTGAAGACGCTCAAGACCGTGACCGATGACAAGAGCGGCAACCATCCCTAACGATGCAATCGTCGCCATAAACGCAAAAAATGGAGCCATGCACGGTGACTGTAAATGAACCCCCGAGAGGACGCAAGCTGAGGACCGCCTCACGCGCCCCTCCCCTGTCCAGTCCACCCCCGCTGTGTTATAAGAACGCCCATGAAGAAGACCGACTCACCTGACGAACTTCGGTCGCTCGCCCGCCAGTGCAGAATAGACATTATCGAAATGCTTTCCCGCGCTGGTTCAGGCCATCCGGGCGGCTCGCTTTCAGCCATAGACATCATCACAACGCTCTTCTTTTCCAAGATGAACTGGGATCCGAAGAATCCTGCGTGGGATGACAGGGACCGCTTCATTCTTTCAAAGGGCCACGGCGTACCGGCTCTGTACGCTGTGCTGGCTGAGGCTGGTGCTATTGCGAAAGAGGAGCTCAACACTCTCCGGAGAATCAACTCCCGTATTCAGGGGCATCCGGACCGAGCGGCACTCCCTGTTGTGGAGGCTTCGACCGGTTCGCTCGGACAAGGACTTTCGATCGCACAAGGGATCGCGCTAGGCCTCAAGCTGAAAAAGTCGCCAGCGCGGGTCTACTGCATGATGGGCGATGGTGAGATCCAGGAGGGACAGGTATGGGAAACCATCATGTCGGGCCCGAAATTCAAGCTGGGGAACCTCGTGGCAATCGTTGATTGCAACAACGGGCAAATCGATGGACATGTGACCGAGGTCATGGACCTGGCTCCGCTGGCGGACAAGTGGCGTGCGTTTCGATGGCATGTGCAGGAGGTTAATGGCCACTCCATCGAGGAGATCCTGATTGCGCTCGATAAGACCGCGACTCCCACGGACCAGCCCCATGCCATCATTGCCCGCACAGTCAAAGGCAAGGGCGTGTCCTTCATGGAGAACAACATCGGTTGGCATGGCATGGCTCCCAATCCAGAGGAGACCGCGCGAGCCCTCGAAGAACTGAGGCAGCGATGAATAAGGCGACACGCGATTCATTCGGCGAAGCAGTGAAGATGGTCGGATCGACGGACCCGAAGGTGGTCGTGCTCGACGCCGATCTGAGCGTGAGTACTAAAAGCATTCTCTTCGCCAAGGAATTTCCCGATCGATTTTTCCAAATGGGTATCGCCGAACAGAACATGATCGGCACGGCTGCGGGCCTGGCTTTTGCGGGCTACACTCCGTTTCTTTGCAGCTTTGGTTGCTTCTTGGCTGGTCGTTACGAAACGATCCGTGTTTCTGTTGGATATTCCCGCGCTAACGTAAAGATGGTGGGCACCCATTCCGGGCTTGGCACCGGCGAAGATGGTTACACCCAGATGGGTCTTGAGGACGTGACAGTGCTTTCGGCGCTTCCGGGCCTCACTATTTTGCAGCCCTCTGATCATCTGTCGACGGTAGCCGCCGTTCGATTTGCGGCAAGCCACGTTGGACCGGTTTACTTGCGTCTGACCCGCCAGAAGCTTCCGGCTCTGTATCAAAGCGAACACTCGTTCCAGATGGGACGCGCGACCATTCTCAAAGAGGGGCGGGACATTGCACTCATTGGAACCGGATCGATGGTGCACGAAATGCTCGCTGCCTCTCAGCTTCTTCAGGGCGTTAACCCTTGGATCATCGATATGCACACGCTCAAGCCGATTGACCGAAGCCTCATCAAGAGCCTCGGCAACTCGTGCAAGTGGATCGTGACCGCTGAAGATCATTCAACGATTGGCGGGCTGGGCACTGCAGTGGGGACCGCGTTGGCCGAGATGGGCGCGAGCGCTAAGCTTATTCGAATTGGAGTTGAGGACAGATTCGGAGAGTCTGGACCCGCGTCGGAACTTTACGAGAAGTACGGATTGTCGGCGAAGAGGGTGGCCGAGCGTGTGCGATCACTGCTTTAATTGACCACTTCGCGATACCCCTTGAGCATTCGGCTGAGGCGTTTGATCTCGACCACATCGTCAGCGCGGGCTCGTTTCAGGAGGTAGTAGTTCAGATCCTCCGCTGCCTTTGAGAAGTATTCCATTTCGCAGTAAAGGATCCCTCGATCGCGGGCGAATTCGGGCGAGTCGGGGAAAAGTCCAACCAAAAGCTCAACGGCGCGCAGGGCACAAAGCGAATTTCCCTTCAGCACATAAATCTGTTTTAGCTGCTGGATCAGTCGCGCCACGATCTGCATCGGGGTTATGCGCTCGAAGATGCTCGTTGAAACCACACCGGGCCGCACAAAGGCCGAACGAAACTTCCTTTGGAACTCTTCGGAGCTCAGAATTCTTCCGCCCTCGAAGGGATCAATGAAGCAGTCTTTTCCTTTTTCCGTGAATTTCAGGAGATAGTAGCTCGGCAGGGCGAGGCACTCGCATTTGAGACCACCTCGCTCGGCCAAGGCCCAATAGAGAATAGCAAGTGCCAGCGGGCTCCCGGATCGCTTGTCGATCACGCGATCGATGAAGAAACGCTCTGGATCGTCGATCACCAGGCGCGGTCGGCCTGACCCTCCGGCCATTCCAAATTTCTTAAAAAGTGCCGAATTAATTCGGGCCACGAGCATCGTCGGCCCAGTGCGTCGTTGTTTCTTGCCGCCAGTGAGGCCTTTCGCAAGTGTCTCAAAACCCTTGAGGTAGGGGTCTGCGTTGAACGCGCTATCGCGAATCCCGCCGACGAGCAGCGCAGCCCTGAGCATTTCGCCATGACCAAGCAACTCAATCAATTCCCTTTTGAGGTCATCCATAGTTGCACTTTTTTTGGAGAGAAGAGGCTTGAAAGGAAGGACTGAAGCCTTAGTTTTATTTTAACTCAAGATTGGGATACAGAGGAAGAGTTATGAAGATGAAAACAGCTTTCGTTTGTCAGCAATGTGGCCAGACCTACTCGAAGTGGATGGGCCGGTGTCAAGAATGTGGCGAATGGAACTCGGTGGTGGAGGAGATAACAAATCGCTCCGCAAAGGTGGGAGCCGCAGTTGAGCCACAAAAAGCTGTCGCCCTCGATCAGGTGACGGGTATGGATCTTCCCCGAATCGCGTCCAACCTGCAGGAACTAGATACGGTGCTGGGAGGGGGTCTGGTGCCAGGTAGCGTCACACTCATCGGTGGCGAACCGGGCATTGGAAAGTCGACACTTCTTCTCCAAGCCAGTGCACAGTACGCACTCGGCGGGAGAAAGGTTCTTTACGCAAGCGGAGAGGAGTCGAGTCAGCAGATAGCGTTGCGCGCCCAACGCATGGGGATTCGGACCAAGAATCTTTGGATCCTCCCTGAGAATCGTCTGGAACTGATTTTGGCTAGAGTAAAAGAGATCAAGCCAGAGATATTGGTCATCGATTCCGTGCAGACGGTCCAGACCGACATATTGGAATCCCAGCCGGGTAGCGTGGGGCAACTGCGAGAGTGCACGGGAAAACTCGTGGAACTCGCCAAGACCAATGGGCTCCCGTGTTTCTTGGTGGGCCACGTCACGAAGGAAGGCAATATTGCTGGCCCGAAAGTGCTCGAACATCTTGTCGACACCGTCCTTTACTTCGAGGGGATGTCATCGCAGATTTTTCGCATTCTGCGATCGATCAAGAATCGTTTTGGATCGACCAATGAGATTGGGGTCTTTGAGATGGCGGCCTGCGGTCTCAAAGAGGTGAAAAATCCCTCGGCCTTCTTTCTCTCGGAGAAGCGGGAACTCACGCCTGGCTCCATCGTCGGCTCGACAGTTGAGGGGTCACGCCCCCTGCTCGTTGAGATCCAGGCGCTCGTTTCACGAAGCTATCTCACCATTCCCCGGCGAACGGCGATCGGCCTCGACTCCAATCGACTTTCGCTCCTGGTGGCGGTGTTGGAGAAGCGGGCAGGGTTCACCCTATTTGATCAGGATGTGTATGCGAACGTAGCTGGAGGCTTGCGCCTCACGGAACCGGCGACGGACCTAGCAGTCATTGCCGCACTCATTTCAAGCCATACGGGAAAAAACGCAACCCCATCGAGTGTCTTCATCGGGGAGGTTGGGCTGGGCGGAGAGGTCCGAAACGTGCCGCGGGTGGAGCTTCGATTGAAAGAGTCTGCTCGCATGGGATTCAAAACAGCCTTTTGCCCGAAACGGGCGATCGAAGAGCTGAATGGAGATCTTCCTTTCGATGACATACGCCCCGTCGAACACGTGGAACAGCTCAAGGACTGGTTCCGCTAATGAGGTCATGACTATGGTATTTGCGCGTCCTGCAGAGGAGTATTCGACGTTCTGTCTAGCCACGTAACTGTTGCGTAGCTGCCCGGTGAAACGGCATCTAGGTCTTCCCTATAGTAGAGCTTGCCGGATGGTCCTAAATTAAATTGGGCGTGCGCCAATCACCAGCTCTCCCTCTTTATCCAAAATGGACATTTTCATCTGACAGGGCATGCACCGCATGTTCTCGGTGAAGGCCTCCGTGGCGCTATTAGAGTAGCAAAATTCGGTATAGCCACTCCAGGTCCCGCTTAGATTGTACGCGCCCCCAGAAAGGGCATCGCTGGAATTCGCTGAAGCAACCACACTCAATAAAAATAAATTTGCGACTATGAATTTGTAACGCATTTATCCCCCTGAATGAAAAAGTGTAGTGAAACGTTATTACGGCCAATTGCCTTACACAACGAAAAAGTAAACTTTCCTTTGATGCCGTTATTGCCATCGGCTCTGCCTTGTCGGATCGGCGGAAATCCAGTGATTGTGTAGCTCTGCGACGTGCGTCAGACCTTCCGCAGTGTCCTACTGAGATAGAAGGCGGACTGCGCAGACAGCGCGATTCCAGCGTTTCAATTCCACGCGCCGGCGCGCGGTCGAGATCTTTGGGTGAAATTCCCCTCGGTTTTTCCATCTGGCGGAAATCTCGTCCAGATCCTTCCAAAGACCACACCCCAGTCCCGCCTGAAGGCCGGCACCGAAGGCCGTTGTTTCTTGGATGCTCGATCGAACGATCTTCGTCGCCAGGATGTCAGATTGAAATTGCATTAAGAGATCGTTCGAAGCAGCCCCCCCATCCACCTTAAGAGAGGAAATCCTCTTTCCGAAATCCTTTCCCATCGCCGCGATCAACTCCGCCACCTGAAAGGCCACGCCCTCAAGTGTCGCCCGTGCAATATGGGCACGACTGGTCCGGCGCGTGATCCCCGTGATGAGGCCTCGCGCCTCGGCCAGCCAATGCGGCGCCCCCATTCCCGAAAGGGCCGGCACAAAGGTCACTCCATCTGAATCGGGCACTGAAGCGGCAAGCGGTTCAATCGCAGGCGATGATTCAATGATCCCCAGCCCATCACGCACCCATTGCACCGCTGCTCCAGCGATAAATGCGCTTCCCTCAAGACAGTACGTCGTTTTCGATCCCAATTTCCACGCCACAGTAGTGAGCATTCGATTTTTCGAAAAGATCGGCTCGGTGCCCGTATTCAGAAGCGCAAATGCACCGGTCCCGTACGTGCACTTCGCATCCCCCTTGCCAAAGCAGGCCTGACCAAAAAGAGCCGCGTGCTGATCGCCGGCGATCCCAGTGATCGGAGTTCCATCGGGGACATTCAAGAAGCCGCGGGTTCGCCCATACTCGACGGCCGTGGGCAGGATCTCGGGGAGCACTGCCCGCGGGATGCCGAAGAGGTCAAGAAGGTCATCGTCCCAGTTGCAGCTCGCAAGATTCATCATCATGGTGCGACTAGCGTTGGTCACATCGGTCGCGTGGCGCCCCCCCGTCAATCGATAGAGCAAGAAGCTGTCGATAGTGCCGAAGCGGATCGTGCCGGTTTTGAGACCATCACGAACGGTCGGAACATACTTTTTCATCCAGGCCATTTTGGTAGCGCTAAAATAGGGATCGATGAGCAGGCCAGTTCGATGAGAAATAAACTTCTCAAGACGCTTTCCTTTCAATTTCACACACTCCGATGCGGTGCGCCTGTCTTGCCATACAATAGCTCGCGCTAACGGAAGACCATTCAGATCCCACGCGCAGGTGGTCTCACGTTGATTGGTGAGGCCAATCCCGGCGATCTCCCCCGGATCGATCCCCGCCTCCTTTATCGCCCCGGCCGCCGCCAAACACACCGACTGCCACACCTCATTCAAATCGTGTTCGACCCAGGCGGGTTGCGGGAAATGCTGCGGAAAATCATTGGAAGAGGTTCCCACAATCTCGAGTTCGCCATTCAGAATGAGTGCAGTAGATCCTGTTGTCCCTTGATCAATGGCCAAGATGTACTGGCGCATCACCATCTCCCAGTTAAAAAAAACTCAATATCCGCATATAATTAACCTATATGCCCCGAGATAAGAAACTGAATCTCGAGCGATTCAAGAAGAGCAGCCACGGCCTCGTGGAATTCGCGACCCTTATCGAGCAGGCCGACCCCACCAGCCAGGCGCGCATCCTTGAACAGGCCAAAGAGCAGGACGAAGAGTTTGTTTTCCATGTGATGAAGCGAATCGTTTACTTCGATGAGCTCGTCTTTCTGGATGAGGCCGTGCTCGCCGAACTCCTCTCTAAGGTATCTCCCAAGGTCTTGGCCTTTGCCCTTGTCGGCGCCAACCCAGAGTTCAGGGACAAGATGCTCCGCAATCTCAGCCTGCGCGACCGACGCACCTTTGAAGATGAAGCGGATAAGATGGGGAACGCAAACCCGGCCTTCACGGCCGGCGCACGCAAGCAAATATTGCGCGCAGCTCGTCGACTCGAAGCCGAGAACAAATTCGTCTTCGAGGTGACTGCAGCCCCACGCCACAAGAAAAAAGCCCGATAGCCCGCCACTGTGATATTGAGGTCGTTCGATGAAACGGTTCTCCCAATTAGATCTCCAGCGCATTCTCGACAGCGCCCACCGCGATTTTCACAACCACTTTCATCGCGATCGAGATCCCATTCAATGGCCTCATCGTTTCAATGATCCGAGGGATCAGGAAATTGCCGCATTCTTTTCCGCCATCCTGGCGTATGGCAATGTCGCGACCATACTCACGAGCCTCAATCGCATTTTTGCGGCTCTCGGACCCTCACCGTCGCATGAAGTTTTTGCTTCCGATCTCCTTGAACGCTTCGAACATTTCGTTCATCGTTTCACACGCGGGGTGGACATTGCGATCGTATGCCATTGGCTTAAGACCATTCTCGATCAGTCCGGATCGATCGAGACATTTTTTGGAAAGCCGGCCACGGCACGCGAGGGCCTGGAATCCTTCGCCGAAAGAATTCACGCCTTGCCGCTTCCACCAAAACTGAAATCAGCGGCCGAACGCAGACAAAGAAACCTGCGCTATCTGATCTCCTCTCCCAAACAGGGGAGCTCATGCAAGCGCCTCAACCTCTTTTTGCGCTGGGTGGTCAGGCCCAACGACGGAATCGATCTCGGCCTTTGGCAAACAATCGATCCCTCTCTCCTCATGCTTCCGATAGATACCCATGTCTTGAAAGTGATTCGAGAATTGGGGTGGACACGATCGCGCTCCGCTCTCTGGAAAACCAGTGAGGAGGCCACAGAAAGACTGAGAAGGCTCTGTCCCGCTGATCCTGTTCGGTATGATTTTGCCCTTTGCCATCTCTCCATGTCGGGCTTCACGATCAAGGGGCTCTATGCGCAAGTGGAATGACGACCCTTTCACCAAAAAGGCTCGAAAGGAGAATTACGAGGCCCGTAGCGTCTATAAACTCCAGGAGATCCAGAAGCGGGATCGGGTCCTCGACAATGCCCGTGCCATCCTCGATCTTGGGGCCGCCCCGGGCAGCTGGTCCCAATTCTGTCTTGAGATCGCCCCCAAGGCGAATGTCTTCGCGATCGATCTTTCCCCCATCCATATTTCCAATCCGCGCCTCAAATTCTTGGAAGGGGACATCGAGCAGGTCGACATGGCCCAACTCATCGCCCCCGTCACTCAGGTCGATGTGGTATTGAGCGATATGGCGCCCAAAACAACCGGCATCGCGTCGGTGGACGTCGCCCGCTCTACTGAGCTTGTCGCGTTAGCACTGCGGGTAGCGGATCACCTGCTGGCCCCGAAGGGAAACATGGTCGCCAAACTCTTCATGGGGGAATCTCTTAAGACCGTGGAGGCGGCCTTCATAGCCCGATTCGATACCACCCGTCTTTTTCGCCCCGAGTCGACGAGAAAACAGAGTAAAGAAATCTTTCTGATTGGGAAGAGCCGAAGAGCCTAACCCCTGCTAAAATAATGGTCTTCACTCAGGGGGCCACATGGGATTGCATTGGTTGACGTTACCGGCATTGCTGTTTTCGATCCAAGCATTTTCGCTCAATTGGATCGACTGGACACCGGGTCTTTTTCAGAAGGCGACCGCTGAGAAGAAATTGGTGATTCTGGATCTGGAGGCCATCTGGTGCCACTGGTGTCATGTGATGGATGAAAAAACCTATCACGATCCCAAAGTGGCTGCGTTTCTTGACAAGAACTTTATTACCGTGAAGGTCGACCAGGACTCCCGACCGGATCTCTCCAAACGCTACAGCGACTACGGCTGGCCCGCGACGATCCTTTTCGATAGCCACGGCAAAGAGCTCGCCAAAAGAGCCGGTTTCATCGAACCCGGTCGGATGCTCGCCCTGATCGAAGGGCTTGTGAAGGACCCAAAGCCGGAAGAGTCCACCCCGGATCGCGTCCTCATCGCAGAAAGCCCGTTTCTCGGAGACGCCCTGAAGAAATCGGCGCTCGAAAACCACTTCGCCCAATACGATGCCAAACAAGATGGCTTCGGAAGAACTCACAAGTTTCTCTTCGGCAACTCTGATGAGCTCATGCTTCGCCGGGCCTGGCGGGGCGAGGCCCTCGATAAGACTCGGGGCAAAAACACCCTTCTCAGAGCTCTTGCACTCATCGACCCCGTCTGGGGCGGCGGCTATCAGTACTCCGTCCACACCTGGAAAGAGCCCCACTTTGAAAAGATTGCCGAAACACAATACCGAAACCTCCTCCTCTATTCGACGGGGTATCTGCTTTACCATGAGCCCAAGTTTCTTAAGGCGGCCAGCGAAGTCCATCGTTATGTGACAACCTTTCTCCAAGGGCCCGACGGGGCCTTTTACACGAGCCAAGACGCCGATCTCGTAAAAGGGGAACACAGCGACGGCTTTTTCAAACTGTCGGACAAGGACCGACGAGCCAAGGGCATGCCATCGATCGACAAGCACCAATACGCTCGCGAGAACGGGCTCTTCATCAGTGGTCTTTGCGCCTTCTCGACCGCTAGCGGTGACGCTCGAGCCACTAAACAAGCGACCCAGACGGCCCGATGGGCACTCTCCCAGAGATCACTTGGCAACGGTGGCTTCCGACATGATGAGAAGGATTCAGCTGGCCCCTATCTAGCCGATACGCTCGAAATGGGGCGTGGATTCCTCGCGCTCTATCAGGTGACGGGTGAGCGTGAGTGGCTCTCGCATGCTCGCGCCGCAGCCGATTTCTTGAAGACCACGTTTTCCTATCGCTCAGGAGATAAGGTCGTTGGCTTTCAGACGACCGCTCGTTCTGTCGCATCCGAACTACCCGACATGCCGGACAAGGACCAGAACATCAAAATTGCTCGCTTCACCAACCTTCTCTCTCGATACACGGGGAAGAAAGAGTACCGGGAGATGGCTGAGCAGGCGATGAGATTCCTCGCGACCAAAGAGGTTGCCTTGGAAACTCCGACTGCGGGCGTGATTCTGACTGACATGGAACTCGGTGACGACCCCGTTCATCTGACGGTCACCGGCAAGAAAAGCGATCCGGCGGCCCAGGAGCTCTTCCTGCAGGCCAATCGCTACCCCATGACCTATAAACGCATCGAGTGGCTGGATGCCGCTGAAGGACCCCTCCCGAACGCGGACGTGCCCTATCCGCAACTCAAAACTGCCGCGGTCTTTGCCTGCGTCAAGGGACGATGTTCCCTCCCCATCCAGTCGGTGAAGGAGCTCCATGCGAAGGTCGACAAGCTCTATCATTAGGAATCCGCGCGCTGCGATCAAGGCCGGACTTCGTTACGCAAAGGCCCTCGCGCGACCAATGAGACCGGCGCTCCAACCCTCTCTGAGCATCGAAACGACCAATGTCTGCAACTCCAATTGCGTTTTTTGTCCGAATGAAAGCATGGAGCGGCCCAGGAAACCATTGGAACAAAAAACTTTCGAAGACGCCGTGGCTCAATACTCCCGGATGGGTGGCGGTCCACTCGATCTCACCACCGTTATCGGCGAACCCCTTCTCGACAAAGACCTTCTCCAGCGCATTGCTTATGCACACCAATTTCCTAACGTGTTGCAGATCGGTTTTCTCACCACCCTCCAACACCTTGACCGGTTCCCGATCGATCGGCTGGTGTTGAGCGGGTTGTCGTGGATGACTGTTTCGACGGCCCTGTGAGGAAAGGAGGCCTATGAAACCTTTTTTCGCGTTCCTCTTTACGAGAGAGTATTGCAGAACCTAACATCCCTCCTCACCGCGAACGCACGTCTCAATTTTCCGATCGCGATCTACTTTAGTCTCAAGCCAACCGGGCACTCATTTTCTGAAATGACCTCCCACCCTGACTTTCGGAGCATCGAACGGAATTATGGAGAGGGGCTTGTCCGGGCCGCCAAATTGGCCACGCCACGGGTAGATGACTGGAATGGAGCGGTTCGACTGCCTCAGCATCTCGAGTTGAAGCCCCGACTCCCCCGCGCATTTGTCCCCTGCCGACGATTGAAGGAAGGCTTGAGAGTCTATTCGAATGGTGCCGTGGGGGCGTGTGCGTGTCGGGATTTCGAGGGAAACAGCGATCTCATCCTCGGTCAGACCTCAGATGGGTTGGAATCTCTTTGGGCGGGCGAGAAACTGGAGACTCTTCGGAGTCATTGGCGTCACCTGAACAAAGTTCCCACCCCTTGTCAGAGTTGCCGCGACTACCACTATTGACAGGAACCCGAGGTCCAACTCGTAAGCTGCGCGTTGCGGGCCACACACGCACCTGGATAACTTCGTCCATCGCAACCGCACACAAGCTCGGTGGAAACCGGACACGACAATGGGGCCGACGCCGCGCAAACTCCCTCCTCGAGATATTGCCCCGCCGGGCAGAAACAGCCCGCCAGCTGGAGCTGTGTCGACACCGGCTGGCTGCATCCAATCAGCGCGAAGGGAATCAAAAACAAGGCTCGTTGCACATTCCTATTTTACCACGGGCACCAAGACTACAGATCTTCCGCGTTTTAGCCGATAATGGAGTGACTCACCTCCTTATCCTCCGAGGAAAAAATGATACGCGCTGGCATCATTGGCATTGGCTATTGGGGCCCAAACCTTCTTCGCAATCTCATCGACAATCCCGAAATCACAGTCGTTGCAGCCTGCGACCTCAACGCTGCGCGCTGGAAACAGCTGGGGCGACGTTTCCAATCCGTCGAATTTACGACCGATCCGGGCTCCCTCATCAAGAACAACGGGCTCGATCTCATCGTCATCGCCACGCCGGTCCATGGCCATTTTGAACTCGCCAAATTAGCTCTTCAAAATGGCAAACACGTGCTCATTACAAAGCCCCTCGCCAAAACCGAGATCGAGTGTCGGCAACTCCTCGATCTGAGCCACAAGCACCATCGCCTTCTCATGGTGGATCACACCTTCGTCTACCACCCAGCCGTTCAGTACCTGAAAGGCCTGGTCCGCCAGAATGGTCTCGGCGAACTACTCTATTTTCATTCTTCACGTATGAATCTCGGGCTCTACCAACCCGATGTGAGCGTGATCTACGATCTCATGCCCCACGACCTCTCCATTCTGAATGAGCTCATCGACGAAGATCCGGTTGAGATTTCGGTCTCTGCCAAACACGCTGCGCGCCTGCCGCAGCCCGACATCGCTTACATGCATCTCAACTACGCGTCCAACTTCGTTGCCTCCATCCAGGCCAGTTGGCTCTGCCCCACGAAGGTCCGAGAGACCATCGTGACGGGTCGCCAGAAAATGGCCATCTATGATGACGTGGATGTCGTGCAGAAAATCAAAGTGTTCGACAAGGGGGTAAACTCAATCGAATTCTCGGACCGTGAGAAAAACTACACCCACTTTCTCCAGTACCGCCAGGGCGATATCCAGGCTCCGGCCATCCCAGGCACCGAGGCACTCAAGCTCGAGATCGATCATCTCGTGGACTGCCTCACCCACAACAAAACCCCCCGCACCGATGGATATCAGGGGCTCAGAGTCGTTCGGCTCCTCGAAACCGCCGACACCCTAGCCCGAACCAACGGGTGTTGGACTTCCCTCCCTAATTTAAAAATGGCGGCTTAAGCGAGATTCCATCCATATCAGCTCCACATTTTTTCTCTAAACTCCAGTCAAATACGGTCCGAAAGGACAGCGAATCGAGTTTCGGTTCGTTAAAAAGATAAAAGGAGAGAAAATGAAAACAGCAACGTTCAAGAGCCGCAAGGTCACCTGCCGCAGCTACACGAAAAATGTGGGCCATGGCTTCGAAGTCGGGCTGCTTTGTGGTTCAAGGCCCCTTTTTGTGGGTAACTTCCTTCACAGTTCGGAAGCCAGCACCTGGTACCGAATCATGAATCGGGAAATCAAAAATTTCTCTAAGCGCTATGTGATCTCGGCGAAGGCTACGCCGACATGGCACCTGCGCTTCCTCTCGAACCATCTCTATCGCTGCTATTACCAGTTCGTTGACCGGCTCATGGCCCGTCATGCGAAAAGCTTTACACGCGAAGTGTCGCGCAATCAGCGCAAATACCGTACGCTCAATCGGAACTGGGATCGCAAAGAATGCGTCCCCTTCCTGAAAGCGGCGTAATTCACCGATTAGGTGAGGTGCTCCTGCTTGGGGGCTACCCCCCAAGCAGGGCACTCAAAGGCAAGCAGTCTGGTGGGTGGTCCCACGCCCCTGAACGCGATGACCGATGGCGAGAGCCGGGGTGCTCAGCTGGCTCCACAACCCCCTTCTTAAGCATTGTCTCAGTGCAACGCCCATGCCACCGTCGACAAGGTCGAAAACGACGGCGATGAGCCTGGTTTGCCTCTGTTCCCTCACAATCTCCTTGGGGATTTTTGGCCCCGGTGCCAGAATGAATCTCGCTTGAAACATCCGCTCGTAAAATCCCTGAACCTCGCCCCACACGAAGAAGGAGGCTACTACCGCGAGGTATTCAAGAGTTCGCGATCGATGGAGACCGGTCGCCCGGGGGGCCGCCGCCCTCTTTGTTCCACAATCTATTATCTCCTCACCGCGGACTCTCGAACCGGGCACCTCCATAGGAACAACTCAGACATCACGCATTTTTTTCACATGGGAGCGCCGATGAAATACACGCTCATCTCTCCGGCCGGCGAGTTATCCGCCTTTACGATGGGCTCGAACGTAGACGAGGGGGAACAGCTTCAATACACAGTGCCGGCGGGGTACTGGAAGGCCTCTGTCCTTGAGAAGGGCGACTACGGTCTGATTTCAGAGGTTGTGGTGCCCGGCTTCGATTGGCGGGACATGACCATCGCATCGATGGTGGATATAGAAAATGCGTTTCCCCACCTTCTTTCAAAGGTGAAGCACCTCATCCGCAATTGATCGTTTTTTGGTTATTCGACGTTGGTCGCTCGACGACGTTTGAGTCGGGCCACTCCGAGAATCATGAACCCAATACATCCGATGGAGATGGCTACCCACGGAAACCATGGTCGCATAATGACTCCGCCCACCTCGGGAGAAGCCAGAGTCTTCTCCTTTTCCACTTCGGATTTCAATTGGTCGTCGTTTGGCTCCATGATAGCCGGTGCCTCAGCACCATTATCAGGGCCCACTGGAATGATCGTGGCCTTTTCCGGGAAGTTCGCACTCCCTGGTTGCCTATCATCTTTCTTGGCCGGCACCGCCGCCGGATCATTGGGAACCATCACCGATTCCATCTTGGTGGGTTTCACCTTCATCGCTTTGGCGATCATTAAGGGTTTCGTTTCAGCCGGCATTTCCGATTGCCCCTGGGCCACCTTTCCAGAGATCGAGGCAACCGTCGGCTCTTCGGTCATTTGCGCCACCAGATCATCTGTTGAAGGAACCGCGGAGTTTGCGAACACCTCGGGCGATTGGGTAGTCACGGACTGCGAGCTATCGGCCGTAGATTCGGTGGAGAGAAGGGAATCTGTAGTGCCCGTCTCGGCCATCGAATTCAATTGATCCTCGGATTCCGTCAGAGCGCTGTCCGCGAGCTCTTCTTTTGGAGTCGCCTGGTGGGCACAGGCTACCAAGAGTGAAAAGGCAAGAGCCTCCATAAGAAGGCTCATTGATTTGAGACCAAAGGTTTTTCGCATAGCACACCTCTCTCCTGAAGCTCTTTTCGGATCTCTTCGACTCAACTTGAGGTCTTCTTCGCGCCGATTATGAAGGGCTGAATACCCGGTGAGTACCTTGGAGACTAGCCAGCGCTTTTCCCCAGAAACTCCGTGCCCGCTGGCACGCCCCTTGCTCCTTCAGTCGCTGTCCGACTCTGCTGCGGGCGACCGACCGCTCTAACAGGGATAAGAACTGGACAATGTGCCGTATTACGTCATCCCGGGAGAGTGTTTGAAGCATGCAAGAAGACATGAGCTCACATCGATAGAGCGCGTTTTCTCGCGATTACGCGTTCTCGCTCGATGTTTCCAGAACAGCGTAATGGCGCCGTGGTTGACCTACATTCCCATCGTGCTGGCGGCCCTAGTCCTGGTCCCCCAATCCTCTCCCAGGGTCGTAGACAAAGGCCTTTTGGTGAGTGGGTTCCACGAAACGCGGGGAGCCCCCCCGAAAACAAGCGCTCGCCGTGAAGCTGGCTGGGAAGTATTCAAGCCTGCGTGGAAGAGCTCATCCAACCGTTCATTTTTCTCGGCCGCCTTTGATGCTAATCCCTTCGCAGTCGCTGGCCTCGACGCTGACGATCTCGTATTGGACCCCTCAAATGCGCTGGAGACTGAGTTCAAAATCCCAGGCTATCTCAAGTCCAGAGTCGCATTTTGGATACGCGTCTATTCCCAATACAACAGCCAGGTTCGCATTGTTCACGATCGCAACCGAATTGACCTTGTCTACGGGATTATCGACTTACGGCCCTTGCACCGCGAGCTGGGAAACACCGTGGTCTTCGATATCAGGGCCAATGCGCTAGAAAGAACGGTCCTTCGCCAGCTGAAAACCCTCATCCTCAACGCATCGTCTGGGCGCCCGTTATCGTCGACAGATCCGGATATGGCGGAATTGCGGACCCTGCTCTCACGGTTTGGAGCACTTAATCCCCTTGAAGGTCAGCGCCTCGTTCGAGATCTCCGAACCCAGACCGGCCAGCGAGATATGTTCTTGCAAGCACTCCATAGATCGAAAGAGCTTCTGCCCCACATCGAAAGCGTTTTGCGTCAAAACGGATTGCCCATCACGCTGGGCAGGATCCCTTTCGTAGAATCCTCATTCAACGTCCGCGCCCAATCCAAAATCGGCGCGGTAGGCATCTGGCAGTTTACACCAGAAACGGCGCGCGAGTGGATTGCGAAGGACGAGGAGCGATTTTGGTCCGATCCGATTCGGCAAACACGCAGTGCCGCTCGGCTTCTCAGGGGATACCGAGCCATGCTACCCGACTGGAGTACAGCCGTGACCAGTTACAACTCTGGAATTGGGAGAATTCGTCGATTAACCCAAAAACACCGATCGAACAGCATAGAGCCTCTCATTGCAGCGCGCGAGAACGGCGGCCTCGGGTTCGCCGGCAAGAATTTTTTCGCAGAGGTTATGGCCGCTACACTCGTAGAGGCCTACAAGGAACAGCTCTTTGGGGCTCACATGCTTCCCGATAAGGACTCTGAAATGGCACTCCAGGCGGTCCCCACTCCCGATCGTTGTGAACGTTAGTCCGAGACTTGGTTCTATTGCACCGCTACCGAGACGCGATCCGAACCCACACGTATGAAGCGTGTGCGAAGAAGGTGGTGGCGGGCGGATTTGAACTGAAGAAGATAATCGCCTGGCTCAAGGTTGACGTAAGTAAACCCCGGCTCCTTCGACGTCAGACAGAACGCTTCTTTGCTCATCTTCCTTTTTGAGAAATAGTACGGCCCCTGCTCTTCCGACACCATGGCCCCCTCCACCGACTTCAGGACAACATCCACGCATTCGGTGCGGGCAAAAAACCCTGGGGCAGCTCCACCGACGATCGTTCCCAGACCAGCTCGCTTGGGAATACGTGCAAATGACTTTGCACCTTCCCTGAGTAGGTCGCCCTCGAGCATATGGAATGTACGCTCATCCGCGCGTTCGCGTGTGCTCCAGGGAATTGTATGCCACGTTTTCGGATACCCGAGAGAGTCGACCTCCAACGTAATAACACCCAACGGGAGGTCGACCCCTTTAAACTCAAATCGATTGTCCTGCTCCGTCTCGATCGCCTTATCAGCCTTTTCAAGCCACGAAATCTTCCCGTGTAGAGGGCGATGGTTAAATGGATCCTCGAGACGACCGCGAATTGGCTTGGCTCCGCCACGGCCCCATTCGACGTAATAGCCGAAGCCGGACCGGAATTGATTCAGATGACCATAGGCGCCCTCATCCTTACTCAACACACGGAAGGCGGGCGCCACATTGAAGAAACCAAAAAGCCCCTGATTCGTGGTTTCACGCAGCCCGGAATCGGGAAGCGCGCCGAAGTAGATCGGCCCACCCCGACGATAGGACAGTGAAAACCGTTCGAGCGCCTTGGGAATTCTCTCAACTGGATCAAAGACGCGCCCTATGAGAACACTGCGGTCGTCTCTTTGCTGGTTTTGCACAAAATAGCGGCTGACATCATCAATCTTGGTCTTAGGGAGGAGATAAACGGGCACGTAGGCTGGCGTTTCAAAAACTGGAATCACCCTCTCGGTGGGGAGATAGCTTGGGGCAGAAACACGCACCAGGAGCTCTGAATGGATCGGCACCATCGGCAACTTGAGTGAACCGTCCGATCCGGCCACCGCCTCACCAAGGCCGCCAAACCCAACGATCTGCACCTTTGCACCCGCAACCGGTTGGGGCTGACGATAGTTCCCCGAAAGCCCTTCATAGACGGTGAGCGTGAGGGGTACGTACCCGGTGCGCTTTTTGGTCGCTGCGCTCTTAAAAATCGCCGCTTTATCTATTGAAAATCGCACGCGGCCCCGCCCGCCTGGGCCCACGATCTTTCCTGAATCGACGGTCGCGAAGGCTTCCGAGGAATCTGGCAGATAGACCCCTGCCACCACTTCGTACGCGTGGTGAAGAGCCTGGCCGTCGATTTCGAAATCGGCCTCGGGAAAAGTGTATTCGATAAAAATGATATCTTCGGGATCAGCGCTGTCCTTGGCCTTGAGGTAAAGCTCGATGTGCCCCTTCTTGGCGTCGAGCCACTGATCCGCGTCCGCACTGACCTCCAACACACCCGAAATCGGGCCACCTCGATCTCGCGCACTACTCACGTCATCTTTTGTTTCCGGCTTGCGACGCTGCTTATCATTGCCACCCGCTAACGAGTTCGTTTCGTCCTTTGACTCACTCTTGGGGAAGCTAGGCACTTGGGGCTGGTTGTTCATTGCAACAACTAAGTTTGGGGCCGCCGGACTACTCACTGCCCCTGCGTGGGTAACCACACTCGCCTTTGGGGCAATCGCAATAGCATCCTGTGTGGCGATAATTTCACCTTTCGGTGCATCGGAGACCGCTCGCGCAGAGGGCAGAGCTCCGCTGTCAGCTAAACGATCAGCCGGAGGCACTACCGCAACGTCGGTCACAGACGACGCCGGAGGCACCTTCAAAAAAACCGCAGCCACCGACTCCGCTGCATTTTCTGTCTCGGATTTCATCTTAGAAAGCTCCGCACGGGCATCCAACACAGTTGGCTGGGCGAAAATGGCTGCCTGGGGGGAAACCGGCTGATCGAGACGCGCTTGCTCTTCGCCCAATTCAATCGTTTTCGACCCGGGTGGCTTATGACTTCGTTCCGGAAGAGCCGACGGTCCGTCTGCGAGAGTCTCCAACTCACTGGTCATCTCTGCGAGGTTAGCTCGCGCAACCGTCCAATCATTTTTCTTCACCACCCCCACGGCGATATGAAGCCGCGGCACATTCTGAGCCAACGACTCGGTCGGAGTCACGTTGCCGAGCTGGACAAGACTCAACATTTTGTCTTGGTCGTAGCTTCCCATCAAAGCGACTTCGGCCAAAGAGTTTTGAATCAACTCGAGCAGCGGCGCTGGATAGTCAACGGCGTCGTCGTTTATCCCCAGTTCCCAGTTCGTATCGAGTGAAAGCGTCTCTGATGACGGAGCACGATTCACTTCGGGTTTCGCGGCCGCTACAACCGCAGGCCGCGCCCCGCGCGCACGCCTCACACCGGAAGAAAGAAATCTCTGCTTAGCTTCGAGCGGCACAGCTATCGCATCCGTCGCAACGGATGCCACCGGATCCACGACCGACGGCGGTCTTACTGGCGGTTCGGGCTCGATAGGCACCGGAGCAATGACGGTGTCCACGCCCGGCAGCTGAGGCGCTGGTTCCGCCTTTGGAAGGTCAACGGCCTTTGCGACGGGAGCAACCGTGTTTGCATTCGTCGTCGCGAGCCGAGCTGTGAGAAGAACCGCCGCTCCCAAAACCACAAACAACACTATGAGCTTGGCAAAGTGTTTACGAAGGAAGGGCTCAAGTTTTGTTTTCAGGGATTCCATTTGAATGGTGGACGAATGGCAGGGGTACTCCTTCCAGTATAAATTTCGGCAAAAAATCGGCAATACTTAAATTTAAATAAGCTATTGAAATTTAAGGGATAATCAGGATATTCTTAGGGTATCCATTATGATCATCTCCTCCCTCCGACTATCCCAGGCTCAACAGGCTTGGGTGACTAATCAGCTGAAAGGGGCATTGGGCGACTCGCCAACGGGCTACCAACTCCTCGCCGGCGATGGTTCGTCACGATCGTTCTACCGAGTCACTACTAACGGCCGGCCGGCCATCCTGGTAGTCGATCCCGAATGGGTCCAGACGCGAGATTATACGGCGCACAACAACTTTCTACGGAAGCACCGTATCCCCACCCCGACCTTCTATGGTGAAAACCCCGCTCTCGGACTTCTTCTGATGGAGGATCTCGGTGACACGCTATTACAAACGCCTGTTCGCGAGACGGCTGAAAAGATTTCTCTCCTCAAGCGCTCTGTCGGCATTTTGGCCGAACTCCACGGAAAAACATTCCCGGTGCCCAATGCTCTTCCAGTGGCAACGCGTTCATTTAATCAGGCAAAGCTTATGGAGGAGTTCCGATTCACGGAGACTCATCTCATAGAGAAGTTCCTGGGCCTTCCTCCACTGTCTTCCACCGCCATTTCAACGCTCGAAAAATTTTCGCAGCGCATCGCCGAGCTCACGCCGCGTGTCTTCACGCACCGCGACTACCACACACGAAATATTCTCTTCGCGCAACAAGAACTCTTTCTAATCGATTTTCAGGACGCCCGGATGGGGCCACCCCATTACGACCTCGCGAGCATTCTCTACGACCCGTATGTCCTCCTGTCCGACGCGGATCGCTCCATTCTGCGAAAGGAATACGAAAAACACCTCCAGCCCTTCGCCGTCGCAAAACTCATCGACTGGCCCCGTTTCGACCAAGACTTAGAAACCGTGGCTTTTCAAAGGCTCATCAAAGCAGCGGGATCTTTCGCCTCCTTCTTCACGCGCTTCGGAAAACGAACGCACCTCCAATATCTCGTGCCGGCACTCCAAACAGCACAGAGTCTCACGGTGGCCCCGTCCCTCGATTCGGCCGTTCCGCTGAAGAGCTGGCTCGAGCGGATCGAAAAGGCTAAACTCATTGAATGAGCGCATTTGGCCGTATCAGCCGGGGAATGATTCTCTCGGCTGGCCTGGGGACTCGGCTCGCCCCCATCACCAACACCATCCCTAAACCGCTCGTCCCCGTACTCAATCTTCCCAATATTCTTCATGCGGTGGATCTTCTGAGGCGCGTTGGCATCCGGGAAATTGTCATCAACCTCCACCACCTCCCCACGAAGATCCAATCCTTTCTCGGCGCAGGTGAACAGTATGACGTGAAGATTCACTACTCTCTGGAGTCCACTCTCCTCGGAACGGGCGGTGGGGTGAAGAATGCTGAAAAATTTCTCGCGGGCGAATCATTTGTTCTCGCCAACTGCGATTTCATTTCCAACATCGATCTGGCGCCAGCCATTGAGCGGCATTTTTCGCGTGGCTCCTGTGCCACCATGATTCTCGTTCCCCCTCGAGAGGGTTACACGCCTGTTTACTGCGATGAAAAGAGCCGGCTTCTCGGAATTGGGAAGAGCCCTCGCTCAACCCCGTTCTCAGGCACCTTCACGGGCCTCCATATTCTCTCGCCGCAAGCACTGACCTATCTGCGGCCACTTCACTCGGGCATCAACACCGATCTCTACCCCCGTCTTGTCGCCGAAAAGGGACCAGCTTTTTGCGAGCTCTATTCAGACCCCCACTGGCTCGACACGGGCGATCTCTCCACTCTCTACGGTTCCTCAATCCAGCTCCTTAAGATTCTCGGAAAAGAGGAGGGGGCGGTTCATAGCAAGTCCCTGCAAAGTTATCTCAATTATAAAGAAGCCCAACCCGGCGTCTGGATCCCGATTGGAAAATCACTTCCGGCCCACTCACAGTTCCAGGCCCCGTGCGTAGTCGGAAACCCTGAGACGATCGGGCGAGGCACCACGATCGGCCCGCACTGTGTCCTGAGTTCCGAGACAACCGTGGCCCCCATGGCGACCCTTTCCCAGACGATTACATTGGGCGCCAACCAACTCAGCGGCGCCTCAACGGCTGCTCTTTATTTCGAAAACAGGAACCTCTTGAAGTGAAAGGGGGCCTCGATTTCAGGGGGCGTATGAACGCCACCCCTCGTCGAGGCCCTTTTTGGAAGGCGCCAGGCACATCTTAAAAAGATGTGCCCAAAAATCTAGTGGCTCACAGCACTCACGGCGGCTGGGCTTTTACCCCGCGCTCCGGGTACGCCAAGCTGACCAACCGGACCGACCGTCCCCGTTCCCGCGAATGCGTTTCCGCCCCGAGACGTGAGTCCCATGCGCTGTGCCACCGGATAGATCATGTTGCGGGCAAAACCCTGCATCGACCCTGCCAGCTGCTGGAATTTCATCTCCATGCCCATCATCCAGGATCTCATCCAATCGAATTGATTCTGCTGAGGCGGCATATTCTGCGCGGCCAACTGCTGCGGAGAAACATACCCATCATTTTGCGGCTTCGTCGTCAAAGCCGTGATGATAGGAGTGAGATCTGTCGACCTCTGGCCCTGGCCATTCATCATCGCCATCATCGCAGGATCCATCCCACCACCCATCGGCGGCCCACCCATTGGCCCCTGCGGAGGCGGCAGCATCGGCTGCTGGGGCTGCGGAGGCGGCATCATCGGACTCATGCCAATGGGAGGAAAGCCGTTGCTCGGACCTGTGCTTGCTGTTTTTTTCCCATCATCCTTCTGGCTGTTGAGGTACTCTCGGGCGAGCGCCAACTCTGCTGCTCGATCATTGCTGTCATTTTTGTCTTTCTTTTCAACCCTCTTGTTGAGGCTATTGATCACCTCGTCCACCCGACGCTTCTGTTCTTCGAACTGTTGAGACACATCGCCCGGTGTCCCGCCCCGCTGATCGGTCTGACCCCGACGATCGCCCTGAGCCCCGCCACGGCCACCCCCTTCTCTCGGGCGCGCACGATCCGGAGTCGCCGTATTATCGCTCGCTCCGCCATTCTCATCCACTGCCGTCGACTCAGGTATCGGAAGCACGGTCGGCTTCGTCGGTTTCTCAATCTTGATTTCGCAGGTCTGGGGCGATGCATTTATCAAGGCCACAGCTGCCTCAGCGTCCTTAAAGATTTTCTCGGTGCCGGAATCTTTCTTCAGGATCTCTATAGCAACACCGCCAATTTTACCATCTTCAATGGTGAGCTCCTCAGAATTCGTCAGCCCCTTCACGAGTGCCAAGACTGAATCAAGTAGCCCTTCGTCCTTAAACTTCTCCTTCGTTGATTCTACGAGCTCGCTCAAAGCGGCCCCGTACGAGAGAAGCTTATTTTTATCGATTCGGATCTGAATTCCATCCGTCTTAGAATCGATGTCGTTAATGTCGATGAAGTTGCCCGCCCGATCATGCTTCACGACCATTTCCATAATGGCATCGACAAACCCATCCACCAACGAACCGAGTGCCTGGGAGCCACCCTTAGCATCGGGAATTGCGAGCTCCCTCGAAACGCAGTCTTCGAGACTGACCCGAACGGTCTTCAGCTTGTCGAAAGAATCGGAAGCGTCCTTAGCGTGCTTAGAATCGAGTTTGCTAATCTCTTGGCGGTCGGTCCCGTCCGTAAGGTCATGATGTGTGATGACTACGTCGAAGCCCGCTTGTCCCTTCTTGAAAAACTGCGACACAGCTGCAAATTGATTCTTGAGCGCCGTCCCATTCGCGTACCGGGTGGTTTCAGGATCGGTGTCTGGTTTGTGACCCGCCTGATCCTCCGCATGGAGCAGAGAGACAAAACCCAACGAAAGAATGAGTACAATTCTGGTGAGCAAAGTCCACAGCTGTCGATTCATAACAACCCCACTTTACACGTCAACACAACGTCCGGATTTTCCGGTGGCCTTAGGAGGATAAATTTGCAAGGAGCTTGCCACCGACGTTTCTGGGCTCGAGTGTCCAAAATAAACGCCGAAGACTCCCAGAATCCACCGGGACAAATTGCGTCTCTCTGTCGATTTCCTGATCAGATTTTCGTGGTAGCCCCACTAAACCATTCAACTATTTGTTCTTGGCAACGGCTTTTTTGAGACTGTACGGTCTCTAGACAGGCGAAAAGACGATTTTTGTATACGCCTGTAAATCGTGAGAATGATTCGATGAGAGCGCTGATCCAACGTGTCCTCAGTGCACACACCACTTCAAAACACCCACCAAGAGATCGACTCGCCTCAATCGGGCCCGGCCTTCTCATCTTGGTAGGGGTTCAGGAGACGGACAACGATCGGATCCTCTCCAAAATGGTAGACAAGATCGCAAACCTGAGAATCTTTTCGGATGCCAAAGGCAAGATGAACCTTTCGGCACTCCAGGCTCAGGCCGCCACCCTCTGGGTCAGCCAAATCACCCTCTTCGCGGATTGCAAAGGCGGCAACCGCCCCTCTTTCAGCGCCGCAGGCGACCACAGAATCGCCGAAAGGAACTATAAGCAGCTCATCGACACCGCCCGTTCCGCCTACCCCTCGCTGCCCATCCATCACACCCCCTTTGGGAGCGATCTCGAGATCGCCCTCATCAATGATGGGCCCGTCACCCCCTGGCTAGACTCGGAGGAAATGTTACGCGTTAAGTCGTAAAATTGACTGTAATACCTCTTTGTGCCAAAGCTAAGTGTGTAGAAACTTTTGGAAAACCTTTGAACGAGACCGAAGAAAATCGCCCCGACGCTAAGGCGCCGAGCTTCTTACTGAACGACAATCCGACGTTGCAGGAGCTCCTTCTTAAGCCCACTACGCGGGATAATGCTATCCTCAACGATCAGAAGATCCGCCGGCTCTATGTCCAGGCCGCCTCTCAGCAATGGTTTGCCCCCCAGCGAATTGATTTTACCGCCCCCTTGGGTCTCACGGATGAACAGCGCCAGGTGTGGATTCGCCTGGCGGGCGTTTTCTACACGCTCGAAAAAATGGGCCTCAACGTCATCATGGGAATGATGGGGCGCGCGGTGCGCAAATTTAGGAGTGATGAATTGGCCTACTATCTCACTGAGCAGGCCCACGATGAAGGCCGCCACGTCTTTGTCATCGAGAATTACCTCAAACGGCTGGGGGCTCCCCCTAAGTTCGATCGATCCTTACAAATTCTGGGACAGGTCACCCACACCGGATTTTACCAGGTAGAAAACTGGCTTTTCTCCACCCTTTTTTCCGAGAATTTTGCGTCGAGTTTTTTGCGCCGCACACGCATGGCCACGATCGATCCGATTGGCGCCGAGATGTGCAAGCAGCTTCTGGTCGACGAAAGCCGCCACATCCACTTTTTGCACATTGTCCTGCCCGACATCCTGGACCGGCTTTCCCTCATGGGAAAAACCTACCTTCGGGCGTCTCAGGGCTTCATGATGCATTTCACTGAGCGGGTCAGCCGTGGCCTGAAGGATGATGCGGCCCTCGTGGGGATCGATCGCGACGCCCTTCTCGAAGAAGTCTTTGAAAACATGGAAAAATCCTACCACACGCTGGGCCTGAATCCCCGGTTCATACCCTTCGCCAAAATTCGTAATTCTTCGGCCATCGTCCACTAAACACCCTCGCATTGAGAAAGAGCCATTCAGACTATCTGCAACGCCCGCTGAGCTTCGTCCTCCGCAGTCGGCGTCCTCGTCAGCGTGCGTTTCGATTTGGTCATAAATGTCTCTTTCTCAATGCGAGGGTGTTTAGTTGCGAGTTGTGCAAAAAATCAATACATTCACCCGGATGGGCGAGAAGATCGACCGATACGACGACAATGTCTCCGGGCGCTGGTATGTCGACAAGAAATGCATCCTCTGCAGCGTCTGCTCAGAGGCTGCGCCGAAGAATTTCAAAGAATCGACAGACGGCACCCACGACGTGGTTTTCAAGCAGCCCGAGAGCCCAGAAGAGATTCTCCAATGTGAGGAGGCCATGGCCTCCTGTCCAGTCGAGGCCATTGGAAACGACAATCTCTGAGAATCCCTTCCCCATCCGCTTTTCTCTGGCTCACAGGCGCTTCGACGATGCTGTATTCCGTCAGATCACTCAACACCTCCGGTGACAATTCTCCGCGCCAGGGCCGCTCGTAAGCTCACCCTTCTGCGGCATCTGTCTTGCTAGACAAAGGGTCAGGAGATTTTTGTGGGGTTTCTTGCCTTTCTGAGTTCATTTCTATTTCTCATCACCCATTGCGCAAAGCAGCCGGACCACGCCACTACCCCGCAAGATACGCTGGCGAGCCTCCAGGGAATCTGGGAAAGCCCCTGCATCGAGGATGACACTGGCCACTTCAAGATCGCTTTGGCGGTCAATGGAAAAATCTTCACCTATACCGACAACAACTACTTCAGCTCCGAAGGCTGCAACGGAACGCCCGCGCCCTCAGTCGACAGCGAAGGAACCTTCGAGCTTTCGGACTCGAGTTTGCCCAAAGGGATCCCGGCCGGCACCGTTGGAATCAACTGGACCGCCACGGGCCCAATCGACTCCCTCAAAGGCACAACCTACGACATCCTTCTTCTCTCTGAAAACGGCACAAAGGCCCAATTCGGCGCCAGCGCCGGAAAAAAAGCCACCGACCGCCCCGCCACGCTGGGAACTATCACCTTTAGCAAAAAATAGCTGAGAGTCGGCACCGTACTTCTACATAAGGGGGCTACACTATTTCAAAGTGACCCGCGCCGCGTATAAGGCCAATAGTTTTTGAAACGCAATGGTAGATTCAACCACATAAACAAATCGTCGCCGCAATCATAAGAAGGTGGTCAATCTAATTTTTCGGATCGAACGTGATCCAGTCCTAATTTCTATTTTGTAGTCATACTGGCCATTGTTTGTGTACTCAGGGAAGTGGGAATTCCTCTGCCTAGGCCACCATCTTCGCATCGACGTCAACGCCCGAAGTTGCTTCTCGACGTTCTCTTTCCAATTCAGCATATAAGGCAGCAATCTCACTGGCCTTGGGGTGTAGCTTAGATAAAACAAATAGGCGCAAGTCTTTCTCCGTAGTCCATGCCATTGCCGTCGGTTTGTTTTTAGCTTTCTCCCACTTAATAACCGCAACGTGAGTTACACAAAATCGGTCCGCAAAGGCTTGCAGAGTCATTTCAAAATACTGGCGGATAAATCTAATCTCTGCACCTGTGAGTCGCCCAGGCTTGTGGCAAAGTGCATGGAGCACTACCTTCGCAAGCTCGTTGTAATTGATATTAGGGGTCCATTCGCCTCGCACTCTAACCATAGATGCGTTAAGAATCCGAACTTTGAATCCAAACCCCTCATCAATGAACACTTTTTGAACTTTTTTCGCCATCGCCATCTCCTTTAGGTTCAAGAACTATTGCCGTGATGATGAGCATGTTATTTACATCGAATGAAACAATAATTCTCAGCCCCCTTTTGTCCACCGTCTTGCCTCGAATTGCGTAATTCCAAGCTTTAAATGGCTCATCGTATTGGTCTTTATTTTTCTCATGAAAGCCAGTTCGAAGCACATATTGGATCTCAGGGCGCGTAATGTTCCGTTCTGTCTGCCGCTGAAATGCATGCCGCGTATCCAGGAATCTGCCTTCATCTAGGGACTTACGGATAGTCTCCAGAAGGTTGCTCATCTTAGGTGGTCTATCCATTTACGGAGTGTAACTCAGTTACAATTTGGTTTCAAGGGATTTGGAACTGGGTTCAAGTACAACTTTTCAGGTCTCCGTTTCTCAGGAAAGATCCCAAAAAGCAGATCGCCCTAAAATAAGCGTCAAATTGGCCATTCTTCCATCGACCGAATATCGCCGTACGCGATATTTGCCGCATTACAAAACCCCTTTCTTGGAACCATCAAAAAGAAGTGCTTGTAGGGAACCGGTCGGAAATTACTCGCCAGCCGCCTTTTTTTCTTCCGTGCCAACGCCTTGATACATCACCGAGCGAAGGGTCCATTCCTTCGCCTTATCATCAGCTTCAGGTGTCTGGACCATGAAGATTGTTTCCCACGGGCAGACCTTTGCGCAGGCTTTGCAGCCGATGCAGCGCTCGAGATCCACCTCAACGACGCGCATAAAATCCGGGTGCTCAACACCTGGCACCTGCTCAATGCAATCCACCGGACAGAATGGGATGCAGGCGTGGCAGCCGGTGCAGCCCTTCTGATCGATGATGGCCAAAATTGTCGGCGTCTTCGTCTTTCTTGGCGCCTTCTCAAGGGCTGGATTGTCGAGTCTTCTATCCATTTGCGGGCTCGTCTGGGGACGATAACAAGTCTAACGACTTTCGGCAATGCAGTTGCCGGGTGAATACTCCCTCAAAAACCCGACAGAAGATTGGCTCCACTTCCACTCTCCTCACTTTGCGCGCAAGCTCGCGTTCCATTGATGTCATGACGGTCCACTCGAATCCACACGGGTTAATGCGCTGGAACGCCGAAAGATCATTGCAAACATTGAGTGCAACGCCGTGGTAGGTCACCCAGTGGGAGACCGCCACGCCAATGCTGGCAATTTTTCTTCGGCCCGCATCAACCCAAACCCCCGTGGCACCGGACTTTCGATCGGATGCCAATCCCAACTCGCGAAGAGTCTGTATCAGCACTTCCTCGAGTTTTCTCAAATAGGCGTGCAGATCGCGCTCTCCCTCATCGAGCCTCAGGATCGGATAGGCCACTAGTTGTCCCGGATTGTGGAGTGTCGCCTCACCCCCCCGCTCAATCTCAAAGGCATCTGCCGGCAGGAAACCTTTGTGTTTTCGCCCCACCGTCACGGTTTCCGGGTGCTCTACTAGGATAAGGCTCTCCTCTTCAGCGCGCCTTTCCGCCACCGCCCTCACCCAGTGTTTTTGAAGATCCCAGACCTCTTTGTAGTCTGAGATCCCCATCGAGACCTGCAACATTAGACCGGCTTTCGGGAAGCGGGTTTGAAAATATGGATCGCCTTTCCAAGGGCCGCTTCGATCGATTCGGGAAACGCCTCTGGCAAGGTCGGGTGGCTATGAATGGTGCGAATAATATCCTCCGCGGTCGCTCCCATCTCAATCGCCAGAGTCGCCTCCGCAATAAGGTTTGAGGCTTCGTGGCCCACAATATGCACACCTAGGATCGCCTCATTTTTTTCGTCTATAAGGACCTTCATGAACCCATCGGTTTCGCTCGTGCTCAACGCTCTTCCTGAGGCGGCAAAGGGAAAACGTCCGACCTTATACTTCACGCCGCGCTCAACCAATTCTTTTTCAGAATACCCACAGGCGGCGATCTCCGGATCGCTAAAGACCACCCACGGTACCGTCTTGTAATCTCGATAGGACTTTTCCCCATTTATACCGGCAGCCACCAAAAGCCCATCCATCATCGCTCGATGGGCTAATTGTGGGGGCCCCGTCACATCTCCAATCGCCCACACACTTGGCACATTGGTCTTACCCTGCTGGTCGGTGATCACGTTGCCGCGCGGATCGAGCTTCACCCCGATCGTCTCAAGCCCCGCACCATCTGAGTTAGGTTTCCGACCCACAGACACCAAAATGCAGTCGGCTTCAATGGCCTTCTTTCCGCCCGTCACCCCCTCCACAGTCAGGCGAAGAGACTTAGCCTTCAACGGCTCCTTCTCCTCGAGCGAAACCACCTTGGTCTGGACCATCACCGTCACCCCAAACACCTTGAGCCTCTTCTCGACGACCGTGACAAGTTCCTTGTCGGTACTCGGCAAAAGCTGATCCATCGCCTCAACGATCGTCACCCGAGATCCCAACTTCGCATAGAGAGTTCCGATCTCAAGGCCAATAAACCCACCGCCCACAACAACAAACCTCTCGGGCACCTCGGCAAGCGCAAGGGCCTCGGTCGATGTGATGATGTTCTTACCATTCGTCTTTAAAAACGGGATCTCGCTCACCCGTGAGCCAGTGGCTATGACAAAATCGTGCGCTGAGATCTTTTCTGTCCCCGCCTTCGTTTTCACTTCTAGGCTCTTCGGCCCCACAAACCGCGCTTCTCCCCGGATGATCTCTGCGCCATTCATCTTGAGAAGATTTCCCACGCCGCTGGTGAGCTTGTTCACAACACCGGACTTCCAGGCCTGGAGCTTGGCGATATCCATCTGGGTCGATTTTGACTCAAGACCCATTTCCCCAAAGTCATTCTTGATTTTCCAGTACTGAGAAGAGGCATAGATCAGCGCCTTTGAAGGGATGCAACCGACATTGAGACATACGCCACCCAAGAACTCTCTCTCGATGATGGCCGTTTTCTTCCCCAGCTGGGCCAGACGAATCGCACAGACATAGCCCCCCGGTCCCGATCCGATCACGACCGCATCAAACTGCTTCATGGAAAACTCCTGGAATCTTCATTTGCTATGCAAAAACCAAGCGGGTTGGCTCGCTCAAGAAAAACACCAGCCGATTCATGAACCGCGCCGCATCGGCACCGTCCACCACGCGGTGGTCGACAGAAAGCGAAAGGTACATCATATCGCGAATCACAATCTGATCATCCTTCACAACGGGGCGTTTGCGGATGGCATTCACGCCGAGAATTGCTACCTCGGGATGGTTGATGATGGGTGTAGCAAATACGCCGCCAATGCTTCCGGCGTTGGTGAGAGTAAAGGTGCCGCCCCGCAGATCATCGATAGCGGCTTTTCCAGCGCGCACCTTCTCGGAGAGCTCCGTAATTTCAGCTGCGAGCTCCCAGATTGATTTCCGATCCGCCTGTTTGATCACGGGCACCATGAGCCCCTGCTCGGTGTCGGTCGCGATGCCCATGTTGTAGTCGCCCTTCAGCACAACTTCCTGTTTCTCATCGTCCAGAGCCGAGTTAAGAAACGGGAACTCTACGAGAGCGGGAATGAGCCCTTTGATGATGAACGGAAGGTAGGTCAGCTTGGTGTTCCGGCGCTTCGCTTCCTCAGCGACAGATGCGCGAAGTTTCACCACTTCCGTCATGTCAACTTCCTCCACGTAGGTGAAGTGGGCCGCCGTGTGCTTTGAGTGCGCCATGGCCTCTGAGATCTTCTTGCGAATTCCTCGTAAGGGAATTCGCTGAAGCGCTCCCTTGGTCACGGGCTGCTGCTTCGCGGCTCCAGGAACGCTGAGCGCCTGAGATGGCGCGGGGTGCGAGGTGCGTGGGGACGCCGCTTGATGGGTTTCATACGCTAACTGCACGTCCTCCTTGGTAACACGGCCATGCTGACCAGTCCCGGTGAGACCACCGATATTCACATCCAGATCACGAGCCAACTTTCGAGTGGCCGGAGTCGCAAGCACGTGGGCGGTGGATTCCACCTCCACTTGCCTTTCCGCAGCGGGTGAAACCTCTCGTTCGGTAGCGCGAGTAGCTACTGTCGACTGGGGTTGTGTGACTGGAGTTGGGGGGCTTGAGGGCTGGGTCTTCTTCGCGGCAGGCGGCGCCGACGGCTTTTCGGCCGGCGCAGTCGCGGGCTTCTCATCCTTGGGGGCCGGCGCGGGAGCTGCCCTTCCGCCTTCGCTGATCTTAATGATAACCGTCCCCACCGGAACGGTCTGGCCCTCTTTCGCAAACAGACTCTCGACAGTCCCAGCCACCGGGCTCGGGATCTCCACCGTCGCCTTGTCCGTCATGATCTCAACCATAGGCTGATCGGCCGTGACTTGGTCACCTGTCTTCACGAGCCATTTCGTAATTTCGCCTTCGTGAACGCCTTCGCCAATATCGGGGAGTTTAAAATCCATCTCTCACCTCAAAAATTCTTTGCTTTGCCCACGGCCAGCGCTACTCGTTCCGCGTCGGGCAGATAGATGTGCTCCAGCGTATAGGGGAATGGAGTGTCGAAACCGGTAACGCGAATGATCGGCCCCTCAAGATGAAGAATCGCCTGTTCGGCGATGATCGCTGCAATCTCCGATCCAAATCCACAGGTCTTGGGGGCCTCCTGCACGATCACCACCCGCCCGGTCTTTGCGACCGACTCAAGTATCGTCGATTCATCCAAGGGAACAAGCGTCCTCACATCGATCACTTCACAATCCGCTCCACGCGGCTCACACAATTCGGCTGCTTTCATACAGACCGGCACCATGGCCCCCCAACAGATCAGCGTCACATCGCTTCCGGGTTTAACGATGTTAGCCCTACCCAGCTCAACCGTGTAAGGACCCTCGGGAACTTCGCCCTTCAACGATCGATAGAGCCGTTTCGGCTCCATGAAAAGCACCGGGTCTTCGTTGCGGATAGAGGCAATCAGAAGACCCTTGGTGTCGTAGGGATTCGACGGTATGACCACCTTGAGCCCGGCCGTGTGGGCAAAATAAGCCTCCGCACTTTGCGAGTGGTAGTGACCACCCTTGATCCCGCCCCCATACGGCGTGCGAATCACCATCGGACAGGTGAAGCCACCGCCCGAGCGATAGCGAATCTTGGCGACCTCACTCACAATCTCATCAAACGCCGGGTAGATAAAATCCATGAACTGGATCTCGGGCACCGGACGCAATCCATTCACCGCCATCCCCATCGCCATCCCGATGATTCCGCTCTCATTGAGCGGCGTATCCATCACTCGATCTTCACCAAACTCTTTTTGCAAGCCCTCCGTCGCGCGAAACACGCCGCCATTGTGACCAACGTCTTCTCCCATCAAGATCACGCGCTCATCGAGCCCCATCTCCGTGAGGAGAGCGTCCCGAACCGACTGAAGTAGTGTGAGTGTGGCCATAGAACATCCTTAGAGTGGAAACGCCTCGCTTGAGTTCTCGAACTTTCCCCGCAGCGCCTCTTCGGCCCTCAACTGCTTCTGTTGCTCCTTCAATTGCGGGGTTGGTTCGGCGTAGACATCCTCAAAAATCGAATCCGTGGAGGGCGGAGGCAGCTTCTCCGCCCGCTCGATCGCCTCAGCGATTTGAGCCTTCATTTCCGCCTGAAGCTGCTCCTCTTTTTTGTCGTTCCACAACTTACGATCCGAAAGATACTGGCGGAACCGCAGAATTGGATCCCGTTTCTTCCATGCCTCATAAAGCTTCTCATCCCGGTAGCGACTGGGATCATCCGATGAGGAGTGCGGCCCCATCCGAAAGGTGACACATTCTAGGAGCGTCGGCCCTTCACCAGCCCGCGCCCTTGCAACCGCCTCACTCATCACCTTGTGAACGGCTAAGACATCGTTACCATCTACCGCAATAGAGGGGATTCCATATCCAGCACCCTTGTCGGCGATTCGGCGGGCCGCCGTCTGCTTACAAACGGGCACCGAAATGGCGTATTGGTTATTGGTCACGACAAAAACGACAGGCGCCTGATAGGCCCCACCAAAGGTGAGCCCCGAGTGAAAATCGTTTTCAGAGGTGCCTCCGTCACCGCAATAGGCCACGGCCACGGAGTTTTCTTTGCGAATCTTGAAGGCCATGGCGGCTCCGACAGCCTGGATGACTTGGGTGGCAATCGGGCTTGAGACTGAGAACATCTTTATGTCGGCAAAGCTGTAATGGACTGGCATTTGCCGGCCCCTGCAAACATCTCCGGAATTGCCGTAGAGGTTACAGATCATCTCAAAGAGATCAGCCCCTCGATACAGAAAAATCCCTGGCTCGCGATAACTCGGGAACACAAAATCATCATTAGTATAAGCAGAGGCCGTTCCGATCTGAATGGCCTCCTGACCAAAAGAGGGCACATAAAAACCAATGCGCCCCTGCCTCTGGAGCATCATGCCCCGTTCGTCAAATGCGCGCACGAAAGCCATCCCTCGGTACATCTTTAGAAGAACTTCAGGAGAAAGATTTGGATCCTCTTTTGGGTTGGCCTTATCGTGCTCGTCTAAAATGCGATAACAATCTTCGCGCAAAACCGAAGAACCCTTCTTGGAGGCCTTTGGAGTTGCGACCGTAAGAATCGGCGAGGCCTTCTCAGCCACAGCAGCCGCCCGTTTTTTCTTCCCGCGATCCTTTTCAATGGCTGGCACGACGCCCCTCCTTCAACACGCTCTCAATAAACTTTTCCCCGGCCCGGTAGGAGCTCCTGACAAGCGGGCCGGAGGCCACCAACAGAAACCCTCTCTCAAGCCCCGACGCCTCATAGGCCTTGAAAGCCTCGGGCGTGACAAATTGTTCGACCGGCACGTGCCAAGCGGATGGCCGCAGGTACTGCCCCACCGTAAGTATATCCACCCCGACTTCCCGCAAATCCTGCATCGCCTGGGTCATCTCTTCAGTGGTTTCGCCGAGCCCGACCATTATGGAGGACTTCGTACGGCGAACAGGAGCCAGTTCCTTGAATTGACGGAGGACATCGAGTGATTGCAGATAAGACGCTTTCCCGTCCCGAACCTTGGGTGTCAATCGTTTCACAGTCTCAATATTGTGGGCCAAAACGTCAGCCCCCGAGCTCACAAGACGTTCAATCGCGGCCCTGTCCCCTTGGAAATCGGGCACGAGCACCTCAACTAAAATATTGGGATCGAGTTTCTTGATCGACTCCACAGTGCGGGCAAAATGATCGGCCCCGCCGTCAGGAAGCTCATCGCGGTTAACGGAGGTCAGCACAACATAAGTCAGACCCAACTGAGCGATCGCCGAAGCTACATTCTGGGGCTCACTCGCATCGAGCGCGGCAGGATTTCCACTCTTCACATGGCAAAACCGACACCCGCGGGTGCACACATCCCCCATGAGCATCACGGTCGCCGTGCCACCGCCCCAACACTCCGCAACATTCGGACAGCGAGCCTCTTCACAAACGGTGTGGAGCTTCAGGGACCGTAGCAACCCCTTGAGAGCCAGGTAATTGTCGCCTCCCGGCGGGCGGATTTTGAGCCAGTCGGGTTTTCGCTCAGATACAACCATTCCGGGGGTGAGCATACCCACCGGGTTTGGAGTAGGCAACCAAACGGGCCTAGTGCGCGACGTTGCTTGCGAGCAATCGATCAGACGCCGCGCTCATCAGAACCCCAGATCTGCTTGTGCATTTGCATCTGCATGGTGACCTTGGCTTCGGAGCTGATGATCCATTCCGCGAGCTCTTTCGGCGACACCTGCTCGAAGGAGGGAGAAAACAGAATGTGGCACTTCTTGTGCAGCCCGTGTCGCTGGCAAACGTCTTGGGCCCAATCGAAATCGGCTCGACTTGCCACCACGAACTTGAGCTGATCGGTGGGCTGAACCAGTTCCAGGTTCTCCCAGGCCATCTTCTCCGATGCTCCACTAGCTGGACATTTGATATCGACAACCTTGATCACCCCTTTGGGGACATCCTTGATTGAAATGCTCCCGTTGGTCTCCAGCGAAACCGTGTACCCCGCCACCAGTAAAGACTCCAGAAGATCGTAGGTCCCCTTCTGGCTCAGCGGTTCGCCGCCCGTCACACAGACATATTCAGTGTCGTAGCCCTTCACCGCCTTCATGACCTCGTCTACGGTCATCACCTTTCCATCCCAATAGGCGTACTTAGTGTCGCACCACGTGCAGCGCAGATTGCAGAAGGCTGTCCGCACAAACACGGTAGGCTTTCCCACCAAAAGGCTCTCACCCTGGATGCTAAAAAAGATCTCGTTGATTTTTATCGACGGCGATTCCATCACCCCTCAACGGGTTTATTCAGACAGGTGCTGCCGGATCACTGCGCGCTGAAGCTTGAGTTGATATTTCTTAAACTTGTCATCGGTTAGGGCCGCTGCCAAGGCCTCTTCTGCCTTTTTCTGCGCTGCTTTCGCTCTATCGGCATCTATATCGCTTGCCTCTTCGCAGGTCTCGGCCAAAACAATGGCCTTATCACCACGGACATCCAGGAACCCGAAACTCACGGCAAACTTGCGCTCTCTTCCATCCTGAGTAAATGACATCACTCCTGTGTTCAGGAGAGTGAGCAGCTCAGTGTGCCCTGGAAGGATCGTGAGCTCACCCCGGTAGGCCGGCACCTTCAGGGCATCGACCTTGACCCCATCGACTAGGCGACGCGTGGGTGTGACGACGTCAACCGTGATCACGCCTGCCTCATCTTATTCGCCTTCTCGATGGCCTCTTCAATCGTTCCCACCATGTAGAACGCCTGCTCCGGCAGATCGTCGTACTTGCCTTCTAGAATCTCCTTAAAGCCTTTCACAGTGTCCTTCACCTCGACGTACTTGCCGGGGTTCCCGGTGAACTGCTCAGCAACAAAGAATGGTTGCGACAGGAAACGTTCCATCCTACGAGCACGACCCACGACCAGTTTGTCATCGTCCGAAAGCTCATCGATACCAAGAATCGCGATGATGTCTTGCAGATCCTTATATCTCTGAAGAATCCGCTGAACGTCACGGGCCACCTTATAATGCTCTTCCCCCACAACCTCGGGCGAGAGCAAACGAGACGTCGAAGCCAGAGGATCCACGGCCGGGTAAATGCCTTTTTCCGAAATGGCGCGAGACAGGTTAGTCGTTGCATCCAAGTGCGCAAACGCCGTAGCGGGAGCTGGATCGGTGTAATCGTCCGCTGGAACGTAAATCGCCTGCACTGAGGTGATCGACCCCTTCTTGGTCGAGGTGATGCGTTCCTGCAATTCGCCCATCTCAGTGGCCAACGTTGGCTGGTAACCCACCGCTGACGGAATACGCCCGAGAAGAGCCGACACTTCGGAACCCGCCTGGGTGAAACGGAAAATGTTGTCGATGAAAAGAAGCACGTCCTGGCCCTCTTCGTCGCGGAAGAACTCCGCGACGGTGAGCGCACTCAAAGCCACACGAAGACGCGCGCCCGGCGGCTCATTCATCTGACCGTAGACAAGGCTGGTCTTATCGATAACGCCCGACTCCTTCATCTCCATCCAAAGGTCGTTACCTTCACGGGTTCGCTCACCCACGCCACCAAACACCGAAAGGCCGCCATGCTGCTTAGCGATGTTGTTGATGAGCTCCATAATGAGAACGGTCTTGCCCACGCCGGCACCGCCGAACAGACCGATCTTACCGCCTCGCGCGTACGGCGCGAGAAGGTCCACGACCTTAATACCAGTCACAAGCACCTGAACAGTTGTCGCCTGCTCTTCGAATGTTGGGGCATGTCGGTGAATCGGGCTCTTCTTCTTAGCCTTCAGTGGCCCGGCTTCATCCACCGGCTCGCCAATCACATTCATGATTCGGCCCAAAACCTCTCGGCCCACCGGAACGGTGATGGGTCCACCCGTACTCCGCACGTCCATCCCACGCCTCAGACCATCGGTTGAGTCCATCGCGATACAACGGGCCACGCCATCACCCAGGTGCGAAGCAACCTCAAGTGTCAGGTTATCCTTGTCTGTGCTAATCGACGGATTGGTCACCTTGAGAGCGGTGTAGATAGCGGGCAGGGCCCCCGCCGGAAAAGTCACATCCACCGCGGGACCAACCACCTGAATAATCTGACCTGTTTCCATCGCTACTCCTTTATCGCATGGCCTCTACGCCACCTACGATCTCCATCAATTCTTTTGTGATGCTCGCCTGCCGAGCCTTGTTGTATTCGAGTGTCAAACCATCAATCATTTCGGAGGCGTTCTTCGTCGCGTTTTCCATCGCCGACATCCGTGCTCCATGTTCGCTCGCCACCGATTCCAGAACCGCACGAAAAAACTGCATCGAAAAGTGGCGCGGAATGATTTCATTCAAGAGCTCCTGAACACCTGGCTCAAAGATATACTTCTTGAACCGATCGCCCTCGGCTGCCTGAAAAATTCCCACCACGCCCTCTGGGGTCTCGGAAGAAACGGGAATCAACCTCTCAACAATAGCGTTCTGCTGCATGGCCGACTTAAATTCGTTGTAAGCCACATAGACCGCATCCGCCTGCCCCTCCGCAAACGCCTTCAGAGAGCTCTGTGCGATCTCGGACACCGCCTGATACCTTGGCTTGGACAAAATGTTTTCAAAGCTCGCGGCGATTCCGCCCCGCTTCTTAAAGAAGTCGGATGCTTTTCGCCCAACCGCTTCGACCACGACCTCAACACCCTCTGCTAGTTTCTTTTTCTGAAACTCCTGAGCGGCCTTCAGAATAGTCGTGTTGAACGATCCACACAGGCCTCGATCACCGGCGATGACAATCAGACGAATCCGCTTCTCTGATCTTTCGACTAGAAGGGGATGGGAAACCCCCTCGCGCTTGGCCAACGACAGCAGCACCGCATAGATACGGTAGGCGTAGGGGCGAGCGTTCAGGATCGCTTCCTGTGCACGTCGCAGTTTGGCAGCGGCGACCATCTTCATCGCCCGCGTGATCTGACGTGTGCTCTTGACGCTTCCGATGCGCTTTCGAATGTCTTTAAGACTGGCCATGACTACGCAAATGTCGCCTGGAACTCGTTGAGTGCCTTTGTCACATCGGCCTTCAAGGCATCGTCCAAGGCCTTCTTGGTCCGAATTTCCTCAAACACCTTAGGATATTTCTGCTCCACAAACATGAAGAGCCCCTTTTCAAAATCGGCGATTCGTTCGGTGGGCAGTTTATCCAGAAAGCCACTAGTGCCGGCGAAGATGATCAGAATCTGCTTTTCAACCGCCTGTGGCACATACTGCCCCTGCTTGAGAATGTTCACCATCTTCTCTCCTCGGACGAGGGTGTCGCGCGTGGCCTTATCGAGGTCGGAACCGAACTGCGCAAACGCCGCGAGCTCTCGGTACTGCGCGAGGCTCAGACGAAGGTTACCAGCGATCTGTCGCATCGCCTTCACCTGGGCGCTACCACCCACGCGAGACACCGAGAGACCGACGTTAATGGCCGGGCGAACACCGGAGTAGAAAAGGTCTGTGTCGAGAAAGATCTGACCATCGGTGATAGAAATCACGTTCGTCGGAATGTACGCCGACACGTCACCCGCCTGCGTTTCAATGATGGGAAGTGCCGTCAAGGATCCACCGCCCTCCTTGTCGCTGAGCTTCGCCGCCCGCTCGAGCAGACGACTGTGCAGATAAAAGACGTCGCCGGGATAGGCCTCTCGACCAGGCGGACGGCGGAGCAGCAACGAAAGCTGGCGATACGCCTGCGCCTGCTTCGTCAGATCATCGTAAATGATGAGCGCGTGTTTTCCAGAATCGCGAAAGTACTCACCCATCGTCACGCCAGCATAGGCCGCGATGTACTGAAGCGGCGCTTGCTCAGAGGCGCTGGCCGAAACAACGATGGTGTAATCCATCGCACCCGTCGAGCGGAGCTTCTCCACCACCTGAGCCACCGTGGAGGATTTCTGGCCGATGGCCACGTAAATGCAAAAAACGTTCTGGCCCTTCTGGTTGATGATGGTGTCGATGGCAATCGCGGTCTTGCCTGTCTGTCGGTCACCAATAATGAGCTCTCGCTGACCACGGCCGATTGGCACCATCGCGTCGATCGCCTTGATGCCCGTCTGGAGCGGCTCTTTCACGCTCTGGCGCTTCACAATTCCGGGCGCCTTGATCTCTACGTTACGAAAATCCTTTGAGTTGATCGGCCCCAGTCCATCAATAGCCTGACCCAAGGCATTCACCACTCGACCGACCATGGCCGGACCCACCGGCACCTGGAGAATCTTGCCCGTGCGCTTAACCGTGTCGCCTTCTTTGATCTTGGCCACATCGCCGAAGATTGCAACACCCACGTTGTCCTCTTCTAGGTTGAGAACCACGCCGTAAACCTTGCCGGGAAACTCGATCATTTCGCCGGATAGAGCATTTTCAAGTCCGTAGATCTTGGCCACGCCATCACCCACGGTGAGAACCGTGCCGGTCTCGGCGACCTGAACCTCACGATCGAACTCCTCGATCCGCTTTCTAATAATTGAACTGATCTCGTCAGCACGAAGTTCCATTACGCTCCTCCAGCACTTCTTTCCTGAAAACTATTCAACCAACCAAAAACCGACCCGTCGTAGGTTTTTCCATTGGCCACCACTCGGATTCCCCCGATTAAACCAGGGTTCACGACAAAACTGGGTTCGACCGGGTGCCCAAGAATCACCCCGAAACGACTGACAACGCGCTTTTGTTCCTCTGCGCTCAGCGCCGACGGCGTCTCGACGGCAAGGGGCACTAAATTGGCGGCCTTCAGCCGCAGCCCCTCGACACCCCCAACAATCTCGCCGAGACAAACGAGGCGGTCGCCCTCGGCCACAACCATAAGAATTTGGCGGGCCGGCGCTCCCAATTTCAATCGCGCCACGAAATCGTCCACGAGCTGCGACCGCTTAACCGCGGGGAAGGCCGGGTTGGTGAGCGCCGAACGAACTGTCTCGCTTTCCTGCATCAAAGCGTGGAACGAACGCAGCTCGACTAGAACCGCACCGAGACCCCTCTGGTCTTTTTCGAACAGCGAAAAGATCGCCTTGGCGTAGCGGTTGGCGACCCGCGAGGTCTTAGCTCCGATTGCCATCGGTCACCCTCTCCAGCGTCTCTGAAAGCAATTGAGACGAAACGTCACCATTCATATTCTCACTCAAGAAATTCTTGGCCAGATCAGCACTCCCGACCGAGATTTCCTTTTCGATCGCCTGACGGGCTTTCGCGTACTCGGTTCCGGTGACCAGGCCGATTTCTTTCTCGATCCGTTCGGCCTCTCGTCGAGCGTTAGCAAGCGTGGAGGCACGCATGCGGCTGATGAGCTCCTCCGAATCAGCGCGTCCCTTCCGGGCCTCATCGGAACTTTTCACCATCAAATCCGACCAATGCGAAAACTCCCTTTGGCTTTCTCCCGAAAGCGCTTCAGCCTCCGCAATTGAATCGCGAATCGCGTCGCTTCGCATACCCAAGAACTGGGCCAGGGGCTTGCGCCCGGCATACACGAGTGTGCCGACGACCAAAATAAAATTCACCAAACTGGAGATGACCGCAGTTTCCATCGGCTTACGACAACGTCGCTTCCTCTCTGTCCTGAGCGACTCGAGCACCGACAACAACCTTTCGCCCCATGATTCGGCTGGCGAGAAGACTCGCATACTCGGCCATTTTCGGGGCAAGAGCCTTTCTCACGTCGGCACCTTCTTGTGCCAACTTTGTTCTCATCTCTTTCAGCTTTACATTCGAAGTATGGCGGGCCAACTGCACAATCTGCTTCTCTTCCTCAGAGATCTTCTTGCGCTCCTCGTCGGTCCAGCCCTGGGTCTTCTTGCGCTCGCTCCGCATGAAGGCTTCATATTTTTCCTTCAGCTGAGCGGCCTCCTCTTTCTGTTTGGCTGCCGCCGCCTTCAAAAGAGACGAGCGCTCATCACGGGCCTTGAGAAGTTGTTTGTAGGGTCCAAAAACGAGTCCACGGAGGACGCCATAGGAGGCAATGAAGAGACCGGCCTGCACAAAAAATGTTTTATCAACAGAGACCTCTGCCGACATCCGACTTCCCCTTTAAATTGAGCTGCTTAGTAGCATTTCAACCAGCATCGGTCAAGAAGCCCCGGGCGTGGAGTAGGCTAGAAAATATGTTTCCGGCTTCGTTGAGGGAGCGGGCCGGTCATTTTTGTTTTTCCGTCGAAAGTCGCCCCTTCCTCCACCTGGAGGACAGGCGATTGGATATTACCCCTCACAACCGCCGGCGCCTGAACCTCAACTCGCTGAGACGCCAAAATATCGCCAGTGAACCGGCCCGAGATAACCACCACGTCGGCCTCCACCTGGCCACTCACCTCTGCTTCATCTCCGATAATGAGAATGTCGGGAGTAAAGATCTCTCCCGTGAAGGAGCCATCGATCCGGGCCGTCCCCTCAAATTGCAGGCGCCCCTCAAGGTGACTTCCCTTCTGGATAACAACGGTTATCTCATGGCTGACCGAAGGGAGCTCAAATGGATCCGATTTCTTCTGGAACATTGGGTCCTTTTAACATATCAGCCACCCTCATCAAGTCGCCCGAGGTGGCATAGCTGATCTGAATCGTGCCCCTATCGTTATTGCCCAAGATGCGAACCGAGCAACCGAATCGGCGCTTGAGATCCTCTTCAAGGGCCTGAAGGTGGGTGTCGGACCCCTTTGCGGCCGGCTCCCCCTTACCCTTAGCCCGGATGATCTCATTCACTTTGCGCTCAGCCTCGCGGACCGAGAGTTTTTTCTTAATAATCAGCTCACGCACGTTGAGCTGATCCTCAGTGCTCTCCAAAGCCAATAATGCCCTGGCATGGCCCATAGTCAGACGCGACGCAGTTATGTCTTCGCGAATTGCGGATGGCAATTTAAGAAGCCGCATGGTGTTGGCCACAGTTACCCGGTTTTTGCCCACCTTGGCGGCAATGTCTTCCTGTGAAAGCTGGAATTCATCCATTAACTGCTGATAGGCAATCGCCTCTTCGATGCAATTGAGGTCGGCTCGCTGGACGTTTTCCACGATCGCCATTTCGAGGGAGGTACTGTCACCCGCGATGTCCTTAATCACGACAGGAACTTGTTTCAACCCGGCGCGCTGCGCCGCGCGCCATCGACGCTCCCCGGCAATAATCTCAAAGTGGCCGTCCCTTTGGCGAACCAAAATCGGCTGAATGATGCCGTGCGCCTTAACCGACTCAACCAATTCTTCGAGGGCCTCCTTTTGGAAAATCTTTCGGGGTTGGTAGGTGTTGGGAACAATCTTTTCGATATCACAGAAAAAGAATTCTTTTTTCGAAACGGACCCGCCGTCTCCCTCGTTTCGCGCTTCTGGGATCAATGACGCTAAGCCTCGTCCCAAAGCCTTTTTCTTGTCAGTTTCCATGGATGTCATGTAGCCCCCCCCCAAACGTCACTGGTAAAACCGTTGTCGGCAAACCGGCGATTTCTTGTGGCGCCGGAGCTTCTGGCTGTGGCACGGCAACAATCTCTTCTTCTTTCGCCGCGGCCGGAACACCTTCGACCCGGCGCAATAAGTCCTGTGCCAAACTCAGATAACTTTGGGATCCGGTGGAGCTAATGTCATAGAGCAGCGCGGGTTTTCCGTGACTCGGACTTTCGCTCAGTTTCACGTTGCGCGGTATCACTGTTTCAAAGACCCCGTCTTTAAAGTGAGCCTTTACCTCATTTACGACCTGGCGCGAAAGATTGTTACGGGAGTCGAACATCGTTAACACGATCCCAAGCTGCTTCAGATTCTTATTGATCCCTTTTCGGATGAGCTCCACCGTGTGGAGAAACTGACCCAGCCCCTCCATCGCATAGTACTCACATTGCAAAGGGATGAGATAGTGCGTCGAAGCAGCCAGCGCGTTAAGAGTGAGGAGACCCAGAGACGGGGGACAATCGATAAAAACATAATCAAAACCAATTCCGGTCGCCGACTTTAGTTCCTCAAACGCGTTGCGCAACCGCATTTCACGCGCAATTGCCTGAACCAACTCTACCTCGGCGCCACTCAAATTATTGTCAGCTGGACACACCTTCAGGAACTCGAGATCAGAGGGGTAGATCGCGTCACGAATCGGCATTTCGTCGATCAAGACATGGTAGACGTTCTTATCACAATAGATTCCTCGATCGAGCCCTAGGCCGCTCGAGGCATTTCCCTGTGGGTCGAGATCAACCAACAAAACCCGACGCTCCGCTGCGGCAACGGATGCGGCGAGATTAACCGCGGTTGTAGTCTTACCAACGCCGCCCTTTTGGTTTGCAATGGCAATGATGTTCATATTTTCTTGGGGGTCCGAAATGGATTTTTGGAAAAAAACGACGACACGCAATTTATATCAGAGTTTTTTTCCGACGACAAAGGAATTGCTCGTCGAAATAAGAGCAGTTTGTTTCACGTGGAACAAAATTCTCTATCCCAAAGAAAAGATCGCAACCGTCCGCGATCCCGCTCCTTCAGGAAGCGAGTAGGGAAGAGTTTTCTCCAGTTTGAATCGACCCCCGACCAGCGACTCCGGCGTCTCTTTCGCCAGCGGGAGAACCAGACAACTTTTCCTGGGGACTCTGACTGCGAGAAATTTGAAAAGCTCTTTCGGTGGGAGAACAGCCCTTGCCATAATCGTACAAACTTTCTTGGTCCCTTGAAAATCCTCAGCGATCTGAACCGGCAGATCGAGTGTCTTCTTCACCTCTTCAAGAAACATTCGTTTCTTTCCGGTCCTTTCAAAGAGAGTAACAGGCAATCCATGGCGGATTGCAAGAACAAGGCCCGGAAACCCCGCGCCACTGCCGAGATCGATATGTTCTCCGATCCCGGCCGCCTTTGCGCCGTCGGCGATCCAAATGCTGTCGACGAAATGGGCTGCGAACGCAATTTGGAGGGAGCCCTTGGAGACGAGATTGAAGCGGGCGTTCCACTCGACCAGAAGGTCAAAAAATATTTGGTAACTTTTTCGTTCTGCGACGGTCGTCCGAGGAACATCGCCACCGGCTGTCGCGAATTTTTCACTGAGGGTGGACATGTTCTCCCTTCTTGAGGTGGACCACGATTGCTGTCAACGCTGCGGGAGTAACTCCCGAAACACGCGCGGCCTCCGCGATTGTCGAGGGCCGCCTCTGGCCCAACCGCTCCACGATCTCGCGGGAAAGACCAGGAACCTGAGTAAAATCGAGTTGCACCGGGATCAATAGTTTTGCCAAGCGAGCGAGCCGTGCAATCTCGTCGGATTGCATCGCTATATAGCCGAGGTATTTGGTTTCGATTTCAAGGGTCTCGCACACATTCGGATCTTCGGAGGCCTGATAGCCAGTAAGAGCCTCAATGTCGTCCAATCCGATCTCGGGCCGCTTGAGAAGAGTCTGAAGACTGGTCGCCTCCGTAAACGATGGCAGCCCCCTTTCGACAAGCGTGTTCAAAACCCTCTCCGTTGGTTTGAGTCGAGTCGACCGGAGATAGCTTCTCCCCGATTCAATTTCCCTTTTTCGATTCAGAAATCTCTCGCGATCGGCCCCGCACAAGAGCCCCAGCTCCATAGCCTTCGGACTCAGGCGAAGATCGGCGTTGTCTTCGCGAATCGAAAGTCTGTACTCGCAACGTGATGTGAACATGCGGTAGGGCTCCGTAATCCCCTTCGTCACCAGATCATCTACCATCACCCCTATGTAGGACTCACTGCGGTCGAGCCGAAGGGGCGGACGCCCCTGTACCCAAAGAGCGGCATTCACGCCAGCGAAAAGGCCTTGGGCCCCGGCCTCTTCGTAGCCCGAAGTTCCATTGACCTGACCGCCCGTGAAAAGCCCCTCGACCGCCTTCACCTGAAAAGAGTGATCCAGTTGGCTCGGATCGAGGCAGTCGTACTCAACCGCGTAACCGGGACGAGCCATTCTTACGTCTCGACAACCCGGCAGCGTCCGAATGAACTCTTCTTGAACCTCCGCAGGAAGAGAGGTTGAGATTCCGTTCGGATAGATCCAGTCGGACGACAAAGACTCGGGCTCAAAGAAGACATGGTGTTGTTCCTTATCCGGAAACTTCACCACCTTGTCCTCGATGGAAGGACAGTAGCGGGGTCCTATTCCGGAAATCTTGCCGCTGTAGAGTGGGGATAGGTGAAGGCTGTCCCGAATAACCCTGTGAGTGTCCGAATTTGTATAGCCCAAAAAGCAGGGAACCTGGGGCAGTGCGATTTCGGATCGATAAAAACTAAACCGACGGGGCGGGTTGTCTCCAGGCTGCTCCATGAGCTCGGCCCAGTTAATTGAGTCTTTGAGAAGTCGAGCCGGGGTGCCAGTCTTCAGGCGAAGAATCCGCATTCCACTAGAAACAAGCGAGTCGGACAGTCCGTTGGATGAGGGTTCCCCATAACGCCCCCCTTCCGATTCCCTTGCCCCACAATGCATGACCGCCCTCATGAATGTCCCTGCGGTCAAGACTACCGAGCCGCCCATAAGAATGGAGCGACCCTTCTCCGCGTGGAAACACTCCAGCCCCCGAACGCGGCCGCCCTCCACGACCAACGCTTTGACCTCGGCCTCGATAATCGTCACCCCCTTTTGAGCGAGCATCACTCCTTGCATTCGCCGGGCATACTCCGCCTTGTCCGACTGACACCGGGAAGATTGGACTGCGCTGCCCTTCCTGGTATTGAGGCGCTTAAATTGAATGCCCGTCCAATCAGCATTCCGCCCCATTTCGCCCCCGAGCGCATCAATCTCTTTAACAAGTTGTCCTTTTCCCACCCCACCGATGGAAGGGTTACAAGACATTTCTGCAATCTTATCGGATCTCATCGTAACTAGTGCGACCGAACAACCGAGCTTCGCGGCGGCGAGGGCGGCCTCACACCCGGCGTGTCCCCCCCCGATCACAATGATGTCTGTCCTTTGTTCCACGTGGAACATCTCTCTCACTTTCCAATGCAAAATTCGGAAAAGATCAGATCAAAGACCTCTTCCTGAGAAATGGGCGTGGCCACCGCATCGATAAGAAAACCGCACCGCCTCCCTCGCTCGGAAAGGTACTCGGGTGGAATCGTATTTGATACATCGCTCCTAAGCGCCTCTAATTCCGCGAGCGCGATTCTGAGTTTGGATGCCTGGACGGAGGACAGAAGAGGTTGAGTGCCTTCATCAGTTGTTCTCTTGCAAATTTTTTGTAGAGCGCCCCATAGAACATCAAGGCCCTCACCGGTCCGGGCCGACGAGGGAATGCCCTGTCCATGAAATCGATTTTTCCAACGCTCAGCATCAGATTTAGAAATCACCAGCAGGTCGGCTTCCCTTAAAGACTGTGGGGTCGGTGCGTCTTCACAGGTCCCATCCACCACGAGAACCCTCACCGAAGCCCCGGCCAAGCTCGCCTTGGCAAGTTCAATGCCCTCACTCTCAGCCTCGGATCCGGGAATTTCCCGCAAGCCGGCAGTGTCGGCGAGCATCCACGGCCTCTTTTCCACCCAAATCTCATGCTCGATTACATCCCTTGTGGTTCCCGGATCACTGTGAACAATGGCTCGATACCGCCCCAAAAGAGCGTTAAAAAGCGAGGATTTTCCGGCGTTCGGACGCCCAAAAAGCACGATTCTCGGGCAAGCGGCACCTCCCAGGACCTTGTCATAGTGGGTAATCAAGTCTGAACAGTCATGAATAACCAAGTTAAGGGGCTCAATTGCTTGAGAAATGGCTGCGGGATATTCCTCACTGAAGTCCACCGCGGTATCCAGAATAGCCTGCAAAGTAATCAGGTGATTGCGCAACCTATCGATCGATCGCACGACCAGATCGCTCTCGCGGCTCCAAACACGGGGGAGATCTCTGCCTTCACGAACCTTATAAACCTCTCCTAAGCCCACAAGCTCCTGGGTGGTGAGTTTCCCATTGAGAAATGCCCGGTAGGAAAACTCTCCCGGCCGGGCCTGGCGAGCGGAATGCACCGAGAGCAGGTCGGCCAGAGCGCCGATGACCGCGACCGATCCGTGACACTGAAACTCGATCGTGTCTTCTCCGGTGAACGAATGTGGACCAACAAAGGTCAGCAGGAGCGGCCGATCAATAACCTCTCCCCCTTTCGATCGAATGGCCCCATAAATCATCCCGCGAACACGAAGTAACTCAGCGCCGCTCTCCGAGGAAAAAATTTTTCCGGCTATCTCAAACGCTCTCATGCCGCTCAATCGCATGACAGCGATCGCGGAAGGAAGGGTCCCCGACGCGAGCGAATAGATCGTGTCGCGGGTATCGACTAGTTCTCGGGACATGAAAAACCTACTCGCTCAGGTCGCAGGCGCTGTGATCTGCGATCCCCCGTGTTTTTCTCGGTTGAGGATCCACTGCTGAAGAATTCCCAGGATCGTGCTCAGAAAAATATACATCGTCAGACCCGCGGGCAGATTCAACATCATGAAGCTGAAAACGAGCGGCATGATATACATCATCTTTTGCTGCATCGGATCCATTCCTGGTGTCGGGGTCATCCGCTGCTGGAGAAACATCGAGATCCCCATCAACACGGGATAGATATAGAAGGGGTCTTTGGCCGAGAGATCGCGCACCCAGCCAAAAAAGGGCGCGTGAAAAAGTTCGATCGAGTTTTGAAGCACGGCGTAAAGAGCAATAAAGACCGGAAGCTGGACTAGCATCGGTAGACAACCACCCGCAGGATTAACGCCATGGGCCTTAAAAAGCGCCATTTGCTCCTGATTGAAACGCTGCTGGTCCTCTTTGTATTTTATTTTAAGGGCCTGAATCTGGGGCTGGAGCTTTTGCATCGCCTTCATCGATTTATAGCTTTTCACAGATAGCGGGTAGAACAGCCCCCTAACAACGAGCGTCAAGAGAATGATAGCGACGCCATAGTTACGCACAAAACCATAGAAGAAATTCAACAGGAAAAGGATCGGCTTGGCGAAGAACGCAAAAATACCGTGATCGACGAGCGCACGGAGGCCGGGCTCCTTATCAAGGTACTGCAGATCCTTCGGGCCGAGATAGTAACGTAGGCTGAATTCGTACCGCGTGGCATCTTTCTTAGTGAGTGGATAGCGAAGATAGACCCCACTGAACGCGCCGGTCGATCCCGTTACGATGTCGGGGTTGAGTTCGGAGCGGTTGATTGCAGCCCCGACAAAATAGCGGTTTCCAAACGCCGCCCACTCTGACGTTCCTTGGTGGACTGTTTCTCCCGTCAATTTTTCGAGTGGAATGCGCTGCGCCTTTTGGTTTTGGCTGAAGACAGCCTCCCACATTTTGACTGGATCATTGTGGTCAAATTGAAGGCCCTGACCACCAAGCGGAACGATGAGATATCCCCAGTTCCCGTCGGCCCGCTTCGGGACGGAAAGGCTTATCTTTTCATCCACTCCGTAGTCTTCACCCAGGGTCAACTCTTTTGTGATGCCAAAATCTCCCGCCTTCTTCGAAAACTTTGCGACCGAACCATCGTGTTCACGCGTATAAGCTCCCACAGCAAAAGCTTTCGCTAGCTCAGGGTTGGTGAACTGCGGACCCAAGGCACCAGGATTCGTCTCCGGGCTAACGATCATCACCTGCGACGAATCCTTATTCAGCCCCTCCTTGTATTCCTTGAGCGCCGCCCGATAGATGTCGCCAGTCTGTGCGCCGATCTCGAGAGAAAGGTGAGCGTTTTCAAGCAAGACTACGGGACCAGGTGGCACAATGGTTGGTACCAAGAGTTGCGACGCATTGGTAACGATCGTGGGAGATTGCGCCTGACCCTCTACCGGGGCTTCCTGACCGGGGGGTGTGGGCAATGGAGATGTAGGCGGCGCAAACCACTTTAAATAACCAAACCAGACAAGACACGAGAGCGCTACCGCCAACCAAGTCCTAGAAGCCATGAATTCCTCCTTTTATCGACGGCAACGGATCGTACCCGCCGGCCGAAAATGGACGGCAACGCCCCAGCCTCTTCGCAATAAGCAGCAATGCTTCCCCCAAATGCCTCGTGCTCAGCGCCTCTTTCGCGTAAGCGCTGCAACAAGGGACAAAACGACAAATCTGTCCAACGCCGGTCAACATGTGCGCCGCTAGCCGCAGAGCGGAAATCGCTCCGTTCCCTACAGCGCCCGCGATGGAACAATGTTCAACTCGTCCAATGTCTTTTGAATGTCGAGAAGCTTTAAGTTCTTCCACTGTGTCCCCAGTTGGTTTCGGCCAATGACGTGCAGATCGACTCCAGCCAGAGACCCCCGCCTCATCCGGAACGCCTCCCGAAACAGCCGCTTCACGCGGTTCCGTCCCGCCGCGAGCTTCACAATCCTCTTAGGGACCGAAATACCCAGGCGGCCTTTTCCGGCAAAGCTAACCAGGATCTTGAAGAGCCCCAAATCTCTCGTTTCGAAGCGGCGAAATGTGAAATCGCGCCGAGAAAGCAACCTTGCCGACTTGGGATAGACGAGGCTCATTTCCCTCCCACAGTCACAATCAAACGCTTGCGCCCCTTACGGCGACGACGCGACAAAACAAGCCGGCCATCTTTGTCCGACATACGATGCATAAAGCCATGTTTTCGCTTTCTCTTAATTCGACTCGGCTGATATGTCCGCTTCACGCGATCCTCCTCAATAAAACGACCCGCGGCATAATATTTCTCGACCCCCTCAGTGTCAACCGGCGGACAAAACCGTCGGGCTTTGAAAACGAAGTTCTTCAGTCAAGACCAAAGTGCTGAATTACCTATGAATTTCTGCTTGTTGGGCCCAACCGGATCATGGTACCCAGAGTACTTCCGTTGGGTTGGGTGGAAGGTCATCGATGAATTCTGATCTCTGGGAAACCATAAATTCACGCTTGAAATCGGCGCTCCCTGGCCATGTGTACGGCACTCTCGTCGAAGGTGCCAAGACCGATTTTTCTGACGGAAAGCCGCTCAAGCTGTCCTTCCGTGATGAATTCACACTCGAGGGCTTTAAGAACAAGTGTCTGCCCACTCTCAACAACATCCTTTCTGAAATGGGGCAAACCGATGACATCGCCCTCCAGGTGGAAGAGCGCAGGGACACGCAGACTCCCTACCGATTCGAAGCGACGCCGGTCACGATGCTGTTTGATTCCAAACATACGTTCGACTCGTTCGTGATTGGAAGCACCAACCAGTTTGCCCACGCGGCCTGCCAGGCCGTGGCCCAACAGCCCGGACAGACCTATAACCCTCTTTTTATTTATGGTCCCGCCGGACTCGGAAAGACCCATCTTCTCAAAGCCATCGGTTATGAAGTTCTGAAGAACAACTCGTCGGCCAGGGCCCTCTACCTGACGTGCGAAAGCTTTACGACGGAGCTCATTCAGGCCATCCGCACCGACCGAATGCGTGAATTCAAAGACAAGTTTCGTCGGGGCTGTGACATCCTTCTTCTCGATGATATTCATTTCTTGGCGGGGAAAGAGAGCACGCAGGAAGAGTTTTTTTACACGTTCAACTACTTGCACGAGTCGAAGAAGCAGATCGTGATCACGGCGGATCGCTATCCGAAAGATATCGAAGGGCTCGAGAATCGTTTGCAAACCCGCTTTGAGTGGGGTCTTGTCGCCGATATTCAGCCGCCCGAGATTGAAACGCGCGTGGCGATCTTAAAGAACAAGGCCGACACGGATCACATTCAGTTACCGAATGAGGTGGCCGATTTCATCGCTTCGAATGTCACGACGAACATTCGAGAGCTTGAAGGCTGTCTCCGGCGCCTCCAGTTTCACTCGACCTTTTCTTCAGTGCCGATCTCTATCGATCTCGCGAAGCAGGTGTTGAAAGACATTGCCCCCAAGATCAAATACGAGATCACCCCCGACGCGATCTTGCGTTTGGTTGCGGTGCATTTTGGCGTGAAGATTAATGATTTGAAGTCAGAGAAGCGTATCCAGAAACTGAGCTTCCCGAGACAATTGTGCATGTACCTATTGCGGAAACATCTCTACATGCCATTCAAAAAGATCGGCGAATTTTTGGGCGGCAAAGATCACTCGACCGTGATGCACGCTTTCGAAAAGATCAGTGATTTGCTCAAGTCCGATCCGGACGTCGTGGCCCATATCACGCGGATCGAATCGTCGTTGCGATAGCCTGAAAGTGACCATAAATTTCGGTAAAAACCGCCAAGGCTTGCGTCAGGAGGGCTACGCGCCTCTCCATCAACCCTCAAAAATGCTCGATAAAATCCAGCGTTGAGTCCAGGTTGTCTTTTAACACGCTCGCAATCTGACTTGAGTGCGGAACCTTGGAGGTCGCCATCTCAATTCCATAAGAAAAGCTGCCGTGCTTCCAGTAGTAATAGTCGGCGGAAGATCCCGGCGCGATGTAAATCGTGGTTGAGATCTGCCCCATCACATAATTGTTGTGGCGGGCCATCTGATTACCAAGATCTCGAAAGATCGCTTCGTCAGTCGTCTTCGGGCGACTCTCCGTATAGGCCCAGGGGTACATAATCATCTCGCCAGAGGCGTGAAAATCTATCGATCCCGCTATCTGGTGGCTGTCCACGAATTGCATGATCGCACGGATGCTGGCGGTAGGCGTGTTGCTCATGTTTTCCGGCCATGGATAGGAACGGTTTGGATCGCGACCGTTGTCCGTGCGAAGCCGCGCCTTGAATCCATCTGGATTCACCACCGGAACTACAAAAATTTCATGGTTATCAACGAGTTTTTGGATGTGAGGATCGCTTGAGTAGCCACTGATCAGATGGTCGAGAATGCCTAACACAACCTCCACAGTGATGAGCTCATCGCCATGAGTCGCCCCCGTCAGCATGATCTGGGGAAGACGCTTGGCCGTCTTTGAACCACACACTCTCAAGGCATAAAGCGGGTTATTCTGCTGCGATTTTCCATATTGGGTGAGCGTAACAAAGCTCGGGTGATTGGAGGCGTAGTCCTTAAGGATCGTCTCCACCTGTGCAAACTGGTGGTAGCCGGACAGCCAATCGGAGTTACTGCCCTGAAGCCGATCAATCTCTTGATGAATATCGAACTCAAGCAGTTCGGCGTTGGGAGCCATAAGGAGAAACTCCTTGGCTCGACCCGTCGGTACATGAACCTCAAGACCCTTGGGTGTGCGCGCATGAATCTCAAATTTCTCGGCAATGGATTGGAGGGACCGCAAATCTTGTCCGGAGATGCGGTAGTTGCTCAGAATCGGTTCGACATCCGAAAAAACTGGCATTGCGAAGATCACAACGACAAGAAGCGAGCGCATCATTGGGTTTCCTTTTGTGATGGGGCACAACTCCTTCTCTATTATACCAACAGGACCGACCGCTCGCTGCCGCTTCGCCCAACTTCAATAGCGCCTGTTAACAGGTTGCCAGCGAGAGAACCGGTTGATAGTCGGTGATCAACGGGGGATCAATGAAACTGTTATCGATTTCGCTCACTTTCTCATTAGCAATAGCCTTCGCTGCACCCACGCCCGCGCAGCTCCAGAAATCCTTAAGGGGCCAATGGAAGGTTTTGTCGGTCAGCTGCGATGGAAAGGACCAACCGCTCGAACACCACTACACGCTCAGTTTCAATGGTGCGATCGGAGCTTACATATCGAAGGCTTCAAACTGCACTCAGCTTGAGCCGGAGAAATACCGCTACCTCCCAGACTCAAAAATCGCCATGAAACAGGGGGTGCGTTCCTGCACACCCAATCCCTGCGCGGCCGATCTCCCCGCAACGGAATGTGGCAAGGAGACCAACCCTGCTGAACCGCTATTTGACGTCGGCTGGGGCGAAAACAAGCTTCTCGTGATCTCCACCAACGATGTTAACGCTATCGATTGCACGGGGCCAGGACAGAAAAAGCCGGCGGTGTTCAAGTTGTTGCGGATCAAATAATTCAAAACGCCTGGCGCCAGTGCCCTGAGTCGTATATTTCGTTACAAATCGCGGGTGCTTCATCCCGGCCTGCTTCGTCAGAAAGGCTTGACGTACAGGCAGTACGCCTGCACCTTTCTTCCTCGCATGCCGGGCGAATCCCCTCGCGAATATGTAACGAAATATACGACTCAGGACACTAGTACCAGTTGATTGGCGCGGGATCGCCGTGAAAGTTGACCTGTTTTGTCTCCAAATATTCTTCTATCCCGTGAAGACCTAGCTCTCTTCCGAGGCCGCTCTTTTTATAGCCGCCCCACGGAAGTTCATTGTAGGTCGGGTGGTAAGCGTTCACCCAGACGATACCGGCGCGAAGCCCGCGGACCAAGCGTAACGAGCGGTGAATGTCCTTCGTCCAGACGCCCGCCGCGAGGCCATATTCGGTGTCGTTGGCCATTGCAATCGCTTCAGCTTCGTCTTTGAACGTCAAAATGGAGAGAACCGGTCCAAAAATCTCTTCACGCGCGATCCTCATCTTCGGAGTGACTCCGTCGAAAATCGTCGGCTCAAAGAAGAACCCGGCCTCGAGCCCTTTTGGCCGCTTGCCACCACACAAAAGTTTCGCCCCCTCCTCGACACCGATCTTCACGTAACTCTCCACCTTTTCGAGTTGTGCGTAAGAAATCAGGGGTCCCATCTTTGTGCCAGCGATCAACCCGTGCCCAAGCTTTATTTTCGGGATTTTCGCCAGCATTTGCGCAATAAATTCCCGATGAATCGATTCCTCGACGAGAAGTCTCGATCCCGCCGAGCACACCTCGCCCTGATTCGCAAAGGCAGCAAAGAGCGCACCATCCACCGCGGCCTCTCGATCGGCATCGGCAAATACAATATTGGGACTTTTGCCGCCCAGCTCAAGCGAGATCCGTTTGAGTTCTTTCGCCACCCCGGCCATCACCTTCTGGCCGGTAGCAGTTCCGCCCGTGAAGGCCACCTTATCGACAAAGGGACTACTCGCGAGCACCTCTCCGCAACCCGGTCCGGGCCCGGTCACGACATTGACCACGCCCGGTGGAAGCTCGACTTCACAAAAAATCTTCGCAAGCTCAAGCGCTGTCAGTGGAGTGAGTTCCGAGGGCTTCAGCACACAGGTATTGCCGGCCGCAAGGGCCGGTGCAAGTTTCCACGCCGCCATCACGAGTGGGTAGTTCCATGGGATAATCTGCCCGCACACGCCTATTGGTTCGCGCAGGACAAAACTCAAACTGTCCGCGGGCACAGACATTGTTTCACCGTGAATTTTCGTCGCTAATCCGCCATAAAACTCAAAACAGTTGGCGGCATCTTGGATATCAAACTGGGCCTCTGCGAGCGGTTTTCCGCAGTTTTTCACCTCGAGTTCGGCGAGTTCAACAGCCCTTTCCCGAATCTTTTGGCCAACCGCGAACAAGATTTTTCCGCGATCCTGGGCCGTGGTTTGTCGCCATGGCCCTTTGTCAAAAGCTGTCCGAGCGGCAGCAATCGCTCGATTGACATCGTCTTGATCCGCCTCCGGCACCCGGTTGATCAGTTGTTGATTCGCGGGGTCAGTGATCGATCTCATCTGGCCCGAACAGGAATCAACCCATTCCCCCCCGATAAACATTCTGCCTGTGTTCATGCAATCCCCTTCGCAAATTTCGGTCCAACAAACGTCTTCCGAACCTGAAAAACCCAGAGCCCCAAGAGCAAAAGGGACACTACTGCCATCGCTACTCCGGCCTGTTGATTGGGAGGCAAAACGAAGGCCACCGTGATGATCGCAATCCACACCACAGCCACAATGGAGATGAGCGTACCTATGCGCCCCAAATTCCACGGACCGGTCGGATACGGCCGACCCCGCCACTCACCGATCACTCGTGCCACTATCGGAAGACCATAACTGAGATAGAGCGTTATAGTCGCAATGGAAACGATCGCGCTGTAGATGTCCACGCTCAGAGAGAGCAATAGTGCAAACGCCGAAAGCCCCCAGATCGCGTTGGAGGGCGTGCGGTGCTCCGGACTGATCGTCGCCCAGAGGTGTGCAAAGGGAAGCCCGCCGTCTCGAGCAAACGCATAAACCATGCGCGATGCCGACGTCATTGAAGCCAGGCCACACAACCACATCGCTCCCGCGATGAGTCCGCTCATCACCCTCGCAGGCCCTACCCCCAAACGCAGTTTCAGGATCTCTTGGAAGGCGGCGTCCCCAAAACCATGCGCCTGTGCCAGATCAGGAATGGAAAGCACCACGAGAAACAGCATGGCCGCTCCCGCTAAAACCGATACGACCACCGACAGAACAATCCCCCAGGGCGCTCGCCGACGAGGATCGACCGTCTCTTCCGTCACATGCGCGGCGGCGTCGTATCCACACAATGTCCACTGTGCGACGAGAAGGCCGACAAAAAAGCTGTATGGCTTTGAGAACCCATCTGTCGAACTAAACTGAAGGAGAAAATCGACGGGCTGGGCCGTCCCGCGCCAAAGAAGAGCGCCCACCAATGCTGCGACTACAAGAATGTGGTACCAGGCCGAAAAATCGTTGAGCCTCCCCACGATATGGATTCCTCGGTGGTTCAAAATTGCGTGGGAAAAGAGGAGCATTGAAAACAGCGCGAAGATCATGGCAGGTGTTGCTGTCACACCAACAATTCCAAAAATGAATTGAGCCAACCCATAGTCTATGCCGGCCATGAGAGCGAATTGCCCAATTGTATTGAGCGCGGCCGTGAACCAGCCGAGCGTTCGGCCCCCCAGAATATGGCTCCAATGATAAACCGCCCCCGCCGTCGGAAAGCTGCTCGCCAACTCGGCCATTGCGAGGGCTACAAAAAATGTGAAGATGGAAACGATCGTCCAACCCACACAGATCTGAAATGGCCCGCCGTGGGTCAGGCCGTAGCCGAATAGCTGTGTCGCGCCGGTGAGAATAGAGATCACTGAGAAGCTAATCGCAAAGGCAGTAAAACCCCCCATTTCACGAAGGAGCTCCTGAACGTAACCAAATTTATTGAGATCAGAAATATCCTGATCAACCTGTGTTGAATTCACTTTTTCCCCAAACCCTGTATTCAGCGGTCTTAGAGCAGCGTGGTTGGAGTGTCAAAGCAGTTGCTTTTCAGTGCAAGCTGTTGACACTGAGGCAAAGCGTTGAAGGCACGGTGTTTTTGTTTGAGCACTTCTTGTATACGGTTCGCGCTGTTAAGAAACCACGGAAAACACCCGCCGCTTTACTCTCTCACTTCAGTTGGCATGCATGCTGCACCTAAACGCAATGTCATGGAGGGTTCTCAATGCGTTCTTTACTGATATTGAGTCTGTTTTTCGCCGGTGGAGTGGTAGCCGAACCGGGCGGGGTGCGCTCGCAACCACCGATTAACCCCAAAGGAAGAACGTCAGGCGCTCATCAGACGGGGGAGGCGAAACGCGTAACCACGGTTCTGGCTGGCACACTGATCACCTCCGTTATTCACAAAGACGGAGACAAGGTAAAGAAGCGGTTCGAAATCCGAACTGGTGATAAGGAGAGCAATCTCGCAGACCGCCGGCAGATCGCAAACGACTTTTACGACTATCCCTGCCTTCGAGAGGCCCGAAACCGCGTCGTAAAATTCTTGGATTCTGAGGAGGCCTGGAATTTCGTAGGACATGGCACGGACCAACTTCACCGCCGTCTCGACGTTACGGTTGTCTTTGAATTTGAAAGGGACCTAGACCCAGTTTGTACCGGGGATTTACGGGCGACTGTAAAATTTGAGACCTCTACTGCGGGATTTGCTGGCGGAAAGGTTGTTTACGGTAACGGATCCCACACCGTTTCAATTCCTCTCAACGGTAAGGGTGAAGAAGCGTTTGACTATGATAAGGCTTTTTCTGCCGCGTTGGGGGAAGCGAAAAAGGACTCTGTTAATAGATGGGCTCGCGCGGCCCAAAACCACCACCAGGCGGCGGAACGCGCCACGGAAGTCGACAAGATATTCAAGGAGCTTCCCTAGCGGCCACCGACTCAAGCAACTGTAGAAGTTCTCCGATAGGCTTTTGCGGGGGAATCCATGAAGACTCTGATATTTTTCGCGCTGTTTTTGACAGGTGCCGCTTTTGCGGGGGCGCCGCTCTTGAATTGTGCCGTGCCGATTACGCACATCACCAACAGCCAGCGCGCTGAGTTGGGGCTAAAATTTGGTTTCAATTTTGAAACTTGCTTCAAGTACTACATGGCTGGGGGCAGCTGCGACAAACGCTGTGTGGCCATTTTTACCAACCTTTGCAGCAGCCTCACTCAGGTCTGCTCCGACATCCCAATCCCGGAGCCGGTACAGTCCGTCTCTGGGCCTCCGGCCCCACAAACGAATCTTCAACCAACCAATTTGCGGTAATATTTCGCTCGTGCCTTGTCGCGCCCTGAAAAACCGGGCGGCGATTTGATTCAGAAGCAGAGTCGACACGATGCACCGTTCCGGCTCTTTGAGTCTAAAATAGATATGGAGCGGCGAGTCACTCACTATATTGCAATATAAGACGATGCATTACATTACGTTATATTTATTGCTTTTGTCGTCGATATTCGCGAAGATCCGTTGTTGAAAACTCTGTTGATAACCTTGTTAATTGCTTGTTAATTGTTTGTTGATAACTTGTTGATAACTGGTTATCCACAACTTATTCACAAAGGGTTACTCAGTTATCCACATAGTTTTCCACTGCGTCATCGTGAATGATCCCATGGAGTTAGATCGGTTGTTAACATTTCAACAGCCTATATTACTACTACTATTAAAAGATCTAGATATGCTCTAAAAGAATTTAAGAAAGAGAGACCGCATGAAACTCGTAATTTCTAAATCCCACATGCTTTTAGGACTGCAGCGAGTGCAGAACGTTGTTGAGAAGCGCACCAGTATGCAAATTCTGACTAATGCGCTGCTAAAAGCAGACAAAGATGGGCTTTCTCTTTCGGCAACTGATTTAGAAGTCGGAATTCAGTCTCTACTCCCCGCAGATGTGACCGAGAAAGGGGCTATAACCATCAAGGCGCGCAGTCTACTCGATATTGTGAGGGAACTCCCCGAGACCACCATCCGTTTTCAATCTAAGGACAATAATCGCTTAGAAATCATGGCTAATAAGACGGTCTTCAACATCGTAGGCATGCCCGCAGAAGATTTTCCGGAAATGCCATCATTTTCACCCGAAGAATCGAAAGAATTCATCCGCATGAACGGACCTGCCGTGATGTCGATGCTCGACAAAACGTTATACGCCGCGTCTACAGATGAGTCGCGTTATCACCTGAACGGCGTCTATTTCGAAACGCTCAAGGAAGGCGAGAAAAAATCTTTCCGGATGGTGGCCACCGATGCTCACCGCCTAGCGTTGGTAGACAATCCCGAAGCACTCTTCGAAGAACAGGCCTGGAAGCAATTCGAAGAGGGCGTAATCGTCCCCCGAAAAGGTCTGTTCGAACTGCGCCGTCTTCTCTCCGAAGGCAAAGATGATTTCTTTGTCACGATCCGCGGGAAAGTTCTTTTTGTAAAGAGAGAGAACATCGTGATCTCGATGCGTCTCATCGAAGGAAAATATGCCGATTATCGCCGTATTATTCCCGAAAATGCGACTGGAGGAATCGTGTTGAATCGCGACGAACTCCTGGCGTCGTTAAAAAGAATTTCTTTGATGTCATCTGACAAATCTCGTAGTGTTACCTTCAGCTTAATGCCGGGTGTATTGCAGGTTTCCAGTCAAAGTCCGGAGTTGGGTGATGCGAAGGAAGAGTTGGCCGTTGGTTACGAAGGGGAAGAGTTACGACTCGGTTTTAACTCCCGCTACCTGATCGATGCTATCTCGACCATCGATAGTGAAAACGTCCTATTGGAGATTCGAGGAAAGCAAAATCCTGGTGTGATTCGGGCGACTAGCGGTCCGAACCACACGAGTGTCGTGATGCCGATGCGAATCTGAAAAATTGGCCAATGAGTCCAGAAGACAACGAAGTTACACAATCCAAAGCGGGCTCTTATGGCGCTGACTCCATCCAGGTGTTGGAGGGGCTGGAGGCTGTTCGAAAGCGACCCGGCATGTACATCGGTGACACTGGTGTCCGTGGGCTCCATCACCTGGTCTGGGAGATCGTCGACAACGCAATCGATGAGGCTCTGGCCGGCTACTGCAAAAATATTCAAATCCTGATCCACGTCGATAATTCGGTGACCATCGAAGACGACGGACGAGGGATTCCCGTTGAGATTCACAAGACGGAAAAAAAATCCGCTCTGGAAGTCGTCATGACGATGCTTCATGCGGGCGGCAAATTCGACAACAGCAGCTACAAGGTTTCGGGTGGACTGCATGGAGTGGGAGCCGCCGTCGTGAATGCGCTGTCGAGCATTATGACGGTCGAAGTGAGGCGTGAGGGGAAGGTCTTCTCTCAGACGTACGAAAAAGGAACCCCCAAAGCCCCTGTGGCCGAAGTGGGTAAGAGTCAGAAGACAGGCACCAAGACCACATTCAAGCCAGACACCGAGATTTTTGAGGCCGTCGAATACAACACCGACACCATTTCCAACCGCTTGCGAGAGCTTTCGTTTCTGAACAAAGGCATTCGAATAGTTCTCACAGATGAACGAACGGAAAAGACCCAGGAGTTTTTCTCTGACGGTGGCCTGAAGTCTTTCGTTGAATATCTCAATCGATCCAAGACGAAGATCCATGAAGCCGTGATCTACTTCTATGCGGAATCTCGAGGAATTCTCCTCGAGGTTGCGATGCAGTGGAATGATGGGTACAAAGAAAACACTTTTGCGTTTGCCAACAACATTAACACGATAGAAGGCGGCACTCACCTAGTCGGTTTCAAAACGGCGCTCACAAAATGTGTCAACAAGTACATCGAGGCCAACGGCCTCAACCGCGATTTTGAGGAGAGTCTTCAGGGGGAAGATGTTCGCGAAGGGTTGACTGCGGTGATTTCCGTTAAGATCGCCAACCCACAGTTTGAAGGGCAGACGAAAACGAAGCTCGGAAACTCCGAGGTGAAGGGGCTCGTCGAAAACCTTCTCAACGAACGGTTCTCGATCTTTCTCGATGAGAACCCAGGAGATGCGAAAAAGATCGCGGCCAAAGCCATCGAGGGTGGTCGGGCCCGTGTGGCTGCTCGCAAAGCGCGCGATCTCACTCGTCGCAAATCGGCGCTCGACATGGGTGGTCTTCCCGGGAAAATGGCTGATTGTCAGGAGAAAGATCCGGCGCTGTGCGAACTTTATCTGGTCGAGGGAGATTCCGCCGGTGGCTCGGCAAAGCAGGCACGGGATCGCAAGAATCAGGCGATACTTCCGCTGAAAGGTAAAATCCTGAACGTTGAGAAAGCGCGCTTCGATAAGATGCTCGAGTTTGCCGAAATCCGAACGCTTATCACTGCGCTTGGCACCGGAATTGGAAAAGAGGACTACGACGTCGCCAAGGTCAGGTACCACAAGATCATTATTATGACAGACGCTGACGTTGATGGGGCCCACATCCGCACGCTTCTTCTTACATTTTTCTATCGCCAGATGCCCGAGATTATCGAGAAGGGCTATCTCTATATTGCTCAGCCGCCACTCTACAAAGTGAAGAAGGGCAAGGTTGAACGGTATCTGATGGACGACACGAATCTCGAGGACTTTGTTCTCACCCAGGTCCTTGAGGAGGTGGACCTCAAATCGGCGACCGGCAATGTAGAGAGGACGGTTGCTCGCAACGTCTTCCGAAAGCTGACGGTTTTCGAGGGCTTGGTCGCCGCCATTGCCCGGAAGTCGGACGCCTCGCTGATCCGGACAATTGCATTCGATAACCGGTGGGATGTTTCGGTGGCAAAGGATTCCAAAAAGCTAGAGACCATGTTGCAGGAATATGCGGCGGGAATCAAAAAGGCAGGTGGAGCGTTTGAGTTTAAGATTTCCCCCGATGAAGAGCACGACGCCTTCTCCGCGGAAACATCTGCCAACGTTAGAAACTTGAGGACCCGAGCCAAAATTGGCTATGAGCTCCTGGCGTCGTCGCAGCTGCAGGAATTGCGCAAGGCCACTGAGGTAATTCGTCGTATGGGGGGTGCCCCGTTCAAATTGACCGACGCGAACAAAAATGAACATACATTCGCTTCCGTAGAGGAGTTGGAGAGTTTTGTGAAACAGGCGGGCCAAAGTGGCCTTCACATTCAGCGGTACAAAGGATTGGGAGAAATGAATCCGGAGCAGCTCTGGGAGACGACGATGGATCCCGCGGTGCGATCACTCCTGCAAGTTCAGGTCGACGACGCCATGGAGGCGGACAGCGTTTTTTCCATTCTTATGGGTGACCAGGTGAAACCCCGACGAGATTTTATTGAGGCTAATGCGTTGAACGTTCGTGCGCTGGATATTTGAAGTGGAAATCGAAAACAAGACCATAGTCACGCAAGTCAGTATCGAGCGCCAGATGAAAGACGCGTATCTCGAGTACGCGATGAGCGTGATTGTTGGTCGCGCTCTCCCCGATGCGCGAGACGGGATGAAGCCGGTCCATCGTCGCATTCTCTATGCGATGTATGATCTTGGTAACACACACGACAAGGCCTACAAGAAATCGGCCCGTATCGTCGGTGATGTCATCGGTAAGTACCACCCACATGGCGATTCTGCTGTCTACGAAACGATGGTGAGGATGGCCCAGGGCTTCTCCCTGCGCTACACTCTTGTCGACGGTCAGGGGAACTTCGGATCGGTGGACGGCGATTCTGCTGCGGCCATGCGATACACCGAGGTCCGGCTCGAGAAGATCACGAACGAGGTGCTCGCCGATCTCGATAAAGAGACCGTCCCGTTCGGTCCGAACTACGATAACTCCCTCATGGAGCCGATGGTTCTGCCGACCAAGATCCCGGGCCTTCTTATTAATGGTGCTTCGGGCATCGCCGTCGGCATGGCCACCAATATTCCTCCGCATAACTTGAAAGAGGTCGTGGCGGGTGTGAGGGCGATCATTGAACGCCCTGACATTGCCATCGGCGATCTGATTAGAATTATCCCGGGACCAGATTTTCCGACAGCAGGATTTATCTACGGCCGTAAGGGCCTTAAAGAAGCCTACACAACGGGTAAGGGCGTGATCCAGATGCGCGCTCGCGCTGAGGTGGAACCTTTCAAGGGGGAACGAGAACGAATCGTCGTCACTGAGATTCCATACCAGGTGAATAAGGCGAAACTCATTGAGAACGTGGCCGATCTGATCCGTGAAAAGAAAATCGAAGGGATCAGCGATATTCGGGACGAATCGGATCGCAAGGGTATGCGAATAGTGTTCGATCTTAAGAAAGGCGAAGACTCGCGGGTCATTCTCAATCAGCTTTACACACTGACCCAGATGCAGACCTCGTTCGGCATTAGCATGCTGGCGCTGGACCACCAACAGCCAAAGGTGATGAACCTGAAGGAACTTTTGGTCGCGTTCCTCAACCATAGGAAGGACGTTGTCACACGTCGGACGATCTATGAGTTAAAAAAGGCCGAGGAGCGGGCGCATATTCTGGAGGCCTTGAAAAAGGCCGTTGAAAACCTTGATGAGGTGGTCTCGCTCATTCGCAAGGCGGCTAACCCGAACGAAGCCCAAGACAAGTTAATAGCGAAGTTCGCCTTCTCGGTGGTCCAAGCCAAGGCCATTCTCGAAATGAGGCTCCAGCGCCTGACGGGCCTTGAGAGAGAAAAGATCGTTGAAGAGTACAACGAGGTGGTCGCTTTGATCGCAGAGCTGAAGACGATTCTGGCCGATGAGAAGCGGGTACTGGCGATTATCGGCAAGGAGCTCGATCAGGTGAGCAAAGACTTTGGCGACGAACGGCGTACGCAATTCATGGATGAGCAAGGGGAGATGACGACTGAAGACCTCATCAGCGACGAGACGGTTGTGGTTACGGTAACCTTCAGTGGTTACGTGAAACGTCTCCATCTCGATTCTTATCGCGCGCAGAAGCGCGGCGGAAAAGGTGTCATCGGTGCGGGCACAAAGGCCGAGGATTTTATTTGGGATATTTTTGTCGCCAGCACGCACGATAATATTCTTTGCTTCACCGATCAGGGGCGGGTCTACTGGCTCAAGGTGCACAAGATTCCCGAGGCGGGCCGGGCCGCAAAGGGCAAGCCGATCATCAATCTTTTGAACTTGAGTACCAATGAGAAAGTGACCGCCGTGTTGCCGGTGAAAGAATTCAAAGAGACCGAATTTGTCGTGATGGTGACTTCGAAGGGCGTGATCAAAAAGACCAGCCTCGATCAGTTCTCTCATCCCAACAAGAAGGGGATTATCGCTCTTTCGACCGATGAGGGTGATGCGTTGGTAGATGCGAAGATCGCAACTGGCAGTGACAACATTCTTTTGGTCAGTCGACAGGGCCAGGCTATTCGCTTTGAAGAAGGGGATGTGAGGCCGATGGGTCGATCCGCTCGTGGTGTGGGTGGCATGAGGCTTGAAGTCAATGACGAAGTGATCGGGATGGAGATTCTGAACGCGTCGGCCAATACTCAGATTCTGACCGTAACCGAAAAGGGGTATGGTAAGCGCACGGCTCTTGAAGAGTATCGCACGCAGGGTCGGGGTGGGTCAGGGATCATGACGATGAAGATCACCGACAAGAATGGTCCTGTCGTGGCGGTGAGAAAAGTGGCTGATGCGGATGAGATCATCATTGCCTCAAACCACGGCAAAGTGATCCGCACACGCGTCTCGGAGATTTCCGAGGTCGGCCGGGTGGCCCAGGGCGTGCGTCTCATTTCTCTTGATGAAGGTGAGTCTGTGGGGGCGGTTGCGAAAATCCTGGAAAGTGACACCGACGAGGCGGGGAGTGCGCCGCCCGATAGCGAACCCTCAGGGACCGCGTGACGGGCCAAGACGGCTGTTCAAGAAAAAACAATTGGTTAGCGGCGCTACTCGCGCTGACAATTATTCTAGTGGGCTGCACGGCCCGAAAGCAGACGAAGTTTTTCGATCTTGCTGAAGAAAAAATTCAGGGGGGAAGCTATTTTGAGGCCGCTGATGCCTTCCGACGGGGTATTGCTCTGAATCCAGAGAGTCGTTTGGCCCTGAAGGCGCTCTTTCGATTGGGGTTTGTGCAGGAGGTGTATCTGCGCGACTACGAATCGGCTTTGGGGAGTTACCAAGAGTATCTTCGGCTCAGGAGAGAACCTATCGGACAGTATGAGGTTCAAAAGAGGGTGGCCAACATCTACTTTGACTATGTTCAGGATCCGGAACGGTCGGTGACAGCCTATCGAAAACTCTTGGATCTGCAGGCCGACTCACTCGAGAAGGATCAGTTTATCTATCGTATTGGGCGATCCTATTTTCTCCAGAATAATTTTGAGCTGGCCCGGAGCCAGTATCAGGCTCTTATCGATTCCGTACCCAAGAGCCAGCTGGTGCCAAAAGCGCGATTTGAGATTGGAAATACCTACTTTATGGAGGCCAAGTATCGATTGGCTATCGATGCGTTCAAACAGGTGGTTCGGTACCACCCCCAACATCCTCAGGCGATCGAGGCGCAGTTTTGGATCGCGCAAAGTCTTGAGCAGCTTGGGGAGGGCCTAGCCGCGCGTACGCAGTACGAGCAGCTGAGGCTCAAGTACCCCATCCCGGAGTTGATCGAGAAGCGACTGCAGGATATCGATAAGAGGGGCAAGAAAAAATGAGCCTTCTCGATCCCAAGTATTCACGGCTGATGGCGGTCTACAGTTCTGCGGCGATGGTCAAACTCGTGCTCTTTGTCGGCGCCTTTTTTGGTGGAAATCTTCTCGATAAGAAGCTGGGGACGAGTCCTCTCTTTCTCTTGATATTCCTCATGGCCGCGATGGGCCTTGGCATTTGGTACATCATCGCCCTTATGAAACGTAGATTGTGAGGTGATCGGTGGATATCAATCCGGAATCAATCAGTCGCTATTGCGAATCGATGAGTACGTGTCCGAGTCCCTTGACCGAGGAGCTAGCGGTCTTCACTCGTGAGCACGTTGCCATGTCGGTGATGCTTTCGGGCCCATTAGTCGGAAGCTTTCTCGGGTTTCTTGTTTCTTTGCTCAAGGCCCGATGCGTACTTGAGATAGGGACCTACACCGGCTATTCCGCGCTCTGTATGGCGGAGCGCCTGCCGGTGGACGGTCACCTCATTACGCTGGACATCAACAGGGAGACTACGGACATTGCCCGGCGGTTTTGGGGCCGATCAGAGGGCGGAAAGAAGATCGAACTCAGACTGGGAGATGCCATGGAGACACTGGCCGTGCTGCCGGGCCCCTTTGACCTCGTGTTTATTGACGCTGATAAACCGGGCTATCCGAACTATCTTGAGGCGTGCCTGCCGAAGCTTTCGCCTCTCGGGGTGATTGTGGCGGACAACGCCCTCTTCAGCGGGGAGGTGGTGAACCCGGTTACGGCCACTCGAAACGGTCAAGCCGTGGCCGCTTTCAATGACCTTGTCCGGAACAACCCGCAACTCGAGTCTGTTCTTCTCCCCGTTCGGGACGGCCTTAATGTCATCCGACGGAGGGCTTGAAAGAGGGGGGATCTCCGAGTAAACCATTGAAATCCTATGGAACAACACGGTCCGGAAACCTGGCTCATGAACCTCCCCTTTCTGCCTCATGACGAGGCCTGGGTCCATGTGAACGGTGCGATTCTGGTTTTTCTGACGATTCTCTTGGTCTCGATCATCGCCCGCCGCCGGATTTCCGGAAAGCAGAATGAGCTGCTGATTCCTTCCAAGAAGCTTTCCCTTGTGGGTATGGTCGATATTCTGGTGGATTCTCTCCATTCCATGGTGGTGGGTACGCTTGGCCACCACGGGGAGAAACACTTTCCGTTCATAGCCTCGCTCTTTATCTTCGTGCTCCTGAGCAATTTGATGGGGCTGCTTCCTCTCTCGGAGTCACCGAGCGCGAATTTGAATACGACGCTTGCTCTGGGAGCGGCCGCGTTTCTTTACTACAACGTTCAGGGGATTCTGGAGCACGGGCCGGTCGGTTATGCGAAGCATTTTCTGATGGGGCTCGGGATTATGGGGGTGCCGATCGCACTTTTTGAGATTCTCTCCCATGTTCTGCGCCCCTTCACTTTGGGGTTGCGACTCATGCTGAACCTCAAGATTGACCACCTTTTGGCGGGATCTTTTGGTCAACTTTGTCAGTGGGTTCTGCCTGTTCCATTATTGCTTTTTGGAGTGGTCGTTTGTACCATACAGGCCTTCTTATTTGCGACGTTGACCTCTGTTTATATCCAGATGGCGACAGAGCATGAAGAACACGGCGAGCAACACTAAGGTGCAGTCACAAATTTTTTGGAGGTAGACGATGAAGGTGAGTATTTCCAAGGGCTGGTGGACGATTGTGGGACTATTAACGGCGATGCCCCTGTTGGCGGAAGAGCACGGGGCTGCCGCAGCAACCGGTGGTTCAAACTGGTCGACTGCGTTCGCGGTTGGCATCGGCATGGCGCTTGCTGTTGTGGCCGCCGCCACCGCTCAGGGCAAAATTGGCGCGAGCTACATGGATGGCGTTTCGCGCAATCCCGGCGCCCAGAAGGCCATGGGAACCCAATTGATTCTGAGCCTAGTATTCGTTGAGACACTCGTGCTCTTTACCTTTGCGATCGTGTTCTTGCTCATGGGCAAGATGTAATCCTGTCGTTTTGAGAATACTTATAGAGCCCCCTTGGGTGCAAACCCAAGGGGGCTCTTATTTTGGTTCCAAAGTTTAGGAAATTCCTCACAGGTGAGTCGCTCCATCAGTTTGGGATAATCCGAGAGTTGGTTGGGTTTGTTCAAAAACCCGTTCGCTCCGTAGCGCAAGCAAATGTCTCTATCTTCGGGGCGAACCGACCCGGTGTAAATAAAGACCGGGAGATCTTTCAGGAGCTGGTTGTCTCTAATTTCTCTCAAGACCTCTTTCCCATCTTTGCGGGGAAGGTTGAGATCGAGGATGACGACGTCTGGAAGCTCCGCATCCCGATAGGAGTCTCGGTGAAGGAGATAGTCCATTGCGCCGACACCATCCTCCACGCAGTGGACAGTGGCATCGGGCTTCATTTCGTTAAAAAATTCTGAGAAGAGATAGGAGTCGGCCTCATTGTCGTCGACGAGCAAAACGTTTAGCGAAGCCACACCGGCCATATGCACACCTCTTTTAGCATAGGACTTTTCTAGCGAGAGACAAGTGGGTTGGGGCCCCCTTTTATCGTCGAAAACCTGTTGCAAAAACTACCACAATGAAGCAAAGAGCAACTGAGAATTGTCACGGATTGGGGTTCGAGCGGTGCTAAGAGCCCAACGCCTTCTTAAGATAGACCGCAGTGTGGGATTCCTTGACGCGAACAAGGTCCTCGGGAGGGCCCTGGAACAGAACGCGGCCACCACCCACGCCGCCCTCCGGCCCCAGCTCGATGAGATAGTCCGCCTGCTTGAGGACGTCGAGGTTGTGTTCGATGACTATCACCGTGCTGCCCTGATCGACCAGGCGATGGAGAATCTGAATGAGCCGCAGAACATCGTCAAAATGGAGCCCTGTCGTGGGCTCGTCAAGAATGTAGACCGTTTTGGCGAGAGACCGGCGATTGAGTTCTCGCGAAAGTTTCATCCGCTGAGCTTCACCACCGGAAAGCGTGACCGCGTTTTGGCCAAGCTCAATGTATCCAAGGCCGACATCGACGAGAGTCTGAAGCTTGAAGCGAAGGTTGGGAATGTTCTGGAAAAAATTAGCAGCCTCTTCCACGCTAAACTTCAAAACCTCTTCAATAGTCCGCCCTCGGTAACGAACCTCAAGAGTCTCACGATTGTAGCGGCGGCCACCGCACACTTCGCAGGTGACGTAGACATCTGGGAGAAAATTCATCGACACGCGACTTGTTCCTTCACCTCGGCAACCCTCACATCGGCCACCTTTTACGTTGAAAGAAAAGCGCCCCAGCGAATACCCCCGTGCTTTCGCCTCTGGAGTGGACGAAAAAAGGGTGCGAATTTCCGTAAAAACGCCGGTGTAGGTGGCTGGGTTCGAGCGTGGCGTGCGACCGATGGGATCCTGGTCGACGTGGATCACGCGCTCAACCGTTTCGAGCCCCCGAATGATCCCGTGCCCCAAGGGAGGAATGGGTCTGTTCGAAACCTTGGCTCGGAGCACCGGTAAGAGCGTGTCGATGATGAGCGTGCTCTTCCCTGACCCTGAGACACCGCTCACCCCAATGAAACAGCCCAGAGGAAATGTCACGGAAATGTCCTGAAGATTGTTGCGGGTGAGGCCAGAGAGTTCCAAACGAGCAGTGTTCGCGGCCGACCGGCGTTGGGGCGTAGCGATTCTCTTGTTTCCCGAAAGGTACTGGCCCGTAAGGCTGCGTTCCGAGGTGAGAAGGTCTTTAACTTTTCCTTCGAAGATAACCTCGCCGCCATGTTTGCCAGAGCCTGGGCCGATATCGACGATAAAATCGGAGCGGCGGATGGTCTCTTCATCGTGTTCGACCACGATGACCGAGTTGCCGCAATCTCTAAGCCGCTCCAATGTACTGATGAGGCGGTCGTTGTCTCGAGCGTGAAGTCCGATGCTCGGTTCATCGAGGACGTAGAGAACTCCGACAAGCCCAGACCCCACCTGGCTCGCCAGCCGAATCCGCTGCGCCTCTCCGCCTGAAAGCGTCGAGGCGGAACGATTTAGCGTGAGATACGAAAGCCCCACATCGATGAGAAAGGTGAGGCGCCCAGTGATCTCTTTCAGAATCGGCTCCGCGATCAAAAGCTGTGATGAGGTGAGTCTCAGTTGTTGAAAAAAAACCAACGCGTCATTTAAGGCTAGAGCACAGAGCTCAGCGATATTCTTTTCGCCCACAAAGACCGACCTAGATTCCTTGCGAATGCGAGTCCCGAGGCATTCTGGGCATTCGGTGGCCGCCATGTATTCGATGAGAATCTGCCGATCGGTATCGACACCTTCATCCCAGATCGCCTGAAGTGCGGCCGAGATCTTCTCGGTCAGAGCTTTCTGTTCTTTCGAAGAAAGCTCTGAATAACTCTTGTTGGGGAGCTCTTTGACGATCGATTTGTAGCCAAACTCAAGCTCGAGAAGAGAGTCACCAATCGCCTCATCGAGCGGGCTCTTTACATCCAGGAAGATCAAGTTGGGATCGATGCGATAGATGGAGCCGATTCCGTTGCAGATGGAACAGCCTCCGTGTGTGCTGTTAAAAGAGAAGCTTCTGGGTTCGAGCTCGGGAAAGCTGGTACCGCAGTTGGTACACGCAAAACGTGTCGAGACGAGCCGAGGCTTCTCTTCCCCCGTGATGAGGATTTCCGCAAGTCCGTTGCTGAGCTGGACAGCTGCCTCGATGGCCTCGTAGATCCGGGTCTCCGTGCCCGGCTTCACGATCAGTCGGTCGATGTAGATGGAGACATCATGGCGAAACGTTTTCTTGAGTTGAATGGGGGAGGTTAGGCTGACGTCCTCGCCATCGACCCTGGCTCGAGCGTACCCCTGACTGCGGGCCTGGAAGAGCTCCTTTTGAAACTCGCCCTTTCGGTCGCGGACTATGGGCGCCAAAATGGCGAATCGGGAATCCGGCGGAAGCGAAGTGATTGCCTGGACGATCTGTTGCGGCGACTGAGACTCGATGGCCGAGCCACATTCGAAACAACGGGGGGTGCCTACGCGCGCATAGAGTAGACGAAGAAAATCGTAAATTTCGGTAATGGTTCCCACTGTTGAACGTGGATTCTTAGAAATATTCTTCTGCTCCACCGATATGGCCGGCGAAAGGCCTTCAATGGAATCAACATCGGGTTTGGCGAGCTGTTCCAGGAACTGCCGCGCGTAAGCGGAGAGTGATTCGAGATAGCGACGTTGGCCCTCAGCGTAAATCGTGTCGAACGCGAGAGAGGATTTCCCAGAGCCACTCAGGCCTGTCATGACCACTAGGGAATTGCGGGGAATATCGATGGAGATATTTCGAAGATTGTGCTCTCGGGCACCGCGAATGGAGATCGCTTTGGACACACAGAGATCTTTATCACTGCAGGCAGCTGTTGACGACTCCCTCAACGAGCGACCGGATCTCAAGCAGCCGCCCCTCATTTTCAGCCTCGAAACGGAAGACGAGGACGGGCTGTGTGTTAGATGCGCGAACCAGCCCCCAACCGTCCGAGAAATTGACACGTGCTCCGTCGATGGCGTTCACATTTAGGCCCATAGTTTCAAACCTCTTCCGGGCCTTCTGGACGACTTCGAATTTTATCTCATCTGCGCAATCGACCCGAATCTCGGGTGTAGTGACCGCAGGAGGAAGGTCGGCGAGAAGCTCCATTGCTGTCTTTCGAGTGTTCGAGAGGATTTCGATGATACGGGCGCCGGCGTAAATGGCATCGTCAAACCCGAAATATCGGTCTTTGAAAAACATATGGCCGCTCATCTCGCCGGCGAGGAGCGCGCCTGACTCCTTCATCTTAGCCTTGATGAGACTGTGTCCGGTTTTCCAAAGGATCGCTTTGCCGCCATGGCGCTCGATGTCCTGAAAGAGTCGGTGCGAGGCCTTCACCTCGGAAATAATGGCCGCGCCGGGATTGTTCTTGAGAACGTCTCGTTCGAAGATGACGAGGAGCTCATCGCCGAAAAGGGGACGACCGCTCGCGTCGACGACGCCGATTCGGTCGGCATCGCCATCAAAACCGATGCCCACGTGGGCCTTCTGCCGGCAAACGGTGTCGATAAGAGACCGCAGGTTTTCGAGAACAGTCGGGTCGGGGTGGTGGTTTGGGAAGGCGCCATCATATTCCTCGAAGAGGGACACCACCTCGCAGCCCATCTCACGGTAAAGAGCGGCGGCAATCTTGCCGCCCATGCCGTTTCCCGCATCGATAACGACCCGTATGGGAGAGGCGACCTTGACCGTTCTAACGATATAACTGATGTAATCCTCTTCTACCGGGCGGTTTTCGGACGTGCCGCCGGCGCGAAGATCATAGTCTTCTTTCTCAATGAGCTTCCGGAGGGCCTGAATGTCGTCACCATGAATGGTGGAGGGGCCCACGCAAATCTTGAAGCCATTGTGTTCACCGGGGTTGTGGCTTCCCGTGATCATCACGCCCCCATCGGTCATGAGGTGGTGGGTCGCAAAATACAACACAGGTGTGGGAACCATCCCAACGTCGTAGACGGATAGACCAGTGGCCATGAGGCCCCGAGCGAGCACTCCTCGTAACCGTGGTGAGCTGAGGCGGCAATCGTAACCCAAGGCCACGCTCTTCCCTCCTTTACGGGCAACGAAGGTGCCTAGAGCTTTTCCTAAATTGATGACAAGAGCGTCGGTCAGGTCGCGGTCGGCGACGCCTCGGATGTCGTACTCTCGAAAAATGGATGGATTAACTGTCATTCTTTTCTCCCGATAGTTTGATGTAGCTCTCCGCCTTCTTTCTCTCGAGCCACAGCTGCATCTTGCGGTCCATCTCCTGCTCGAGGAGTTGGGCTCGTATGCCATCCTTTCGCTCTTTCGAAAGCGTTGAAAAGTCGGAAGCTCGGGCCTCAATCACCTTAACCAGATGAACTCCAGCCGACGTCTTGATCGGTGGAGCCACGTGGCCAACTTCAATCTTGGGTATGACTTCGCGAAACTCCTTGGCCATCGAACTGGGTGAAAAGTAGCCAATCACTCCACCGGTTTGGGCAGTGGAGGAGTCGGTGGAGTATTGCTTGGCCAGGGCGTCAAACTGGACCGGGTCTTTTTGAAGTTGGGCGTAAATCTCCTTGGCCCGGACATCCGGGTTCTTCGCGTCCTTTTTGGAAGCGTCCAGAAGTATGTGCGCAAGTTTGTATTCTTTTTCGGCCTTTGCACTTTGACTCGTTCGAAGATAGAAGTGGCGCACTTGTTCGTCAGAAACCTCCAGGGTGGGGCGGATTTCGCGGTCGATGAGGTTCTTTCTCTCGAGTTGTCGACGAATGCCTTCTCGATAATCCGGGAGGGTAGCGCCGAGCTGTTTGAGTCGCTCGCCCAGTTGCGCCGTTGTGATGCTGTTGCGCTTGAGGATAGCTCGAATCTGGCCATCGACCTCCTGGTCGTTGGCCTTGAGCTCGAGCTTTTTCACCTGCTGGTCGATGATCTTTTCTTCCACCAAAAGCTGAAGGGTTTTCTGGGGATCTTTCAAGACCTCCGGGTTGATGCCACCAAAAAGCTCCTGAAAACTCTTGCTCTGGGTTTTTCTGTGGAATTCGGCAACATCCGACTCCAAGACCACCTCGTCGTTGACCGTGACGACCGTGCGGTCAACGAGGTTTCGCGCCGAGAGGGACAGGCCCAGGCAGAGAGCTCCCCCAAAAATGATCTTGTTAAACAGGGGTTGCGATCGAAGCAAAGAGCGCCTCATTTCTATAAATCTCAGCATCTTTGAGTTGTTTGGTAGCCCATTCCTTATACACCTTGGCCTCTTTGCTCCGGCGGAGGAGCTTGCCCAGCTCAGGCTTGGCCTCTTGAAATGTGAGAGCACGCTTGGGTTGTCGTTCGAGTACTTTGAAGAGGTGAACGCCGAATCGGCTCTGCACCGGCCTTGAAATGGCTCCCACGGGGACCGAAAAGGCTTCATCAAACGCCTCGATCTTTTCCTTCCTGGAAAAGAAGCCGACATCCCCACCCTTCGAAGCGTCTGGGCTGAGGGAGTATTGCCGAGCCGCCGACTCGAAGGTGGTGACGCCAGAAATGATCTCCTGACGAAGTTTGGTGGCCTCTTCAACCGTCGGGACCACAATTTGGAGGGCGTGCAGGCGCTCTTGGCGGAAAAACTCGTTGGGGTGCTGTTGGTAGTAGCGCTTCATTTCCTCGTCAGAGACGAGGATTTCACTGCCCGACATCTCGGCCGACACTTTTTCCACCCAGAGCTGATTCTCAATTCGCTTCTTGAGGTATTCTTCGGTGGTTCTTTGTCGACGGAGCATCTCTTCGAAGCCGCCGGGTGGGTAGCCGTCTTTCCAGTTGTTGACGCGAGAATCTACCTCTTCCTTGGCAACCTTGATAAATCGTCGATTGGCTTCTTGTCTCACCAGGGCCATCATGACCGATTCATTGAGGGCTCTGGCCTTGAACTGATCGAGACTCTTGGGATTGGACGGCGCAATGCTGTCTTGATCGGAAAGGACCTGAGCAAAATTCAGCTGAAACTCACTCAACGTAATAGGGGTGCCGTTCACCCGCGCCAATATCCGGAGCTTCGGATCGTGCTTAGTGACCTGACAAGCGGAGAGCAGGCAAAGTGTCGCGAGGAATCTATTTAAGGGATAGGCTCTACTCATTCTTGGATTGGAGGACCTCAATTTGGGCGGTTTTCTTGAGGTCGTTAAGCACGCTGCTCAGAAACCGGTGCTCTCGATCCTGCGACAGACGCTTGGTTAAAAATGAGACGTACTGCCCCAGCGCCATTTGGTACGGAACCTTGGATACGAGCTGAAAATAGTGGAGGCCCGATCGGCTTTCGATCCGAGCAGACACCTGTGCGGGTTGCAGATCGGTGAGGCGCAGGTAGAAATCCTCATGAAGATTGTGGAGCCCCCGCTCTCCGATGTCGCCACCCAAAGGAGCGGTCTCATCTTGTGAGTACTCCTCGGCAATTTGTGTGAACGGAGTCCCGCCGCGCAGGAGGGCATCTATCTTAGCGGCCTTCTGTTGAGCTTCGGTCTGCTCCTTAGGACTCGAAAAGCGCAATACAATATGGCGGAGCCGAAGGAGAGGGTGCTGTTCGTAATAGACCTTTATCTCAGCCTCGGTGGGGGCGAGTTTCTGAGCCTCGGCCTTGAGACGTTCCTCGAGAAAATGGCGGTAGATAACGAGATCCAGGTCGTGCTTCACCGAGGGGAGCTGTTCGATCTTTTCCTTCTTAGCCTTCTCGACCGCCAACCGAAAGAGCACTAGCCGGTCGAAGGCCGAAAGAGAGGAGTCCTGGCTTTCCGGAATCCGTTCAAGGTCATCCTTGAAGACCGGTGTTCCATTGATCTTTCCCACCGGCGACACCGCGGCAAAAACGATACCGCCCATGAAGAGACTTGCTGCTAAAATGTGACTGACTAGACGCATGGCCACCCCTAATTCCAGGGGCCATGCTATCGGATTCTCGCATGAGCATCAAGAAATCGGGTAGATGGGCAGGGCCAACAATCGTGATTGTGGGCGCCTTGGCGTTGAGCGGGATCGCGCTTGGTTTTGTCGCCAACCCGGATCGTTGCTTGGTGTGTCATTCGCTGCAGGTTCAGTTTTGGCGAGGCACCCTCCATTCCTCGGCCTATCTCACGCTTTTCGCCAAGAACGCACACCTCGACCCCGACTGCGCCAAATGCCATACGTTGGGCCTCAACGCGCCCGGAGGGTTTGATTCGATTTCAAAGCCGATCGAATGGAAGAGGCTACCCGCCGACTGTCCACCGGATCAGGCGGCTGTAGAGTGTTTCCTGACCCCCCTCTTTGGGGGAAAGGTGTCGCCAATTGACTCGAGGTTAGATCCAGAGCGCTATCGGATTATCAAAACCTTCTACCATGAGAAACGGGCCGGGGTAGCGGATAACGTCCTGAAGGACTTTCTCAATGTTCAGTGTGAACACTGTCACGGCGATCGGGAGATCCATCTCAAGACGGGAAAAAGAACGGGCCGTCCAGTGAAGGAGGCGACCTGTCGTCAGTGCCACACCCCCGAAAGGGATCCTGCTTTTACGTTCAAGAAGGTGAAGTTAATTGCCTGTCCGCTAATGAAAAAGAAGTAGTGTCGGCCTGGATGGCCTTCACAACGTCTTCTGGCGCCCATTCGTTCTCGTCGAGATTTTTGATGAAACGAAGCCCTGGTCCGAGAAGGACCGATCGCACATTGTGGGAGACTGCACCACCCTGTCCGATGCCGATCACGTTGAACTCAGAGGCAATGCGATCGAGGTCGGCCCCAGAACCGGTGGCGAGCCAAAAGCGTTGGTCGTCGAGCCCCTCCCGTTTGGAGTAGGCGGCTAACCTTTTTACTGTGTCGCGCGCGGGATCGAGCGTGATTCCTATGGCATTGAGCTCGGGTCCCCGCGCTTTCTTGGTGGCTTGAAGGACCATTTTCGTTTTTCGGATGCTCAATGGGCACATCTTCTGCATCGGGCAAGAGGTAAAAAAGAAGGTCAAAAGCGAGTAGCCGCGCGAGAAATCTCTTAGGGTGAACGCCCGATTAGCTTGGTTTCGCAGAGGGAGAGCATCGTAGGGTTTCTCTGAAGCAAAAACCGGGAGAAGGACCACGAGGCTCAAAGTGGTGATCAAGAAACGCAGCATCCGGCCAAACTTATTAAAGATTCAATGGGTTAGTCAACAGCAAGGGGGCTAGCAGGATAGACTATTGACTCTATGCATTGTGGACGGTACGTGGACACCAAATGGGAGTTCAAGATGTTAATTTATCGAGTTTTGTTGGTTATGGCCCTCGTTGGTTCGATTTCCTTTGCTGCTATGCCTAAGAAAAGGGCCGGCAAGAAACCCGTGAAGAAGACTGTTCTTCAATACCCGCTTGTTCTTGAGGTCCCTGGAAAAGAAGCGGGCGATTATGGGTACATTCTGGCGTCTTCTTTCAACAAGAAGCTCAAAGCCCTTCCCGGTCAGGATCTCGCGGGATTTCCCGACTCAATATCCCTGACCAGCCGGACGCAGGCTCAAAAGCTCGTGGAACATTTCGCTGCGTATTCCGAAAAGGCCATTGAAGCTCTGAAGCTAGGCGATGGCACATTCCTCAAAACGGGTTCCCTGTCGGCGGTGACGGGCGAGAATCTGGCGCATCGGCTTTGTTACTCCGGAAAGCCGGAAGCGGCGGTCAGCCTTTTGAATGGGCTCACCGACTCTGTCGTCAGCGATCAACATGGCATGATCGCCTGGAAGACCGGCACGAAGGAGGTCGTCTCAGATGAGATTGACACTGAAGAATCACCCCTTTCGCAAGTTCTGGGTGAAGATTTCGAGATGTGGCAGGAGTTCAAAGGGGCCACGGAGGGGGAGATCCTCTTCGTTTGGCACGAGAGCGACGGTGGTGAGGATGTCAATTTCGCCACTATCCCCAAGTGCGCCTTTCATCCTAAGAAAAACTAAACTAACTCTCTAAAAGGGCCCCCGATCATTCGATTGGGGGTTATTCTGCATCAGCCTTTGCCTCGCTTTGCTGAGGGTGGGATAATGGGATGTTTTGGGGGCGCATTGCGAGTCCTGCTGATCAATCAGGCATTCTATCCAGACACGGTCGCTACAGCGCAGCACACGACGGACCTGGCTCAGTTTCTGGCCAGCCGGGGCCATGCGGTGTCGGTGCTCTGCTCGCGTCGCGCCTACTCCCAGCCCGACAAGATCTTTTCACGCACCGAGGATTTTGACGGAATTCACATCGTTCGCGCGCGCGGAACCGGTTTCGGGAAAGGCTCGTTTCTGTTTCGTGTTGTTGATATCTTCACTCTTCAGGTGGCGTTTCTCTTCAGGCTTTTGACCTTTTCCAAGCAGGATGTGGTGATTGCATTCACCTCTCCACCCTTGGTGAGTTTCTTGGCATGGCTTTATTGTCGACTGCGAGGGGCACGGCTGGTGAGTTGGCTTATGGACATCAACCCCGATGCGGCAATTGCTGTTGGCTACTTGTCGCCGATGGGTCTGGTTAGTCGGATCCTTTTGCGCATTTTGAAATTCACTCTTGCGAAGAGCGACTCAGTGGTTGTCTTAGATCGGTGGATGAAAGAGCGGGTGATCGCAAAGGGGGTGGCTGCCGCAAAGGTGGTGGTCGTGCCCCCGTGGGACATCCAGGATCCTGCTGCATTTGATCAACCGAACATTCGTGGGCCCCTCAATCCGTTTCGTCGGGAAAACGGGCTCGAGGGGAAATTTGTCGTTCTCTACTCGGGCAATCTCTCCATCGTCCACCCGCTCGATACGCTTTTGAAAGCGGCCGTCAGGCTGAAGGATGACGCATCGACCGAGTTTCTTTTCATTGGGGGCGGTTTGCGCACGTCTGACGTGGACCACACTCGAGAAAAATATCGACTGAAAAACCTTCTGCAGTTGCCCTACCAGCCGCGCACGCGCCTGCCTTTCTCGCTGAGCTGTGCCGATGTCCACGTCATCGTTTTGGGAGAAAAGGTGTCGGGGCTTGTGCACACGTCCAAGGTGTATGGGACGCTCATGGCCGGCGTGCCATTCATCGTGGTTGCGCCGAAAGAATCTCATCTCGGGGATTTGGTGGGGGTGGTGCCCGGTGGCTTCCAGGTGGAGCATGGTGATGTCGATGGGTTTTTGCGATCCCTAGCGAGCATTCGGGAGCTTTCGGATGATGATCGCGCCGTCATTCGATTGGAGCAGAGGCGCTATCTTCTTAAGAACTTTGCGTTGCAGGAACTCTTGACGACCTTCGAGGAGGCGGCGATCACTCGCCCCCTTCCCTCACCAGATTCCGATTCCATTCCGGGATTTCAATCGTCACATCAGCGCTCCCGTTAGGAACACACTGGCAGGCAAGCCGAGAAGTCGGCCGTAGGTCTGGAGCGTTGTCGAGCATATCGAGCTCCGCATCTTGCGCCGGCGGGCAGGTGTTGGCCCCCTCCGTCACATAGATGTGGCACGTCGAGCAAGCGCATACGCCACCACAAGCATGGTCAATCGACACGCCGTTCCCAAGAGCGATCTCCAGGATCGAGCCCGGTAACCCACTGACGCTGTAGGGGATCTTGTTCGGGTCCACCTCGATGGTTTGGTTGAGTCCTTTAATGTGGATGCGGTAACGGGTCTTGGGCCTCGGGGGATTTGGGCTATTAATGTAGGGGTTGGAACCGCCCATAATGGGAAGTCGTATATCCTATTGGGGGACCCTTGGCCAGTGATGCAACGCTTCTGCAGTCGGTGGCACCCTTAAGTTACACTAATACTCGTAGCCTTTTTTTCTTCAATTCAACAATTAGGGGGAAATATGACGGCGATCGTCGCTCGCGCCATGATGGCTCTGTTGATCTCAACTGTTTGTTTCGCGAAGTCGGGGATGATTGAACGCGGCGGTCTCGGGTTCATCTATACTGACAACAACAGCTTCGCGAACCCCGCGAACTTTGGCGAGGTCAAAGGCTTTTCCATCGATGGAAAATATACGACGGCGAATTCTAATGCGAGCCTCGGGGCTACGGCCTCGGCGGTTTACGGTACGGGCAGCTTCGGTATTGGCGCGTATGACAATCGAAGTGGGTCGAGTCTCACTTCGACGGGATTCTTCTCCGACAGTGCGGGCGTTGGATTGGGCGTAGGACTCATGCATGGCAAGGTGTTGGTTGGTGCGGGTTATCGCCAGACAGTTTCAGGGACAGCGGCCGACACGGGCGGAGTGAACGCGTCGGTCACGGTGAAAAATGAAAAGGGAATTTCCTTTGGAGTCGCGGGCTCGCAGCAGCTCGGATCGGTCTCCGGTACGAATAAGCAAACAGCAACGGCCGGCGTGGGCTTTGCCGCTTCGAATGGCATCATGACGGAATTGGCCATGACCCTAAACAACATTGCGGAGATGTCCAACTACACGGCCGGAGCATTTTTGACCAAGGGTGGCCAAAATGCCTATGTGGGTCTTGGCTACTACTATGACAGCCTTGGAAATGGTGGTTCGGGCGTGGCGACCCATACGGGCGCGGCCCGCTTGGGGGTCATTCTCGGCCGTTCGTTCGACATGTCGATTTTCGCTCAGTACACGTTCGTGGCGGGTGCGACGCCGGCTTACGGTGCGACCATCCGCTACGCGTTGTAAGCTGTACCGCTTTCTTAAGAATCAGCTGAACGTTTGTTCTCTGCGCGGTCGCCCTCTGGGCGGCCGCGCTGCTTCTTGGCGCCCCAGTTTCTTTAGCCGGATCGCCCTTCGCCATGACAATACGATCGAAAGTTATCGGCAGTTTTCTGATCGTGTCACTCTTTTTCGTGGCGGTGTCTTATCTCAACTACGAGCGATCCCGCTTGGCGAACCAACAACTGACGCTCATCAATGAGCTCTATCTCCCCCTCTCTCGGCTGATCGTTCAGATGCAGGGACATGTCCATGGTCTAGCCGAAGACTCGAAGCGGCTCCAAAGCGTTTCCGGTGAGCACCCCGACAAGGGTACGTTTTCTCGGATGGTACGCGATCTTTACCCTTATCTGATATTCCGAAAAATCGCCTCGGCCGAGGTTCTTTTGAAGGACAAGACGGGCGACATCGATGGAAAACGGGTGTCGTCTGAGTTGGGAGCGTTGGAAACACTTTTTGAGCGGGCGACCCAGGCCTCGGCGCTAAGCGATCTGGAGCCGATCTATCAGGAGGCGCGCAATCGCTTGCAGGAACTCTCGAGAATCGTCGATGAGCAGTGCCAAAAGGTGACAGGTGCGGCGCAAAGAGATGCAACTGCGAACCTCAAGTGGTCGGCTCTTTTCTCCGCCGTCTTAATGCTTCTCGGCGTTCTGACGTTGGCGGTGACCTCGCGCGCTCTGCGGCCACTCCCCGATCTTATCGAGAGCATCAAACACAATGCTTCCGGTGATTTCCTAAAAACCCTCAAAATCAGCCCCAACAATCAAAATGAGTTTGGTGTCCTTGCGCGCGAGTACAATAAAATGCTCTTGGCCTTAGCCGATCGTGATTCTCAGATCCAAAGCCAGCAGCGGGAGCTGGTGCAATCCGAAAGGCTCGCGACCGTTGGAAAGCTCTCGGCGGAAATAGTCCACGAGATCCGAAACCCGCTCAATGCCATCAGCCTTAATATCGACTGGATAGCGTCCGAGATAAAGAGTTTGGACCCCGAGGTGACCAAGGCCCTAGAGAGCTTGTCGCGAGAGGTGGCCCGCCTGAATGAAATCACCGAGCGCTATCTGATGCAGGCGCGAGTCCCGGAGCGAACAGAATCGACCATTGATGTGAATGACCTTCTGACGGAACTTGTCGACTTCTTGAGTGAGGAGCACAGAGGTCGAAAAATTGCCGTCAATTGCCAAATGGCGCTGGGTGCGGTTCGTGTGAATGCCGACCGAGCGCGGTTGCGTCAGGCCCTTCTGAACATCCTCAAGAATTCACGTGAATCGATGCCGAACGGTGGGGTAATCACGATTCGCACGGCGGTGAAGAGCAACGTATGTGAAGTGTTTATTGAGGACGCGGGCTGTGGGATGAGCAATGCCACGCTTCAGAGTGTATTTCGTCCGTTCTTTTCCACGAAGGCCAACGGCAATGGTCTAGGTCTTATGTTGACCCGGTCCATGGTCGAAGAGGCGCACGGATCCTTCAGCATTAAAAGCCAAATGGGCGTGGGCACGCAATGCTTCCTGCAGTTTCCTGCGAGCTTTGCCTAACGGAGAATTTCCTATGTCGAAATACCGCATTGCCGTTATTGACGATGAAATCGCAAATACCGAATCGCTCGACAGGATTCTACGCGCCGATGGCGCGGAGGTAATTCTTTACCAGCGCCCATCGGAGGCGCTAGCGCACCTTGGCGGCCAAAGGGTCGATGTGGTTCTCACTGACATGCGTATGGATGGGATGTCGGGCATCGAGTTGTTGGAGGCGGTGAAGGTGCTCGATCCGGCCATTGAGGTGGTGCTCATGACCGCCTATGGAACAGTCGAGCTCGCGGTCAGCGCGATGAGAAAGGGAGCTTCCGATTTCATCACAAAGCCCCTTCAGCGCGTCCAGGTTTTGAAATCGGTTCACCTAGCACTTGAGCGGCGCGGTCTCATGAATGAGAATAGGCTCCTGCGGCAGGAGCTTCAGTCGCTGGGAATGGGCCGTGGAACTATGGTAGGCAAGAGCCCTTCGATTCTGGGGACGCTCGAAGTGGCCCTTCAGGCTGCCCGCAGCCGTGCCAACGTGTTGATCGAGGGCGAGAGCGGGACCGGAAAAGGCGTGCTGGCCGAGTATATCCATCGCCGGAGCGAAGCGGCAGGTGGAGTGTTAGTGAAGATCAACTGCGCTGCGATCCCCGACAATCTTTTGGAGGCCGAACTGTTTGGTTATGAACCGGGCGCCTTCACTGGTGCCGTGAAACAGAAGAAAGGGCGCGTGGAGCTATCCCACAATGGAACGCTCTTTCTCGATGAGATTGGTATTGCCCCCATCACCTTGCAGGCCAAGCTTCTCCGATTTGTACAAGATGGCGAGTTTGAGCGGCTTGGCGGGATGGACACCCAAATTGTAAAGACCCGAATCGTGGCGGCGACCAACGCCGATCTCAAACGGGCGATCGAGCAAAAGGTTTTTCGCGAGGATCTCTACTATCGATTGAATGTAGTGCATCTCCGTGTACCGCCTCTTCGAGAGCGGATCGAGGATGTGGGGTTGCTTGCGCACCATTTTATTGAGGTCTCCGCCAAGAAAAATGCGAGGCCGGTGCCGTGGCTTCTGCCTGAGGCACTCCTGGCGCTGGAGCATTACGCTTGGCCTGGTAACATTCGTGAGCTGCAGAATATTATCGAGCGGGCGGTGGTGCTGTGCCGCGGAGAATCGATTGGCGTCGACCTTCTTCCGCAAGAGTTGGTTCAGGCGCGCCGGAGTCGCGTGATCTCAGTCCCCGTGGGCACAACCCTTCGAGACGCCGAAAAACAGTTGATTGACGAAACCCTGAAGCATGCGCGGGGCGACAAGCGTTTGGCTGCAAGGATTCTCGGGATTCACCCACGGACGATCTATCGGCATTTGGACGAAACGTCTCAGGGGTCCGAGCCGATGCTTTGACCCTGCGCAGTTTGTTCACTACGTTGAAACCATGGAATGGATTGGACTAATCGGAGTCAGTGTCGCGGCACTTGCTGTGGGTTGGGTCCTTGCTCGTCGAGGGCGCGGGAGTGCATCGGCAGAAGCGCCCGTTATCCGGGTGGAACCTCTGGCTCCATCGATCGGAATGGCAGCGCCGGCTTCGGGCTTTAACCGGCCGCTCGAAAAGACCCGTTCGAGTTTGGCGGCGAAACTTTCGCAGTTTTTGAGGAGCGATCGTCAGTTGGACCAGGCGGTATGGGAGGGGCTTGAGGAGGCCTTGCTAACTTCGGATGTTGGGGTGTCGACCACTCAGAGACTCTTGGGGGCGGTAAAGGGGCGAGCGACCGGACAGGACACCACCGCGCTTCGATCCCTGCTTGTGGACGAGGCGATCAAGCTTTTTCCGTCCGGCCGGACCTTTCCCATCGAACCGAGGCCCCTTGTGATTTCAATCGTGGGTGTAAATGGCGCGGGGAAGACAACGACAATCGGCAAACTATGCGCGCGTTTTTCGCGCGAGGGGAAAAACGTTCTTGTCGGGGCAGCCGATACATTCCGCGCTGCCGCGACCGAACAGCTCAAGGTGTGGGCTCAGAGAGCAGGGGCCGATTTTGTTTCGGGGCGGGAGGGGGCAGACCCAGCGGCCGTGGCGTTCGACTCAGTGAGTGCGGGGAAGGCCCGCGGAAAGGATGTGGTGATCATCGATACGGCTGGCCGGCTTCACACCAAGGAAAACCTGATGGAGGAGCTGAAAAAGGTTCATAGGGTCATCAAGAAGGTGATGCCTGAGGCGCCCCATGAGGTGCTTCTCGTTCTCGATGGAACCACGGGGCAAAACGCTTTGGCGCAGGCTAGGCAATTCAGTTCAGATTTGGGAGTGACAGGGCTTATCGTGACGAAGCTGGACGGCACCGCCAAGGGTGGCGCCGTTCTGGGCATTTGCAGTGAGTTGGCCGTACCCGTGCGTTTTGTGGGTGTGGGGGAGAAGTCGGAGGATCTGATCGACTTCAATGATCGACAGTATGTCGAAGCGCTTTTAGAAGCTTAAAGGAAAAAGTGAATCCCGATCTCATGAAATTGGCTGGGGGCTCGGCGCTTCTCGTCTATGCAATCGACGAGCTCTCCGACAGTGTCCAATATCTTGCGGGCTCTCGTTTCCGGCACTGGATTAATCTCTTCGCCGAACGGCGCGTGGCCGGGGTGTTGCTCGGCTTTCTTCTGGCCTTACTCCTGAGCAGTAGCGGCGCGGTCACCGTCATGTTGGTGGGTTTGGCGAATGCTCGCCTTCTCTCGCTTGAACAGGTCTTCTCGGTGGCGCTTGGCGCCTCAGTGGGGAGCACCTTTATTGTTCAACTCTTTGCCTTTCGGATCACAGAATACGGCCTTCTCATCCTGGCGGCCGGGGTGCTCTCGTCTTCTTTTGCTCAGTCGGATCGCGCCCACCATATCTCGCGGTCTCTTCTCTTCATCGGTCTGATGTTTTTCTCTATGGGCCTTTTGACCGATGCCGGAAAGGGGCTCGAACAAAACGATCTCTTCCTCTATGTAATCAACTATTTTAAGGACAGGCCCCTCGTTTCGCTTTTTCTTTCTTCCGTTTTGACCGCGATCATTCAAAGCAGTGCGGCGACAATCGCCTTCGTAATCAGTTTGATGTCGGCCAGAAATGGCACCGTCCTTGAGGCGATCCCTTGGGTGCTCGGGGCCAATCTGGGGACAACGGCGACCGCCTTTTTCGCCGGGGCCCGCACCGGAGTACTGGGCAAGCAGGCCGCGCTGGGAAACCTCGTGAATAAAGTGGTGGGGATTGGAATCTGTATGCCTTTCATTCCCCAGTTCGCTCAATTTGTTGAGCACCTGACGCCACACGTGGGTCGCCAGATCGCCCACTTTCACACTTTCTTCAACCTGCTGCTCACTATTATGTTTCTTCCCTTCGTCTCGCTAGGTGTAAAGCTTGTGAAGGCCCTCATCCCGGACAATGTTCAACAAGGCCCCTTTTCGCTCCATTATCTGGATGCTCGATCGCTGAGCTCGCCTGAGTTGGCCCTGGCGCAGGCCCAGCGCGAAATTCTTCGAGTGTCCGATGCGGTCGAGCAGATGGTTGAGCGGAGTATTTTTCTTTTCACTAACCCGAGCGCGAAGGAATTTGAGGCGATTCGGAGCATGGATCAGGTCGTCGATTTTCTCAATAAGGGCATCAAGCTCTTTCTTACGAAACTTTCCCAAAAACAGATGTCGCCGGCCCAGGTTCAAAAAGAATTTGAGCTTCTTCTCCGGACGACAGATCTCGAGAATATTGGCGACATCATTGATAAGAACATCCTTGAGTTGGTGCGAAAAAACATGAAGAAGGGTTACTCCTTCTCCAAAGAGGGGTGGGGCGAGATCACTATGTTTCACGCTAAGGTGGTGGAGATTCTCAGAATCTCAACCGCTTTTTTCAGCACGCGCGATCTGGCGCTTTATGCGCGGCTCACCGTGCTCTCCGAACAGCTTCAGGATTTGCTGCTGGATCTCTCCGAGCAACATGTTCAGCGCCTCCACCAAGGTGTAAAGGAGTCGCTGGACACAACATCCGTCCACCTGGATCTTCTGGGGAATTTGCAGCGGATAGCGGAGCTTTCCATCAACTTCACTAAACTGCAGAACATCAAGTCGGAATAGTCGTAAATGAGCAACAAACTCTACCGAATCAGGAATCGGAATCAGAAGATCGAGGGGCCGAACTCTGAGGCCGAGGTTTTGGCTGGAATCCGTTCCGGGCGATTCAACGGTGATGATGGGATTTGCCAGGAAGGCTCTTTCGGACCGTGGGTGAAGCTCTCTTCACACCCGAAATTCTATGACGAATTCTTAAGAAAGCTCTTTGAGGCCAAGTATGAGGTTTCTCAGTACACGGATCCTTCCCAAACCAAGACCCCGGTGCGTCCGCCGGACAGTGCTCAGACGCTCAGTGTGGATCAGGCCCATGTGGGCGTGGAGAAGGTTCTGACGGAGATCCCTTCGGGAGGCGCCGAATCGCCTCCGGACGAAGTAGCCCGTCGGGCTGGGCTCACCATCCATCAATCAGAGATCGACCTTCTTTTCTCGAAGTCGAAGAGGATTAAGGAAACAACGGTCGCTGCCCTTTCGCCGCAAGCCGTGGTCCCTGGGGCCGACCTACTCCCGGCCGCTGGACAGGAATCTGCGGCTCCTAAGAGGACCATTCAGTTGAGACGGGTTGGACTGCTCGCTGTTATTGTGCTCACGGCCCTTTATTTTCTAGGATCGCCCAGCAAACATCCTCGAATCTCCTCTGAAAACCTGGGCGATCAGGTCTCGCAAAACAAGACCTTCGAGAGTCAGAGCGCCGAGATCAATCGCTACGCGACCCTGCTGCTGGAGGCTGACGAGCTAGCTCGTCAGGATATTCCGATCTTTCTTGCGTCAGCCGAAGAACATTTGCGGGCTGCCATAGCCTTTGATGAAAAGACCGTGGATGCCTTCGTAAAGCTGGCCCTGGTGCTCACTCGGCAGTACCACTATGCTTCCGCGGATCGGCGCCCTGAAATCGGCGAAAGGCTCAAAGAGATCCTCCGTCGGGGGCGGGAGATAGAGCCCCAGAAGGAAGTGTTTTATGTCGCCGAGGGAGAACACGCACTCACCGACGGTGATATTGCTTTGGCCAAGCAGAGTCTGAGCTACGCTCACGAGACGAATCCACAATCGTTCGTGGTGGAGCAGCTTGCGATTGCCGTGGAGCTTGCGGAAGGGGCCAGCGAGGGGCTGCTCGAACGCATGAAAAAACTGGCGCCTCCCGCTCCGTTTCGCAGTCGCGTTTCGTACTGGCTCGCCGCAACCGAACGAAGGCTCGGGAAACTGGCCGAGGCTCGCAAGACTCTCTTGGAGGCGTTGCAGGAAAACCCCGTTCATGCTCCATCGTACCTGCTGCTCGGGGAGGTGTTCAGCGCCCAAAACGATCTTGGCGACGCTCGCAACGCGTTTGAAACGGCGGGACGACTGGCTCGGCTGGATGGATTTCGGTCGGCTGCGGGGGCGTACCTGAGATTGGGCGATGTCGAACAGTCCTTGGGAAAGGCTGAGAGTGCCATTCGATCCTATCGGCTGGCTCGATATTTTGGGGCCTCCGATGTGGAGGTGAAGAAACGGTCCCCTTCCTTTTCCTACGATCGAAAGTCGGTGCTGGCTGAGGCCGGGAAGGAACCGTATGAGGCGCGCTATTTCGCTGATCAAGCGAGGGTGCTTTTTTCGGAGAGAAATTACCCGGCAGCCGTTCTCTTCTATAGGGTGGCGGCGCATCTCGATGGAAAAACAACCGAGTACCAGGTGAAGCTGGGCGAAGCGACCGAGTTAATGGCCACAACGGTGGGGCAATTCTTACGAGCGCGATTTCTCTATTTGAAGGCGCTTGAAGCAGCCCCAGAGTCGGTGGGGGCTCTGGTGCATCTCGGTTCGTTAGAGACCGATTTCTACCGATTTGACCAGGGGTATGAGGCCCTGAGGCAGGCGGCGGCCCTGAGGCCTGAAGCTGTCGAGCCGATGATAGCCCTCGGAAAGCATTTTTTCAGGCGGCAGGACTACCAAGCCTCACTCGAGCAATTCCTCAGGGCGAAAAAGATCGCCCCGCTCGATCCGGAAGTGCCTTACTACGCCGGCCTTCTCATTCTGAAGTTTTCCAAGGAACAGGCCCGAGAGGCGATGGCGCTGTTTTATCGCTCCTACACGCTTGATCCGCAGAACTACGCCGCTCTCGCGGAATGGCTCAAACTGAAGGTCACCTACTACGAGAAAAACTTTGCGATCAAGTTTGTGAATGCTCTTATCCAGCAAAACCCTAATAACGCGAACTACCTTTGGGCGTTGGGCCAGATCTATGAGGCAAATGGGGAGGCGAACCGGGCGATTCGCTACTACCACCAGGCTCTCGATATCGACAACAGAAACGGCAAGGTGCGCATGTCACTGGCAAAGGTGTTGAGAACGGTCGGCGAGACGGAGGCCGCTATCGAGGAGTACCGCCTGAGCTCTCGATTAGACATTCGAAATGGCGACGGCTATTTTCAGGCCTCGGAATTGGAGTTGGAACTCAAAAACTACACAGGTGCGCGCAGAGACATTGATGCCCTTTTAACCCATTTACCGGATTATCCGGGGGCCTTTCGCCAGCTCTCTAAACTGGCCTATCTCACTGGGGAAAAGGGAAGCGCGGTTGCGTCGATGAGAAAAGAGGTCGATCGCAATCCGCTCAACACGAAATACCGGCAGGAACTAGCCGAGTTGTTCTACGAGTACAACAAACTGGATGATGCGATCAATGAGCTTTCCCAGATCACCAATCTGCCGAACCGCACCAAGGCGCCCGAGTATACGAAGGACAAGGTCCGCGCGTTTCTGTGGCTCTCACGTTGTCACCGAGCGGCGAGCCGTTTCGAAAGCGCTGAGGGTGCCGTTAAGCTCGCGCTCGATCTGGATCCTAACGATCCGGATCTGATCCGGGAAAAGGGCTTTGTGTTACAGGGGGAACGTCGGGACAAAGAGGCGGCCGCCACGCTTGATGAATATCTGAAAAGAAGTCCCGCGGCGACCGACGCCGAACAGATCAAAAAGATTATCCAACAATTGGTGATTGAGGAGTGAGATGCTAGACCTTCGTTTCATCGTTGAAAATGTGCAGGACGTGAGGACGTCTTTGGAGAAGCGGGGGGCTGTTGCCCTGCTGCCTGTGCTCAAGCAGGTGGAGGAGCTCGACAAAAAGAGGCGCGGGATCATTCTCACCGTGGAGGAGCTCAAGGCTAAGCGGAACAAGGCATCGCAAGAGATCGGGCAGATTAAGAAGAGCGGCGGCGACGCGTCAGCCATCATGACTGAAATGAAAACTGTTTCAGACACGATCAAGTTGCAGGATGACGAGCTGGCGAAATGCCAGGACGAGATCTTGAAATTGCAGCTTGAGATCCCGAATGTGTTGCAGGCGACTGTTGTGCCGGGCAAGGACTCGGCTCACAACCAACAGGTCCGGCAATGGGGAGAGCCCAGGAAGATCGCTCAGCCAAAATCGCATGACGAGATCGGTGAGAAAATGGGGATCTTGGATTTTAACAAGGCCGGTCTCGTCACTGGGGCGCGTTTTGTCTTTCTTAAAGGGGTGGCCGCGCGCCTTGAGCGAGCGCTCATCCAGTTCATGATGGACACCCATTCAGCCCATGGCTACGAGGAGATGATTCCGCCGTTCATTGTGAACCGTCAGTCGTTAGTGGGGACCGGCCAGCTGCCCAAGTTCGAAGAAGACGTCTTTAAGCTTCAGGGGCACGAATATTTCCTGATTCCGACCGCTGAAGTGCCGGTGACCAACTACCACCGCGACGACATTTTGGCCGTGACACAACTTCCTCGTCGGTACGTCGCCTACAGCCCCTGCTTTCGATCGGAGGCCGGAAATTACGGCAAGGACACAAAGGGAATGAAGCGCCAGCACCAATTTCAGAAGGTGGAGCTCGTGGCGTTTGCGGAGCCGGAGAAATCCAGTGAAGAGCACGAGCGGCTCACGGGCGATGCCGAGCGAATCTTGAAATGCCTCGAGCTCCCGTACCGGGTCATGGCCCTCTGCGGAGGCGACACGGGCTTTAGCTCCTCGAAAACCTACGATCTCGAAGTGTGGCTCCCGGGGGCCAACGCGTGGTCCGAAATCTCCAGCTGCAGCAACTTCGGCGACTTCCAAGCCAGACGCGCGAACATCCGCTACCGCGACGTTGCAGGCAAAGTGCGCTTCGTGCACACGCTCAACGGCTCCGGCTTGGCAATTGGCCGCACGGTGATCGCCATCTTGGAGAACTACCAAAAACCCGATGGAACCTTTGATATCCCTACCGCATTGAAAAAGTATATGGCCTAGGTGAAATCGGCCCTTTAAACCGGTCTCTGACCCCGTCACCCTGACGGCTCGAGCACTTCGCTCGGCTCATTGAACGATTTTCACTTGAAGCACCGCGCTCTTTGGCACAGTCCGGATCGTCATTTCACATACGACTGTTGAACGTACTTCTGATTAAATGTAACAAGACACTATGGAAATCACAGTCGCCAGCGTAGGAGATATCGATGACCTCCTCAGGTTGGTAAGAGAAACATCTACGTGGCTTGAAACAAAAGGAATTAAGCAATGGACAACATTTGCTCGCAACATATTGGAACAGGAAACTAAGGATAAGACTCTTTACGCAATTAAAGTGGATGAGGCGATTATCGGCTCTCTTGTGATTTTAGCCAGAAAGAAAAATGCGACATGGGATGATAAAGGAGCTCTTTACGTTGATCGCTTAGTGATCTGACCATTTTGGGAGAAAAATGCCTCTTTCGGCTACGCCATCGTTGGATTCCCAAAATGTCCTCGACGGCCATTCCATGGCCGCCTCTGGGCATTTTGCTCATCCTCCTCGTCTCGCTCGAAAGATCCATTTTTCTCCTCAAAAGTGGGTTTCGCGCCAGCCACTATTTACGACTTCTTCGGCGAAGCTACCGCGCGGTTTTTGGTGCTGATTTCGGTGGCGGCGAGTTGGCAGGCGGATTTGAGGGTGTCAGATTTTTCTTCGGCGACGCAGCGGGTGAGCGCTTCTTTCGATTTCTCAGCATTGGTGGACTGTTTGGCAATCGTCAAAGCTGCGGCGATGCGGGCTCCTTCAGAGTCTTCCGCATTCCCTAGCACCCTCACGAGAGCCTCGACGATCTTGTCGGAGCCGTCGCCGACTACGCCGAGCGAGAGGACCATTTTTTCTTGTAGGTCATCGTCATCGACCTCATCGACCAATGAGAGAAGCCGCTCCGCCACCTTGGCATTGGGTGCGTCGGGCAGCGCGATGATGAGATCCACGACCGCGAGCTGCACATCCGGGTCGGTGCTCTCGAGAGCCTTTTCCACCGTGCCCCAAGTCCGAGCGTCGGTTTTGCCCTGAAGCTGTAGCCCGCCTAAACAGATGAGAATGAGCGGGGTGTCATCCTTATTGCCGCCACACTGAGCAAGGAGTTCTATCACGGGATCCTGCCCGCGCCCCTGTTCGGCGAGGGCTTTCGCAACGGCCCTGCGGACTTTACTGTGCTCCGACTTCTGAAAGACCTCCGCCATCGTGGAAATGAATTTCGACGACGCAGAACCGACCATTTCAAAATAGGCCAGCGCTGTGACCTGTTCATCGCCGTCCCTGGTCTCCTTCACGAAGGCGAGCAGTTTGTCAGAGACCATCGGATTTGCGTCCTTGCGAGTGGTGAGCGCCCTCACGACGGTGCTTTTCAATTTTGGCTCGCCATCAAAAACTTCGAAGAGGGTTGTGCGGACGAAATCGTTTTGCGACTGATTGCCGGCACGGCCTAGCGCTTTAGTGCAAAGAACACGTAACTGAAATTCATAGCCCTTAGCGCAGGCTGTGATCGCCTTGACCGCTTCGGCCTGGAAGATCGTCTGGGAGTATTGGCTCAGTTTAAACGCAGCCACTCTCTTGGCCTCGGGATCGGGGCTGTCCGTGAGAGTACGGGCCCAGAGAACGACGGGGTGAGTTGGAGTCGGCCCCGAAAAGCGTCGGCCGTGGTGGCGGCGGGCGAGGGCCGTCTCGCTGGTGAGGAACAAAAACAAAACCAGCGCTATGACGACCTTATAGTGAAGCATCGGGAGAAACTATCATTAAAGATGACCGAGGTCCAAACGGGCGTCGGTCCCGACCTTTCCCTTGAGATCCGAGAGCTCTAAGGTGGTTTGCGTGAGCTTTTCGATGATCTCAGTGTAAGTCGACGAGGGATTTTGCGAGATGAGGACCGCCAGCGCGCCCGAGACAAAGGGAGCGGACATGGAGGTTCCATCCCAGGTCACCTTGATCTGCCCCAGGTCGATGATGGTGTGCTGGTAACGGTTGCCCGGCACTGTCGAGAGAATCTTGATGCCCGGCGCGGCCACCATCACTGTCTTCTTTCCAAAATTGCTAAAGGGAGCCAGCGTGTCGGTGTTGGCCGTGGCGGCAACACAGACGACGTTCGTATAGGGGTATGCGCACGGGTAGACCGGCTTCGGATCGGTGTCATTGTTGTAACCCGTCGGTTCCGTCATTCCGTTTGAGCGCCCATTCCCGGCGGCGGCCACAAAGATGACCCCCTTGGCCTCGGCCCGTTGAATGGATTCTCTCAGAAGTGCATCGCCCTCTTCGGCGCCTTCGCTGCCCCAGCTGGCGTTTATGACCTGAGCGCCATTCTTCACCGCGTAGTCAATAGCGCCAATGGCACCGGCCGTGTCGCCGCCGCCCTCCTCAGAGATAAAGCGCACCGCCATGATCGAGGCCTTGGGCGCTACGCCAGCGGCCCCTTTTCCGTTGTTTAGCTGGGAAGCGATGACACCGGAGACGTGGGAGCCATGGCCAGGGTTTCCACCTTTGAACAGAATGTCGCCGATAGACATGGAGAGATCGTAGGGGAGAGCATCTTTTTTTGCGAAGTCCCACCCCACTATATCGTCGACATAACCATTGCCATCGTTGTCGATTCCATCACCGGGAGTTTCGGCAGGATTGCGCCACATATTCTTGATGAGGTCCTCGTGGTTGTAGTCAACGCCCGTGTCGCTTACCGCCACAACCACGCTGCTTCCCTGCTGGGTCTGCTTCCACGCATTCGGCACGCCGACCTGAGAGAGCCCCCACGCCTCGCTGAGTTGGGGATCTTCGATCTGAGAACTCTCTACTGGGTTCTCGATCTTGGGGTTGTCCTCATAAGCCGGTCCTCGCTCGATACCACTGTCATCGAGGAGCTTCAGAAGCGCGGCTCTGTTGCGCTCGAGACTCGGATTGCTCATGAGGTGGATGGCATGATTCTTCTGGACCAGCGCGATGCTCGAGTCGTCCTGGAACTCGTCGATCCGTGCTCCGATAGGGGAGGTCCATTTGTAGGCCTGACTATCCGGGCTGATGGAGGACAAGGTGCCTCCGTAACGCGCGAGAAAGTCCACCGGCACCCGGCCGTCCTTAAATTTAATGAGAAGTTCGTTAGCGCCAAAGAGCGGAACGGCGATCAAAGCAACGAATCCAATCCATAATCTCATTTGTGCCCCCTGGAGCTTGGTAGAAGGTTAGAGACGTGAACGAACGTACGCTTGAAACAGGTTCAGTCTGAATCTGACCGAAGGGGTGTCAACCGTGGCGCGTCAGTCAGTGCGCTGGATCGGCTGATCTGATAAGATGCGGGCATGAAACAGTCCGTGATGCTTATGGCAAAGCGCCAGGATGATGAGGCGCGCCAGGCTCTGGCCGATGTGGCCAAATGGCTCAAGAAGCGATCGATTGCACCTGTGGACGTGACAGGTGGCGAAGGGCAAATCGGGCAGTCGCAACTTCGCAGCGTGGTGGCGGGCGTGTCATTCGGGGGGGACGGAACATTTCTGAGCATGGTTGACCGCCTTTCGAAAAAGGATCAATTCCCATTGATGGGCGTGAACCTTGGGACTTTAGGGTTCATCACCTCCGTGGGACGCTCCGAAGTCCGCCCCGAGCTCACTAAGGTTCTCGAGGGATCGTTTCAAGAGGAAAAGCGATCTCTTTTCAGCGCGAGTATTCTGCGAAAACAAAAGTCAGTCCACTCCGGTGTTTTTGTAAACGACGCTGTCGTTGTGAAGGATGCGAGCGCGCCACTCTTACGATTTGAATTGCGGATCGATGGGTCGCTGCTTACGCGTGTTCGCGCCGATGGATTTATCATCTCTTCGGCAACAGGATCGACAGCCTATGCCCTCTCGGCTGGTGGACCCCTGGTCCACCCCGGCACTGATGTGATTCTTTTGATTCCCATCTGCGCGCACTCCTTGAGTTCGAGGCCGATCGTTGTGCCCTCGACGACGAAAGCGGAACTGGTTCTGGTTGAAGGGAAAAAGGGAGCTACCCTCGTGTTTGACGGCCAAAGGAAGTTTTCTCTGGATGCGGGGGATATTGTGACGACAAACCCCTCCAAATCCACTCTTCGCCTCATTGGCGGAGCGAGTCGGCAGTGGTCGGAGGCCCTTCGAAATAAACTGAAAATGGCGTGATGAACTTCGAACGCATAGAGGAGATCGTTCGGCTGCACCCCAAATTGGTAGGGGTGGAGGATTTTGAGTTGGGGTGGACCGAGACCACGGCATGCGCGCGGTCATTTCAGAATGGGCGAGAGAGAGGCGAGACGAGCGATCGATCGGGTTGGGTGACCCTGCGACTTTTGCAACGTCGGCAGCCGGGGGCGAGCATCGGGGTGATTCGCGAATCATCCGATGTGAATGGGCTCGTCGAGCAGGCGCTGCAGGCCTCGCAATTGAGCTCGCCCGATCCGTGGTTTCGTTTTCCGTTGTGGCGATCGGCGGCAGCGGCCATTCCGTTTCCCGAACTTCCGCCGCTGGAGCCGATTATCGATGCTCGGCCAGCCAAAAACTTGGTGGTCGATGAGTCCGTCGAACGGTGGTCGTCTCACCATCGTTTGGTCCGCAAATCGGAAAAAAAATCTCTCGAGTGTCGGGTGCAGGGGGCGTGTGGAGAGGTTCGTCTTCGCCTGGCCGATAGGCCGTCCCCAGTATTGAGTATCGTGCGCAAGGCCGCTCCGACCGGAGACTACGGCCTCGACCCCAATTTTTTGCCGGTCTTTGGTGATTTGGCTCAGGCCGCCGCACTCGAATCCGCTCCCCAGGGTCCCTTTCTCTTGAGTTCAATGGCGGCGAGTGAGCTTGTCCGCCTCGTGAGCCAAGGGTTTGTGGCCGGCTCTCCCCGGTTTTTTGTCGACGAGGAGAACGCGTGCGAGCTCTCCCCTTTGATCTCCTTGCTTGATGACGGTCGTCACCCGAAGGGGGTCATGATCTACCCTTTTGATCTCGAAGGGGTCCCCACACAGCGCACAGTGCTTGTGAACCGAGGTCGCTGGGAGGCTCGGCTCTGCGACACCTGCGCGGGTGGGCGTTACAACCAGTTGAGTACAGGAAATTGGTTTCGGTCCCCCGGCGAGGTGTGGCCTCGTGTGCATCCGACCACATTTTATCTTGAAGCCGGGGAAAGCCGTCCCCAGGAAATGTTTAGCTCGCTGAAGAGCGGGACGGTGCTCCATTCGATTGAGGGCCTCAATTGGCAGGAGGGGGGAAAGGCGCGATTGGCCGGAATGGGTTGGACTGTTCACGGCGCGGGGCAACTCAAGCCTCATTCTCGGATTGAGATTGAGTTTAAGCCACTTAATGCGCTGCGCTGTGTCTTGGCGGTGGGATCCGATCTGGAGTTTTATGGTTCAGTGGGTTCTCCATCCATTTTGTTTAAGGAAATGCCGTAAGTAATAGAGATGAAGATTACCGCGCATGCCATGACCGACATCGGAATGAAGCGGCGAATCAATCAAGATGCCTGCCTTAAGGACGATAGTCTTGGTCTTTATGTTGTGGCGGATGGGATGGGCGGGCACCGGGGCGGCGAGGTGGCAAGCCAGCTTGCGGTGACCGTGCTTAAAGAATTTGTCGCCCAACACCGCGACGACATGACCCCCGCCGAGGCCCTCGAGAAGGGCATCAATAGGGCGGGTGAAGAGATCTACAAGATGTCGCAGGAAAATGAAGAGCTGGCCGGAATGGGGACGACTGTCATGGCGCTCCTGTTTCGTGGCGACAAGCTTTACGTCGGACAGGTGGGGGACAGCCGGGCCTATCTGATGATAGGCGAATCGATTTGGCAGATCACTGAAGATCATTCTCTCTTGAATGAAGAGATCCGAGCGGGGCGCATCACCGCGGTCCAGGCTGCCAATTACCAATTCAAGAATGTAATCACACGCAGCGTGGGCTATGAAAGCCGCGTGTTGGTCGATGTGTATCGTCGACAGGTTCGCCCTGGCGATGTCTATCTCATCTGCAGCGATGGCCTATCGGGGCTGGTCGAGACCGATGAGATCCTTGGGATCGTGAAGAAGGCGGGGCCGGCGGCTGGAGTGCAAAAGCTCATCGCCGTGGCCAATGAAAAGGGCGGCGACGACAATATCAGCGTCGTCGTCTGTGAGGTGCTCCCCGATTGACCGAAGACTCGTCGAATGATTAGGTAAAAGATTGATGGGATTCTTTAAGAACTACACACGGCGGTGGTGGCAAGAGCGTTTCATCACGCTCATGGTCATCCCCGAGCGCACCAACCGCGTGCACAAAGTTGTGGTCCCGTTTTTTCTGTTCCGGGTGGCTCTTGTGCTTGTGTCGCTGGTGAGCATCCTCCTTCTTGTCGTGGGGTTTGATTACATCAACGTCCTCGGCCGAATGGGAGAGAACAAACGTCTCAAGGGCGAGAACTTTCGCCTGCGCCAAGAGATGCAGGTCATCAAGAACAAGATCGAGTCGATGGAAGACACGATCGAGCGCGTGCGCAACTACGCGAAGAAACTTCAGGTGTTGACCGGTCAGGGTGGCAAGGCCAGCGCAGAGCTCCCCCAGGGCACTCTCGAGGAGCTCCCACCGCAAAGGTCTTCGCGTCTCAACAACGAGCCCGCTCGCGACCCGAGCTATCTCAATAATTCATTTAATTATGAAAGGCGATCGCTCGAGATGCGGATGGAAAACCTGCAGCGCGCGAGCTGGACGACGGAAGGGGACCTGGACGACCTTCAGCGGTATTTATTGGTTCAAAGCTCGATTGCGGCGGCAACCCCGTCGCTGGTGCCGATTGTCGGGTGGATCTCGTCGTCGTTTGGCTATCGACGACACCCGATCCATGGAAATTACCGTCTGCACACCGGTGTGGACATCGTGGCTGAACCGGGGACACCCGTGCGGGCGCCGGCTGATGGCGTGATTTTTTTCTCGGGCCATCATGAAGGGTATGGGAAGGTGCTCGTGATCGACCATGGGTTTGGGATTCGGTCGCTGTTTGCGCACAACTCAAAGTTGTTTGTGAATCCAGGGGATCGCGTGAAGCGTGGGCAGATATTGTCTTTCGTGGGCTCTACGGGTCAATCGACCGGGCCGCATTTGCATTACGAGATTCGAAAAAATGGCGTGCCGGTCAATCCGATGACCTTCTTCTCCCGGGCTCGGTTCTAGTTTCTCCCAACGAATCCTCACTTCGTCGCGCGGCCACAGCATGCTGGCTCCTCTCGACAACTCGGGCTCACCCAAGGGTCATTGCCCGAGCGGTTGCGGCTCGTAGAATACGAGGTCACCCACTGGCAGGTCTTTGTTTCCCAATTGATCGGAAGAGTTTCGTCCCCAGCAGTACACACTATTGTCCGCTGTTCTTCCACAGGCCCATTCCTGAGGAATTCCGGGGTAGATCTCCTTCCATCGATGACCTGCCGGTAGATGCGACACTTTGATAGGGACAGGGTCTGCGTTTACTGGGCAGGATTCCTCATTGCAATACGTAGGATTTCCAATAGCACTCTCACCCCAAGCGTAGCCCACTCCATCATCGGTCACCACAATGCCCGGCGTGGGAGCGGACATAAAGACTACGCGGCGGCCGGCCGGGATATTGCGCAGATTTACCTTGCGAGTCGGATAGGTTTCATTCGTGAAAAAGGCCTGCGGATCGGCGCCTATTATTGCCCCATTGTTCCAGCAGTAGACATTTCCCCGATCTGTGAGAAGGCAGCTGGTCCAGGCATGGACACTCACAGCCGTTACGTTTTCACCGGCCTCCAGGCCCGAAAGATCCAGCGGCCGGAAGACCTCTTGGTTGCCGTCTGGCACCCGGTGCCCCTGACCGTCCAATCCGCGACAATAGACTCGGTGCTCCGGAGTCACGGCACAAATGAAAGGATTCTGCGTTTCAGACAACGACTCGAACTTGTTACTGCCATTTTCAATCACGGCCTCTTGCCAGTTCACCCCGCCATCCCAGTGAAAGATTCTTCCATCGTTTGTCAGGACGCTTCCCCACTCAACCTGAACAACTTTGGTGCCTGCCGGTAAACCGAGTGAGCTGTTCTTAATGTACCAGTGAAGAAACGGGGCGTTGTTATCTTCCATATTTACCAATGAGTAGACGGTTCCATTGTCTGCCAAGGCTTCAAAACTATGGATTCCTCCTGTATACCCCCCACCGACATAAATAAATCGGCAAGAGGGGCATTCAAAAGTCTCGGCAAGAAGTGGATTGCGAAGCTCAGGTGGAAAAGGCTGTCCATTCAATACGCCGCTCCAGCCATGTCCCCAGACGAAAAGCCTTCCGTTATCAATTCTGGCCGCGACGTTATATTGGGGCGCCAGAAAGCGCGAGAATTTTGGGGGAAGCCCTTGAAAAAGACATAGCCGATAGCCTCTTTTGCCGAATCTCGTGTTGCCGCACGATGCTGATGATTTCGCAGCGTACCCCGAAAGTGATCGATCGTAGCGGGGAAGGATGCCATGGGTCGGCGCAAAACTAAGGGTGTCGGAAATTCCTAGCGGCAATTCCGAATTCGAAAAGTGAGAAGGGTCCGCAGGCCCCATAGAATCGGCGTAGCGGTTGTCGATTGAGTAGTCTGTCGAGGTGATAGACAGGTTTTCGTTTCGCCGATGCAACAGATGCCAGGCGGATAGCTCGTTGGTGTAGAAGGCGTCTATTCGATTGAGTCTGACAATGTGCTTTTGGTTCGCAATCCCTCCCGAAATGGAAATAACTAATGAGGAGATGGAAAGTATGCTTACCACGCCGATCGCAAACAAGAGAGGCGCAAACCCCCGGTTTCCGGTCATTGTTCGCTTCTTAGAGGTTTCAAAGTGGGCTTTCTCGATAACTTCAGCTTTCCAAGAAACGTTGCTCACCAGACAATGATGTTCAAGAACTTACGCTTTTACAAAAAGATAATTGTTCCCAAGATCTTGGCCTGAGCGATGAATAATCGACCAAAGGGCTGATTGACTCAGGATGCTAGGTCAAAGACTTATTCGAAACCTTTTCCCAATCAGCTAAGAATGTCTTCAGCCCCGCATCTGTGAGCGGATGCCTGATCAGCTGATGAATCACCTTCAATGGCAAAGTCACCACATCAGCACCCAGCTTGGCCGACTCGATCACGTGAATCGGATGCCGAACGCTCGCCACCAGCACCTGCGTCTTTACCGCATAATTCCGGAACATCGTCACAATGTCCTTCACCAAAAGCATGCCATCCTGGGCAATGTCATCATGACGCCCGATAAACGGGCTTACATATGTGGCTCCGGCCTTAGCCGCTAGCAGCGCCTGCACCGGCTGGAAAATCAGGGTCACATTAGTCGGAATCTTCTCCGCCGAGAGGGCCTTCACGGCTTTCAATCCATCTGCGGTCATGGGGATCTTTACCACCACGTTATCGCCGTGCTTTCTGAGCGCATGGGCCTCGGCGAGCATTCCCTCCCACTGAATCGACGTGACTTCTAGGCTCACTGGCCCTTTCACGAGGGCTGTAATCGAACGGGCGACCTCGGCGAAGGCCTTCCCGGACTTTGCGATGAGGGTGGGGTTTGTAGTGACTCCATCAAGAAGTCCTAATGAATTGGCCGCTTTGATCTCTTCTAAGTCCGCAGAGTCGATAAATATTTTCATGGGCACCGTTTTAATCGAGTAGCGGCGATCTTGACAAAGGAATTCATAAATTCCTAATATTTCGAAGACTTTTATTTAAAATGCATTGAGTTATCCGAGGTCGCTAAAAATGATCGAAGTGAAGGATTTGACCAAGCGCTACGGCGAGAGAGTGGCGGTCGACAACATCTCTTTCAGCGTGAAGCGAGGAGAGATTCTAGGGTTCCTGGGCCAGAACGGTGCTGGGAAGACGACGACGATGAAGATTCTTACCTGCTTCATGTCGGCCAATGGTGGCACCGCCTCTGTCGCCGGTTTTGATGTTTTTGAAAACCCGTTCGAGGTGAAAAAGAGAATTGGGTATCTGCCCGAGACGCCGCCGGTCTACCCCGAGCTCTTGGTGAGTGAGTACCTTGGTTTCATCGCCGATTTGCGGGCCATTCCTTCTTCGGAGAAGCGCAAGAAGATCGATGCGGTCGTCGAGCGTTGCCAACTGGGCGGGGTGCGCAACCGTCTCATTGGAAATCTGTCCAAGGGGTATCGGCAGCGTGTGGGTTTGGCCCAGGCACTCATCCACGATCCCGAGGTGCTTGTTCTTGACGAGCCGACCGTGGGTCTGGATCCCAAACAGGTGACGGAGGCGCGCTCGCTCATTAAGTCGTTCCGCTCCGAACGCACCGTGATCTACAGCACCCACATTCTCTCGGAGGTTGCGGCCACGTGTGATCGGATCATCGTGATCGACCAGGGCCAGATCGTGGCACAGGAGGCTCTCAATGAGATGGGGAGCACCGGCACGACTAGTCGTACGGAGATCGTGGTTCAGCGAAGGGGGGATGCTGTCATGAAGGCGCTCACCGATCTGAAGGGCGTGAAGAGCGCCAAGTTTACGACCAGCACCAACAATCGAATTCTTGTCGAAGCTGACGCACACGAGGATCTGCTCGCGGAGATGTCAAAGGCCGTGGTGACGGCCGATGCGGGTCTCATTCGAATGTCCCCGGTGCAGCACGCACTGGAGGATTACTATCTCGGCCTGATTGGCGGCGGGAGGATACATGACCGGAGTTAAGGCGCTCGTTAAGAAGGAGTTTAGAAGTTATTTCTTTTCTCCCGTGGCCTATGTGGTGATTGGCCTATTCCTTCTCATCATGGGCTCGATCTTCACGAAATTTGTTTTTATTTACCAGCAGTACAATACAGCCCAGCGATTTGGGCAGGCGCAGGGGATTACGCTCGATAAACTGGCGATGTTTCTTTACCAGAACATGGCTTTCATTCTGTGCTTCGTGACGCCGTTTATGACGATGCGCCTGTTTGCCGAGGAAAAGCGCCAGCAGACGATGGAGCTCCTTCTAACAGTCCCGATTCGGGGCGGGGAATTGGTTGTTGGAAAATTTCTGGCGGCCTTTTTGTTGATGATGGTGATGGTGGGGATCTCCTTTATTTATGTACTCTTCATGATTCTGTGGGGCAATCCCGAGCTTCCGATCATCGGGGCGACCTATCTTGGTCTGTCGCTCGCGCTCGGTTGCTACGTTTCTTTGGGGCTTCTGATTTCAGCTCTGACAAGCAGCCAGGCGGTGGCCGCGATCTTCACCTTTGTCGTGCTTCTCTTCTTGTGGCTCTTGCAGTCTTTCGGCCAGGGTATTTCAGCGAAGACCGGATTCATCGATTGGGGGCCGCTCATGGTCTATGTCTCGCCGCTGGGGCATTTCAATAATTTTTCGGAAGGGCTCGTTCACCTGAAGGATGTGGTCTATTTCTTGACCTTCATCGGATTCACTCTTTTCCTCACCCACCGAGCCGTGGAAAGTAATCGCTGGAGATAAGGCATGAATAGCGAAATTCTTGGCAGAATTTGTTTTTTGGCGGCGGTGGCCGGGCTCCTGGCCTCAGGGGCCAATGCCTACCTCCTCCCTCACATCCCGCTGGTCTGGCAAATCTCGCTGGCCGTGACGGTGATGCTCTTTGTCGCAAGCCTAGTTCTAGAGCGCGGAAAGCTCGCGGAGAGTTTTTCAAAGCGCACGACCCGCTATGGCCTCAACTCCATCTTTATGTCGGTTCTGGCGCTGGGGATCGTGGTGATGGTCAATTTCATCGCCTCCGAGCACGACATTAAGAAGGACGTCACCAAGAACAAGCTGCACACACTTTCCGACCAGTCGGTGAAGGTGGTGAAGGGACTCAAAGAAGAAGTTACCCTCAAGGCCTTTGTGATGCCGAATAACGAGGCTGGCTTCCAGGGCGTTTTCGATAAGTACACCTATCACTCGAAGCTGCTGAAAGCGGAATTTGTGGATCCCGACAAGGATCCGATGGCGATTAAGCGCTATGCAGTTAAGTCGGCGGGTACGCTCGTGATCGAGAGCGCTACTCGGACGGCTCGAGTCGAAAACTTGCAGGGTCCCGAGGATCCCAAGATTGAAGAGAAGATTACTAACGCCCTCATTCAGGTCGCTAAGGGTGACAAGAAGAAGATCTATTTTGTGAGCGGCCACGGGGAGCATCTGCCGTCTGGCACGGGGCCTGAGAGCTATTCCGATCTCAAGGAAGTTCTCGAGGGTGGCCGTTACAAGGTGGAGGACCTCATCCTTTATGAAAAGGGCGAGGTTCCCAAGGACGCCGAGATCCTGGTGTGCGCTGGTCCTAGGTCCGATTTCCTCGAGCCTGAGTTGAGGGCCCTTGAGCAGTATGTGACCAGCGGTGGAAAGTTCTTCTTGATGTTGGAGCCCGATTCGACCGGAACGATCAGGGGTTTCCTTGCTAAGTTTGGTGTGAATTGGCAGCCGAAGAAGGCCGTGCTTGAGCTCAATCCTCTCCAGCAGCTGGCCAGGGGCAACCCGTTGACGCCGATTGTGGTGTCTTACGATACGACCCACGAGATCACGCGTGACATGAAACAGCCGACGCTTTTTCCAATCGCGACCGTGGTTGAGAAGGCCAAGGAGACTCCGAAGGACATGACGGTCACGCAGCTTCTGTCGAGCAGTGCCCGAAGCTTTGAGGTCCAGTTCGCGGGCACAAAGGTCAATGTGAACCAGAAGACCGATCGCCCCGGGCCGCTCGCTATGGCGGTGGCAGTGTCGGGAAAAGTTGCTGCAACTCACGAGAAGAAGGACGACAAGGCGAAAACTGAGGCGAAGGCATCTCCCGAAGCGACCCCCGAGGAGAAGAAGGACGGTGAGTTCCGGGTTGTCATCATTGGCGATTCTGATTTCGCAACTAATGGCGCCCGAAAATTTGGCCTGAATGCGGATTTCTTTGAGAATTCTCTCAGTTGGCTGGCCAAGGAAGAGGATCTGATCTCGATTCGCCCGCGCTCAACCGATGTTAGCGAGTTCGAAATCACCGAGCAACGCACGCGCATCATCTTCCTCAGCTCGGTTCTGGGCGCGCCGCTCATCATGCTGGTTCTCGGAATGTACGTTTGGGTCTCTCGCAAGAGGAAGTGATTTCCGGCGGATTAACTGCTGCCTCCTCCGCGACCCGGGCTTGCTACTACCTGTAGCTCCGCTAACGCCGATTCAAAAATTATCCCGGATGAGCTGGTACGCCTGGAAGGAAAGGGTTTCCCATCTGTTATTTGCTCCGGTGGGGGATAACCTATTTGAAGCTGACATTGAAGCAGCATAAAAGTCTGGTAAGACAATGATCACGTCTTTGTCACGGGGGTAGTGGTGATCTAAATAGTCCACGAACCTATCCAACCTACGGGCAATTTCGTTGGGATCCGGAGTCGGCCCTGGAAAAAACGGCGTCACAAATATCTTCCCTCGCAGAGTGTCGGCAGTGGCGACCACGGAGGTATTGCCAGTCCCCAATGAGAGATACTTTCGCCCCCTAAAGGGCCTTAAATACTCTCTCGCTTTTTCGTAGCCTAGACCCAGGCGTCCGAACTCCCCTTCTATTCCAGCCAAAACGGTGTGGGTTACTTCATCGGAGATGCTGAGGGCATTAAGATCCTGTTCAATGAGATCAGGTAATGTCATTGTATGGTCCGAAGGCTCTTTCTCAAACTCATTGTCGGATTTCCGTCCTCCAGGCAGAGCAAGGTTTCGATCCGGTTTGAGTTCCCCCGCGGCCTTTGCGAGCAGAAGTTTTCCGGTCTCTGTGACTCCTGCCTCCTTGAAACCGTGTGCCTTCAAAGTTTTCGAATCTACCCAATCCCCCGTGGCACTGAGTTGAACTAAAAATAAGTGAAAATCCTTTAAAGACTGAACTGTTAACCTGCGCTATTAAGAAATCCTTGATTGGGGTGATGTAAAAGTGTTACACCTACTTTAGGGAGGCAATTATGCCCACTGAAAAGAAAAGAATCAATATTACTGTGGATGACGAAATGTACCAGGCGCTGGAATCCCTTTCTCAGAAGAAACAGAAATCGGTTTCCGGAACCAGTTTGGAGCTTTTGAAAAAGGCCATTGAACTTGAAGAGGACAGCTATTTTTCCCGAAAAGCCGATGAGCGTCTCGCGAAGAACCAGAAACGAATTCCTCACGGTAAAGCTTGGAAGTAGATGTATAGAATCGAGTATCTAGAGTGCGTTGTTCAGGAAGACATCCCAAAGTTAGGATCTGCCAAAAACCGGATCAAGAAAGCAATTGAAGATAAGCTTAAACGTAACCCCGTCGAATTTGGAAAACCTCTGCGCTACAGTCTGAAAGGGTGCAGACGATTAAGAGTAGGCGATTTCAGAGTAATCTATGTGATTGATGGAGAAACAGTCCTTATTGTTAAGATCGGGCATCGCAAATAAATCTATGAAGATTGAAATGGCTCCCAGAGACAAGTTGCGGTTTTTGGAAAAGCTGGAAACGTTTCTTCTCGAAGAGAAGCCGGGTTTTCCCTAGGAAAGCCACTCCAGTCGCACGTCAAAAGGAAAACGCCAGTAGTGAAAATCCTTCGCAAAACTTAAAGAACTTCTCCCGTGCCGTCTGGCAGTGAATGCAAAATGTTCGAATTGAAATCTTACTTCGAGGGGTGCGCCCACTTGTCGCCGTAGTAATCGGGCTCGAGAGTCGCGATCTCGATTGCGCCCTTGGCGAGAATGCGGCTTTTGGCGCGCGAGGCGTAGCGGGCGCTGTCGCTGGCGCGGGAGGGGTGGTGGATGAGCGAGCGGTTGTCCGCGGTGACACCGAAAAGAATTGTCTCATTCGTGAGAATAGGAGTCGCAAGGTTCGCAGTCGATTCGATGAGAGCGCGTGAAACGATCCCCTCGCCTATCCGATAAGTTGAAAGCACGGCCTTTGTCTTTCCCATCTGTGTCGCGAGTAGGACGTTTTCGTTCCGCCCTGTCATCTCGATCCAGGAGAGGGCTCGCACTTCATCACACGCCACGGCGAGGATGGTCTGGCCGTGGACCCGCGCGAGCGCTTTGAGGGAGGCGTAGGAGGATCGGAGTCCGGTGAATGAGCCGGGGCCTGAGGTGGTCACGAAGAGGCCGATGTCGATCAGGCCCAATCCGAATTTCGTGAGGAGCTCATCGATGCTGGGGAGCATGGTCTCAAGCGCATGGTCGGAGGCCAGAGTTTCGGCGACTAGCGCGCCGATCTTCTCGCCCTCCAGGCGATTCAAGGCCAAAGACGGCTGCGTGTCGGAGTAGTCGACCGAGAGTGAGTATGGATTCATCGAGTGGTTGGGGTAGCACGAAAGATGGGGCAGCGGAATCCATAAATGGACCGGTCAAAGGAGGGGTGTCCTTGACCTGAGATCTGGTTTCGGGGGTTGTCCTTTTGATTGACTCCGCTGCCCCTTATCAGATTACAGGGTAACACAGCGCAATAAACCCAGCAATTATCAACATTTAGACACTTGTTAGACGGGGAATAGTTGTTCAGAAATCAGGGCTTAGGGTGGGGGGTGTAAACAGGCTGTCTACCCCCTATAGTGGGGGCGATCGGGCTATGGAAATTCAACTGACCGTAAGATTGGGAGCCGTGATGAGCAAAATGAATTGTGCTCGGGGAGCCACACTTCGCAACGTGTTGATAGAGAACGGCCAGAGTCCGAACCGGGGGATCCACTGTTCGGGGCTGGGAATTTGTGGAACCTGCCTGGTCGAGGTCGTCGAAGAGGGGGGGCGACAGAGAAAGCGGGCCTGCCAAATCCGGTGTTTCCGCAATTTGGAAATCATTCTACTATCGTGACGATGGTTAAGGTCGCCTCCTACACCCACATCGGTACGCGCAAGAAGAACGAGGATGCGCTCATCGTCGATGAGCCGCTGGGTCTTTACGCGGTGGCAGATGGAGTGGGCGGTGGTTTACATGGCGATATCGCGTCGCGCATGGTTGTCGAGCGGGTCCACCGTTCACGGGCCGAGGGTGTGACCCTTCGAAAGGCGATCGACTTAGCGCAAAAGGAGCTCGTCGATTTTTCGATTAAGAATTTCGGTGATCCATTGATGGGGACGACCTTCACGGCTGTTGAAGTGAAGAAGGACGGCCTTCAGCTGGCCCATGTGGGAGATTCCCGCTGCTACCATTTCACCGGAAAGATGTTGCGGCAGCTCACGGAGGATCATGAGAGTTATGAGGAGTCGATGCAGAACACCGTCCTCTCAGATTATGTCGGCATGCCAGATGAGATGATTCCACTGAAGGTGCAGTCTGAGTTTCTCCCCTTTTCCGGTACCCAGCGTTTCTTATTGAGCACCGATGGGCTCCACAAGCAGCTCAGCGCTCAGGAGATAGTGACGGTGATTGAGAAGTGTGATTCGGTGCCTACGGATGTCGTGCAGAGGCTTTGCCATGTGGCGACGCAACGCGATGAATCTGATAACGTGACGGTGATCTTTATGGAGATAACGTTTGGCTGATGGGCTCATTGCACGAAATCAATAAGAAGCGTTTTTTTACTCTCGATGAAGCTCGTCACTTGCTCCCCGTTGTGCGGCGGATCACGAAGGCGGCGAAAGAGGACATCACCCTGCTCTCCACCCAGGGTCGCTACATGAGCGACAAAAGAAAGCGCGCGGCGATCGAGGAGCAGATCCAACACGTCATTCAGAACTGGCACCAGAAGATTCAGAAGTTGGGGTGTGAGGCGAAAGGGATGTGGCTGGTCGATTTTGACAGCGGTGAGGGGTATTTTTGCTGGCACTTCCCGGAACACGATATCGAGTTCTTTCATGGCTACAAAGATGGGTTTACGGCGCGCAAGAAGTTGGAGCTCCATCCGTCGTGAAGTGTGCAGTGGCGATTCCCAAGAGTGAGTTCATAAACAAGGCGGCGGTGACATTTGAAGGGGATGTGGGGGGACGGCTCGTTCAGGGAGTGGTGGCCTTTGCGGGCGGGCGCTATTTCGCCTACCAGAATCTGTGTAAGCACGTCCCGATCAACCTCGATTGTGGAGACGGCAATGTCCTCAATGAGGAGGGGACGCGGTTTCAGTGCCACATGCACGGAGCGATCTATGAATTTGAGACCGGGGAATGCACGGCGGGACCGTGTGTGGGGGCCCAACTGAATACCTTTACGGTGATCGACGATGGCTCTCGAATTGTCGTTGAGTTGCCGGAGAATCCGGAGTTGGTATGAATGACAATGAATGGTCCCCGGCTACGCGCGCAATTCATGCGGGCGAGCCGTGCCCCTCGATTGGCGGCGCGATCACCCTGCCGATTTTTCAGAGCAGCACGTATGAATATGGGGGCGAAACCGATTACAACGACATTCGGTATCTACGCCTCAACAACTCTCCGAATCACCTCTGTGTGAACGAAAAGATCGCGGCGCTCGAGCGTGGTGAAGCGGCAATCGTGACGGCATCAGGAATGGCGGCCATCACCACCGCGCTTCTCCATACGGTAGGGGCGGGTGAGATATTGTTGGCGCAAGAGGGGCTCTATGGAGGGACCCATCACTTTCTCTCCCACGAATTCGCGGGCTTTGGGCGAGAGGTGAGGTTTTTCGACGCGCAGGATCTGTCGGCGCTGTCCGGTCTGGTGGATAAGAAGGTTAAAGCCATTTATGTGGAATCGACCTCCAATCCTTTATTGAGAGTCCCCGATCTGATCGCGATCGCGGAGTTTGCCAAGAAGAACGGGCTTGTTTCGATGGTCGACAACACGTTCCCTTCGCCCATCAATTGCACTCCGCTGGAAATGGGGTTCGACCTTGTTCTGCACAGTGCAACCAAGTATCTGAATGGCCACACTGACATCACCGCGGGGTGCGCAGTGGGGAGGAAGAAGGTTATCACCGGGGTGACGAACCTTTTGAACCACCTGGGGGGCTGCCTCGATCCCCACGCCTGCTTTCTCTTGAATCGCGGCTTGAAAACGCTTCCGATTCGCGTGCGCGAACAGAACGCAACGGCGTTTAAGTTGGCCTCGGCGCTTGAGGGCCACAAGCGACTCAAGCGCGTGATCTATCCAGGCCTCAAATCTCACCCCGACTTTGAGCGGGCGAAGCGGGTTCTGCGTGGATTTGGAGCCATGGTTTCGCTGGATTTTGATGGCTCGACGGCCGAGGCCGACGCCTTCATGGGGCGCCTCAAACTGGCCTTTTCGGCGCCCTCTCTCGGAGGGGTGGAAACGCTGGTCACGCGTCCGGCCACGACCTCTCATTCGGGAGTGAAGCCCGAGGAGCGGGTTCGGATGGGCCTTTCCGACACATTGATCCGGGTCTCGGTGGGTCTTGAGGACTCTGGGGATCTGATCGCTGACTTTGAGAGGGCTTTGAGGTAAAAAATCTGCAGTTCCCCGAAAAACCCGCTTTGGGAGGAAAAAAATGATTTTTCGAACGAGACAAGGAGGGCGAACAAAATGCCCGGAGGCGGCCACGGAGTGGCCGGTGAGGACATTTTGTGAGTCCGACGATGGCGTAGTCGAAAAGGCATTTTTTTACCCCAAATGGGGTTTTTCGGGGAACTGCTAGATGCGAATCTCTCAAGTCTTACTCTTTGTGAGCGTGTTGGGCCTTTTGTCCTCTTGCAAATGTCAGAAGGAGGCCGAAAAAACGCCGGTTGCAACCGGCGGTGGAAAGGAAACGAATATGACGATCGAAACCAAATACGGGAATATTGAGATTGAGCTTTATGGAACGGACGCCCCTAAGACGGTGGCGCGCATTTCGGAGCTGGCGAAAAAGGGATTCTATGACGGCCTGACGTTCCATCGCGTGGTGCCGGGCTTTGTGGTCCAAGGCGGCGATCCCGTCGGCAACGGCACGGGCGGCTCCGGCCAAAACCTTGCGGCGGAATTTAATTCGCGCCAGCATGTGGAAGGGACTCTCGCCATGGCGCGGGCTACTGATCCCAACTCGGCCGATTCTCAGTTCTACATCTCGCTTGGTCGTCACCCTCATCTTGACAATAACTACACCGTCTTTGGCCAGGTGACGAAGGGCATGGACGCCGTGAAGCAAATCAAACAGGGCGACAAGATGACCAAAGTCTCTGTGAAATGAAGCCGTTAAAAGCGGCCCCCAAAGTCCAACCTCGGAAAGCCCCCTCTGCCAGGGAGCGGCGAGCACGCTTCCGATTTTTTTGGGAGTGGGATCGAGAGAGAATAGAAAACCTTGGCTGTTCTTCTTATCTGCCAAAAATTGTTCGAGCGTTCGCGTGTCGCGTTCGTCCACTCTTTTCTTTGACTTGATTTCAATGAGCGCGGTCTTGGCTCCTGGCCTATCGAAAATCAGATCAATTTCAGCGCCATCTTTTGTTCCGTTCCTCTGGTTCCGAGCAGGAAAAAGATTGTGAACCTGCGGACTTGTAGAATGAGCGATGTTTACACTTCCGTAAACACGCTGCGCAAAGAATTTTGGATAAAACGGAGTTAAAGTTTTGGGATTCAATCTTGAGGAGGATTTCATGAAAAGTTTTGGGTTGGTTTTATGTTTTGCGATTTTGGGGGCTGTTCAGAAGGTATCGTTGGGTGAGAGTCCTGAGATTCGATCTATTGACGCCAGTCAAAAATACTTTGAATTTGTTCCTGTAAAACCAGGGACCTTCAAGATGGGAAGCCCCGAGGGCGAGGTGGAACATGAGAGCAATGAGAAACAGCGAGAGGTAACACTCACAAAGCCCTTTCAAATCCAGACGACCGAAGTGACTCAGAGCCTTTGGAAAAAGGTCATGAAGAGTAATCCTTCCCATTTCAAGGGTGCCAATCTCCCCGTGGAAACTGTTTCCTGGAATGATGCTCAAGAATTCATTAAGAGGTTGAACGCGCGCCATGGGGGGGGTGGGTACAGGTATCGCCTACCCACCGAAGCCGAATGGGAGTATTCAGCTCGCGGAGGCAATGCGATTTCCAGTGAGGAAATGCAGAGTGCTTATTTTTTTGGGAATGATGTTGGTAAACTCGGTGATTTCGCCTGGTTTACTGAGAACTCTGGAGGGAAGACCCACGCAGTTGGAACCCGTGGAGCGAATGCGCTAGGGCTCTACGATATGAACGGAAACGTATGGGAGTTTGTGCAAGACTTATATCTAGACGATCTATCTGGCCTCGCTAGTGTCGATCCATTGAACGAGACTTCAGGCTACTGGCGGGTCATGCGCGGCGGCAGGTGGGGCAGCGTTGCCCGGCTTTTGCGGTCCGCCAACCGTTATGCGGTTTGGGCGGAGAATCGCGACATCGGTGTGGGGTTGCGTTTGGTGAGGACGGTCCAGTAGCACTTTTCTTTATTACGCTTATACTCTTGGCGGCGTTTACTGAAGGGGGAGGGGAGGCGCAGCCCTCGATCGAAGCGCTGCCTGAGTTAGCCGCGAGCTTCTTTTTCCACTGGTTTTGCCTTGAGGCAAGAGCCTCAGCTATGATGAAGCATGCCCTTTAAGCCGCGTACGGATATCTTACCGAAGGCTCAGCAATCGCTATGGAAGGAGCTCGCAGCCGTCCCAAAGGATTTTGTGCTTTACGGTGGGACGGCGATTGCCCTGCATTTGGGCCACCGCCAGTCCGTGGATTTTGATTTTTTTGGGGGGCGTTCATTTCGGTCCGCGGAGCTTTTTTCGTCCATTCCATTTCTGTCCGGGGCGGAGATTCTGCAGCAAGAGAAGGATACATTGACCTGTTTGGTGAACGTGACGGGGCCTGTGAAAGTTTCATTCTTTGGGGTTCCTCAATTAGGTCGAGTGGCACCGCCGGTTGTGTGTCCCGACAATCAGCTTCAAATTGCTTCGCTGATGGATCTTGCCGGAACCAAAGCAGCCGTCGTTCAGCAGCGGTCGGAGGCAAAGGATTATGTTGATATGGATGCGATCATTGCCTCGGGTGTTTCCCTTCTTGCGGCGTTGTCTGCGGCGATCAAGATTTACAAAGGCCAATTCAATCCGCAGATCACACTGAAGGCCCTCTGTTTTTTTGGAGATGGAGACCTGGCATCCTTGGATGAAAATGTGCGCAAACGGCTGTTGCAGGCCGTAAAATCTGTCGACCTCAGTCAGCTAAAATGAAACTGCTACCCCCCACCGATGCACTCTTGCGCGTGGCTCAACGCATGGTGTGGTTTAAACCACCGACGGAGGCCATCGCGAATGGATACCACTTTGTGGCCCATGTCTTGACGTATGGAACTCACGAAGATGTGTCGACCTTGCGCAAGCATTTGTCGGAAGACGATCTGAAAGAGGCGATTGTGAACGCCCCTCCAGGAGTCTTTGACACGCGTTCTTGGGCCTACTGGAATCTCATGATTGGCCGGTATCCCGCGCCGCCGCTCCCAGAGCGAAAGATCCCCTAGCCCGCATTTCTCAACAGATTTCGTAGCGGGGCAGCTGAGCCGGGATTTCAAAACTGATCAGATTTACTACCTTGGCAAACAGGCATCCGCAAGATCTTCGGCGAGCGCCTTACGTGACATCACCAAAAGCTAGAGATCACTGTGAGATGTGACGCAAAGCCGTGCGGTCGACTCCGAAGGTTTGGGTGAGGGCTAGGAGATCGGTTTCGGTTTCGCCGACGAGTTCGATTGAGGGGCAGATCCACTGCCAGGTGGTTCCCACCTTGTGGGCCATGAAGCGATAGTTAACGCTTCGCATTGGAGAAATGGTATCCGCCACCGTCCTGCGAAAGTTCTCACCGGCCGGGCCGAGCTTTTCGGATAGACCTGGAAACCTGGACTGCAGCTCTCCCAGATCTTCCGGCTTGGAACGCCGAATTATATATCGCATCGACATGATTCACTTTTTATAACGTGAACCTCAGATACTTACAATCCGATAAGGGGAGTGGGAGTCTGGCGCTGGGCGCCAGGCTCAAAACTGTCAACGGAGACCAATATGAAGAAACTGTATGTAGGAAATCTACCGTACGATGTGACCGATGATGAACTGTCGCAGTTGTTTACGCAGTGCGGCCAGGTGGCGAGCGCCCGAATTGTGAAGGATCGAGACTCGGGCCGCTCCAAGGGGTTTGGCTTTGTCGAGATGGTCAACGACGATGAGGCGGCTTCGGCCATCTCACGGATGTCGGGGCAGGATTTCCATGGGCGCCAGCTTACGGTGGATGAGGCCCGCGAGCGCGCCGGGGGCGGAGCGGGTGGCGGGGGTGGCTTTCGGCGAGGGGGCAGTGGAGGTGGCGGTGGTGGGTACCGCAATGGTGGTGGTGGAGAAGATCGCCCGCGCCAAGGAGGTGGAGGCTATGGTCGCGGCCGGGATGATGACTATTAGGAGAGGCGGCTGAGAGCCGTAGAGATTGGTTGGGCGCATGACACCTTTCTTGGCGTCGGCGCCCTAACTTTTTAGCCGTTCCCCTTCATTTGGGGGCTCTACCGCGGCGACTGTGACCGCTACTTTTTAGGCCTTAAATACGACGGGCACTTATCGGAAGAGTGCGGTGGCGAGCTCCATTACGATCAAAAGTACGATGAGAGCCTCAACAAAGATGGTTCTTCGAGAGGTCGTGAGATCGGCCATGATCTCGATATTGTCCTGAACGAGAGTCAATTTTCGGTCCAGCGTGCGGAACCGCAGAGCAATATCAAAATTATTCTGAAGCTCCTCGAAGAACTTCCCCAGCTCCTTGCTCTTCCACGTCTCCTCGGGCGGATCCAGAATTGAGACGTTACTAATGATGTTTTGCCGCGTGCTCGCGGTGCTGCCGATGATCTTCAAGAGCCGTTTGTTCCCGAATGGGACGGCGCCGACCTTGGCAAGATTCCCCATCAGGTTCGAGGTTTCATGAAGCATTCGCTCGGCGCGGATTTCGAAATATTCAAGGGCGGCCGACTGGCCCAGAGTGAGTGCCGTCAGACGGATGAGATCGAGTGTGAGCTTTCGGCTGGCGGCGTAGTCGTACTCCACGCGCGTGGAGCCCTCGGTCTCTGTCATCGTGAAGGACTCTGTCGTGGGCTCCGGAATGGCGTTGCCAAGCGCCGCCCGCAGTTTTTCTGTTTCCCGGTCGACGTCCTCTTTTGGCATGTTGAATGACACTAAGCATCCAAAGCGGTAGACGAAGAGATAATTGTTGTCGCCGTACTGGAGTTGGACCTCGTGGGGGGCGGTGTGGATGATCTTCCCCGCCAAAATGTTCCGGATGCTTTTCAGACGGATTGAATCGTAAAGATTGTACGCGTTGAGCGCATACGAAGACATTCAGGCACTCTACCCGTCGACAGAACCACACTCAAGCACAGCCGAATTTGATCGAGGAGGGATTAGAGCCCCGCGTAACACCAATGCGTTGCATTGAAAGTAAAATAGATCTATGGCCACCAAATGGGTTTTCCTGTTGGCGCTTCTGGCCTTTGCCCCGTCCGCACAGGCGTTAGAGCTTTTTGCGAAGGGATCCTACTCCAAGTACTATTACGACCTGTCCACCTGGGAAGAAAACATCACCGGGAGCGGGGGGCTTGCACTCGGCCTGACCAAGGGGATTCGCCTCGAGGCCCGATCGACCTATATACAGAAGCTGGAAAACCAGATCGAAATCATCGTGGGCGGCAATCCGGTGAATATCTCCTCGCGCACCACGAAACAGCTGATTTACAGTCTGGGGGTCGATGTGGATCTTTTGGGGTCTAAGAGCTCGTTCCAGCCCTACCTCTATTTCGGCGCCGGCATTATCCAGTACGCGACAAGTTACAAGATGGTGGATGCGGCCGACATCAATTCCCTAGTCACCCAAAAATACTCCGGCAACGTGGGTCTGGGGTTTCGCTGGATGTTGGGCCGGACCATGGCTCTCGAACTCGAAGCGATGGGCTACGCCACCGATATCGATAAGCCGCAACCCCTCATCAACACCCTCATAACCGCAGGTCTACGCCTCTTTATTGGGTAGAGCCTTTGTAAGTCTCAGCCATTTCGAGAATTCGGCTTCGCGGCCGCGATCCGTGGGCTGATAGAAATCCACCGATTCCAATTCATCCGGCAGATATTGGGCCTTGGTCCACCCGGATGGGTGGTTGTGTGGATAATCGTAGCCTTTGCCGTAGCCCCATTCTTTCATTAGGTGGGTCACACCATTGCGAAGGTGCATTGGGATGGAGAGGCTTCCTGTTTTCTTCACTACATCGATGGCTTGGTTAATTGCGACGTAGCTACGATTGCTTTTGTGAGCGCACGCCAAGAAGGTCGCCACCTGCGAGAGGATGATCCGCGCTTCGGGCATGCCGATCGCATGGACTGCCTGAAAGCCGGCGACAGCCATGGCTAGCCCTGAGGGCTCTGCGTTTCCGATGTCTTCGCTTGCGAGAATAATCAGGCGTCGGGCGATGAAGAGCGGGTCCTCTCCGCCCTCCAACATTCTTGCGAGATAATAGACGGCGGCGTTGGGATCGCTCCCTCTCACGCTCTTAATGAACGCGGAAATCGTGTCGTAATGCGACTCCGATTTCTTGTCGTAGTAAAGAGATTGGGCGTGGGACAGCTTTTCGAAATCCTCCAACGTGATCTCTTTGCGTTCGCCACAGGCGAGGGTGAGATTTTCGAGGATGTTCAGCGCGCGGCGAGCGTCCCCATTAGAGACCTCGGCGATTCGAGAAACTATGGTGGGATCGATTGTGTGCGAGCGATTCATCGCTTGAGAGATGATGCTCTCCAGATCGGCCGTCGAGAGGGCGTTGAAATGGAAGATGAGACAGCGAGAGGCGACCGCGCTGTTCACCTCGAACGAGGGGTTCTCGGTGGTTGCGCCGATGAATCGGATGCTCCCCTGCTCGAGAAAGGGGAGCAAAACATCCTGCTGGGCCTTATTGAGACGGTGGAGCTCATCGATAAAGAGAATGTGGGAGGGCCGTCCATTTTTGAAATCGGTGAACGAGGCATCCAATCTTTCCCGGATCTCCTTCACGCCCGAACTGACGGCCGACAACGTATAGAACGGCCGGCCGGTCTCGGCGGCAATGGCCCAGGCGAGCGATGTCTTGCCGGTTCCCGGTGGACCCCAGAATATAAAACCCGACCAGCGATCCGACTTGAGAAGGCTGTGGAACCGGCTGTTGAGGACATGCCGCTGACCCACAATGTCGGTGATGCGCTTGGGGCGTTGCTTCTGCGGGAGCGGCGAGTCGCTTGAGGCCACCGAAAAGAGTGTCAGCTCCTGATCTTCCATAGACTGGGGTCATAACAAAATTTGGGCGGGGGCGGAAGGGTCGTGGCGCTTGATAATTGGGGTTTGCTCCGCAAAGATGGTCGGGAAATGCAAGTTCGTCGATTTATTTCCTGGCCGCTCACCCGCCTCCTTGCGCGGGAGATCCTGGGGAGCTTCGTTCTTGGGACCGCCATCTTTCTCATGATCATGCTCGTGTTTCAGGCGATTCGCCTGAGCGAGTTCTTGGTGGTTCATCAGGCGGGCCTACGCGACGTATCAAAAATATCCTATAGCCTGATAGTCTCATTTGTACCGATCGCGGTGCCGGTGGCCTTCCTTTTCGCGGTGCTGATGGGGATTTCCAGGGCGAACTCAGAGGGCGAGATCCTGGCTCTGCAGCTGGCGGGTTTTAGCCCCATTCGAATCTTTGCGCCTCTCGGACTGTTCTCGTTGGTGGTCGCTTTCGTGAGCGTGTGGATGTCACTGTACTATGTGCCGCAGGCGAATCGTCGGTTTGAGCTCATGGTCGGGCGTATAGACAGTGAGCGCGTGATGGCAGCGCTCAAGCCCGGGATCTTTAACCATGGGTTTTACGGTCTTGTGCTTCTTGCGGAGCAGATCAATTCGTCACGCAGCCTCATGAGGCGGGTCTTTATTTACGACAATCGGGAGAACACGCATCCGCTCACCATCACGGCCCAGGATGGGACGTTACAAGAATTTGCGGATCGGGGCATTCGGACTTTGCGACTGCGAGATGGGACAATTCATATTGAAAAGCCATACGCGGGCGGGGTCCAACAAAAGATCAACTTTCGGATCTACGACATCAACCTTGAGTTTTCCCCGGCCGGGGAGCTTTGGCGGGATTTTAGCGCTCCCTCATACACACTTTCGCAGCTGCGGAAAAGGCTGTCCGAGGCGGGGGGGGATCTGATGTTGGTGCGGCGCCTTGAGATCGAGCTCCATAGGCGCTATTCCCTGGCTCTTTCCGTTTTGGCTTTCGCGGTCCTCGGATTTGCGATCGGCTGTCGGAGCCATAAGGGAGTGAGAAGCGGCGCGATTGTGCTGTGTTTGCTGGTGGCGCTGGTCTATTGGCTCTTTTACCTGGCTGCGACCGCGCTCGCCGCAACTGGCTGGATCCTCCCATGGCTGGGAATCTGGCTTCCGAACTTCATACTCATCGGAGTGGGTGTTATCCTATTTAGAAGGAACTACGCCTAATCCCCACTGAGCCGAGGGATCTTGGCATGTTGCTTGCTGTTAATTTCAGAGAGGAATAGGGTGAGCCTGGTTATGAAATTGTATTCGCTAAAGGTAACGACACTTTTGACAGTGTCGACTTTATTGACGGGTTGTGGTCTGCAGTTCGGTTTTCCGGTCCCCACCCTTCTCACCACATCTACCGCGCTTAAAGATGGTTACTATGTTGCCAAAGAGGTGACCCTTGCTTCCGTCCACTTTCCGCTCGTTGTCATCAAGACCTCTGGGTCCCAGCAAAACGTTTTTCAGGTTTCCACGGTGAACTCTCCGGCCTCGTTTGCCTTTGGCCGCGGCTATTCAACGAGCCAGGCCGCCACGGCGATGGCGACGCTGGCGATTGCTACTTCAGGAGGCGATTATGTCGGAAGCATTCAGGCGAGCGCCGCCGGGCTTCATTTGCAATCGCGGCTCATGAATTCAAGCGATGAGAGTAGCTCGAGCTTTCCTCTGACGGGGACGGTGGTTTCAGGTCAGGACTATACAATGAACTTGACCGATTTGAATCGTTTTCTCAAGCAGCTTCGCCTCCTCGTGACGCCAGCCGTGGGCACGGTGTTCACAGCGACCCAGGACAGCGATTGCAATGCGGCCTTCGGCATGAATTGCACGAGCGCCTACTTCAGCGCCTTACCGTAGCTTTCCCAAGTCTGTTCAGCGGTCCTTTCCCACGAAAATGTGGCAGCCCAAATTCTTCCTGCATCGCTATGCGATTGTCGGTGGGACGGATCCTCGATCATCTTGATCATGGCCTGTGCTAGTTGCTGGGGGTTGTCGGGATCGATGATTACGGCCGCACTCCCCAGGACCTCCTTTAGGGAACCCCTTTCTGAAGCTATGACCGGAACGCCGAGAGCCATCGCCTCGAGCGGCGGGAGCCCGAAGCCCTCAAAAAAGGATGGGTAAAGAAAGGCGGCTGCGCCTGAGAGAATCCCCGCAAGCTCATGATCGGGCCGATATCCAAGGTACCTGACCCCTTTGTGAGATCCGTTTCTGAGATCTTCGACAAGGGTGTCGAGCCCCCAGCCGGCGCCGCCGACTAGAATGAGAGGCGTATTCTTCCGGAACGTGCCAGGAAGACTTCGATAGGCCTCGAGGAGGCCCGGGATATTTTTCCTCGGCTCGATGGTCCCCGTGTAGAGAAAATAGCGATCTGGAAGGGCAAGCGGAGGCAAAGCAAATTCGGCTGCCGCCAAAAGGGATCGACGGGGCGCCAACAGAACAACATCGATGTGATCGGACGGAATCCCCAGAAGCTCGATCAGGTCCGTTTTTGTTTGAGTGGAATTGGCGATGAAGCGATCCACTTGGGATCGCAATTGGCCCGTGTGGAGTCGGTGGTATTCCACGCGGTGGGGGGGGTGCCATTCTGGAAATCTCAGAACGCTGAGATCGTGAGCGGTCACAATGACTCTTCTTGCGCGCGCCGACGGTATGAGGTCTGGCTCGTGGTAGAGGTCGGGCTGAGAAAGTCGGGTGGCCGAGGAGAGAATACGGTCTAGGGCCTGGTGTCCAAAGGTCTTGAGCGCCTTCTTGAGAAGACTGGTTTGAGCGGCGCGACCTTCACCGAGAGATTGTTTCATGAGTCGCGCGATTGGTTGACCCCAAGCAGTTTGGCTAATGAGTTCCAGGCCAGATCGATAGGCCAGAGCGCTGACGAGCTCTTCGGCATAGCCCCCGACTCCCGATCGTTCTCGAAATCGGACGAGATCGTTAAAGAGTATTTTCATGGGAAATCGCGTGAAGTGGCGCGATCGGTGTGACAGCCGAATCGACGAAGCGCCGAAAACTCTCGAGAAATCTCGATCGAGAGAAATTGAGAGCCTGTTCGCGACAGGCCCCCGGCGGGATCTGCAAAGCTTCAAAAGCGCGGATTGCCTTTTCCATTCCGTTCACGGACTGCTCACGGAAAAAGAGTCCCGTTTTCCCGTCGACAACAGTGTCCAGAACTCCGCCCTTTCCGTAGGCAATAACGGGAGTGTCACAGGCCATCGCCTCAATGGGGACGATGCCAAAATCCTCCACGCCGGGGAAAAGCAGGGCGCGGGCGCCAGCATAGAGATCGGCTAGGCTCTGATCCGACTGATACCCCAGAAAAGTGGTGTGGGCGCCCCCTCGCCTGCGAAGGCGCCTTTCTTCAGGGCCTGTCCCAACGACGAAAAGTTTCCGCTTAATGATTTCACATGCCTCTATCGCAAGCTCGATCTTCTTGTAGGGCACGAGAGCCGAGACGACGAGATAGTAATCCCCTTTTTCTCCGGCGATAGGACGGTAGAGATCGAGGTCCGCAAAGGGCGGAACCACCACCGCTTCCCGTCGATAATAGTGCCGGACTCGGCTGGCCACCCAGTGTGAATTGGTCGAAAAGGCTTCGACTCTTTGGGACGAGATCACATCCCACTCCCTGAAGCGAGAAAGCATTGGCGCGGCTAACGCGCGCAGAATCGGATTCCGAATGTAGTCCGGGGCGCGATCCCAGGCGTATCGCGCGGGGGTGTGGCAGAAGGTGAAGTGGCGGGCACCCGGATCGGTGAGGACCCCTTTGGCGACGCAGTGGCTTGTCGAAATGACAAGTGGGTAGCCGGTCAGGTCGAGACTCTCGGCCGCGAGGGGCATGAGAGGAAGCAGAGCTCGATAGTATTTTCGAATCCCTGGCCATCGGTGCAGCCAGGAGTTTGTGATCTTGTGTTTTCCAACGCGTCCTTGAAATGAGTCGGGGTCGCTGAAGAGGGTGAAGACATCGGCCGAGGGGTAGAGTTCAAGAATGGCGTCGAGGACCTTCTCCCCGCCTCGATGCTTGACGAGCCAATCATGGATTACGGCCACTTTGATTTCAGTAGGCATTCTTATCCACAAACCCTTTCAGAAGCGTGAGCAGAATGATCTTGATATCGAAGAAGAGTGACCAGTGGCCAATGTAATAGAGGTCGTATTTGATCCGTTCTTCTATGGACGTGTTGCCGCGCCAGCCATTCACCTGCGCCCAGCCGGTGAGGCCCGACTTCATTGTGTGACGGAGCATGTATTTGGGGACCTCTTTACGAAACTGATCGACGAAGTGCGGGCGTTCGGGGCGTGGGCCAACAAGGCTCATGTCCCCTCGGAAGATGTTATAAAGCTGCGGGAGCTCGTCGAGGTTGTGACGCCGGAGAAATTTTCCGAGCTGCGTGGTGCGCGTGTCATCAGCTGTGGCCCAGACCGGGCCGGTCGCCTTTTCAGCGTTGAGGATCATCGTGCGAAATTTGAGACAAAAGAATTCGTGGCCGTTGGAGCCGATGCGCCTTTGCCGGTAGAGAATGGGGCCTGGTGACGAGAGGCGCACGCTGAGAGCGACGAGAGCAAGAAATGGAGAAAGCAACAGAAGTCCAAGGCCCGAGGCCGCGACATCCATCCCGCGTTTGAGGACGCGGGCGGTGGAGCCCACATTCATCTGGTTGAACATCAACACCGGTACGCCGCATTCATCGGCAGCGACATAATTAAATGTATTAAACCGGCCGAAATCCGGGAGGACCTTCACCTCTACAGGGTGATTGCTGAGGCGAAGAAGAATATCCTCCATCCGCGCCGACTCATGACTCGGCAAAGCGACCACCACCTGATGTGGCAAAAGGCCATCGACCTTGTCATCAAGATGGGAGTCGTGGCCGAGAAACGGAATTTGATCGTCGAGTTTGGGATCGGGTTCGCCAATTCGCCCCAACCACTCAACTGGGTAAGGTTGGCGGCGTTCAATCTGATGAAAGAACAGGAGAAGAAGATCCCCATGCCCCACAAAAAGGGTCCTCAGTCTGCGAACGCCGTGATCCTGGAAAAAGCGCCAGGCGGCGTGCAGCACCACGCGTTCTAAGACGATGGCGGGAAAGATCAATGCGGGAACAAAAAGAAGAAGTATGCGCGAGTAGTAGGTGTTCTTAAGAAAGTAGCTCACTGAGATAAAGGCGAAGATTCCCAACACGGTCCCCTGGCTGATCTTGCGGAGGGCTCTCATCCCGAAGTGAATTCGGTCGCGGTTGTAGGCGCCGACGATATGAAAGACGCCCAGATAGACGGCGACCAGAATCCAGGGGGCTGACGTGTAGTGGCTAACCTCGGGCACACCCTTGGTGACCGGGATGAGGTTTGTGTGGAACCGCAGGTACCATGCACCGTACCAAACTCCGAGCACAGTGAGGGCGTCGCAGAGTTTGAGCAACGCGGTATAAGAAAAAAGTGCTGTTCCGTAATCCATCAATGTGTGTCGCGGCCATCTTAGCGAGTGGGGGCACCACCAACAACAGGTTTTTGCTTGGAAGGCCGTAGGCAAAACACTATAATAATAGAGGACTTAGCAGTTTTGTCTGTCCATAAGCTGGGGTGCCTTGGGAACGGAGGCAGAGTGACAAAGTCTGAGCTGATAGAAAACCTGGCCCGCAAGGCCAACCTAACAAAGAAAAAGGCCGAGGAATTGGTGAACACCATCTTCGATTCCTTCTTCTTGGCGATGGTCCGCGGGGACCGAATTGAGATCCGTGGCTTTGGCTCGTGGTTCGTGAAGAGTTACAAATCCTACGTGGGTCGCAACCCGAAAACAGGGGCCGATGTCTTCGTTCCGGAAAAGAAGCTCCCCTTCTTTAAGGTCGGCAAAGAGCTCAAGAAGCGCATCGACTCTTAAAGCCCAAAATGAAAAACGGGTGCACGCGTTGCCGTACGCCCTTATTTGAGACTTCTCTCGACTTGAATTTCTCGGCGCGACTGGACCAAATCCAATCGAACCGAGGAATTAGATCGTCGTCCCGACCTTCGTGGAGATCTTGTAGAGATGCGCCACGATGACCATCGAGATCGCCAGTACCACGATGAACGTCACGGCGTTGATGGAGCCGTAGTTGTTCGGTGCAATCATGCAAAAGAGCATGGGCGCAGAGAGGTACGTGTTGATCTTTGAAAAAAGCGCCGCCCGTTTTGCAAGGGCTGGCATCTCTGGCGGAGCCTGTGCCGCCTTCACCCAGCCGATGATTTGGCGCTGAGCGGGCCAGATCACAAACCAGACGTTAAACCACATGATGCTGCCGAAGAGTGCGCCCGCGAGAATCCACATCGCGCGGTGGCTCATCATTCCGGTCGCAGCATCTTTCCAAAGGTCGCCGCCGCTGTACTTAACGAAGAGGAGCGTCCAACCAAAGAGGAAGGTCAACATCGCCCCCCAGCGGAACCACCAAAGTGCGCGCGGGAGCAGCAGCGGATTCACCCGCGGCTTCAGATCTTTCTCGAGCACGCCCTGAAACGGAATGTTCACAAAGTTAAAAAAGTAGAGATGTCCGATCCAGATGATTCCAAACAGAATGTGAAACCACCTCAGTATAAAAACGGTATTCGCATACCAACCCTCAATCGCCATGATGCCTCCTATCAAGTTGCATTCAAAAACCTAGAGTGAGTAACAGAATGAGAATCGTCACATTACGCACCCTAAGATTTCACCACCGTTGACTGTAGACCACAACGTTTTTCTGTATACGTATACCGGTATACGTCAGACGAAGACGGCGAGAATACATGGTGAGCACGTGAGTTAGTCGTTCCAGCGGAGTGGGTTTGGCGTCTGTAGCAATTTTCAACAACGCAGGTTGCTTCATTTTCAGGAAGTTATCGTCGATCGGTCGTATGCCGTAGCGAATGTACACAGGCGAGCCCGCTCAGTGTACGGCCGCGGGCCTTGGCAAGCGGCGTGCATTTATAGTGATCGAATCAGGTGTGGGGGAAAATGAAGGGAATCCTGCTCATATTGTGTCTTGTGTCGGCCAGTGCTCCGGCCGAAGAGGCTCTCTTTGGAGCCGCCGCTCTTATCGGCGCGGCCACACCGATGGTGACCTCCGCTATTCAGGCCAGCGCCGATAAATCGATTGCTCAAACCAATTCCCAGACCGCGATTGCGACCTCACTCATCAGCGCAGACACCTCGAAATTCATGGCCGATCTCCAGGCGCAAACAACGTACAGTCAACTCGCCGCCGCCATGAACATTAATGCGATTAATCAGCAGGGGACGACCGATCGCCTGATGATGCAATTGAACTCGCTTAATTCCGCTCGCCACGACAATCTCCTTATGGAGCGTGAACGAATGAATATGGAATGGAACTTGAACCAACAACGCATGGGCTGGGCCTATCAACAGGCGGCCAGCAACGCTTCACTTGGTCGTCTCACTCTGAGTGCTCAGCTTGCGCAGGCCGGAATGGGCGGCAAGCCGCCACTGGCTCCATCGGCTTACCCGGGTGTGTACCCCGGACTCTACCCTGGTGCCTATCCAGGAGCGTCCGGCAATAATTGGGGCGCGCCCCAGTATCCATCGCTTGTGAATCTGCCAGTGAGCCGAGTTTTCAACCCGACTCGCAGTGTGGTCGCGCTCCAGGCGATGAATGGGACTTCAATCGTTCCCGTTTACGGGCAGCCGAGCTTTCTTCTATCCACTGCTGCCGTCGTGCGTGGCGGTCGATTCCATTTGAACAGGCGATTTTTGCACCGCGTACCGGCCGTGGCCTTTCCGGTCGAAGTGGCTGGCAGCGCTCCTGGTGCAAGGATTGTAGCTCGAACACCCGTGGCCATTCCGGTTGTCGCGCCACGAGCGATCGCTCCTGCCACAGTCGTGGGTCGGGGAGCGCGAGTCAGAGGCGTTTCGATTGAGCGGAGCACCCACGCGGGGGTTCGTTGATCTCGAGCACCGGCTGAATTCACCCCGCTGTCAAATGATCAGTCAGAGGAATACATGGAAAATTACACACTTACAGAGTGTTCCCCCGAGTGTCTCGGAAGTTCCCCATGTGTTTTGTCAGAATACAGCTTTCGAATTGAGTCTTTTCAGGGAGTTAACTCCACCGAGCCCCGGCGGGTGGGTGGCCGAGTGTTTGCATTACAAAGCGGTAGAACCATTGTTCTGCAACTTGAGAAGGAGCACCTGGCTTGAAGCCTAGGAACGACATCAGAGACCGAGCCGCAAGACGCATCGGTACCCTGTTTGCTCTCTTCGCTGTCGCCGCGATCTTGGCGACTCCAGCGAAGGCGCATGACAAAGAAGAGGTTAAGGCCCTTCTCTCTCACCCTGAAATGGTTGGTGTGCTCTCCGCTGTTGGCGAGATCAACGCCGCCATGCGATCCGCCGCGGAAAATCCGATGGATGAGTTTCGGCGCACCCGCGTGCGCAAGGCTGTCGCCAATCTTCCCAATGCTCTCAAAACTTTGGCCGGAGTCTTTCAGGGCAACGGCATTGCCGACGCTCAGCTGCCACTCGTGCAGGCGATGCTCGGTGGCTACATCGATGTCAACGCTGCAGACAACTACAACAAGTTTTTGAATCATCCCTCAGCCGCTCTGATTCCGAAGATGGGTTCCAACTTTCCGAAGAAGTACCTTGTAACGAGCACCCACGGCAGCGCCGCCACTCAGTCTCTTGTGATGGATGAGAACGCGCCGAAAGGCCAGACAGACCAACAGATCGCGAGTGAGATTGCCAATATCGAAGCTGGCCTCAGCGCGAAGGCACAGAAGCTTAACCCACAATACTTCAATACGATTCCGATGAATGTGATGTTATCACTACTCACGGGGCCCGATGTCCACGCCGAGGGTGGTGGTCAACCTGATAATGAAAAGACCGGCAACAAAGGAGCTGAGTTCTTGATGGGCATGGCCATGATGATGGCCGCGGCCTCTCCGATGGTTGCCGCTGCCGTTCAGGCCGATGCGGACAAACAGATTGCGAAGACGAATCAACAGACAGCGCTTGCGACTAGTCAGATCAGCGCCGACACCTCGAAGTACCTGGCTGAGACGCAGAAGTCGATCACCGATCAGCAGATCGCGACCACGCAACAAATTGCGAAGATGAATAACGACGCGACCACGCAGCGATTGAATGCTCAGCTCGCTGAGTTGGGCAAGGCGCGCGAGGAAAACAACCAGCTTTCTCGCGAGAAGCGCGATATGGAATATGGAATGAATCAACAGCGCATGGCGCTGGCCCAGAAACAGGCCGACGATAATGTCCAGCTCGCCAAGGCGACATTGAGTGCGCAGGTGGCCCAGGCTGGACTCGCTCAGGGGCTAGCGACGAATCCCGGCAATCAGCTTGTGGTGAATCGTGGCGCTGGCAATTCGATGTTTCCTGGCGCGACAAGCGCCACTGGTGCGTTGGTTCCGCGAACGGGTGTGAATCCGATGGCCGGCAATGTCGGTGCGCAGACTTTGGCTCAGGGTGGACAGCTCCCTTTTGCTAATCGGGCGGCCGCGAGCTCGCAGCTTCTTTCCACTCTGCGGGTGACTCCGATCACGGGCGTTCCGCAACAGCAGCTTCTCATGAATGGTGGTGCGAAGAAGGCCGGTACGGTCCGCGGCGCTCGCGCTTCGATATCGGCTCGGGCCAATGGTTCTCCGAAGATGAGCCGAGAGCTTGCGGCCAACATGGCCTCCAATCTTGATGTGATCGGTTCAGCACCTGGCCGGATGGCTGGAAGCGACCTGGCTCGCTTTCAGGCGCAGGTTTCGGCTACAGGTGAGACATTTGCTACGGCGCGGGCTCGCGCGGTCACCTCGGTTCCCGGGGCGGTCCGACATTTACAGCCTTCGCCGACTGTAGCGGCGCAGCCGGGTTATAACCCGCCGCCCGCTTTGGTGATTGAGGGCTCCACGCATTCCGTGACATCGGGTGCGCGAGGTTTTTTCAACATGCCGACGCGATAAAGTTTTCTCGGGGGGTGGCCCAAAGGGCCATCGTTGTCCTAGGGAGGCCGGAAACGGCCTCCCTTTTTTATTGAATATCGCTGAAGCGAATCACCTTCACTTTGGGCCCTGTGGCCGGTCGAGACTTGAATGAGTTCAGCTGCTGAATGAAGGGAGTCTCAGAAATTGGCGCGAGATCTTCGATTGCCGCCTTTTCGGAGAGGCCGGTGGCCTTACGGCAGAGATCCTCGAAGAGTGCGCTGGTAGCGCCGATATTGAGCGAGGGAAATGCGCCATCGTCCACTTCGCCGTAGCCCACAATCCGCAAGGATTGCCAGAGTTCGGTGAGCCCTTTGTCGAATTCCTTGGGGGTAAGCCCCTGTTCCTTCTCAGACCGTTTCTTAAGAATTTTCGAGGACTGAGGCGAATCTTCGAGGAGAAGTTCATGAATGGTGTGGGCGTTGCGTGAGAGCGAACGCATCGGGTGGGAGTGATCCAAGGCTCGAATCAGCGCTGCCGCCAGCGTTTTGGAGAAAAAGGTGGCGCGCCCCTTGTACCACTTGGCGTAGACAACCTTTCCGCTGCGCGAGAGCTCTTCTCTTAGGTGCCACATCTTAGCGACTCGGTTATCGCCGGTGGAATCCCAATCCCAGCGCATTTCGCTTTTTGGGTAAAATATCGACCAGAGGCTTTTGGGCTCCGATCTATTTTGCATCGGAAAGGTGAGGAGGGCGCCGTGTTTTTCAATCGCTGCAATTGCGTTTTTGATCGATGGCTGCACTAAAAACCTATTGCGTGCGCTGGGGAAGGGAGGAATAGATCTTTCCGTATTGTCGGGCAAACGAGAGCGGCTCAAAGACATTGGCCTCGTCGAGTTGGGCGCCGGCCTCTTCAGCCATCTTCTTGAGTCCTGAGAGATCGGGTTGATTGACGAGGAACGATGAAAGTCGCAGTGGCGATAGGGGGAGGAGCTCGTTGAGCGGTCCATTCTCATCCGGAAAGACAACTGGTACGCCCCAATAAAAAAGTTCGAGGGCCAGAGTGGCCCAATCGTACGGCTTGTCGACGAGATAAACCGCAAACGCGGTCTGATCGATAAGCTTGAGCCACTCGAGAGGCTCGACCTCTTTACGACCTTTGAAGGAAAGGGCCTCGACCGATTGGGTGGGGAATCGACCTTTCAGAATACTCGAAAGACGCTGTTGATAACGAGCGTTCTCACCGATGAGAAGAATCTTTCCGTCGGTGCGAAGCTTAGGTGATTCGCAGAAGAAACAATAGCGCCGAACAGTTGGCCGAACTACATGAATCTTCTCCGCGGCGATGTGGCTCTCGCGCATAAGGCGCGTCCGATCCCGATGGGAGGGCACCACAAAAATCTGGTCTCGTGAATTCAGCCTCAGCGGCTTGGGGATCGCGCCCGGCGAAAGAACGGTTGTGACAGTTTCACAAGGCAGTCTGAGTCCCAGCCGGTCGGCTTGGCGAAATTTGTGGAAAACACTGAGGGATGCCTCTTTGACGAAGTTGCGTTCCCACGCCCAATAGAGGGGAGAAAGGCCCACGGGCATCTTGGTATTGTAGCGGCGCCACTGCCCTTCGAAAATTTGATCGGGGTGGGCGAGTAGGACGGTCCGTCCCCGCTCAATCCACTCGTTGGTGGCGCTCGGTTCACCCTGACACGCAACGAGTTGATTGATGATCTCCTCGGCCACGAGTGCGCCGTAGCTATTCCGATCACATCGGCCGTCGATGCATAGACGTGGACTGTGCATACCCCCATTAAACCACGCCAGCTCCCCAAAAGGTACGGACTTCCTTTTGATACCGTTTGAGGAGGTATGGGTTTTGCAGTTGGGAGGGGCGTGAGGTGGGCTTTTTGCCTTTTTCTGGCGTCTGGGTTTGTCCTTATCCTGTGTGGGGTGGGCCGGATTCTGGACCGTGTAGTTCCGAAATTGGTCGTCACCTTTTTCGATGTTGGGCAGGGGGATTCTATTGCGGTGACCTTTCCCAATGGTCAGGTGGCCTTGGTGGATGCGCCCGGTGGTTTTGGGAAATGGAATGGCGGAGAGAGAGTGGTCTTGCCAGAAATGCTGAGACAGGGGCGTCTTTCACTTGATTTTCTCGTGATGACCCACCCCGATGCGGATCATGCCCAGGGTCTTGCGCCGATAGCTGAACAACTTTCGATCCGGGAGTTTCTCTACCATTCTGTCTTCGGGACGACCGAGGTGGTTCGCAAGATTCAAGAGGCCGTGAAGGGCAAGGGTGGTCGGGCGACGCCGATCACAGGAAGATCGGAATTTCAGGCGGGTTCGGCGCGTATGGTGCTTTCTCCAATGGGGCACGCATGCGGTTGGTGTGGCGACAACGATCGCTCCGTGATTGTGGAGCTGGAATATGGAGGGTGCCGGGTTCTGCTCACGGCCGATGTTGAGATGCCGGCGGAGTCGGAATGGCTGAAAAGAGGAGGACACACTATCGATCTTCTTAAGGTGGCCCACCACGGGAGTAAAACGTCGAGTGCGAAGAGTTTCCTTCTGGCGACTAGCCCTCAGCTCGCAGTGGCGAGCCTCGGGTGGCGGAATCGTTATCATCACCCTCACCCCAGCGTGGTTAAACGCTATCAAGCGCTTGGGATCCCTCTGCTGCGCACCGATGTCGATGGTTTCGTGGAAGTGAGCATCCACCGGGAAGGGTTGATGGAGTGCCGAACATGGCACGGGTCGTGTGGGGTCTACCGCTGCTCGGGAAGGTCGAGTAACAGCCTCTTTAGCGCGTTGAGGCGATCGCGCAATTCGGCAGCACGTTCAAATTGAAGTTGGGAGGCGGCCTTGCGCATGAGCTTTTCGACCCGAGTAATTTCCTTGCTGATATTGCCACCCTTGAAGTCATAGTCGGCCGCCGGTTCGGCCACCCTGATCTCGTAGTAGTCGCTGGCTTCGGCGGCGTAGAGGCCGCTCTGGATATTCTTCTGCACACTCTGTGGGGTGATGTTGTTTTCGGTGTTGTAGTCGAGCTGAATTTTTCGTCGTCTTTCGGTTTCACTCACGGCAAAACGAATCGAATCGGTTTCCCTATCGGCGTAAAGAATGACTGTTCCGTCGAGATTACGAGCGGCACGGCCGATCGTCTGGGTGAGCGAGCGTGCGCTGCGAAGAAAACCCTCCTTATCGGCGTCGAGGATCGCCACAAGCCCGCACTCCGGAATGTCGAGACCCTCTCTCAACAGGTTGATGCCTACGAGAACATCAAAGACCCCCATGCGGAGCTGCCGAATGATCTCAACGCGTTCAAGCGCATCGATATCGGAATGGAGATACTGAACCTTGATCCCCATCTTTTGGTAATACTCGGTCAGATCCTCGGCCATTCGTTTTGTCAGGGTCGTCACCAGTACGCGCTGCTTCTTTTCGATCCGCTTTCGGATCTCCTGATAGAGGTCGTCGACCGCGCCACGCGCTGGCCTGATGACAAGCGTCGGATCCAGGAGCCCTGTGGGCCGAATAATCTGCTCAATCACCCTTCCCGCGGATTTCTTCATCTCAAAATCGCCCGGAGTCGCTGACACATAGACCGTGACGTTGGCGAGGCTCTCGAACTCTGAGAAATTCAGGGGCCGATTATCGAGGGCTGAGGGCAGGCGGAAACCATGGGTGACGAGGGTCTCCTTGCGCGCACGATCGCCGCGATACATTCCGCCAATTTGGGGAACGGTTACGTGAGACTCATCGATAAAAAGGAGAAAATCGCTCGGGAAATACTCGATCAGAGTGGGCGGCGGCGCCCCGGGGGCCCGCCCGGTGAGGTGGCGACTGTAATTTTCAATGCCGTTGCAGTAGCCCATTTCCTCGAGCATCTCGATGTCGTAGTAAGTGCGACTCTCCAGGCGTTGTGCCTCAACGAGCGCATTACTGGTTTTGAGTTGGGTCAGGCGTTCGCGGAGTTCCTCTTGGATTGATTTGATCGCCTTCGTGAGTTGGTCCCGTTCCGTGACATAGTGGCTTCCGGGGTAGATATCGAGATGATCTAGAGTTTCGACGGTCCTTCCGGTGAGAGGGTCCATCTTTTCGATCTTCTCCACTTCGTCGCCCCAGAAATGGACCCGGTAGGCGAGGTTCTCTTCGAAGGCGGGAAAGATTTCGACGACATCGCCTCGCACGCGGAATGTACCGCGGTGAAAATCGATGTCGTTTCGCTCGTATTGAATCTCAACAAGGTGAAGAAGTAGATTGTCGCGTCTAAACTCCTCTCCCTTCTTAATCGCGATCACCATCTCACGGTACTGCTCCGGAGACCCGAGGCCGTAGATGCACGAGACGCTCGCCACGATGATCACATCTCGACGGGAGAGGAGGCTGCGGGTAGCTGAGTGTCGCAGTTGGTCGATTTGATCGTTGATGGCCGAGTCCTTCTCAATGTAGGTGTCACTCGAGGGAATATAGGCCTCGGGTTGGTAGTAGTCGTAGTAGCTGACGAAATATTCGACGGCATTCTTGGGGAATAGCTCGCGAAATTCGGAATAAAGCTGGGCTGCAAGAGTCTTGTTGGGGGCCATCACGAGGGTTGGGCGTTCCAGGTTGGCAATGACATGAGCCATCGTGAAGGTCTTACCGCTGCCGGTGACGCCCAATAGGACGACGTTCTTGCCTCCAGCCAAAATGGTCTCGGAGATCTGTGTAATCGCCTTAGGCTGATCACCCCGTGGTTTGAAGGGGCTTTCCAGCTGGAAGAGAGGCATAACCCTCGGAGTATACTCTTGAAAATCGACAGCGAACAAGTATACCCAACCCATGCAAGCCGTCGCCTCCATCCGCCTGCCCGTGGCCATTCTCGGGTATGGGAACCAGGGGCGTGCCCAGGCGCTCAATCTCAGGGACAGTGGGGTTTCAGTCTTCGTTGGTGCGCGGCCAGGGGCTGGAGCCGAACAGGCCAAACGCGATGGATTCACGGTGTCGGATTTTTCGGATGCGGTTTTTCACGCCGAGGTAGTGATGTTTCTTTTGCCGGATCACGTGATACCGGGTGTCTATTCCGACCTGGGTGAGCGGTTGAACGGCCTGTTCCTGGGCTTTTCTCATGGCTTTGCCGTTCATTTTTGCGGCCTGAAGCGGTGGGAGAAGAGCCATTTTTTTCTGGTCTCTCCCAAGGGAGCCGGTGTGTGGCTGAGAAAGAACTATGAAACACGTCGATATTTGCCCGGTGTTTTTGCTGTTGGGCCGTCAGAACATCCGGAGACGGTTCGAAAGGTGGCCCTTTGGTATGCTGAGGCGATCGGCGTGGCGCAGAAGTATCTCAAAGAGACAACCTTCCAAGAGGAGGTCGAGTGCGATCTCTTCGGCGAACAGACAGTGCTTTGTGGCGGCATTCCACAGCTGATTGAGGCGGCGTACGATATTCTGATCGCGCGGGGCCACCAACCGGAAATGGCCTTCTTTGAGTGTTTTTATGAGGCGAAGCTCATCATTGACCTTCTTCTTGAGTGCGGACCGAAGGGGATGACTCAGCGGATCAGTCCCACCGCTTACTATGGTGGGCAGACGGTCGGCCGGAAGCTAATCAACGCGGAAGCGCGCGCCGAAATGGAGCGGGTCTTTGAGGCAATTCGTTCCGGAGAATTTGCCGCGCGGTGGATGGCGGAGGCGCGGAAGGGGATGCCAACTTTGAAAGAGGCGAGCGAGAAAATTGCGGCAAGCTCTCTCCAGGAGACCTATGACAAGCTCTGCGACAAGATTCGAGAGTAAAGAAGCCTGGCTGTGGGTGATGGCTGCGTTCTTGATGGCGTCGCCTCGACTTTTTGAACAGGGCATCTCGCTCGATCCCGCTGTCTACGCTGTGGTTGCGAGAAATTTCGCGCGAACCGGAACGTGGTGGAGTCTCAAGTTCAGCGACACGCTCTTTCCCCAGTTTTTCGAACAACCGTTTCTGATTTTCTGGCTCCAGGGTGGTGTCTTCAAAGTATTAGGCTTCGCTGACTCCGCCACGCGAATTCTGGGACTCCTTTTTGGATCAGGGACCTTCTATTTTCTTTTCCGTTTGGGCATTCAACTGGCGGGCCTCGGGCTTGCACGGGTCTTTGCTTTCTTGTGTCTGATCGATCTCAATTTTGTGGGTCGTTTCGCGACGCTCTACCTCGAGGTTCCTCTGACCTTCTTTGGTTTCGGAGCCCTCTATTTTTTCTATCGCTGGGTTGAGGGACGCAATTGGCGATTCAGTGTCTGGAGCGGTCTTTTTCTATCGGGAGCTTACATGACAAAGGGCTTTGCGGCCCTGCCGGCGTTGGGGACGATAGGGCTGCTCGCTCTTGTGGAGCTGCGGGGCGCGATCTTTCGGTCTTTGGGTATTTGGCTTCTGGGGTTTGTATCGTTGGCGCCAGTGGTGGTGTTTTGTTTGGTTCAGCGCCACTATGGCGACTACTACTTTGGTTCGCTCTATTACAGTAGCTCATTTGTCGAGCGGGCAGTGGTCGTTGGGGCGGGCGTTGGCCCTTGGCCGTTCCTGCGGAAGCTTGTTCTTCTCGGGGCCCCAGCTTTAACCCTTTCGATCCTTTCGGTCCTTGAGATTGGGCGCGGCTCGCGTTATCGACGAGTCTTCGGAGTGGCGCTTGGAGGGGCCGCGATGTTTGTGGGGGCCAATGCCACTCTCGGATTTGCGAACCTTCATTATTACTATGGAATCTTTCCATACCTCAATCTGATGGCCGCGGTGGGCTTATGTGCTTTGAGCGAGCGGTGGCCGCAGTTGAGTTGGCTCAAGATGGCTTTCATCTTGGGCCTAGCGAGCCACGTGTTTTGGAACATTGCCCCGTTCTCAATGCGCCGCAAAGGCCCCGAGGACTTTTTTCGTCTGCAACCGCTCATGCGAGCGCTGGTGAAACGATCACCTGCGCCCTTGGAAACGGTTGGGATTACCGAGGGGGATTGGATCTATCGTCAGTTCAGCAATTGGTATTGGGACCGAGACTCACTCATTCTTTCTGGGGTCGCGGCTGCAAACGGGCAGATTGTGATTGCGGCCACCCGGAGAGGTGATTCCCTTGCGATGCGCGGGTACACGCTTTGTCGAGCCGACGAACATTACGAAGTGTGGGTGAAAGGCGCAGGTCTCGAAACCCTCTGCCGCCGAAATTAGAGACCAAGCCAGAAGAGCATTTTCGCGAAAATCATGTGGAGAAATCCGACGATTCCTGTGAGGGCCTGGCTTGTCTGGCACTGGCTGAGCTGGGTTCCCGGCTCAGCACATGGGTGAGTGAGGTAAAGGCCGTATGAGTTTTCGGTGTTTTCAAGAAAGGTCCAGTTCTCTGAACGGCTAATGTCGGTGTAGAGCGAAAAGAGGACCTGCGTATTCCAGCTGCCAGCATGGGTGACGCCAACAACCCAGTTGCCTTGAGTATTCGCCTTAAGAAGAGGTCCTCCGGAATCGCCGAAGCAGGTCCCGCTTAGGTTGTCAGGGCCCAGGATTTTTTGTGCGGTGTGGGCTTTGAGCGGCGTGGCCAACTGAATGTAGTCGCCCTTTTGGTAAACCTGATTTCGGCCAGAGCGCTTGATGTCGATGCCGGCCATTGTGTTGACGTTGTTGCAGCCGTAGCCGACGAGGGTCACCTTGTCTCCCACCGCCACATTGGATGAGATGGGGGTGACCTGATTGGCCTTCGGATCGGCCTTGTTGGAGTCAAAGAGGAGAAGCGCGAGATCGGACTTATCGCTGACGCTCCCGTTGCCCAGTTTCACCACCTCGCGAGTGGTGAAGGTGGCACCCCAGTCGGCGAGGATGCGATAGGTTCCTATTTGGGTGGTGCAGTGGCTCGCCGTGAGGACGGCGCGCGGGCTGATAAAAGTGCCCGTGCAGAGGCCGCTCCCATCGGGGACGATCACCCGCACGACAGACGGGTATCCATTGGTCTCGGCCGCCTCGGTACTGCTCGCCTCTTCAGAGAACCTTACGCTGCTTTGGCCGCAAGAGATGAGGAGCCCGATCGGAATGAGATAAAGAGCTGAGCGCAAAGAATGACCCCCAACCCAAAGGGTAAGCGTTCGAGGTCACTCAAATTTGGCCCAATTGTGGAGATTGCGGGGGTTACTTATGACCTCATTAGTAAGAGCCCTCTCAACGGCTGTGTTGTTGAGAGAGCGAACTAGGATTTGTCTTCGGGGAGCCCCTTTTCGCGCCAGTCCCTGATCCCACCGTCCATGGAGAGGACCCTGGTATAACCCATCTTTTGTAGCGAGGCCGCGGCAAGCGCCGACCGAAAACCGCCTCCGCAGTAGAGAATGATCTCTTCGCCTTTATTGGGAACTTGAGTCTCGATGTCTCGCTCAATAACTCCCTTGCCGATGTGCTTGGCGCCGCGGGCGCGACCCGCTCGCCACTCGTCATCCTCGCGGACATCGATGAAATGAAACTTGTCACCCCTCTCGAGTCGCTGGGCGACGGTGATAACGTCAGTCTCCCGGACCTGCTTCTTGGCTTCGCCAACCACCTTTAAGAACCCTTCGCTGTGCTTCATCGGCTCCTCAGTCTACGATTTCGGTGATGACCTCACACGCCACCGAATTGGCGATGAAACAGTTTCGGTGGGCTTTGTCATGGAGCTCAACGAGTTTTTCACGCGTGACCGGTGTTTCCTTCGAGAAAGTGACGCGCGGGCGGAGCACAGTCTTAGTCACCGCCAATTTGCCGGTCGCATTCTTATCGAGGTGGGCGACCGGGGTGTCGGTGTAAGAGTCGACGGTGAGGCGACTTTTCGCTGCAACGGCGAGAAAGGTCAGCATGTGGCAGCTCGCCAAAGCGCCCGCGAAAAGCTCTTCCGGGTTTGCAAACTCGGGCTTTCCCGCAAATTCCTTCGCGGCAGAGGCCTTGTGCTGGATGCCGCCCTCATACCGAACCTCATGAGTGCGGTCATAGGTTTCATAGACGAAATCCGGCGTGGTCCGTTTCCAGGTGACGGTTGCTCTGTGTTCCGACATTGGCCCTCCCGTTTATCGAGGGGAGTATAGGCCTGCACAGCGGGCGAGACAATCGCTGACTGGAGAGAAAAGAAAGAGGGGCCAGCCGCCAAGGGCCAACCCCTCTCATATCGCTCTGTCTCAGACGGTCAGCTCATTATCGATAGCTGACTGCGGCGTGGACCTTTGTTCCAGGGATACGGACCCTCATTGGGCGGATGCTGTTCGATGTGCGCGCCGGCACCCAGGGAACCAAGATGTCATGGGTTTCGTGTCCATCGAGGAACATGAAGTCTCGGTTGGCCACAATCGCGCTCTCTTCACCGCGTAGACCCGCGAGATAACCGACTCGCACGGATCCCTTCTGCATGATGTCGCGGTCCCGCTTGTTTTCGACATAGATTTTGTTGTCGTGTTCCAGCTGCTCGTCTGTCAGGTAGTCCCAAAAGCCCATTCCTTCCGGCATCGACCAGTCCCCGAGGCCGAGCGGTAGCGAGGTTTCGACGCGCCCCTTGGAAGAATGGAAGAAGACCGAGGCCATGCCCTTTGAGAAGCTGTCGCCTCGTTTCCCGAGTCCGACCGTGCAAGAAACGAAATGCGCCACGCCGTTGTCGCTGAAGATGTTTTTGAGGTCGGGGAATTTCTGCGCGGCGGCCTGCCACTCTTTGAGGCCTACCGTGCAGGGGATCGTGGCGCTGATCTGCTCCGCAAAGTAGCGGATCATCATGATGTCCTCTTTGGAGACGGCCGAGTAGTACTGATTGTAGTTCGCCTCGTCGCCACCCTTGGCCGCTTCCACCCAGTCGCTGCAGGAGAAGCTGTTCATCGTTTTCTGATCTTTAGGGAACCACATTACGCCCGGAGCACCGTGGCCGTTGATGTTGAAGACGTCGATCGTGTCTTGGGCTTCGTGTGCCACCTTGATCATGCTCTGCGCCAAATCTTCGAGGGTTGCAAAGATGATGGTGTACGATCCGTTGGAATTCTTGCGGGTGAAGGGGACCGACTCGAACTTGAATTCATCCGGCGCGATGAACGCGGCCCAGATGTTGTCCGACGAGTACGGGTGGACACTGTTATCATGGCGGTGAAACTTCGCCACTCCCACCTCGGCGGCGTGGACGGTGATTCCAGCCCTCGCCTCGATGGACAGCGTTAAAAAAAGTGACGCGATGAATAGGATCGTCCCCCGGTTCCCCATGTCTCCTCCTTAGTTGTTGGTAGGAATAAAGGATACCATAACGTTGAATGAGCGTCTGAATATGCTCGTTTTTAAAGAGGTTTGACCAGGAGTGAGGCCGTCTTTTTTCCTCCCTCGGTCTCCTGGGTGCCGACCTGCTGAAAACCGAGGCGCTGGTGGAATTCCACCGACCCGGGATTTGGGGGGCGGATGTTCACTTCGCAGGTCAGAAGGGGTGTGCGGTTCTGGGCCTTCTCGAAGAGATCCGCGTACAACAGCTTTCCTGCTCCTGTTCGGTGGCGTGGCCGGGAGACCACGATTCGATCGATGTAAACGAATCGAGGGTATCGGGCCTTGAACCAATGGAAGTTGAGGCTCCTATAGGTGGCGCTTTCAGCGAGCGCTAGCACAAATCCGATAATATCTCCGGCGTGACTCTCAGCTATCTGGAAATAGAACGCCTGGTCCGTCAGGGCCTTGAGCGCCTCAACCATGATAGCGGTGACGTGAGGAATCTCGGAATCGTTTAAATTCACAATACCGGCCAGGTCGGCATCAACACCATCTCGAATGGAAAAACTGCTTGTCATGATGTCCCTTCATGATGCCACGGTGGGAACGTCTCAATCAGTCGCTCAATACGGAAGAGTCATAGACCGAGAAAAAAGAGACGCTCCATCTCGCCGCCACCGGGCGCGGTGGCGGCGATTTCCGTGGTCAGTTCTCGTTGATTAGTTTGGCTTGTTCGAGACAGCGGGTCTCGTTGCCTAGATACTGTTCCGTGATTTTTCCGAACGTGCCATCAGTCTTGAGCGGGTATTTGAAAATACTGCCCGATGAGTCGCAGATAGCGGCCAGCATGAAGGTGTTCAACTTGGATCGAAACTTGGTTAACGGAGCAGCCTGCACTTTGCAGCGCGATTCGCTGCCAAGGTACTTCTCCTGTTTCACGGTGGCGCCCTCGGCGTTGTAAAGCTCGATCTGGATGGTGCCAGAGGAATCACAGGTGTAGATGGCGAACGCGCTTGAGGTCGCGGGGCCTCCCATCCGGCGCTCAACCTCGCCCAAAAGCTGCGAATTCGTCGCATCCTTCAGATCAACACCTAACGCCAACTGAGACAAAACAACCAAAGACACAAAAGAAAGAGCTTTCACAATCACCTCCAGGCCCACGGGTACCACACGGAGCGGGTCTTACTCAAGCCCTTACCGTTGGCAGGGTCAGGGAAAAGATTGAACAACTTGGTGGGGGCAAGCTGCAGAGTGAATCTGAGACTCAAGTTTCGCTAACAGAGCGCCAGATGAGCATCGTAGAAGCTATTAGTCGCTCAGGAAAAATTACAAGTCGTGAAATGCAAGCAATGTTTAAGATCTCACCCCACGCAGTTCATAAAGAAATGTAAAAGTTACTGGATCAAAGAGTGGTTTGTCTGGTGGGCAAAGGAAGATCGGCTCGCTATGAGTTGAATTGAGTGCGTTTTAGTAGATAAAGAACGCTGGCCCTCATTCCTCCATCAGCTCTCGAAGAGTCCGCTCTCTTCTCTTTAAGAACGAGTCTGTAACTTGAAAGTGCTCGGTTTCTTCATAGCTGATTGGGCCGATATTCCGGTCGGTGAACGAGTAGATCTGAGCGTCGGGATACGACATTATGATTGGGGAATGCGTAGCAATGATTAGTTGCGAACCTTTTCGTACCAAGGAATGAATTATGGATAGCAAGCTTAGCTGCCTTTTTGGAGAAAGAGCAGCTTCCGGCTCGTCGAATAGATATAAGCCGTTCCCTTTCAACCTGTTCATGACGAGATCCAAGAAGCCTTCTCCGTGAGACCGCGCATGCAGAGAACATTCGCCATAGGCATGACCAACGCCAAGTCGGTCAATTTCGCTGACAACATTGAAAAAACTGTCTGCTCGATAAAAGAACCCATCAGTCGGGCGCCTGACTCCCCGAGTAATTTTTAGCGCTGTGGTTAGCTCACCGTTCTCGTTGGTGGTGGAAAACTTGAAATTCTTGGTGCCTCCTTCGGCATTGAATCCAGAGACACAGGCTATTGCCTCAAGAAGGGTCGATTTGCCTGAGCCGTTCTCACCGACAAAGAAAGTGACGTGCTGGTGAAGTTGAAGAGCACTGAGGTTGCGAATAACAGGCACGCTGAAAGGGTATGAATTCCAATCGACTTCTTTTTCTCGCACAAGCGAGACTTCACGAATAAATTGCCGATTGAGATCCGTCGCGTCCTCCAAAGATACAAAAAGCTAAAGGATACTCGATTGTTTTGTTGCAGGCTACAGGTCTCCAGTACCTGCCTAAAAGTGGTGGGCGGACACGGGATCGAACCGTGGACCTTCGGTGTGTAAAACCGACGCTCTAACCAGCTGAGCTATCCGCCCGCGCAGGCCACTAGATTCCGTGAGGCGTCTCGTTGGGTCAAGTCTTTCGACGATCTCTCGCGCGAGAGAGGTGGGCACCTACGGCGCCGTAGATTGGGCGCGAGTTTTTAGGGGCGCTTCGACGGACCCTCCTCCCCATGCTTATAATACCCGCGCATGGCGGATCCTCGCGTTTTCCAAATTGGGTTTTTGAGTTTGCTCCTCGTCTTTGGGGTTGTGGCGCGTGATTTCGGCGTGTCGTGGGGAGCGGTGGCGTTGGTGATGGGGGTTGTTTTTGCAATCCAAGGAATCGCGGTGGGGCTTCGGCGCGCGCCTATTGAATCTCTTTACAGCGCGGTGATTTCGGGGCTGAGTGTGTTGCTCTTGGGGCGTGCGCAGAGTGTGGCACTGCTCTGCCTGGCCGCTGCGTTGGCGATTGCGAGCAAATTCGCCATTCGCTGGAAGGGCAAACATTTTTTCAATCCAACGAACTTTGGGATTTTGGTGACCATCCTTCTGATGGGGCAAATGTGGGTGTCGCCGGGACAGTGGGGATCGGATCTTTTGATTGCGGGTTGGGTGGGGGTGCTGGGTCTTGTTGTTGTGGTGCGCAGCGCGCGGTGGGACACGGCATTTGTTTTTCTAGGGGCCTATGCTTTTTTTCTGGCCATACGGGTTTGGCATTTGGGGCAATCGTGGGCGGTGCTGCAGCATCAGCTTTCCAGCGGAACGCTAATCGTGTTCGCCTTTTTCATGATCTCCGATCCGCGATCGACGCCCGATGATCGCAGGGCGCGTGCGGCCTTCGCGGTAGGCGTGGCGGCGTTGAGCTACCATCTTCGATTCTTCCACCAGGTTTCGGCAGCGCCTCTGTGGGCGCTTCTTTTCCTTTCTCCCCTCACACCGGTGCTTGATAGGATTTGGCCGCACCGACGACACGAATGGGGGTCTTCGACGGTTTATTTGGCGAGAGGGATTCTCCGTGGAAGGATAGGCTGATGCTGAAGCTCTTATTCATCTTGTTATTGGTCTCCACGCCACTCTGGGCGTTCTGTGGTTTTTTTGTCGCGAAGGCAGATGCTTCTCTCTATAACCAGGCTTCGCAGGTGATCATTGTTCACCACGATGACAAAACCGCGTTGACTCTCATCAACGACTTTCACGGAGATCTTGACCAGTTTGCTCTCGTGCTGCCGGTCCCGGAAATTCTGACGCGGGACCAGATCAATGTGGCGGAGCGTGGTCTGACGGAACGAGTGGATGCCTTTTCGGCACCTCGGCTTGTCGAATACTTTGATCCCGATCCCTGTAGTCCACCCATCAATATTTACGCTGACGGCGCAATGCGTGGAATGAAATCGGCAAACCTTCAGGGTGGAGCCGGGGAAAAGGGGTATGGTGTCAAGGTTGAGGCCGAGTACACTGTCGGCGAATACGACATTGTCATCCTGTCGGCCAAAGAATCGGATGGTCTGGAGAAGTGGCTTGTCGAGTCTGGCTATAAGATCCCAAGGGGAGCGTCGAAGGCCCTGGCCCCGTATCTTAAGCAATCGATGAAGTTTTTTGTGGCCAAAGTGAATCTCAAAGAGCAGGCGAAGACCGGCTACAAGTTCCTGCGGCCGCTCCAATTTGCTTTCGAATCGAAAAAATTTATGCTGCCGATTCGGCTTGGCATGATCAACGCCAATGGTGCACAGGATCTGATCGTCTACGCGATCTCACGAAAGGGGCGTGTGGAGACGACCAACTACCGAACCGTAAAGCTGCCGACCGGGGTGGATATCCCGCTCTACACAAAGGGGCGCTTTGCCGATTTTTATAAATCGATGTTTGAGGTGGCCCACGAAAAGGAAAACCGCAAGGTGGTGTTCCAGGAATATGCCTGGAATATGGGTTGGTGTGATCCCTGTGCTTCCGATCCACTGACCCGGGATGAATTGAAGAAGCTCGGCGTGTTTTGGTTGGATGAGCTTTCCGTTCAAGGGGCGCCCGCCCGTCGGGGCCGAATGATCATGCCGCCTCAGATTGTGGGGCCAGTCGAGGCCTATATCACTCGTCTGCACGTGAAGTACGACAGCGACCATTTTCCGGAAGACTTGATGTTTCAAGAGACTGCGGACCAGGAGAATTACCAGGCCCGTTTCATTCTTCGTCACCCATGGGTCGGCGAAATTAAGTGTCCGTCGGAGACCTACAAGCGGGATCTGGCCACTCGTCGGCAAAAAGAGGCCGAGAATCTGGCGACCTTGACGGGCTGGAAGATGGCCGACATTCAGAGGGAAATCGGTGCGCCCGAGCCCGCGCCGACCGAAAAACCGAAAAGGTGGTTTCAAAAGATCTTCAAATAGCGCCGATAAGAGACTGGTGGAGAGCATCGGTATCATCGGACTGGGAAGAATGGGGCGCTGTTTGGTCCAGGGTCTCCTCGACTCGAAAACCCTGAAGCCCTCTCAGATTCTCTTTATGACTCGGCACGTTGAGACTGCTCAGCGTGTAGCAAAAGAGCTGGGTATTCATCGGGCTAGGGACAATGCGGACCTAGTGAAGAGGTGCGACCTTATTCTGCTGGCGGTGAAGCCGCAAAACGGAGCCGATGTGCTCGCCGAGATGGCGGCCTGTGATCTCAAGGGGAAGACTGTCATTTCGATTATGGCGAGTTTCTCGACGGTTCAGATCCAGCTTCTGCTCAATCAGCCAGTGGCGATCGTGAGGGCGATGCCCAATACGCCCGCCTTTGTTCGGGCGGGGATCACGGCGTTTTGTCTCGGAGCTCATGCCAAAGAGAAGGACGCATTGCGCGCGGTCCAGCTTTTTAGTCCTGTGGGGGCCCACGTTCGCGTCGATGAAAAGCAGATGGACGCCGTGACCGGACTCTCGGGTTGCGGCCCAGCCTATGTGTACGTCGTTTTGGAATCTCTCACTGACGGGGGCATCAAGGTGGGTTTACCCCGGGATCTCGCCATCCAGCTCGCGGCCCACACGGTTCTCGGGTCAGCCAAAATGCTTCTGGAGACAGGACGACACCCAGCGGCGCTGAAAGACGAGGTGACTACTCCGGCCGGCTGCACCATCGATGGGCTGATGGAACTCGAGGAGGGGAAATTGCGAGTCACCCTCATCAAGGCGATCGTTCAGGCAACGCGTCGAGCCAATCGTCTCGCCCGTCGGTAACACGCTGTTTCAAGGGCGAGGGATCGATGTTAGAACTTCTTCACTGTTTTCGGCCTTTTACCGATTACGTCTCTAAAGGAAGAACCTATGGCCAAAGTGGCGATTCTGAAATATGGCGACAAAGAGTTTGAGCTTCCGGTGGTCGAAGGGTCAGAAGGCGAGTTGGGGATCGACATCGGTCAGCTTCGAGCGAAGACCGGGCTCATCACGCTCGACAACGGGTATATGAATACGGGCGCCTGCCAAAGTGCCGTGACGTTTCTCGATGGAGAGAAAGGTATCTTGCGCTACCGCGGGATTCCGATTGAGGACCTCGCTGAGCACTCCAATTTTGTCGAGACCAGTTTTCTTTTGATTTACGGCCGGCTGCCGACTTTGAAAGAGCTCGTTCGGTTTACGAACAACCTCACTCGCCACACGATCATTCATGAAGACATGAAGCGCTTCTACGATGGCTTCCCTCGAGACGCCCACCCAATGGCGATCCTCTCCTCGGCGGTCGCAACGCTTTCGACCTTCTATCAAGACACTTCGAGCGTGGATTCCCCGGAACATCTCGAGCTCTCGATCTTTCGTTTGTTAGCCAAAATCCCAACGATTGCGGCGTTTGCTTACAAGAAATCGATCGGTCAGCCATTTGTGTATCCGACGAATAGCCTCGATTACTGCTCGAATTTCATGAAGATGATGTTTGCGGTGCCAGCTGAGGAGTATCAGGCAGACCCTGAGATCTCTCGGGCTTTGGACCTTCTTCTGATACTGCACGCCGATCACGAACAGAACTGCAGCACTTCAACGGTGCGCCTGGTGGGCAGCAGCCGAGCCAATCTTTACGCGTCGGTTTCGGCTGGCATCTCGGCGCTCTGGGGCCCGCTTCATGGTGGTGCGAACCAAGAGGTGGTGGAGATGCTCCAGACCATCAAGGGCAACGGCGGCAATGTGAGAAAGTTTGTGGAGCGGGTGAAATCCAAAGAAGAGGGCGTGAAGCTCTTTGGATTTGGCCACCGCGTCTATAAAAACTTTGATCCACGCGCCAAGATCATCAAACGCTCCTGTGATGCAGTTCTTGCGAAGCTGGGCGTATCGGATCCGCTCCTGGACATTGCAAAGCAGCTCGAAGAGGCGGCCTTGGCTGACGAGTACTTCATCAGCCGGAAGCTCTATCCGAACGTCGACTTCTACAGCGGCATCATCTACCGCGCGCTCAACATACCAATGAACATGTTCACCGTGATGTTTGCTATTGGGCGCGCTCCGGGTTGGGTTGCGCAATGGAAGGAGATGTTGGAATCTCCGAACGCGAAGATCGGGCGTCCGCGCCAGATCTACACTGGCCCCAAGCAACGCCGCTACGTCCCCGTCGGCCAACGGTAGAGGAAGGAAAAGGTACCAAGTTACTTTTCGGCCGAAAAGTAACTTGGTACCTTTTCCCCTTTTCCGCCTCTTGGAGTGACTTTGATTTTTGGCAGGCAACCCGTATACTTACGAGACCGACGGGGGTTGTGTGGCCAAGCAGAAGATCACCACAAGTAGCACAGCCGAGTATTTCTCCAAGAACCTGCAACAGGTTGGATTCTCTTCGCCCACCAAAGCGGTTCTCACCACACTTAAAGAGGCTGTCGACAACTCGCTCGATGCGTGTGAGGACGCGGAGATTCTTCCTGAGCTTTCCATCTCGGTCGAAAAAATTGGCGCGGGCACCTTGAAGAATACCGATCTCGTAAAGATCCGGGTGGAGGACAACGGGCCCGGAATTGAGGTCGATGATTTGTCGAAGGTGTTTGGTGAGTACCTGGCCTCTTCGAAGTTTGGCCGCGGTCGTTGTTCGCGCGGTCAGCAGGGTATTGGCATTTCGGCTGCCACGACGTGGGCGCAGCTCACGAGTGCCAAGGGTGTGACCGTGATCACCAGGACGCCCAAAATGCGGCAGGCGGTTTCGGCTCTCGTCGAGGTCGACATCAAAAACAATAAGGGGGTCCTCAAGGATAAGAAGACCCTATCGTGGGATCGCCCGCACGGTGTTTCCGTGGAATTTGTCATCGACGGCCGAATTCAACTCAATGGTGAGGGTGGCCTTCTCACTTACATGACCGGCACAGCGCTCGTGAACCCGCATGTGAATCTCAAATTCAAGGTGCTTGATCAGCCATGGCAGACGATCAAACGTGTGACGGACAGGGCCCCGGATGTGCCCGAGGCCACCGAACCACACCCACACACCATGAAACTGGGAGAGTTCATCGCCCATTCTCACCTTTTTGGGCGGTCTACCGCTGCAACCTGGCTTAAGAAGGGCTTTTCACGCATCACGGACAATGCGATCGGCGAGTTCGTCAAAAACGGGATGAATAAGAAGTTGACCGACACGAGCGTAGACAAGCTCAATGAAGCTAACTTCAAGGACATTTTTGCCGCGATTCAGAAAACAGAGCTGATGTCTCCCAGCACTCGTTCCGTGATGACTATCGGGGAGGAAGCCTTTTCCAAGAGCGTCCGCCGTTTGGGTGAGGTGGATTTTTTTGCTGTGGTTACTCGGAAGCCGACCATTTGTGATTACAAGCCGGTCGCTGTTGAGGTCGCGGTCGCGCGATTAAAGGACGGGAATGCGCCATCCCAAGATGGCGAGGCACCTCCTTCGAGTGTTCTTCGGTTCGCTAACCGAGTGCCGCTTCAGTTCGATAAATCGGCCTGTGCGATGACAAAGGCGGTTGAGACGGTGAACTGGCGCGCGTACGGGCTGGCCCAGCCACGCGACAGCGTTCCGATGGGCCCTTATGTGATCGCGATCTCGCTTGTAAGCCCATTCATCAAGTTTAAGAACGCTTCGAAAGAGACTGTCGACGCGAGTGATGAGCTCGTGGAGGAGATCCGTCGGGCCTTGATGCAGGCAGGTCAGCGCCTTTCTCGCCACATTCGCAAGGAGCACCGAGAGGCCGATCTCGAAGAGAAACTGCAGCACATCGAACAGTTTTGCCCCATTCTAGTTGATTGTTTGTGTCGCATCACCAGCGCACCCGCGACCCGGAAGAAGAAGGCTACTGAAGGAATCATCAAGTTACTGGGCCGAGATGTGAATGCTGCAAAGAAGCAGCTGACCGAGGCGGTCAAAGAGGTGAAGGATCACGAGGCCAGAGGAAAGATTCAGATTATCAAAAAGGAGTCTGCCGAAGATCAGACGCCGGCTGGGTCTGAGGCAGAGGCATCCGAAGCCGAGCTGACAGTGGACGCCAACACAGCGGAGGCTCCGGCTCCGAAGAAGGGCGCCAAAGCGTCGAAGAAAGAAAAGGGTGCCGAGAAGGAGAAGGCGGCACCTAAAGAAAAAGCGGCCGCCAAAGAAAAAACCCTGGTTAAGGCCAAGAAAGTGGCTAAAGGGAAAGAGAAGACTAAGGAAGAGGAATTGGCATGAAAGAAGAATCGTTACCTAAGATCTCAAAGGACCTGTGCAGTCGACTCCTCTCTGATCTTGAGGCGGCCAAGCGTCCGGTGCTCGAAGCGGTGAAGTGTTCCCTCGACAATTCGTTTTACAACCCGAAAGTGGGTTTCTTGACGCCTGGAAAAAAGATGGTCCGCACCGAGCTGAACGTCTCGAGCGTTCAGAAGATGTCGCGAGCGATCTTTTTGCTGGAGATTCTTCTCAGAAATGTAGAAACCGGCGCGGTCAACACAAAGCGCGAGCTTTATTACATGGCAAAGGGAGAGGTGAAACATAGCCCGGAGCTCAAGCCGCTCGATTTCCAGGATCAGTCGGAAAGCGACTCGGTCATCGATTTCATCTGTGAGATGCTCGAGTGTTATCGCGAAGAGCTGAACTGCTACGCCAATGATCGCGGCGGACAGACCTACTCGAACCAGCTCGTTGTCACCGAGACTTTGCCGGATGGCGGAAGGGCGGTCGTGGACCTGGGTTCACTCGGAACGACACCGTTTCAACCCAAGAATCGTCCCCAGAGCCTTCAGCTCAAAGCGAAAAGTCGAATCGACTTCTGCCTGATTGTCGAATCAGAAGGCACGGCGAATACCTTTGTGGCCAACGGATTTTGCAAGCGTCACCGCGCGATCCTCATGGGCGCACAGGGCGTGCCGAGCAATGCGGTTCGAGGGTGGGCCAAGCTCATCCAAGATCAGCTCAAAGTTCCCATCTATTTCTTCGGCGATCTGGACGCGTATACCATGCAAAACATTTTCCGTACGCTCAAGGCGGGTTCCGCGGCGAGTCTCATCCGGAACTCCGATTTTTCGGCGCCAGATGTGAAGTTCTTGGGAGTGCTGCCCGAGGATATCAAGAAATATGACCTATTCGACTATCCGGTGAAGGAGAGCGATCCCGGGGAGGCGCGAGCCCTAAAAAAGGCGGTGGATGCTCTTAAGAACGATCCCTTCTTCAAGGACAGACGCAACAAGGGGTTGGCCGAGATCCTCCACTGGTTGCTCAAAAACAAACGCCGCTGCGAACAGCAGTCCTACTTCACGGTCAACTCGCGCGATCCGCAAATGCCCGAAAAGATCATCGTCGAGAAGATCAAGAAGAAGAACTATATATAATCCCTCAGGTGCTAGCGATACTGGCAGGACAAGGGAGTTTCATTCGATGCGCTCCTCCACGGACCTCCCTCGACGGGCAGCGACGATCGCGTCCTCATTGCAGAGCACTTCGAACTCAAGTGATACTTCAACTGGCCATTCTCTATTCAAGCCGCGTGAGCACCGCTGTCTCGAGTCCGAGAGAAGAACATTTGTTCCCTATCGCGTCTTTGTACGCGACCTTGGCGTAGCCCTGATCGCCAAAGGTGAGGCCCCAGGAATTACGCATGATCCAGTAGCCGCCGCCGTTGTAACGAGGGTCATCCACCCAGCCCTCGATATTGACCATGTGATTGGTCCAGCCTGCGGCACAGCTCGTGTATACGTTAGGCCCGGAAGTATTGAAGGCGTGAACGGTCACGCTGAGCGTGCCGTATTGAAGGAGGGCCTCCTTCATCTGATCGATCGTGGCGCCACTCGTGGAGGTGCGCGAACCGACATAGGCCCATGCATATCCGCGCGGCTCTTTTTTCACGGTCTTGTCACAATAGGTGGTGTAGCCGTGGTAGGGGAGATCGCGGTCCATGGGGAGGCCTGGCCCGGAGCGACCGAGGGCGTAGTTAAAGGCGGTGAAGAAGCCGCCGTTACAGGAGCCGCCTGTGTTGCCGCAGATTGAGATCAATTCTTGTTGAGCGAAGCTGGGGATCGGATCCTCGGGGTGGGCGAGCGCCCACTGGTTTTCCAAAACCGTCACCACACTGTGGGCCCAGCAGTCTCCGCACCGCTGTTTCTTCACGGGGTGAAGGTGCCCGGTCGGGTGTTTCGTTCTCAGATCAAATGAGGCCGGAAGATCGCGACGGGGCTTTAAGTCGATCCACTCGGTCTCATCGTAAAGCCAGTTGCGAGGTCGTGACAGTCCGCCTCCATTTTGCACAAAGTATTTGATGGCCTGGCGATCGGACATCTTAGAGACATCGGGGAACGCCTCCGCCAGTAAGACGGTTGAGATAGAAAGGCCCAGCAAAAGAAGAGTTTTCATTGTGTCCCCCGAGGTTTTCTGCCCTACAGCTAGTTTACGGCAGATGCCCCAAGACCCTTTATAGGCGCGGATTTGCGTCCTTAACTATTGTTTGTGAAGCGGTGCGCTACGCCTAATCCCTCAGGTCGGTTGGGTTTGCTCAATCGGCCAAAAGCACCCGCCCAGTGAGTAAAGCGAGCTGAGGGATTAATACACCCGGATTTTTAGGATTGTGTCGTTGGGTTCCATGCGGTCGAGAACCTCGATTCCGCTCGTGACTCGCGCGAAATTGGTATAGCGGCCTAGGAGGTGAGGGTTGGGGGCGGTGTCGACGAAGAACTGGCAACCGCCGGTGTCTTTTCCCGCGGTCGCAATCCCCACGCTCCCGCGCTCGTGGGGCCGCAACGAGATTTCGTCTCGCACACTGTAGCCGGGTCCACCGAATCCATCGCCCCGAGGATCGCCTCCCTGCGCCACGAAATTGGGGACCACTCGATGGAACGTGCGCCCCTTTTGGTTCGGAGCTTCCTTCAGAAAGTAATAAGCCGTCACCGGGGTGTCTTCATTGAAGCGAATCGTAAAATCACCACGGCTGGTTTGAATGACGGCAGTCTTCTTCACCGCGCTCGTGAGCTGATCCGCGGAAGGGACCGGCGCCCCCCCGGCACCGCTCAGAGGAAACGGGTAATCCTTTCCATTGATTCTCTTGAGTGCGCGTGAGGCCGCCTCCGACACCACTCGGTACCGGTCTCTGAGCGCTCCCTCTAAAAAGGGAACCTGTGTTTCATCCCCCAGTTCGCCGACCGTTCGAATAATTGCTGAGCGGATCTCGGCGGCGTCATCCATGCTGAACGTGCCATAGGTGGTTTTCAGCGCATCGAGGTGAGAGGACCATTTATTCCTGCTGATAATGTCGGAAGCGGTCGCAACGAGTCCGGCATCTTTGCGGAGGATGGTCTTGCGGATCAGTTCCTTCATTCCCGGTGTAAATTGCTCGGGCCTCAGTTGCAAGAGGCCTTCGAGCGCTCGGCGAGCCAGATCGGTGTGTGGTGAAGAGAGGAAGTCTCCGATGAGAGCCAGATCGGGCGGGGTGCCCAGTAGGGCAAATGAGTAGACCATCGAGCCGAGCACAAGGCCCGTGCTTTTCTTGATCTGCTCCTGAATGCGCTGACGGGCGAGGTCGGGAGCGATTGCCACGAGCGCGATGAGCGCCTCGGACCGCACCCACTCCGACCCCGAGCCCATGAAAAGAGAATCGATTTGCCCCGTGAGAGGCGCGGCCCCGGTCCGCAGTTTGCCGGCGCTCTGAATGGCCGTGATCTGGATGTGTCGAAAGGAATCGGTGAGACCGCTTGCGATTACGGCGAGCACCGGTTCACTCACCTCTTGATTGCCGAGTCCCTTCAGAGCTTCAATCTTCTCATTTTTCTCTTTGGCCTTCTTGAAAGCCTGGATGAGAGCCTCTCGTGCAGCGGGTGTTCGCACCCTCCCCAGCGCGCGCGAGAGCAAGGCGCGGGGAGCGGAATCGACCATCTGGGGGAGGGCCCCCGACAGCGCCTGCACTGGAATGAGATTGGGATCGCCCTGCCAGCGCGACAACGCAAAGGCGGCTGAGAGCGCCACATCCGGATTGCCCAAGAGCTCCGCGAGGAGCTTCAGTGTGCCCTCATCCTGCACGCGCTCCTCAAGCATCGCGAATGCCTGGCCCAGTCCCGAGCAAGCGCCGTCTTGGATCGGAGTCGGAAAAGTCGGTTTGAGGTAAAAACTGAGTTGGTGGATTGCGCGGACATTCCCCTTGCGGCCCGCCGCCATGAGAAGTTCACGCGAGAGGTCCGGATCCTTGTGCATCGGAATATTCTGGCTGACGAAAAGGTACGCGGTCTCCCCTTCGATCGACCCCAGCGCAAAGGCCGCACTTTTTCGCAGCTCGGAATGGCGACTCTTATTGAGGAGCTTATTTATGGGCTCGATGAAGGAGGGGTCTCCGATACGCGCCATCGCGAGAAGCACCCTCTTCTGCTGCTCTACGGGCCCCTGAAAAAGCCACCTTTCGAGCTTTCCATTGGAGAGCCGCGACTGCTCCACCGACAGAATCTTGTATGGGCTCACTGTCCACTCGCTCGGCGCCGATGCCTTCTTCGGGCGAGCCTCCGCTGCTAATGACAAAAGGATCAACAAGATGAGACCAGCCCGCACCAAATTATTGTCCTAGTTTTAGGTCCTTACCGACAGCCGCCCGCGTCATCAAAACCAGTGTAAGGTGTAACTAAATATTTAGTTGTTATCTACTAAGGTCTTAGTTACTATAATCCGTAAGGAGGTTAGTGGTGAAGAAGAAGCCAGAAAGACTGCTCACGGGAGTGGAGCTCGAGATGATGGGGATCCTCTGGCGCCGAGGCTCGGGGACGGTGAACGATGTGCTCGAGGCGCTCCCGCCTTCTCGGAAATTGGCCTACACATCGGTCTCGACCATCCTGAGGATTCTCGAACAAAAGGGCGTCCTCAAGAGTCATAAAGAGGGCCGTGGCCACGTCTATGCCTCCGTGGTGAAAAAGAGCGACTACGAATCGAAGACTCTCCGACTTTTGGTGGACAATGTTTTTGATGGTGAGCCCACCCATCTGGTGGCGCGCCTTGTTGAGGCGGGGAATCTGTCAGAAGAAGATCTCGAAGCGATGCGCAAACTTTTGGGGGAGCGTGGAGAATGAGCGTGTTTTGGGAATTCAATCTGCTCATAATCATTGGCGCCGTTTTGATGAAAGTGCTCGTCACAAAGAGATGGGTCGCTTTTCGGCAACTGCTCGGTCTCTCGCGCATCGTTGTGGCTCTCGTCATTCTATTGCCTCTCGCGCTTCCTTTCTTCCCGAAGGCATCTTTGGCAACTCCTTCCGCCCAGATCTGGTATGCCCCGAGCCAATCAGCCGCGCGAAATCCCACGGCTGAAGAGGGGGCGCTGACGGTAGGAGAATCGCGCGACTTCGCGCTCCCATTGGGCGCACTCGATTGGTTGGGGGCCTTGGTCTTGGCTTTCGGACTCACAGTAACTTTCATCCGACTGACTCCCGCGTGGTTCAAACTCGGTCACCTCAGGCGCCAGTCGTACCCTTTGAAGCGAATCGGTCGAGTCGAGATTCGAGTCTCTGATCGACTGACCGTTCCTCTCTCCTTTCGCGCTTTCTCTCGAGCTTACGTTTTGTTGCCCCATTCTCTCATTGAACGAGTGGGTGACTATCGTCTGTCGGTGAGCCATGAGCTTCAGCACCACCGTCAACGGGACACGATTTGGGTTCACGCTCTGGAAGTTTTCCGGGGTCTCACCATTTTGAATCCCTTCTCCCATCTTCTCGTGAAGGTGATGGCTGAAATTCAAGAGTTTGCTTGCGATGAAACCCTTCTCGAAAGGGAGTGGATTTCAGCGAGGGCATACGGTGGCTGCCTCTTGAGGGTCGCCGAGACTGCTCGCCAATCTCGCCCTGTGCTGGTCGGTACCACCGGCATGGCGGCGGGTGCAGCGGGCTCCTTACTCAAACGGAGAATCCAAATGATGGTGAAAAAAAGAAGGTACCCAAAGTCAGTTGGCTTACTGGGCGCGATAATGGCCGTTGCGTTGATGACGACGGTGGCGTGGGCCTCGCGAAGCCTCATCCACGATCGCAGGGTGACGCGCGCGATTGCGCAGAGTCTCCTGGATGACATGCGCCGCGGAGGAGGCGAGTTCCCGGTGACGATCAATGCAGAGGTGGTGGAGCAGCTCAACACCTTCGTGGGCACGCCCGATGGACGGGAGTACATCAAGGGATCGCTCGCGCGTATGGCGAACTATCGCCCCTTTGTGGAATCGAAGCTCAAGGAGTACGGCCTTCCCATCGAGTTCCTAGCGCTGCCGATCATCGAGTCAGGTTACCAAAACCCACGGCAGAGTCCGCACCCTCTTCACTCGGCGGGGCTTTGGCAATTCACTCCAGGAACGGCCCGGAACTTTGGGCTCAGGGTGGACGATGAGGTGGATGAGAGACTCAACGTCGAAAAGGCAACGGATGGCGCTTGCCGATTCCTCGCGACGCTCAATCTGCGATTCCGAGACTGGGAACTCGCCACCATGGCCTACAACATGGGCGAGCGAAAAGTGCAGCGCGGAATCGACGAGACCGGATCCCGCAACGCCTGGGTGCTCCTCCAGAAGGGCTTCACGGGCGACTCCCATTATCTAGCCCGGATGGAGGCCGCAGCCCTCATTCTGCGCAACCCACAAATTCTAGAATAGCCACCGAAAGAAGGGTGCTTCGGCGCCCTTCTTTCTTGTGCGTCCAGCATGGATAGCTGTGTGTAAGATGTTCGACATGCCCGGAGGCGGCCCAATGGGGCCGTGGAGGACCTCTGTTTTCGGCTGACGAAGTCGGGTGCGTTCTTAGCGCCCATCGCAGTGTCTACTTACTTATGACCTCATTAGTAACCCCATTTGACTCAGCGTCAGACGCTGTTCGATATTGGTTCACTTGTGGATTATCTACAGAAACTGAATGGGCCTCAGCGAGCCGCCGTTGAATGGGGGGCAGGCCCCATCTTGATCTTGGCTGGCGCCGGATCAGGGAAAACGCGAGTGCTCACTTCGCGCATCGCCCATTTGATCCAGACACGCCAAGCTGATCCCACACAAATTTTCGCGGTGACGTTCACCAATAAGGCGGCCGCCGAGATGCGTCACCGAGTCCACACCCTTCTGAACGAAGAAATGGGAATTCACCTCGAAGAGAGGGACCTGTGGGTGAGCACATTCCACTCGGCCTGCGTTCGGATTCTCCGTTCGCACGGGCATTTTCTTGGATTCCCCAACCACTTCACTATCTACGATGACTCCGATCAGCTTTCGCTCGTGAAGGCCTGCATGCGCGAGCTCAACGTCTCCGAGACGACGTTTTCGCCTAAATCGATTCAAGGGCGCATCAATAAAATCAAAAACGAGGGTTACGATGCGAGTAATTACAAATCGACCTACGGAGGCCCGTTTGAAGACGCGTTTCTCAGAGTCTTCAGCCGCTATACGGAAGCTCTCAAGCAATCCGCGGCCATGGATTTTGGTGATCTGATTCTCCAGACCGTGAAGCTTTTCACCGAGCACCCCAATGTGCTTAAGGCCTTTCAGGATCGCCTCGGTCACGTCCTTGTCGATGAGTACCAAGACACCAACCGGTGTCAGTATCTTCTCGTGAAAAAACTGGTCTCTTCAGCCGGCAATATCTGTGTTGTCGGTGACGAAGATCAATCGATCTATCGCTGGCGTGGCGCAGACATTTCCAATATTTTGAATTTCGAAAAGGATTACCCCGCCGCCAAGATCTTCAAGCTCGAGGAGAACTACCGCTCGACTCGAAATATCATCGAGGCGGCAAGCCGCGTGATTGCCAATAATACAGAGAGGCGCGATAAGACCCTTTTTACCAACAACACCGAGGGGGACAAGATTCTTCTCTCGGAGGCCTATGATGAGCACGACGAGGCCTTCAAGGTCATCTCTGACATTCTGAATGGCGTGACGGCAGGGGAGTCATTGAATCAGATTGCGGTTTTCTATCGGACCAATGCCCAATCACGCGTGATCGAAGACGTTTTGCGCACCAAGGGCATCCAATACCAGATCTACGGTGGCCTCAAATTCTACGATCGGCTGGAAGTGAAAGATTCGTTGGCCTACCTTAAGCTCATCGCAAACCCCAGTGACGACGTGAGTTTTCGCCGGATTGTGAATGTTCCGCCGCGGGGCATAGGCAACGTGACTCTTGAGCGCCTCATGGACCAGGCCCGAGTTTACGGCGTGAGTCTTTTCAGCCTTCTCGAAAAATCGTTGGGCCCCGAGCCGACGATAACGGTGGATCTCGGTAGAAGCCGCAAATCCCTTCTGGAATTCTACAACCTGATGGCTGGCCTCCGAGCCGCCAAGCCCAGTCTTCTCCCGAGTGATCTTCTGAATATGGTGCTCGAGGAGACCAACTACCGGTCTTCTCTGCAGAAGGAAGATTCGGTGGAGGCCCAGAGTCGCCTCGAAAACTTAGCTGAATTGCGACAGGGCATCGTCGAATACGAATTGCGATCGGGAGGAGATGATCCCAACAAGAAGATCACCCTTGAGACGTATCTGGAAGAGATCGCGCTGGTCTCCGATCTTGATCGCTATGATCCTACGGCGCCAGCACTCAAACTCATGACGATCCACATGGCCAAGGGCCTGGAATTCGACCGGGTTCACATTGTGGGCCTGGAAGAAGAACTCTTCCCGAATATTCGCAGTTGGGACGCCGCCGAACCGTCGGATATTGAAGAGGAGCGCCGGTTGCTTTACGTCGGCATGACCCGCGCGCGCAAACGCCTGTTTCTTTATTTTGCCAAGAATCGCACCGTTTTTGGGACGAGCCACTTCCGAGTTGAGAGCCGGTTCCTCGAGGAGATTCCCAAGGAATATCTTGAGACCAAGAAGGCCGACTACTTCACCCGTCGTCGCCACTATCTCGACCGCCCGGGTCTACCCCCGCGATCGGCCCATGGTGAGGAATATAGTCAGGTGGGCGACTTTGATCCGGGGTTCGAACAGGGCCCGTCCGACGACGAGGACCTGCGAGCGGGCAGTAAAGTGGAGCACCCGATCTTCGGATTGGGAATAGTTCGTCAGGTCCTGGGCGACGATAAGATCGTCGTGGAGTTTCGGGGCCGAGGGACGAAAAAGATCTCGCGGAAATTCACGCAGCTGAGAGAAGTATGATCATCGAGATTGCGGAAGATCTAGATCGTTTGGCACTGGCCCGGCCCCGCTCTGAGCTTTGGGGCGGCCCACTTTCGACCGCCCAATACGCTGAACGAAACATCCGTCTTTACGCCCATCCCTTTGGGAAGGCAAAAATCATCACCTGGCTCGCCCGCAACAATGATGGCAATCTTCTCACCTCGCTCGACACCTTCGAAGTCAAGTTTCGCAGTGGAAAAGAGATTGTGACCGGCTATCACATCGCCTCGGTCTACACTCCCCCCGATCAAAGGGGACATGACCACGCGCGAAAACTTTTGAGCACGGTCCTGTCGAAAAACCCGAGTGCCCTTTCGATCCTGTTTTCCGATCTGAGGCCCTCCTACTATGAAAAGCTGGGGTATGAGTCCTTTTCGATGAGGGAGAACATCCTTTCTGCTCAGGCGGTGGACCGGAGGGGGCTCGAGACCGCGCTTGATTCGAAGTCTTTCGTGAAGGAGCTGGCCAACCGTAAGGAGTTTCTAACGAAACCGGGTGTGACCGTTGAATACGATGAGCTTTATCTCGACTGGCACATCGAGCGGTTTCGGTATTTCTCGGAGCTGACACAGAAGCGTCTCCCCACGGAGATCTTCTGGATAGGCGAGCACTCAGGCAAACTTCACCCCATCGCCTCTATCCCCAATTTTGTCTCCGGCAATGAAGAGGGGATGGTTCTCGATGGCCAGTGCAGCCACTGCATCAATTTCCTAGTGAACCAGGCGGTTCTCCATGGGCTTCCCTCCGCTCGATTCTGGGTGGAAGATCGGGTGGCCCCCAACAAGATCCCCATGATCCGCAACGCCGCCGTCCCTTGGGTCGATCGCCAAGCGCTCGACTACTGGTGAGGGCCGGCTAGGCGCCTCGGCCGTCCGGTGCACTCGTGGCCGGTTATTGCCGCGGACTCCGCCCCCAGGTATGGTACCCCCCATGCTCACTCGGCAAGAGGTTCTTAAGATAGCTCAGCTCGCGCGTCTGTCGCTCACCGATGCCGAGGTCGCCGAATACCAAAAACGGCTCGGCCGCGTGATTGAATACATGAAGGACCTCGATTCCCTTTCCCTTCCCAAGGGGGCATTTGTTCGCCATGTGCCGCTCGATGCGCCTCGGTTTCGCGAGGATGAGGCGAGGCAGTGGCCGGATCGTGAGGCGATTGTCGCCAATGCGCCGCTCGCCGAAGAGAATCAGTTTCTTCTGCCGACCGTTTTGGAGAAGGAGACATGAATACGATTCAGGAGCTCCTGGAAGGCTACAAGAAAAAAGCCACCCAGCCGTCGACAGTCGCTGGCGATTTCTTGGACCGCATTGAAAGCACGAACCCGAAGTTCAACGCCTACCTGGAGGTGCTGAAGGAAAAAGTCATCGCTCGAGCGAAGGAACTCGATGGATGCGCGGGGCAGATGGAAAACCTTCCCCTTTACGGCATTCCCATCGCGATCAAGGACAACATCTTGGTGAAGGGCTGGTCCGCGACCGCCGGCTCTAAAATCCTGGAAGGGTATCGTTCGCCCTATACGGCGACCACCGTAGAACGGCTCGAGGCGGCCGGTGCAATCGTCATCGGGAAAACCAATTGTGATGAATTTGCGATGGGCTCTTCGAATGAATCCAGTGCCTATGGAGTTGTGAAGAATCCGTGGGATGAGACGCGCGTGCCGGGCGGATCGAGTGGCGGTTCGGCGGCGGCCGTGGCCGCTAATCTGTGCCTCGGGGCTTTGGGCACCGACACGGGGGGCTCCATTCGTCAGCCAGCGAGTCTCTGCGGAATAGTCGGCATGAAGCCCAGCTATGGCCGCGTCAGTCGTTTCGGTGTCGTGGCCTACGCGAGCTCGCTCGATCAGGTGGGTCCCTTTGGAAACTGCGTCTGGGACAACGCCCGTCTTCTCGAGGTCATGGCTGGGTTTGATCCCCGTGATGCAACCACCTCCCAATCGACGGTGGGCAGCTACACCGGCCGGCTCAACTCGAAGACCCTCAACGCGACCACCATCGGGGTGGCGAGGGATTGGCTTGAGGGAGTGGATCCCGAGGTTTTGAAATCATTCGAGGCGGCCTTAGCGACCATGAAAGCGGCCGGAGCGAAGATTGTCGATGTGGCGATTCCCCACGCTCGCTACGGACTTTCGACCTACTACATCCTTGCGCCGTCGGAGGCGAGCAGCAATCTCGCGCGCTACGACGGCGTCCACTACGGACACCGAGCAAAGGGGGTCGACTCTGTTGAGTCTCTCTATTCCCGGAGTCGCGGGGAAGGGTTTGGCAAAGAGGTCAAGCTTCGCATCATGCTCGGAACCTATGCCTTGAGCGCCGGTTACTTCGATGCGTTCTACACTCGCGCCAATCAGGTGCGTGCGCTTCTGAAGAAAGATTTCGAAGATGGGTTCCAGAAGTGCGACACCATCGCCGTGCCCACTTCACCTTGCACCGCCTTTCGCATCGGTGAGAAGGTCGATGATCCCATCACAATGTATCTTTCCGATGTTTTCACACTGCCCGTAAATCTCGCGGGGCTTCCCGGGATCTCGATCCCGTGCGGTCTCGACGACAAAAAGCTGCCCATCGGACTTCAGCTGATTGGCCGCTCTTACGACGAGGCCTCACTCTTTTCGATCGCGCATCAATTCGAAAAATTGCGCGGACACTTTCCGCGGGCGGGTGCGAAATGAGCGCGCGCGACAAATACGAAGCGGTCATCGGTCTCGAGGTGCACGCTCAGCTCCTCACGAGCTCTAAAATGTTTTGTAGCTGTCCCAACGTGTTTGGAGCGGAGCCCAACACTAAAATCTGTCCCGTCTGCACCGGACAGCCTGGAGCGCTTCCCGTCGTGAATCGGCACGCGATTGAGCTGGGTGTTCGGGTGGGGCTTGCGCTCAATAGTACCATCCACCCGGTCAGCATCTTTGCCCGGAAGAACTATTTTTATCCAGATCTGCCGAAGGGGTATCAGATCAGCCAGTACGAACAGCCGTTTTGCACGGGTGGCGAAGTGCCGATACAGTTGAAAGACGGAACTCAGCGAGGAGTGAAACTCACTCGCATCCATTTTGAGGAGGACGTGGGTAAGTCCACGCACCACGGCCATGGAACGCGCGTGGATCTCAACCGAGCCTGTGTGCCCCTCATTGAAATGGTGAGCGAGCCCGACATGCGGACGGCCTTCGAGGCCGGGCAGTATTTGCGGGCTCTCAGAAATATTCTCCGGTACACCCAAGTGTGCGACGGCAATTTGGAAGAGGGTAATTTCCGCTGTGATGCCAATATTTCAGTGAGGCTCAAAGGGGCTCAGGAATTTGGTACCAAGGTTGAGCTGAAGAACATCAACTCATTCCGGTACGTCGAAAAGGCGATCGACTATGAAATCGATCGCCAGGTGGAAATGATCGAATTGGGAGAGGTGATTCAGCAGCAGACACGTGGTTGGAATGCCGCTAAGGGGACTACCGAACTCATGCGCTTGAAAGAGGGGGCTGCCGACTACCGCTATTTCCCCGAGCCTGATCTCGCTCCTTTAGAAATCACGACCGATTGGCAGAATGAGATTCGAAAGCAGCTCCCGGAATTACCCCAGCAGAAGTCGGAGCGATTTCAAGAAAGTTATGGGCTCTCGCCGTATGATGCTTCGGTCCTCACGGCGGCCCAGGAGTTGGCCCAATACTTTGAAACCGTGACGAATCTTTCTCAAAACGCCAAAGCCTCAGCCAATTGGGTGATGAATGAGCTTCTGGGTCGGCTCAATGCGGCCTCGGTGGAAATTGATCAGAGTCCTGTCTCGACGGAACACCTCGCCGATCTGATCCGTCGAATCGACTCGAATGAAATTAGCGGCAAGATCGCCAAGACCGTATTTGAAGCGATGTTTGCCACCGCAAAGGCTCCCGAGACGATCCTCAATGAAAAGGGTCTCCGCCAGATTAGTGACGCGAAGCAGCTAGAAAAGGTGATTCAGAAAGTGATTGAGGCGAACACCAGTCAGGTGGTTGAATACAAAAACGGCAAAACCAAACTACTGGGGTTCTTCGTGGGGCAGGTTATGAAGGAGACCAAGGGGCAAGCCAACCCCGGGGTTCTCAACGAGTTGGTCAAGAAACTCCTCGATTCCCAGTAGAAAATGAGAGGCGCAATGAAAGCATTTGTCACCGGCATCACAGGGCAGGACGGCTCGTATCTCGCAGAGCTTCTGCTCTCCAAAGGTTACAAGGTTTACGGTGTTGTTCGCCGCTCATCGAGTGAGAACTACGATCGAATTGCCCACATTCGGGATCGCATTCAGCTCTTGCAGGCCGATCTCCTGGATCAGGTTTCACTGTCGCAGGCGCTGGCCTATTCGATGCCCGACGAAATCTACAATCTTGCGGCCCAGTCTTTCGTGCCCACGTCCTGGGCGCAGCCAGTTTTGACCGCTGAGTTTACCGGCACAGGAGTGACTCGAATGCTCGAGGCCGTTCGCACGACCTGTCCGAAGGCCAAGTTTTACCAAGCGTCGAGCTCGGAAATGTTTGGCAAGGTCCAAGAGACTCCACAGAATGAGCTCACCCGGTTTTATCCTCGAAGTCCGTACGGTGTTGCCAAGACCTACGGCCACTATATCACCGTGAACTACCGCGAGAGTTATGGCCTACATGCCGTCTCGGGAATTCTTTTCAACCACGAATCGCCCCGGCGCGGCCTGGAGTTTGTCACCCGCAAGATCACAAATGGCGTGGCGCGGATCAAGTTGGGGTTGGACCGGGAGATTCGCCTCGGGAATTTAGATGCGAAACGCGACTGGGGTTTCGCCGGTGACTACGTGAAGGCGATGTGGCTCATGGTTCAGAATCAAAAACCCACCGACTATGTTGTGGCTACCGGTGTGGCCCACAGCGTGCGCGATTTTGCGAAAATCGCCTTTGCGACAGTCGGCCTCAACTGGGAAAATTTCGTCGTGAGCGACCAGGCCTTCATGCGGCCGGCCGAAGTGGAGCTGCTGCTCGGCAATCCGGGCCGCGCTGAAAAGGAGCTGGGGTGGAAGCAGGAGACCTCGTTCGAAAAGATGATCGAGCTCATGGTCCAGGCCGATCTAAAACGGCATTCTGTGTGAGATGGCGCCAGACCTCTACTATCCCGTCGCAGTCGTAATTGGTTTTCTGATCGGAGGCATTCCCACCGGCGTGATTGTTTCGCGGCGCAAGTTTGGCATCGATGTTCGCGAGATCGGCAGCGGCAACATTGGGGCGACCAACGTCACCCGGGCCTTCGGGTGGCGCGCGGGAATACTCGTTTTTGGAGTCGATCTTCTCAAAGGCTTTCTCCCGGTCCACTTTGCGCTTCTTCTTTTCTCCGATGATGTCGCGATCACTGTCTGTCTGGGCGTGAGTTTGGTTTTGGGTCATTGCTACAGCCCCTTTCTGAAATTCAAGGGTGGCAAAGGGGTCGCGACAAGTTTGGGTTGTGTGGCCGCCGTTTTACCCATTGGGGCGGCGATTGCAGCTGGTGTTTATGCTCTCGTACTGGCAATCACGCGAATCAGCGCTCTTGGGTCTTTAGCCGGTGTCGTGACAATTATCATCTATACCTACATTGCGGCTCCCCCACGGCCCATCGCAATCTTTGTGGGTCTGATTGCCATCATCGTGATTGGCCGACACACGAGCAATATCGCGAGGCTCCTCTCGAGTTCAAACAAAGGAGCCCCCAGTGCGAAATAGTTTCGTGATGTTTATGTTCGTCGCGTCTTCGTTTGCGTGGGGGGCGGCGAGCTTCTCAACCGATGTCGAGGCTTCGCTAGCTCGGGCCAAACAGGAAAAGCGACCGCTCCTCATCAGCTTTTTCGGCATCTGGTGTCCTCCCTGCAACGAGCTGGAAGAATCGGTCTTTGAGTCAGCGCCGTTTCTTCGCTCAGCCAAGCATTTTGTTCTTCTGAAGGTGGACGCTGACAAGCCTGCCTCGTGGACGTTAAAGGATCGTTATCACGTGGGCGGGTATCCTACGGTCGTTTTTGCAACTCCTCAGGGGAACGAGATTTATCGCATCGTTGGATTGCGCCAGGCGCGTGATTTCGTCCGCACAATGAATTGGGTCTATGACAATCGCGATCTGGACCTCGACCAGGCCTGCCGCGGGCGCACCACTGAGTCGATCTGGCATTGTGCCTTCACCTGTGGCGAAAAGGGTGATGACGGTTGTGCGGAGAAGGCCTTCCAACGGCTAGAGAAGCATCTCAAGCCAGGTGATTTTCGCTACCATGCCTTGCGGACTTACCGGGTGAGAAAGCTGAAGGACGAAGGAAAGCGCGCAGCGGGCTATCGAGAACTCCTCAAGACGATGCCGAAATCCCCGTTTGTTTTTGTGTGGGCAGCCGAATGGGTAGAGCTGGCGACGCCACCCGCGGACGCCGCCAAGACCGTGCTCACTCCGGTCCTCGCCGAGTATGCCGCTGTCCTTAAGCACCCTCGACTGGAGATGGTCGGACTTGTTCCGACAGACCTTGCCGAGATTCGAGCTGATCTTATGGAGAAGATGGGTGACGAGATTGGCGCCAAAGCGGCTTGGTTAGTGGCGGCCAAGATGCTTGAAGCTCTAGCAAAGCAATTGCCCAAGGGATCGGCGGCGCGGGGTTACACCCTCGAACGCATCAGTTGTCTGGCCAGCGCGGGTGACAAGGCCGGCGCCCTTGCCTTGGCGAATGAATACCGTGGCAGATTTCCGGACGAGTTCACGTTCCATTTCCAGGCCTCGAATCTTTTGAAGGGAATGGGAAAAAGGGACGAGGCCTCCGAAGCGGCGCGGGCCGCCTACAAGGCCTCCTATGGTGATAACCGTATCCGTTCGGCCACGCTTCTCATTGAGCTATTGGGCAAGGAGAAGGGGAAATCCTTCTACGGCGAGGTGAAGGAGCAGATTCGTCCGGACGCTCAGCTCGACGTTCGGACCCACCGATATCTCAAGAAACTCGACGAGGCCTTTCAGAAGGCCGGCTAAAAGCGTCGCAGCGTGCCAAAATTGGGCCAGCAATCTGTTCTAAGTTGTTGATCTCGGGTGACGCCAACCACAGTCTCGCCCTGGAATAGGGGTTGCATTGGTGAACCCTGGCGGGGCTGCTTTCTCCGTAGGGGGTATTTCAATGCAATGCAGCGTATCATTCTTGGTGTCCATTCTTCTCTGCGTAGCCTGTTCTCACAACACGGAAACGATCGCGCTCCATACGCCGGCTGGATATGCTGCGCCCCAAGACATGCAGCTTGTGGCCTCAGCGGCCATCACGGAAGGGACAGTTTTTGTGCCTGTTGAACCGGCCGAGCGCATCATTACTTCCCATCGTCGGCATCACCGGCGCCATCACAACAGACACCACCGTCACCACCACCGCCGACACCACCGTCGGTTCTAGGACCGCCTCCATTTTGCCGATAAGACAGTGAATGTCTGTCGGCCAAAAAACCCTCTGCGTCGTGACCCGCATCCCACAGAAGGCTGTGCGTGCTCTTCTCGACAGCCTCAAGGATTGGACCGTCACCACTGTGGCGCTGAATTCGATTTCCGACCTTTCTCCTCTAGCCGGAGCTTCCGCCATTTTGATTCAATCCGGTGACTCCGACTGGACGGCGGATCTGGCCCGAGCGATTCGGGCCACACCAGATACAGCCCTTTCCACCAGCGCAATCCTGTGGGTGAGAAAGAAAGGCTCGCCGTGGACCGAACCAGCTATCGATGATGTGATTGTACCGGTTGAAGAGGGGGCGTTAGATCGCCTGCGAATGAGATTGCACCAGGCCGAAGAGCGTCGATTCACAGCCTCTCGCGCTCTCGAAAACGCCAAAGCCGAAACGATTCTCAAACAGCGCGAAGAGTTTCTCGGCGTCTGTGCTCACGACCTTCGTTCACCCATTGGGCTCATTCGCGCTAGTTTGAAAATGGCATTGGGTGACAAAGGGGCGCTTAGTGAACTGCAGCGCGAGCTCATGGTGCGAGCCGAGCGACAGGCGAGCCACGCCCTCACTCTTGTCGACGATTTACTCGACGTGATGAGCTACGAGCAGGGGCTGCAGCCGGACTATCAGCTCGTCGCTTTGGGAACTTTCTTCGAGGACTTCTATAAGGACTACAAACTCCAGGCCGAACAGAAAAATATCTGTCTCGAATATGACAACCAGGTCCCTACCTGGGCGGCGCTCATCGATCCCGATCGCGTGCGCCAAATGCTCCAGAATATTTTTACCAACGCCGTGAAGTTCACGCAGGCGGGCAAGAAGATCTTTTTGAGAGTCGAGCCATTTCAGGGGCGCCGTAAAAACGATCCTCCCTACCCAATGGTCCTAGTTACTCTTCGCGATGAAGGAAAAGGCATTCCCGAGAAAGAGATCGCCGGAATCTTTAACCGCTTTTCTCAAATTCGCGGGGCCGGTCGAGGCGATGGACGGGGGCTTGGCCTCACGGTCGCCAAGCAGATTGCGCAGCTCCACGATGGCAATATCTGGGTGAGCAGCCGCGAAGGCGAAGGGTCGAGTTTTTTTGCGCTCTTTCCCCACGTGGTGAGCGCCCCTCCGGGTGCAACGCACAAAGGGAGGGTTCTCATTGTGGACCCCGCACCGGAAAACCGGGAGCTCTATCGGCACTCCTTCTCTCAGCAATTCTCCGAGGTGCTCTTCGCCAGGGATGGAGTCGAGGCCATCACCCTCACCCATTTCCATAAGCCTGAGGCCATCCTCTTTTCTCCGAAGGTGGAAAAGATCTCCTCCACTGACGCTGCGCGAATCCTCAAAGCGAGCCACTCGGGGATGCGTCGATTTCTACTGACCCTCGATCCCGAGAAGCCGCCGTTTGACGCCTCTCTTTTTGATGGCGTCGTGCAGTTGCCCCTTTTCGACCAGATCTAGTAGAATTTTTCATATGAGCGAAATCAAAAAGCTGGCCGCGGAAAAGATCTCTCCCGTTGAAATCAAGAACAAGGAATTCAAGAAATCGATCATGGGCTATTCCCCCCATGAGGTGATTCTCTTTCTGGATCAGGTGGCCAAGCAATGGGAACACGTTCAGGCTGGCGAGAAGCGCCTCTCCTCTACCGTTGACGACCTGCGCAAGGAGATTGATGTCTGGCAGACTCGCGAGAGGGAGCTTGAACACATTCGGGCCGCGGCGCTTGAAGAGGCCGAAAAGATTCGGGGCGCGGCCACCGATCACGGGAAGAAGTTGCTCCAAGAGGCGCGTGAGCAGGCGAGCTCAATTCAGGGCAAGACGCAGGAGTGGCTGGCCGATATTATTGTGAGGCTTCAGGACACCGAAAAACGCCGGCAGACCCTCTCGAGTGAGCTGAGAAAAAAGCTCGAGGAGCATTTCTCGCTCTTGGAGGATGCTGAAAAGTTAGGTGGACCGCTCGAAGATCGATTGGCGAACTATCTCGATGGCACTCGCCAACCAACGAAAGATAATTGAGGGATTAGTACTCGATTGAATACTTCTCCTCGAGCACCTTCACGAGAAGCTGGAGTTCGTTCACCCGTTCTTCGAGATCATTGTTTCGGATCTCGAGGAGGCGAATGTGCTCGTCCTTTTGCTTGAGCGCGCTCTCAAAAGCCTCTGAGACCATTCGGACGGTGCGATCGATGAGCGGAATCTGGGCCGTTTCGTTGTCCACTTCGCGCTCGCGCACGGATGAGCCTATCGGCCTGAATGCGGGCTGGGGTTGTGTGGCGATCTGGGGCGCGGGCCGCGGTTGAGGTACGGCGTAGACCGCGGTGGGTGGGACGATCGGTCTTGTCATGGGAGTAGCCAATAGCGGTTGCCCGTCGCCCGAAAAAAGAATGAGATATTTTCCTCGCTCCAATCGAAACGGAATGGCATTGGTCTTGATCTTCCTCCGAATCGTGCTGAGGGAAACGCCGCTCTTCAGCGAGTACTCAACCAGCGGCAACCACACACCGTCAGCCCCATCGGGCGAGGGGATATTTTCGAGCGTCATTATTTTGACTCCTTAGTCAAAGGGATCAGCGAAACAAATTGTCGGTGAACAAATCTTCTGAAGGTATAATTAATTATATCCCGGCTTACCACTTAGTATAACGCATCATTTTTCATGGGCTTTAAGATCTTCTCTCAATTGGCCTTCATGGGCTTCGTTCTGCTTTTGGGGAACATCACCGTGGCGGGCCAAACGATTGGCCATCGCTTCATGATGCAGGTGAAGAACGCCTGCCTCTGGACGACGGACCAGGTGAAAAAGGCGCGCCTCTTTGCCGACGTCATGGAGGCGGAGAGGGCGGTGGTCGAGGGTTTCACGAAGGCAAGAGAGGCCGAAACGAAAGTGGTTGAGAAGGCCAAGGCGGTTGAGGCCAATGTTGGCGAGAAGATGGAAAAGGTGCAGGGTCTCAGCAAAGAGATTGAGGAGAGGCTCAACAAGATTCGTGATGAGGCTCTTCTCCGTTCGAAAAAGATGACGGGAAGAATAGAGGCGGATTCGGAAGAGGATGGAGAGGACGAGGATCCCGTCGTCGTGAAGGACGCTCGTGCGCCCGCTGTGAACACAGTGGATCAGGACGCTCTTCTTAAGAACTTACCGTGAGGTACGGACCGTGACCGAACATTTCAAAGAGCGCCGGAAAGAACCGAGACTTCCCTATAGCGAAAAGCTCATTCTCACGAATGGGGATTCAAGCCGGACTGCCTACGCCGCTAATGTGAGTCGCGGTGGCTTCTTTGTAATGAGCCTCGAGCCGTTTCCTCTCGACACGGTGGTACACCTCTCGTTTTTTCTGCCGCACATCACAGGAAGTATCTGTCTCAAGGGAAAGGTCGCTCATATCGTTTATGATCGCCAGCGCTGCGAAGTGGAATGTGGAATGGGCGTCATGTTTCTCGAGCTCACCGAAGCCCAGCGCGCGATCCTGAATACCCACATTCTCAACGAGCAACGCGCCTACACGGAGCTGAAAACACTTTTCGACTCCTTCCCCCCCGATCCCGTCGCGGTGGAAAAGTGTGTGAAGGCCATACCCGCTCTTCAAAAGTACGATCTCCTAGAGCTCCGGTACAAAGTGAATCGCGTCTACACCATCTTCGAAACCATCCCCGGCGATCCCACCGGCGGCGTCTCAGGCAACATCCCAAACCTCATGTCGGCGTAATTCTAAGGGCCGCCTATTCTTTTATGACTAAAGGACTCGACCCGATGTTTTTGTGGAAAACAACTTAGAAAATATGGGATAAAACGTTTATTGGAGAGAAAGTGAAAAACGCAAAACAGGTGGTCAAAGACATTCTCAAGCAGGTACCGGACAATTCATCATTGGAAGATATTCAGCATCACATTTACGTTCAGGAAAAGGAAGATTTGGAAGGAATCGCCGAGCATATTGCGCGGGATTCCAAACACTATGCTGCCGCCATCGTTCTCGAAACTCGGGATGCTTCCCGCTCGCTGGTGGAGATGGCTGAGCGTGGACGCAAAGTACCTGAATTTCATGATCTCATGTCCATCGGAGTTGGTGGCCCTCCCAGCGAGCGGTTCGAGTTACTGGACGAAATTTGGGCGCGACCAGGCTTTAGACAGCTGAGAGGTTTCCTCGCCTCAGCCTGACTAGTACATTTCCCCCATAGAATCAGCTGTTTAACGATGTATACAGGCCCCGCCCGGTGTATACGGCCAAAGTGGCTGCGGATTTGACAGCAGCGATTCTCCCGTATTCTGGCTGAAACGCCTGCCGCCACGCATACCTGGCGCCTGAACGGCAGATTGGCGCTCCAATTGCACAGTAAAGCCTTGGGAGAATGTGTATGCGAATGTTCGGTAAAGCTGCAGCAGTTGGACTCATTCTGGTGCTTGGCCTCATAGGCTGCACCAATAAACGTTTTGTCGGCTCCAATTACGGGTTGAACTATTGTGATGGTTCACTCGGAAGCTTCGATATTTATACGGTTCCCAATGCGAGCGGAACCTACGATGTCTATGTGGAACCGGTTAAGGTCAACGCCCCGGGCGATATTGTGAACATCGCCATTTCGAGCGCGAACTACGACGATCCCAGGACCCTCTCCAATACGGTGGTGCTGCAGGATGGCCGCGAGATCCATGCGGGCGTTGTGTCGGCGAACGAGCTTCAGGACAAAGAGTACATCGAGATTTTCTCATCGGAAATCGGCGCGACCTATCAGCCGAATCGGGCCCAGGCCGAAGCGGTCTGCGTGCTCCCGATGCCAGGCGATGCCCCCGGCGCCACGGCTCATTAATCAACAGGCTAAGAGCTCTAGGTCAGTTTCCGGAAGGCGAAGTTTTTTCTTCGCTCAACAATTACCTGTCCCATGGCGTGAATGGGGACATTGTTCGGGCAGAGCACCGTGCACTCGTCACATTGAGCACACGGAACCCATTCCTCCAGGAAGAATTCACTTTCATGGGGCGAGCGCCCGGGTCCGAGCATCAGGTACTTCGGCTCAAAGGCCGCTGGCGCCGTTCCTTTGAGCACGGCGGTGCAGGAAAAGGTGCACAGCGAGCAGGCCTGACATTTCTCGAGACTTGGCATAAGGTTTCGTTCGTTCGCGCTCACTGGAAAGATGCCGTCAGCCCGAAAATGGTTTAGAAATTTTTGCGAATTGGGTCGCCGGCGCCAGAAAAATAGCATCCTCAGAAAAAGATGGCCGAAAAAGGTGAGCGCCAGGTGAAGTTTTGCCGTTAACTTATGGAGCGACACTCTGAGCTCCTGAAAGGGCGGAATACCCCAATCCGATACCAGCGTGGGCCCAGTCCACGCCACCAATGATCGACCCGCAGGCGCGAAGATTACTCAACACCACGGTGCCCGTTTCGTCGCGGGGCGACCACTCTTCGTTTACCCAAACTCCGATTTTGGCCCAGGGTTGCGCGGAAGAGAATTTATTGGGTGTCCAATCCAACTCGGCCCGTGCGTGCAGTGGACTATCGTTGGAGCCGCCGAATACGGGCAGATGAAAGAGTGTTTCTTGGAGCGACTGAAAACCAAGCTCGATTCCACCTCCAAAAATCTTGCCAGTCGCCAAAACCACGTTGTCCGGGAGGAGTGTGATGGCGGTGTCCCCGGTTCCCGTCGACACCGCCGTGATTCTCTTTCCTTCAACCTTTGGCTGAATCGAGTGGGAGATCAGATGGAGGATATCGCGTTCTTTCAGCGATTGAGAAAGGGCGTTTGTCAGTCGAAAGCCCGCGCAGGGTTCCGTTGTGGCGAGGCATTCCCCAAAGGGAAGCTTGAGCGACGTTTCTAGCTTGGCCCGGAGACTTTCGGGCACTAGCGGCGGCAAAAGAAGAAAATCGACGAGCGTCTTTTCAACTTTTTGGGTGATCGCCGCCAAAAACTTCTCACCCGCTCCGGTGCCGTGCTCAAGTGTCATAAACAATCGCGGAAGGGGCCAATCGGTTCCCTCCTTCGGCCAGTCGATTTCAAACGGGAGAACCTCGAGCCCACCCTTGGCCGAGAGTTGGCGAGCGAGATCCTCAAAAGGAAAACGCCAGCTCTTCGAGCCCACAAGTCCTACGCGTCGCCCTTTGAGAAGGGCCTGATCGGCCCGAGCCTGTATCGTCTGTGCACCGTACGCGAGCCGCCAGCGCCCCGATGTCGTCGGAAGATTCATCGGCCGATCCCAGGAAAAGGTCATGAACTGGGGACCCAGAGCAGCGGCCACTCTCTGGGTGGCCTCGCGAACCGTTTGAGCCTTTTCGATCTCTGGAGCAAGCACTCTTGCGAAAAGCTCTTGGCGCCGAGCGGAGCGCCAAAAGTCATCAAAGGACTCCCCCTCTTTCAGATGGCCGAAACTCCAGGCTCCCGAGGCAAGACTCGTTCCTCCGGGGCCACGGCTCAAGATGACAGGCCGTTTCCCAGAGGATTGGGCGGTGATCGCAGCAGCATAGCCCGCAAGCCCCGATCCCAAAATGAGGAAGTCGCACTTCACTCCCGCTCCTCGGCGTTCATGAGGTGAAGATAACGAGCATATTCTTCCTGCTTCGCCTGTTCCCCGAACAACACCGGTTGATTTCCGGCGAATCGACGCCCGAGGAATCCCTGAGAATGCCCCTCAATTTCATCAGCGTTCCATTTTAAAAGGTTCCCCATGAAAAGGGCGGTCCGGTCGGCACAGCGGCACGACTGGCAAGGGCCCATTCCGAGTCGCGTCCGACGGCGAATGTCGGCCGGGCGAGACGCCCACTCCTCACGGACACAGTAGGCGACTTCAGCCGCGAGCACCTGATCACATTCGCACAGGGTTTGGGCCATCTCTTTGTCTTTCAGCGCAAGATCAAAAATCTCAACCGCCTTGAGGCCGTGCCGGTACATCACGCGGCGGACGGTGAGCGGATCAAGGCCGGTCCTCCTCGCCTCGTCGAGCCAGGGCATCTCTTCCGTACAACCCGGAAGAAGTTCCAAGTGGGTGTGGCACTCGGCCCGCTTCTTCAGCTTTTGGCAGAGGATGTCGGTGAGTTCCTCCGCCATCAGCCGGTACGAGGCGAGTTTCCCGCCAATCATCGTGAAGAGTCCTTCGGCGCCATCCTGCGTATGGTCGAAGATGAGGTGTTCTCGGCTCAAGGAACTTTCATCCATGCCCCATCCATAGATTGTCGGCCTGATGCCAACGAAGGCGCGCATGATGCGACACTCAGGCAGCGAGGGAAAATACCGTGTCACGGCCTGCATCAAGTAACCCACATCATCTTGGGTGATGGTCACATTGTCGGGGTGGCCGTAAAAATCGTCATCGGTCGTTCCGATGAGAGTCGTGTGCTCGTGGGGGAGGATGAAGACGCTCTCCCGGCCATCCACCGCTTTACACACCATCGAAATATTTACCACCCGTCGATCGAGCACCAGGTGAACACCCTTTGATGGACGCATCTTGATCGAAGGCATCACCTTGGGATCGATGAAGGGAGCCCACGGTCCGGCGAGATTCACGATGGTCCGGGCCCGAACGGTCTGGCGCTCGCCGTACTCTGGTACGACGACAAGACCATTGGCGATTCCGTTCTGAACGAGAATCTTATCCACCCGAGTGCGGGGGAAAAATTGAGCTCCCGCCATGACGGCGCTCTTAGCATTTAAGACGACGAGGCGGAATGGGTCGGTGCCCCACTCGTCCATCGTCACCGCCCCACGGATTTCCGGGATAAAACCGGGATCGAGCTGCCTCACCCCTTCCGCGGAAAGCCGAACGTGCGGCTTGCCACCCTTAATCGCCGAGAAGCTGTCGTAGGCCTTGCAAAAGGCCTCCACCATCTCGAGGTAGATCTTGGGATCGGATTTCAAAACGGGAATCAGGATCGGGATTCGGAAAAGAAGGTTGGGAGCAATCTTTTGAATAACAGCGCTATCTTCACACGATTTTCTCGTCGTTTCTCGCTCGGTTTCAAGGTAACGAGGGCCACCATGAATCATCCCAGTGCAGGCTCCGGTGCTTCCAGCACAGAGATCATTTTTCTCGAAGAACGCTACCGACAGGCGGCGCATAGCACAGTCTCGGGCCACACCGGCGCCATTGATTCCTCCGCCAATAATGGCTACGTCAAAAACGGTGTCTTGGAGAGAGCTCATTTTTTGGGTGTCAGACGGATCGAAAGCTCCTCAAGCTGCTTATCATTCACGGGAGATGGCGCTTCGGCCATGAGGTCGGTCGCCTTCTGCGTCTTGGGGAACGCGATCACATCGCGAATCGCCTCCGAACCCACGAGAATCATGGCAATGCGGTCCACCCCAAGAGCGATCCCTCCGTGAGGGGGCGTGCCGTACTGAAGCGCGCGAATGAAAAAGCCAAACCGTTGTTCCGCCTCCTCCTTCGAAATACCCAGCACCTCAAACATGCGCGACTGGACCTCGGAGTCATAGATTCTGAGGCTCCCGCCCCCAATCTCAAAGCCGTTGAGCACGAGGTCATAGGCGCACGCCCTCACTTCTTTAAGCTCAGGCTTGCCGCCCGACTTCATGAAGATATCGAGATCCTCGGGGTGTGGCCGCGTGAACGGGTGGTGGGCGGCGTAGAAACGACCATCTTCTTCATTGAACTCAAGCAATGGAAAATCGGTCACCCATAAAAACTCAAAACGTTCGCTATTCTTGTAGCCCAGCTTCGCGCCGTACTCGAGCCGCAACGCTGACAGAGCGTTGTTTACAACGCTGTCCGGACCACACACCAAGAAGACCATGGCCCCCGATTGGTACGGAAGCTTGGCCTCGATCTCCGATTTGAGTTTGTCATCGAAAAACTTAGCCTGCGGCGACTGCCAATCGCCCGGCTTCTTGATTCGGACCCAGGAAATACCCTTGGCACCAAAAGGCGCCACCTTCTTAATAAGCCCATCTAGCTCACTTCGAGAGATCGGTTCCTTTTCCTCAAAACAGAGCGCTTTCAGGATTCCGCCTTTTTCGACGAGCTCCTTGTAGACCTGAAAGGAACAGCGCTGAGCCTCCGGGGACAGTTCGATAAGCTTGAGAGAGATGCGGGTGTCGGGTTTGTCGGATCCGTAATCGCGCATCGCCTCGTCGTAGCGCATCCGGCGGAACGGGGTGGTGACATCGACGTTGTGGACCGCCCGGAGGACCCGTTTCATCAGTCCTTCGTGGAGTTTCATCACGTCGTTCTGGTCGACGAACGACATCTCCACGTCTACTTGAGTAAATTCGGGCTGCCGATCGGCTCTTAAATCCTCATCCCGAAAGCAGCGGGCGATCTGAACATACCGATCGAGGCCGCCAATCATGCAGAGCTGTTTCAGAGTCTGCGGTGATTGAGGCAAAGCATAAAAGTGCCCCGGGTGCACACGGCTGGGGACTAGGTAGTCCCGCGCCCCTTCGGGTGTGCTCTTGTAGAGGATCGGGGTCTCAATCTCCCAAAAACCATTTTCAAAGTAGAACTCGCGGGCAGCCCGAAGAAACTCATGCCGAATCCGCAGATTTTTCTGAAGGTTCGGGCGTCGGAGTTCCAAGTAGCGATGAGCCAGCCGCAGGCTTTCGTCGGTCTCTCCCTGAGACGGGGAATCGTCATGGAGAGAATAGGGTAGTGTGTGGGCCTTACTGAGGAGCTCGAGCTCACACACCAGGACCTCGATCTCGCCTGTCGGAAGCGATGAGTTTGTCATTCCATCGGGGCGCGAACGGACACTTCCCCTGGCTGAAATCACGAATTCCTGGCGCAGCGTGGACGCGGTCGGGATATTGGTCGCGCTCGGGTCAAACACAACCTGCACGATGCCAGTGCGATCGCGAAGATCGATGAAGACAACGCCTCCGTGATCCCGCCAGCGATCAACCCAGCCCGAAAAGACGACCTCCTGCCCGATATAGCTTTTGTTCACTGTTCCGCAAAGATGGGTTCGCTTAAGGCGCACGATTGATCCTAGTCTGTAAATAGGTTGGAATTTCGCTGATTGGAATCTCTTCTTGGGTTCCCGTCTTCATCTCCTTGATGAGCGCCTTACCTTTGGCTAGCTCATCATCTCCGACGACAACAGCCCAGGCGGCGCCACGCTTGTCGGCCGCTTTCAAGAGATTCTTCAACCCCTTCTCCCGATCGTAGCTGAGATCGGCAAAGACTCCCGCCCTCTTGAGTTCAAACGACATCTTGTAAAGGAGCTCGAACGCCTTTTCCCCGAGCGGAGCTAAGAATGCCGAGGGCTTGGATTCGTGCATGGCAGAGGATCCCGCGGCGGCGAGCGCAATCATTACGCGTTCCATTCCAGCGGCAAAACCAACTCCGGGAAAATTAGCCTTACCAAACTGCGCCGACAGACCATCGTAACGGCCTCCGCCCCCGAGAGCGTCCTGCGAGCCCAGCGCAGACGATGTGAACTCAAAGGCCGATCGCGTGTAGTAGTCGAGACCCCGAACGATCGTCGGGTCGTTTTCATACGGCACGCGCAGTGCGTGCAATGACCCCTGCACGCGTCTGTGGTGGCCCGAACAGGCGGCGCATAGATTGTCGGCGATGAGTGGAGCAGCGGCCGTGATATTCTTACAGCTCTCGTTCTTGCAATCGAAGACTCGCAGTGGCGCGCGCTCGAGTCGCAACTTGCACTGTTCACAAAGCTGATCGATGTGTCCCTTCAAATACTTGACGAGCAGCTCGCGGTAGGCGGGGCGGCAGGTTCCACAGCCCACCGAATTGAGCCGTACGCGGAATTCGCGCAGTCCTACTTTGCGAAATAGAGTGTCGACCAACGAGATCATCTCGGCGTCTGCTTCGGGACTGGGATCCTGGATGAGCTCTGCGCCGAATTGATGGAATTGCCGGAGCCGCCCCTTTTGCGGGCGCTCATGGCGAAACATGGGGAGATAATAGAAAAAACGCTGAGGCCCCGCGAGCTGATGGAGCTGATGCTCTATCACTGCGCGCATGAAGGACGCTGTCCCTTCTGGTCGCAGCACCAGCTGTTCCTTAGAGATATCGGTGAGCGTGTACATCTGTTTTTCCACGATGTCGGTTGCATCCCCGACGGTTCGAGAAAAAACCTCAATCTTTTCAAGGGCCGGGGTACGAATTTCGGCGAAACCGAAGTGCGAGAATACGTTCCTAACGATCTCTTCAACGCGGCGCCACCTGAGGAGCTCCTCACCGAAGAGATCGTCCATTCCTCTGACCGACTTCAATTCCAAGTAAGGGCTCCTTTTTTGACTCTCTGCAAGACTAGCAAAGAAAGCACTTTTTGACACTAGAGGGGACCGAGGAGTACAACCGACCGACTTTTTGCGTGAGGTTTTCATGCCGCTCCACCGAATGTTGAACGCTGCCTCCTCCCAAGCAGCCGATAATGCCGGACGCGTGGCCTCGCGCGCTTGGATCAAGGTCGCCGTTATCTTCTTGATCGCTTTGATCGCGCGTATCTTGGATGCGGCCCCTGCACGGGAAGGCGAAACGGCTCGCCAGGAAAGTTCGACCTCCGCGATCTTCGCGAAGGATTTTCCCTTCATTTTGGCTTTGGGCCCTGGTCTGGCGTTCAAAGATGACAAGACCGGCTGGGCGTTCAATTTGAGTGGGGCCTCGCAGATCAACGTGGATTATCCCGTCTTCGTGGGTCTCGACACCGCGGTGAATATTTGGCGCCCCACCGATGAGGAGAGCGAGACGGCTATTCAGATTCTGCCCACGGCCTATTTCCTCTTTGAGGTGATGAACTCGAACGAGTTCTATCCTTACTTTGGAATTTCGGTGGGCCCAAATGTCGTTGTTTCGTCGACTGGAACGGGAGAGCAGGTCCAGACCCGAACCAATCTCAATTTCTCAGTTCTCTTCCGCCCCGGATTCGCGGTGGCGCTTGCCTCGAATGCGTGGTTTCACTTTGAACCAAAGGCTGGAATCTACGGCGGCCGGATGATCTTTCTGCCCCAAGTGACCGCCGCATTTCTCTTTTGACCATGGAAAAAGGGATCGCTCTCATTACGGGTGCCAATAGGGGCATTGGCTTAGAGACCGCTCGTCAGCTGGGCCAGCTCGGATTTCACGTAATCGTCGGAGCGCGCGATCTGGTGAAGGCAGTCGCGGCCTCCGAACGCCTTAAGGACGAAGGGAGTTTGTCGACGGCGGTGGCCCTAAATGTCAACTCATCGGGCTCTATTCTTGCGGCCTACAATGAAATATCAGGCTCGATCGCCTCGCTCGATATTTTGATCAATAACGCCGGGGTTCTTCTCGATCAAAGCACGCCGACGGCGCAAGCCGACCTTGAGGCTTGGAGGGAGACTTTGGAGACCAATGTTCTTGGGACCGTTGCGGTTACGACGACCTTTCTTCCGCTTCTTCATAAAGCGAAGGCGGCGCGGATCGTTAATGTCAGCAGTATTTTGGGGTCGCTCGCCTCCTTGGCCAACACCAAGCAGTGGCCCGATGCTTGGGCCTCGGGCAGCGGGGCCTATCGTGTCTCGAAGGCTGCCGTGAATATGTATACGCTCAGTCTGGCGGCAGACTTGGCGAAGACCCTGATCAAGGTAAACGCGGCCCATCCCGGCTGGGTGCAGACCGATATGGGAGGCTGCGGTGCTCCGCTCTCGGTTGAGCAGGGGGCCAAGACCCTGGTGCAGCTGGCCACGCTCAATGCTTCTGGCCCGACGGGTGGATTCTTCCACATGGGCAAGCGTCTGGACTGGTGACACCCTGTCATTTGCCAGATCGCTGCCCGCAGAAGTAACATTATTGGCCGATTGATGGGTGAGAACATGGGTTCCGTAATCACAATTGCAATTCTGGTTTCGTCAGCCGTGTGGGCTGCTTTGGGCCGGGATGCTATGGTTGAGCTGCAGATGAAGTATGCACTCAACCAACAGGGGCAGAAGGTTTTTGGATGCCATTGGTTTGAGTCCAAGCAGATCGGGGTCTGCCACTTTGCTCTTGAGTGGCGCAACCGATCGACCGATGAGACGGGCTACTCGCTCGAACTCAGCAAGTCTCGGGACCTCGTGCTCCCCCGAATTTCGAATCAATGCGCGATCTCCAAATTTGGCGGCCATATTTCGGCCCGCGAAGGCGAGGTCCAACAGATCAGTTTCCAGCTTCGTGGTTCAGCCTGTGGCCGCGTGATTGATCAGTTCAAGACCTCTCCCATCAAATTCCAATTTCACGAAGTCCCCAGCGAAATGGGCGAACACCACGCCCGTGTCCAATTAGAAATCGACGATACCCCGGTCCGATAATCCACATCGACTTCATGGGCCTCATCTACCCAAGCACGTGTCTAGCGCTTGCCTTTTAATGACGCTCAGCATAATCAATTTGTGGAGGTTGGGTTTATGAAATACGTTCTATTTGCTTTGGTTGCCGGTTCTCTGGCGTTTGGCAAAAACATCAACAAAACGATCGTGATCACCAAGGGGCCGTTTTACGTGCCCGTCACAAATTCGGCTTACGACGTGCTCGGGCCGGATTTTCATTCAGAGGGCGAGGGATTGGTTTTTCTTACGGCCAAGACCATCAGCTTCGAGTTTCCGCGTCTCCCACTGGTGACGGTGGATTCGGTTAAGGACGCAGACGCCGATTACTATCACATGAAGAAAATGGGCGAAGTGCGTGTGCGGGTCGGGTTTGAAGAGGGGCGTCTGTCGTGGTTTTTTTCACGGGGTAGGAACTGGGACGTGAAGATCGCTCGGGAGGCCGAGAAGAACGGCGTCGAGTCATCCGGTTTTTCCAAGCTCGATGACGAGAAGATCACTCGCCTAGCCGAAATTGTGGTGGAGAACGCCGACGTTGGCGGGCTCGTCGAGACGGTGATTTCGCACCCCTCTGCTCATGAAGTCTTGGTGACGGGCACGCTCGCCGAGCTAACAGAGGACTCCGATGATCCCGTGGCTGTGGGAAAGGCGACGGTGAGATTGGTCGACGGCAAAGATGGCCGATCGATCAGCCTCAGCGCATCCGTGAAAGATCGCGAGTAGTCGCTACTTATTTATGACCTCATTAGTAAGAGCGCGTTGCAAAATTAATCCCTACTCGGTCGGAAGAAAAGGCCAGCCCCTTCGTCCTCCGCGTTCGCCTCCTCGACATGCCCAGAGGGCATGCCTCCGGGGGCTCACTTGTGCGTCCTCGGTCCTGGCCATTTCTTCTCTCCCTCGCTCACGGGGTTAATTTTGCAACGCGCTCTAAATCTCTTTTCCAGGGCGTCTGCGGCCTCGCGGGCGCCCTGTTGTTTTTGGATGGCTGCGGTGACGTAGTCTGTATGCATTGGGCTTGTGGCGAGCACGACCGTGTGTCCCCGCCCTTGGAGCTCGAGAGCAAGGCCCATAACCGGATGGAGATCACCCAGGCTTCCTATGGTTGCGAGAAGGACACGCATCGCAGTCAAAAATACCACGCCACTCACTATTTCGCCGCCGATGAAGATACAACTGCAATTTTGAGCTGTTATCTAACTCCGTTCACGTTGCTCGAATTGAGCTCCTGACGGAGCCAATGTTCATTCTCAATAAGGCCACCAGCAAAAGATAATTCTGAGTGATCTTTTGGGGAAGTCTGTTAGTTAACGGAGTTCTATGCTTAAGACACTTATTGTTCTTCTCATGCCTGTCGCCGTCTTTGGTGACCTCATCATTCACTCCGCTGATGGCACGAATGCCCTTGTTTATCGCTCAGGGAGCGAGGTCGTTTATGAAAAGTGCAGCCCCAAATCCCAGTTGGCCAGAGGGTGTTCGGGGACTCCTCGCCCCTATTCCGTTCCTGCGGCGGAATATGTTGTTCGGATCAATTCCTTCTATGGAATCACCGATCGAAATCAGGCTGCGCCGGGTGGACTTGAGCGGGTGACTCTGAAAATTGGTCAGTTGGATCAGGTCATGAACGGCGAGGGGGTCAGTCATCAAGAGTTGAAAAATGCGCAGGCGGTTCAGGAGCAGTTGAAACTGGTTCAAGCCAAATACCTGGCAGCGGATCGCGCCATCCTCCGATTCTTGGACAAGGAAGCGTCGAGCGATATTTTTTCTGAGGTGCATTCTTCCAAAAAGAACATCGTGGAATATGCGTTTTTTCCGACCGCCTTTATCGAAGGCCAAGTCTATCGGCTCTCCCAGGCCAGTCATTTGACCGATCGAGCCGCGTCTTGCTTCGATATGGGGGCGGATTGGACGCCGGTGGAGGATGCCCTTGCCGAGGATCAGAAGGCGGCTGGACGTCTTAAGCAGTCTTCTCTCTTAAGGACCAATGAGACGGTGGCCCTTTGGACCAATTCGGTTCGAAAGGCTGGTCAGTACAAGATGTCCTGCCATTTTTCCTATCCCTGCAAGGGCCACTCGAAGCGGGAGGAATTCTTCTCCATTGAGAATTACCACGCTCGAGAGGCTTCCAACGCGCGTTTCGGATTCACGCTTTGTTACGGGACGGCTGGAGGGATCTGGTACGACTGCAAAGACCGCATTTCCCGGCAACAGATTGATTACTTGCCCGCCTCTGTAGGGGCTGTGCTTCTCAATCGCGAGAATGCAAAGGCCTATGATCAAAGCCTTGAGGCAGGTGAGAATTCACCAGTTGCTGTTTCGCTCAGAACGCTTTGTCGCAAGGAATTTAAGCCGGAGATCGACTAGCACATCTTTTTGAGGCTCTCCTAGTATCCCACGTACATCATATAGAACTGCTTGTTGGTTCCCGGATCCCACTCGAGCGTGCAGAACGCCACGTTGAAGTACTGGTTAATGTTGTTCTTGAAGAACGCGACCGTCTTTGCTCGATCGGTCAGACATTGGGAAAGGGCCGTGTATCTCACGTCAGGCTGAAATTTCCATTGGTCCCGAAACGTGGTGATGTTTGCGATGCTCTCGTAGGCCACGTTCAAACGCGAACCGTCTTGATCCACGCTGCAATCTGAGGTGACAGGTGTCCCTTTGGCCCCCTTCAGAAACGCCGCGAGCTCGGGGGTGAATCCTTGGCACTCCTCTTGGGTCAGGAATTTAAGTGCCTTTCTCGCTAGCGGTCTGTAGACCGTGAACCATTGCAGACGCCTAGCCGAAACCGGAGATCCATAGTAATGGATAACCTCCTCGTCCAAAAAAAACTCGTGACCCGATTTGATGTTCACGCGGGAGACCTTGCCAGAGTTGGCTTCGAGATACTGAATCAGATCGTTTAACACCTTCGTATGCCCTGTCTCTGAAACGTCGGGCACGGGAAAGGTCCGCATCTGGCGTTTTGCATTTCCGAGCGCCTGAACTCTCGGTTGATAGGCGGTCTTTTGGTTTGAGGAATACTTGTATTCGTAACAGTAACTAATCAAAGGTTCGAGGCCCGTCTGGGAGCGGAAAAGATCGACCTGGTGGGGGAGATCTGCATTGCACTCCTGGGCATTCTTGTAACCCCAGAAATCGTAGTCGAGATCAATGTCCGCGATTAGCGCGCTTCTGGTGAGGTCTGTCGCCACGAGGGGCGGCGGCTCCTTCGTCGAGAGGAAGGTGATTGTGATTCTGCAGCCTTGGGTTTCCACAATTCCCTCGGAGTGCCACAACTTTGCTCCAAGTTCCTTAAACACCGAAGTCTCGGCGACGGCGTGTGCGATCTCCCCGCTCTTGGTTTGGCACTGCTCGGCCGTGAGCGGAATTCGTGCCCAGCTATAATGATGAAAGTCCGCCTGTTCAGCCCAAACGAAGGAAGAAAAAAACGCCGCGAAGATTATCAAAGTCGCCATATTCACCCACCTTTCGAAAAAGCCTAACGATCAAGGATCGCAATGACAAGCAACTCGCCGTGGAACCGAATTGCGCGGCGTATCGAAGGTCAATCGCCTTCCGTTGAGGGACTTTGCGTTCTGAGAACTCGGTCGGTTAGCATGGGGAGCGATGAGACGGACCATTCTCAAAATCGGGTATTTTCTTATCCCGTTGGTTTGCTCCGCCGCCTTTGCTGCGTTCCAAACCAGGGATCTAGGCCTCAAGCTCGGCAACTACTCCTCGGGAAAACGAAACCAGATTACGGACGTTAAGGGGGTTACGATTGGTCACGTTACGCTCAATGCGGGGGCGGGAAAACTTCAGGTTGGGAAGGGGCCCATTCGCACTGGTGTGACCGTGGTTATGCCCGGGAGTGCCGATCCGTGGAGTAAGAAAGTGATCGCTGCATCCTCAGTTCTTAATGGGAATGGCGAAGCGATGGGCAAGTTATGGGTGGACGAGTCGGGCGTGTTGGAAAGTCCCATTGTTCTTACAAACACGTTGAGCGTTGCGGCCGCTCAGTTGGGGGTGATCGAGTGGAACCGTAAGCTCCACCCCGAAATGGATGCATGGATGCCCGTAGTTCTCGAGTGTGATGATAGTTCTTTGAACGACATCGGTGGGTTTCACGTGAAATCGGGTGATATACAAAAGGCCATTGAGAGCGGTTCGGACTCATTTGAAGAAGGATCAGTGGGAGCTGGGACGGGGATGATTTCGTTCGATTTCAAATCTGGGATTGGAAGCGCATCACGCATTATACCGTTGGCTTTAAATGGCAAAGAAAAGCGGTTTACTGTGGCTGGACTCGGTTCGGAAGACCATCAACCGGCTACGCCGGTTAGCGTTAATCTTAAGTTTGAGTGTTAAGCCTTAAGGAATTTCCGGGGGTTTTGTAAGCAACGGGAGTTGGTCGATTGGTTGGCCTTCCTGAACGCATATCGAACTTTTGAACCTCCTAAATTCGTAGGGTCAGAGCCTACGCAGAGGGCGTGTTCCCAAAATGTTCCCAATTCTGATAAGGTGATTCCATATGAGGCACGAGTCGATCAAGTTACTCCCCGGGTACAAGTGGATAGTCCATGATCCCGATTTACTTGGGGGAAAGCCTGCGATTAAGGGGATGCGTATCTCTGTGGCGCTCGTTCTGGAGTCGTTGGCCATTGGAATGACAGCAGATGATTTGGTTGATGATTACCCCGGGTTCCCCAAGGACTGCATTCCCGAGGTGTTGAAATTTGCCGCTCGCCAGGCCGACGTTCCTCTTGAAGCCGCCTGATGTGGTTGCTCGACAAAAATATTCCAAGACATATTGAGCCTGTGCTCAAATCCAACTCAATTCAATTTGAAACTGTCCGTGCTCGCGGCTGGGATGAACTGCGAAATGGGGAACTTCTCAGGGCGGCCAGTGACGCCGGTTTTATCTGTATTCTTACTCGTGACGTGCTTTTTGAAGAATCGGCAAAAAAGGCTTTGAAGGCCCACCCTCAGATGGCGATTGTCTTGATAAAGCTTCCACAGGCCCCTGGAAAAGAATATTCGAAAACCTTTTCCGACCTGATGCAGAAGTCTCCAATTGTTCCGATGGCAGGTCAGCTGGTAGTTTGGCCAGCAAATTGATTTCGGCATCAATTTCCCAGTCGCTTCAGGCACTCGTCACAATGATCTTATCGGTCGTCGTCTACGGAGCCGCAGCTGACAATGTTTAGTATCCAAACACCCCAGTTTCGGTCGCACGAACCTACCAATGCTCCGGAGGGAATGTGTTTTTGGTGGTTCCCCAGTAAGTGACCAAACCCGACAGCTGTGGTCTCATTTGGAAAGTATTGAACGCTAAAAAAATCGTGCGGAGTAAGTCCCTGAACGTGGCAGGCAGATTCGAAAGTACTTTGAGCAGGAACACGCTTGTCCAATGCTGGCGTCAAATAGTGTGCAATCCATCCTGAGCATCCAATAAGGGCAACCTTCATCGATTCTGGACTCATATCGAACTTTACTAGCGAGGCCAAGGCATTTTTTCAGCTGTGAAACGACGCATGGGAGAGTCTAGTCTCAACATGCCCGTTGGTTTTCCTAGCGATGCTAAGATGGCTATCTCTAAGCGACTGCGGACCTCATCGGAAAGTAACCCTACCAAGTACATATTTTTTATGTAGTTCCAAAAGCCACCAGGCTCTACGTTCACTCCAAATTGGTCGTCGCGGACCCCCAGCATTTTCAGCGGTCTAATAATTTCAGAGAGCCCGTCTTCGGATTCGACTCTCGGGTCTCCGGTGACAGGTGCGGCCATTTTCGGAAATTCCTTGTGCATGAATTTGCCAACCGTTTCTCTGACTGTGACCAACGGTCCGCGAGTATCCGGGCGATTTCCAATGACCGCCGAGAAAATGCCACCTGGTTTGAGGATGCGCTGAATTTCTGCCACGACCGGCTCAATCGGAGTCATCAGCATGAATGCCATATGACAAACGACAGCATCTATTGAGTTGTCCTCTAGTCCCGTTTTGTGCGCCATTGCTTCCAAAAAGGCTACTGATGGGCCTAAGTTCTTGCATCGCGCGACGGTCAGTTCGGCCGGTGACATATCGATTCCAATGATCTCTACATTGCCAACTTTCTTTTGGAGAAGCGGAATGAGATAACCGTCTCCGCAAGCAAGGTCCACGATTTTGGTGGGGCTGGGAAGATGTGAAAGAGTGTCAGCGAGCCATTCGTAGGATGTTAAACCGGCTTCGTTACGACATTCGGAGAACGCTTGCGGTGACATGCTGGGCGCTACCCTGTGGGCGGCGAGGAGGTGAGCGCTCCAATCCTCGGGAGTGGTTGGTTGGCCAGAGAGGGTTTTCTTTAGGTACTCCGACATGGGACCAAGTATAGCAGTTTGCAGAGCGCAGACCACCAGACCGGCTATCCGTCTCCGCTCCGCTACGCCGGACGAGCGCCGGTTTGTCGTCAACGATTAAGAATTAAGGATAAAGGATTAGAAGTTGGCCTTCCTGGACTCATATCGAACTTCTAAAATTGAGTCTGACGCTTTGTGATGTTCTACCGATTACGTCGCTGAATCTTGGGTTGGCTTACCTTCCATTTCAATTTAACCTTATTTCAGGAAAATTCTTCGGGGGAACCTATGCGGCCATTAGCATCTGTATTCTTAGTTGGTCTTTTTTTGACTTGCGGGTCTGCGCGTTCACATTTTGAAGAGAATTCGGGTGTGCCCGATTTGCGGGGCATTTGGACGAGTGGCTGCGTGAACTATTTGGACCGATCGCACATCGCGACGCTTTACATTTCCAAATCTTCGATTCGGCGCTCCGAAGAGTTTTATGATTTTGAGAACTGCAAAGCATTTCGGGAAAGATACTCTGGCGTTAGTGAGCTCTATCGAGTTCTCGATCCCTACATGGAAATGGGAGCGGCCTGGACAGTCGAGTATCAACATTCACCCACGTCCTATGGCATCGCGGTAGTTGTATCTCGTGATACCGTTATATTTTCCGAAACTCTAAGCATGGATTCATCCAAACCAGGAACCGGACCGATGCTTCAATTTCGTCGATCTGCTGCTGGCCCCAAGTAGACCGTCTATCCATCGTCTCTTACGGGGAAGTGAATATTCTCCCGCAATAATCCCCCCGAAATGGCGAGAAGTGTTTGTTCTATCGAACCAATTAAGTTGTGAAATTGCCTGACGAAAAAAAAGGAAACTCGGAATCCATCCGACTTGGTTGGGAGACTAGGATTCGAACCTAGATTCGTAGGGTCAGAGCCTACTGTCCTACCATTAGACGATCTCCCAATTTGGACTCCCTAACCTGCCAAAGATTGAGTGTGACGGCAAGTGTGAGGGGGTATGATATTCCGCTTTGGGGGTGGGGGATGTGGATGGGTTTGTTTCTTTCGGTGCAGCCCAGTGACGCGTACTTCCTTCTCGAGGATTCGCTCTTTGAAGGTTACCGATCTACAGTATTCTTCAGACCAGTGCTTCGCGGCCGTTTGTGAACTAACAACTTGGGGGAGATCATGGTTTCTCTATTGCTCGGAATTTTTGCTTTCGTGGCTACGGCGGCTAGCAATCCGGAGGGGTTGCATTTTTCTTCGCTGGTCGTGGATGGTCACAATGATCTCGCCTGGCATTTGAGGGAAGCGGGGGACATGGGGCTCACCAAGATTAATCTCCTCGAAGATCAAACGGCGAAGCATTTCCATACGGATCTTGTGCGTGCGAAAAAGGGGAATCTCGGAGCGCAATTTTGGTCGGCGTATGTGCCGTCTGAAACCATGCAGACCGGTGACAGCTACTCGATGACGCTCGAGCAGATGGATCTCATTCATCGATTTGTGGAGAAGTATCCCGACCATCTCGAATTCGCCAATGGCACGGATGACATTCGCCGGATCCGAAAGGCTGGCAAGATTGCTTCGATGATCGGCATCGAGGGTGGGCACTCGATCGAAAACTCACTTGAGAAACTGCGCGATCTCTACGAGAAAGGAGCGCGATACATGACGCTCACCCATTGGAAGAATCTCTCTTGGGTGGAGGCCGCGACCGATTTGGAGATGAGCGTGGGGCTCACGAAATTCGGCGAAGAGGTGGTGCGGGAGATGAATCGATTAGGGATGTTCATCGATATTTCGCATGTTTCCGCCAAGGCGATGCGGGCCGCGCTGGCGGTGACGAAGGCCCCGATCATGGCGTCTCATTCCTCGGCTCGGGCGATCAAGGATCATGTGCGTAATGTGCCGGACGACGTCCTTCGGCTTGTAGCGAAAAATGGCGGCGTGATCATGGTGAATTTCTACCCTGCCTTCATCGGTCATGGAGTTCGGATCGGACCGCCCATGGTGATGGAGCTCGGCGATGAGTGTGAACGGGCCGACTGGGATCTCTGGGCCGGGCGAGGCCGCGTTCCCACGGCGACCGTCAGGGACATTGTCAACCACATCGATCACATCCGAGATGTGGCTGGCATCGATTATGTGGGACTGGGCTCCGATTTCGACGGCATTGATCTCGTTCCTGATGACGTGAATAGCGTTGCGGCCTATCCGATTGTGACGAAGGAACTCGCTGCGCGAGGCTACAGCGATACCGACGTGAAAAAAGTCTTGGGCGAAAACCTGATGCGCGCGTTTCAGGGCGTGGAGGGAGTCTCGTCCAGATTGCGAAGTTTGGAGAGGAGCCAAAGTCCGGGGGCTGCGCAAAGGGCCGCGAAGAAAAAATACTTGGGCCAGCCGAGGTAATTTGCCGCAAACCCGGTGCCGGAGGCAAAGACCGTGCGAGCCGTGGCAGTGAGGCTTGAGAGCAGTGCGAACTGAGTCGCCGAGAAGCGGCGGTCACACAGACTCATGATGTAGGCGACAAGAGCGGCCGTTCCCATACCGCCACAGAAATTCTCCACGCCAATGGCAGCGACCATCCAGGGGTAGCTGTGGCCGTGGAGCGCCAACCCCACGAAGACGAAATTGGAAGCGGCCTGGAGAAGTCCAAAGACCCAGAGGCTTCTATAAACGCCAAACTTCGGAATCACGGCGCCACAGACAAGCCCGCCCGCCATCGCGGAGAGCATCCCAAACACCTTGTTCACCGCACCAATGTCGGTCTTGGCAAACCCCACCTCGAGTAGAAAGGGCGTGAGAAGCGCACTCGCCAGCAGATCGGCGAGTTTGTAGGTCACCAAGAAGGCCATCACGTAACCTGCGCCGGGTGTCTTAAAGAAGGAGACAAAAGGTTCGACGACCGCTTGTTTCAGGCTTTTCGGCTCTTCGACGGGGACCTCGGGGTTGGGCGAAAAGATCGAGGTGAGAAGGCCGATGAGCAGACAGGCCGCCATCACCATAAAGACCTGATGCCACGGCAAGTGATCGGCCAGCACGAGCGCCAGCGCGCCCGCGGTCAGAAAGGCGAGTCGTCCGCCAATCATCACCATTGAAGCCCCCGCGCCTCGCTCTTCGGCCCGCAAAATATCGATCCGATAGGCATCGATCACAACGTCTTGGCTCGCACTGAAGAAGGCGATCATAAACGCGACGAAAACAACCATACCCGTCGCCTCACTCGCGTTGATAAATCCCATGGATCCGATCGTGATGATGAGAAGTACCTGAAAAAGGGCAATCCACCCCGTTCGCCGATTCAGAAACGGCAGGTGGTATCGATCGAGAAGAGGTGACCACAAGAACTTAAAATTGTACGGTAGTCCCACGAGGCTCATCAGGCTGATGGTGCGAATGTCGACATGGGAATCCTTGAGCCAGGCCTGGAAGGTGGTCCCGGTTCCCGTCAGCGGCAGCGGAAACGAACTCGAAAACATCAACAGCAACGTCACCGCAATCCGCCGATTGGTAAACACGGACCACCCCGAAACCTTGTTCTCTGCCATCCCGCTATTATACCGGACAACCCCCCTCATATCGCCCAATTGCCCTCTTCCCCATTTCTCCCAATTCCCTACTGCCGACTGGCCGCGTATCACGGCGAACTCAGGAAAACCGGTCCCAATGAAATGGGGTCTCGGACCCGGAGGGGCGGAAACCTTACTTCACAGGATCCGATTTTTCAGGAGATCACTTAAATACGCGGCCGGGCTGGCAGGGATCAAAGTCAGGCGCGAATTCCATGCCGGTCTGCTTTTTGATCTTTTTATTGAACGACTGGAAGATATCGGGGTCGAATTTTCCCGGTTGCATTCCGAACATCATATCCATCGCCTCTTTGGGATTCACCGCCTTGTGGTACGAGCGATCCGTCGTTAAGGCATCAAACACATCGGCAATCGCGACGATTCGCGCCAACCCGGAAATCTGATCTTCCCTCAGGCCACGCGGGTAACCGGTGCCATCGAAATTCTCATGGTGCTCATAGACCATGAGCTTGGTGCGATCGGGGATCGCGGGAATCTCCTCGAGGAATTCGCGGCCGTATTCGGGGTGACGCTTCACCTCTTTCCATTCATCGGTGGTGAGAGGTGATTTCTTATTGATAATGCCCCAGTCGACCTTTCTCTTTCCGATGTCGTGCAGCAATCCACCGAGTCCCGCGGCCATCAACACCTCCTTACTGGAATCGCCATAGATGCGCCGGGCGAGAACGATCGAATAGACTGAAACATCCACACAGTGGTTGTAGGTGTAGTAATCGTGCACCGAAAGACGCATGAGAGAACTTGTCGCGTTGATGTCGCTTGTCAAAAAATTCACCATCTCCTCGACCAGCCCCTCGGCCTCGGTGACGACTGGCGAAATATCTTTTTTCGTGAAGAGATCATTTACGTGAACGAAGGCGGTCTCTTTGAGGAATTTCCCCTTTTCCTCAGTTGAGTTTTCGGGGTTGTGCGCCGCTTTTTTCAAGCTGCCCAGATACAGCGTGCGCTGATCGAGCGGCACTAAGAATTTTTCGCCGCCGTGTTGAAAGAGGATCTTCACCCGCTCACGTGTGAGCACGTCACCAGTCTTTCGAAAGAGCACCGGTTTTCCACCGACGGTCAGAAACAGATCAAAATCGAGCGGGGCATTGGTGATCACGGAGTTGACGCGGATCTCAAAGAATTGCATAACGCTTCCCGAAAAGGGACTATTCCCAAGGATCGTATCGGCAATTCGACGAGTGAAGGCGAGTCAGATTTCGAGCATCAGGGGGATCGCAACGGGCTTGTGGCTGGCACGCTGCTTAAAGAAGCGTCGTAGCTCGATGCGCGCGGTCTCAAGGAAATCGTCGCTCTTAGAGGCGTTCCGATAGAGTTTGCGCATCGCGTGAGACGCTTCGTCCAAAATCAGATTGGGATCGGTCTCGATCTCTCGGTAAAGAACTCCGTAGGCCGAGACAACAGGTTCCATGAGAAGGCGGTGCGTTCGATGGTCAATCAGGAATGTGCAGAAGACAATTCCGGTTTTGGCCAAACTGTTCCGCTGGGAAAAGATCTCCGGACTTCGGTGCATCGCTTCATTTTCGACGATCACCGTCTTCTGCATGTTGAGGCGATCGCCGAGTTCCATCACCTTCGCACTGAGTTCGACAATTTGTCCGTTCTCGATTACGCGGATGTTTGAGCGTTTTACACCGCTGCGTTCTGCGAGTAGCGCGTGTTTGGCGAGGTGGCGATACTCGCCGTGAATGGGAATGAAGCACTCCGGCTTTACCGAATTGAGCATCATCATCAATTCGTCCTGGAATCCGTGGCCCGAAACGTGGATCTGATGGATGCTTTCGTAAAGAACGTCCGCGCCGGCTCGGTAAAGGTTATCGATCATGTTGGTGATGGCCCGTTCATTCCCGGGGATGAAGCGACTCGACAACATAATGAGATCGCCCGTGTCGACCTGAACGTCTTTGTGGGTTCCAGTCGCCATCCGAAGAAGCGCCGACTGAGGCTCCGCCTGGCTGCCGGTGCAGAGGATAACCAGGTTTTTCTTTGGAATATCATGAATATTCGCGAGAGGAACCAGAGTATCCTCGGGGATATTCAGTGCGGAAAGGGCGTGGGCAAGCTTGGTGTACGAGTTCATGCTGCGGCCCGCGAGCGCGACGCGCTTTCCTTGGCTGTGGATCACTTTCAAAAGGCGTTCGATGCGGCGGATATTTGAGGCGAAAAGGGCAATGATGATTCGCCCCTTTTGCTTGGTGAGAAGGGTCTGGAAAGATTGTTCGATATCCTCCTCGGATATCGTGTGGCCGGTGCGCTCGGCGTTGGTGCTGTCAGAAAGCAGGAGCCGCACCCCCTCCTTACCCAGTCCCGCAAAGATTTCGAAGGCGTCCTCGTCCCCCATCTCATTTTGGTCATGCTTGAAATCACCGGTGTGAATCACACGCCCTACAGGAGTTGTGATGCAGAGAGCCAATGATTCGATGATGGAGTGCTGGACCGGGATTGGGTCGAATTCAAACGAGCCTATCTTGAACTTCTTACGCGGCTTGATCTTATGAAAACGAACCTCATACTCGGTCTTGATTTCATCAAGTTTATTGTCGAGTAGACCACGCGGAAATGGCGTGCAATAGACATCGATATCCCGATTTCGAGCCAGGAATGGAATTGCGCCGATGTGATCGTCGTGGCCGTGAGTGACCACGACTGCGCGCACCTTTTTCCAGCGATCGGAGAGATAGCTAAAATCCGGGGCAAGGAGATCGGCTCCCGGGTATCGGGCATCCGGGAACTGAATTCCGCAATCGATCAAAATGATTTCATCGCGCCATTCGAGCACCAGGCAGTTCATTCCAATTTCGCCTAGTCCGCCCAACGGTACGAGACGAAGTGTGTCTCGATGCGTCACCATGAGAAGCTCTAAAAATACAGATACCTAGCGCAAAAGACCACTCCTTTCGACGGGCAAACGTGAAAAAACCGCATTTCTTTGTAAAGGCCTCCTGGATCTTGGCCGATGAGTGACTACGAGGGCCACCAGGGCTCTATTTCTCTATGTTTAGAAATGTCTTCATGCCGTTTCTCACGAGTGCACTGACGCTATCGCTGCTCGTGTTTGTGTCGTGTGCCCACAAGGGAGCCACCGACGAGGCATCGCTTGATTCTGAAGGGAATGGCTCTGAGATCTCGGTCGATGCGCCGACAGATGGCGAAGGCGAGAATTCGGCGGAGGCCCAAGAGGATGACAAACCGGCGGACGATCTGACGGCCGCCGTGGCCGACACGCCTCCCGAAGAGCAAACGGCCGAGGCCTCTCCCTCCTCTGAGGTCAGCGCGAGCCCCGAGGCCTCACCCACAGGATCTCCCGACACGGCCACGATCGAAGACAAAGATTCAATCAAGAATGAGGATCAGGCCGCTGCCAAACCGAATGGTTCCGGCGACGAGATGCTCAGCGAGATTGAGAATCCCGCCACCAAGGGCGAGGCCAAGAATCCGGCGCCAGACATCGATATGGGCAAGGTGGCGGCCACCGACGCTCCACCTTCAGGCTCGACTCCGGCCGATGGTGCTTCGGTGACTCACGAAGGAATATCCCCGATTGGATCAGCTGGTGGGTCAGCGGGATTCGTCTCGCGAGTCCCCCGCATACCCAAGATGGCTATCCACAAGGGAGATGCCTCGCTCAACCGTTTTTATTTCTTGCGCAAGGCAGACACTCTCCAAAGCCTGGCGACGCTTCTGATGGGCGGTGCCGGGCAGGCGAGCATACTCAAGAAGTGGAATCCGGGCGTGTGGAAGCCAGGCAGGTTGATCTACTACGCATCGCCAGCCGACCCCGCTGACAAGAGCATGCAGAGTTTTTACCAGGAGAGAAATGTTCCGGGTGAGGCCTACACCATCGGTAAGGGAGACTGGCTATCGAAGATTGCGGGTAAGCATTACGGCTCGCCGATGAGCTGGAAAGAAATTGCGGTTTTGAATGGCATCAAGAGCCCCGACACGATTGCCGAAGGGACTAAGATCAATCTCTATCCGGCGGACCTGAGCCCCTTCTCCGGCCCTGGTCAATTCGCGCAGAAGAAAGCTTTGCCGCCGGACCAATCAGCCAATCAGCAGCCGCCACAGCAGGTGGCGACCAACGCTCCACCGCAAGCGGCCCAAGAAGCGCAGCCGCCCAAGACCGAGGCGCTTGAGCCACCACCACAGGTTCCGCCGCCTGATGTGCCTCCGCCTTCGCCGAAAGGGAAGGGGCACAGTGTTGAAATCGCCGATCTCATCTCGCAGAATATTCTTTTCATCGCGGTAGGCGCTGCGATTCTTCTTCTCGCCATCGCCCTGATTGCCTTGAGGAAGCGTAAGAGCAGTGCAGGATCTGATGAATTCGGCGATGAGATGTCTCCGCCCAACGCCCGCCGTAAGTAGCGTGAATCTCCTAGAGAATAGCCGCTCTCCATGACTCTTGTGGTTTGACAACTCTGCCCCCCGCTAGCACTCTACTGGGGTTTATCGGGAGAAAATCATGAACCTAAAAAACTGCCTTTTTACGTCTGAATCGGTCACAGAGGGTCATCCCGACAAGATGTGCGATCAGATTTCTGATGCCGTACTCGACGCGGTGCTCGCGCAGGATCCGAGAGGCCGCGTGGCGTGTGAAACGCTTGTTACGACGGGCCTGTGTTTTGTGAGTGGCGAGATCACAACTAACGCTGTTTTTGATCCCACGACCATTGCGCGCAATGTAATCAAGCGCATTGGGTATATCGATGACGAATTGGGTTTTGATTTCAAGACCTGTGCGGTTCTCACAGCGATTGGCAAACAGTCGGCCGATATCTCGCAAGGCGTGACCGAAGGCGAAGGAATGTTCAAGGAGATGGGCGCGGGCGATCAGGGCTGCATGTTTGGGTATGCCTGTGATGAGACCCCGGAGTATATGCCCGCTACGCTGGCCTTCTCCCATCGTCTCACCCGGCGTCTGGCCGAGGTTCGCAAAGACGGTGTACTGGGTTTTCTCCGTCCAGACGGGAAGTCTCAGGTGACGGTTCAGTATGAGAACGGATCTCCCAAACGTGTTGAGGCCATTGTCGTTTCGACCCAGCACTCCCCGGAAGTGAAGTATGAGGATCTCAAGACGGCCATCCATGAAGAGGTGATCGCGAAGGTGATCCCGACGAAGCTGGTCGACAACAAGACTAAGATCTATGTGAACCCGACGGGCCGATTCGTTATTGGCGGACCGATGGGCGATTGCGGCCTCACCGGTCGCAAAATCATCGTTGATACCTACGGTGGCCACGGCGCGCACGGCGGCGGCGCCTTCTCGGGCAAGGATCCCTCAAAAGTGGATCGTTCGGCCTCCTATATGGCGCGCTACATTGCAAAGAACGTCGTCGCGGCCGGACTGGCCAAACGCTGCCTCGTGCAGCTTGCCTACGCCATCGGCGTGGCGGAGCCGGTGTCCCTGATGGTGACTCACTTTGATACATCAAACGTGGCGGAAGAGAAGATCACCGGCGCGGTGAAGGAGTTGTTCGGTTGCAAACCGGCCGACATCATCAAGGCGCTGGATCTGTGTCGTCCCATCTACGAAGAGACGGCGGCGTACGGCCACTTCGGCCGCAATTCGACGAAGGGCTTCACCTGGGAAAAGCTCGACAAGGTAGAAGAGCTGAAGAACTTGGCGCGCTAAGAGCCTATCCCAGAATCCATTCTACTCGGAACGGCCAAAATAACTCGGCTCTTCGTCCTCCGCGCTCGCCTCCGGGGGCTCACTTGTGCGTTCTCGATCCGAGTTATTTTGGCTCGCCCCTCCCTACGATTGGATTCTGGGATAGGCTCTAAGCCCGGTCCGATTGATCGATGAATAATCTGTCTTAAGACAGACTTTCTAATCTCTATTTGTCCGATTTGTACTCGGTCCGACTCGCTAGAAATTTTATCGAGATTTGTTCCGTGTCAGTCTGAGTGCCAATTTCGGCGGATTCACCAAGAAGGGCGGCAATAGAGGGAGTGGAAATAATTGCGTTCGCTTTCTTTGTGTCTAAAATCATATATTCAATGTGAATAGACTTTTTATCGGACTTCACCAGCCGACCAATTAACGCAACTCCATTTTTAGGGTCTACCAGCGTATTCCAAGAAGTATTATTTTTGGGCAGAATGAATTCTCGCTCGGACTCAATGACGCCGCTACTGGAGGTGTAGGACAGGACAGTTTTTATCAGAAAGCCGTTTTCTGTTTTCGAGATAGGCATGGGAGAGGCGTTCATGAACACACATAGGGTAAAGAGAAGCAGCATTGATACCTTCATTCCGGATTCCCTCCTAACAGAGGCTTCCACAATAATAGGAGATCAATAGAGTGACATCGCACTACGAGTCGATCTTGCGGTGCCGAACCTGATTTCCATTGGGAGAGAAGAGCGACCGAGGCTATATTGCGGAAATAATGATTTTCCGATATACTGAAATTCAGAAAGTAGGTGACTGTGTCCCCTCCCTCCAAATCGAGTGTTGTAGTGTCGCCGCGGGGGCAGATCACATTGCCGTCAGTCTTGCGAAAGAGGCTGGGGGTGAAGGCTGGGGGGATCATTACTCTCGAAGAACGGGGAGGGGAGATTGTGCTTCGACCGGCAGCGGTCTTGGAAATCGAAATATACTCAGACGCGGAAATCGCCGATTGGGATGCTCAAGATAATTTGGAAGAGTCGATCCGGGCTAAACTTCAGCAGAAGCTATCGAAGCGGTCGTGAAGATATTCCTCGACGCGAACGTGATCTTTACGGCGGCTCACAACCCATCGGGTAAGGCCGCGTTTCTCCTACGACTGAAAGTCCCAGAAAGATGGAAGTTAGTGACCTGTGTTCTGGCGATGGAGGAGGCTGAGCGTAATCTGCCGATAAAGTTTCCAAAGGGGGTCGGAGAACTCAAAAAGATTGTTGGGCGGATGGGTCTCGTTGCGACAGTCGTAGAGGGAGAATGCCCGATCGAATTGCCTCCCAAAGACACCCCCATTTTTCTTTCGGCTCGGCAGGCCGGGTGTTCTCATCTTCTCACCGGAGATCTCAAGGACTTCGGACGATTCATGAACCAACCGAAGAAATCCGGCGGGATCCTTATTCAAACGGTAAATGACTTTTTGACGGCGCTTAGGTGAGGGATAGCGAGCGAACATCAATTTCAGCTGTCTGGCGCTGAGTGCGATATTTTCGAATCCAAGCTTGGAGACTGCGGTTAGCCCTGTTGAGAGTTGCACTCCGAAAAATGTTCCGGGTTTTACTCAATTTTCTTGAAAAGGATTTTGGTAGTGGTAGGAAACTTTTGAATTGGGGAGGGGACGTGCGTTTTGTATTTTTTTCTTTGTTTTTTTCTGCGTTAGCGTTTTCACATTCCGTTAAGCCTTGGATTATCGGCGGCAAAGAGGTGCCACCAGATCACGAGATAGCAAAGCAAACTGTGGCTTTGGATTACGAGTGGGAATACGAAGGGAAGACGCACCATGGTCAAGCATCCGGCATAATCCTCTCCGACGATCTGATCTTAACGGCAGCGCATTGCGTAGTGCCAGCTGTGACTCATGGTCTGTTGCCGAAGCGAGTTATTTTTTCAGTCAATGCACTCGATGATAAAGCGGTATCTCGCCCCGTGGTGAAGGTTGAAGGGCATCCCGACAGCATCTTTGTGGTGGGCGGCCGAGGATATATCAAAACTAGCTGAACTTTGAAGGAGTGGCTCCCCCGTGGCAAAGTCCACGGAGCATTGAATAGGAGAGGAGCCACATGAAGACAGCAAACACGGTAAGACGGCAAAACGCAATGAGAGGCTTTCGTCAG
>JACPWY010000036.1 GCA_016196825.1 Deltaproteobacteria bacterium | reverse complement strand
TTCCCGCGGTAGTCGACGACCTCGAAGTGATCGTGGGATTGGATAAGCCCGTAGCGCCCTGGTCCAATTTGTTTTGCGTTAATCTCCTGCACGGAAAACTGATTCCCCGGCACCGGGACGTGAAGCCAAACGATTTCCCCGAAACGATTGAGGATTACTACCGCTTGAAATTGAATCGTCTGCGTCAAGTCATCGCCATCTGTCGGGACCTGAACTCCGTTTCCCATCAAAACGTAGGGCGTCGATAACCTCCCCTTCACTCGACCAGACAACGGAAGAAAGGTGCGGGGCGTGGGATTTTGAAAGAGCCGCGTCCCCAGTCGAGTGTCGCGCTTCGCTCGAAAATAGAACTCAATGGGAGATTGGTAGCCCGGCGGAAGGAAAGAGAAGCGAATTTTCCCATCCGAGCGTTGGAAATCGGTGAGCTTATAGTACCCGTACCGAAGATTTCCATAGACTACAAATCCCGGTTGGTCCGTTGGGGAGTGGAAGGTAACCTCTTTGAGAAAGGTCTGCGAGATCCCCTGGTACTGAGTTTGCAAAATCCGGTGAAGCGGGATCTGAGCGCGGAGCGGAAGCGGAAGAAATAGAATCGCCGCGATTAGAAGCCTCACCTTCATAGCCTTCCCATAATAACGGTGGCGAGCCTCTTGGCATAGATCTCGTGGCCTTGGGCGCTGGGATGGCCATCGTGGGGCGCGTTGCTTCGGGCTGGGACGATAGCACGGCGCGAAATTGAGGTGGGTGGATTCGCTCACGTCGACAGGATATTCTAAAGATCTATGGAAAAATTGGGAGTGGCCACCGCACCCCATGCGGGGACTTTCAGTGTTCGTCTGCAGGTTTTTGGCGTTTGGCTCTGTGGAATAGGGGTGGTGCTATCGGCCGGCTGGTCGATAGCGAGAATCGTCATGATTCTGCTCGATCCGGCCTATGCGCCACCAATAGTTGCGGCCCCGCCTGCGCCGGCGGCGGCGGCCTTTACGTATGTCTACGAGCTGAAAGAGCTGACCTTCCCCATCTTTTCGACTGAGCGAAACCGCGTCATGTACGTGCGCTTCAGCCTCGCACTCGACTGCCCGTCGGAAGCCGCCAAGGGGGCGTTTGACAAGGCCAAGGCCCGCATTCTCGACACCGTTCTCGAGGTGACGGCGAATTACCGCCTGGAAGATTTTCGCGATTCGCGTGGCTTTGCGCGGATGAAGAAGGATCTTCTCGCCGCACTCACTCAACGCTTCCCCAACGGTCCTCCTCGGCAGATCTCGTTCGAAGACTGGACGATCGGCTAAGAGCCTATCCTAAAACCCTTTCTACTCGGAACGGTCAAAATGCCGTGGCCCTTCGTCCTCCGCGGTCGACATCCTCGACGTGCCTAAAGGCACGCCTCCGGTGCCTCCCTTGTGCGTCCTCGGTCCAGGACATTTCGCCTCGCTCCTCCCGACGAAAGGGTTTTAGGATAGGCTCTAATAGTAGATATCGAAATAATTAACGTTGATCTGGTTGTAGACCCCACCCATTGTGGTGCCCGACCACTGCTGCGGACAATACTCATTCCAGAAGACATTGAAGTCGTACTGATTGCATCCGGAGTTTTGAGCGTACACCGTCCAATTTTGCCATAAGTTGTTCCAGTAAGGTGAGCAGCCCTGCTGGCAGAAGTAGCCGTACACCGGCATGAAGGGCTGAAACTGTGGCGGCATCTGCGGCGGCATCGGCGGCCGAAAGTATGGGTTGAAAGGCGGCGGAGGATTGTACATGCCGGGCGGATTGTAGGGTCCGCCGGGAATCGGAGCCCCGGGAGAAACAGGCGGAGGCACCGGAACCAAATTCGGGCTTTGTCCACAACCGACAATCACGCTCAGGGCCAAAATGGCAATTACCAGCTTCATACACTCCTCATGGGGAGAGCTTCGAATAGGGGAGCTCTCCGTGTGAAAGAGATAATTGCAAGCCCGTGCCATCGGCGAGCCATGCGTAAGAAAATGTATTCCCCGAGTGCCTTTTCGGAACTTGGTTCGACGCAGTGACGAGAATTGTCGCGGTGGACAACGGGTATACGGGTGCTGGGGTCTCTCTCAATAAGCGGTCGAAGGGAATATTCGCCACACTGAACACGGCTCATCTCGCGCCCAGGGAGGCGACTGACGCGCCGAAGAGAGTGCGTGACCACACCTAGTCCCTGGGCGGCTTGTCGCCCCGAGGTTACCGGGCTTCGTCTTCGACTACGCCCGGCGAGCCTCAGTGCCGCAAAGTCGGGGGCTTGCCCGGCGTAGCGAGAGGCGAAGCCGGGTCCCATTGAGGAAAGTCCAGTCGTGCTTTGGCTAAATTGTGGGCTCGGCACAAGAGTCTAAGGTTTTCCAAGTCTCGACTGCTCCCGCCCATGGCGTAGGGCCGGACGTGATCGATCTGAAGATGTGCAGTTTGGTTGCACCGAACACCGTTTGGACCAACATAGCTGCACCGATAACCATCGCGATTTTTTACCTCTCGCGCCGTACGCGCTTGCACATGGTGGGTGTGACGTGGCGTGACGGTGTTCCGGGTTTTCTTCTGTCTCACGAAGCTTTTGAGTACTTTTTTTAAGAGCACGGCTCCATCTTTTTCCGACGCGAGTCTCTTTGCCTGTTCGAGAAGTTCCTTGAGCTCCTCATCTAAGATAACTTTCAGGACCTCTTTCTTTTGGATCTTTTCAGGAAACTCTTTGGCCAAAATATCAGCCACCTCCCGGGATGGTTTGTTGATGACCTTAGGGAGAAGGTCTTGGGCGTTTGTTTTCTCAAGAACAGGCGAAAGCAGAGTGAGAGAGGTTAGCGACAGAGTCCCATTTTCAAGAAGAGGTTTCACCTCGACTACTTTCTGACTTAGCCGACAGGTCTGAATGCGCCGGTGCGTTTCGCCTTCGGAGTAGCCAAGATATCGAATGCAGAAATCATAAAGACTGGCATAGCCTTCCTTGAGCCAGAGTCTCCTGCGATCCACTTCAGCCAGGTAATCAAGCACCCGACTGGTCTGAGTCTTTTCCTTAAGCACCGCAGCCTTTGTTTCAACCAATAGAATTTCATCACAGATATTTTCAAACATAGAGCCTCCCAATTGAGATGACTCTAACTCAGGTTTTTGACGACGCATTTTTCAGGAGGAAAAGCCCAATGAAATCACAAGATAAACACAGAAAATTGATGGCTTTTGCAAAAAGAGTAAAACCGACCTCAAAAAAACGATCTGATTCCAATGACTTACTCGTTGATAGATCGGAATCTCATCAGGACTCAGTCAACACAAATAAAAAAATCCTTACGAAAGAAAAGGCCTAGCGCTAGGCTTGAAGCCACTTGCACAGGTGTCCGAAACGTCGGACCGGATCGGACTCTCGCCAATCAAGAGATGGAGTGGCTCCTCTTCTCCGCGACAGCAAGAAGCGTTGCTTAACGCACCCACAACACCTCCGCCCTAGAAGCCAGCAGCTTCTCACATCTCTCCCAATTCAATTCCCCGGCAACCACCAATCCACCTCGCGCGCCGTCCGTAGCTCCGCCATTAATCGACCGCCCAACGAATGCAACCCGCTGCCCATTGCCTTCCCCAATTCCTTTGCTTGTGACGATCGCATGAAGCGAGTCACTCACGACTCCGTTCCCGCGAGCGTTGGACACCTCAAGGAGGTCCGCAATGAATTGCTTTCGGGGATGGATGCCAAGTTTAAGAAGGTCGATGGTCAGTTCAAGGAAATGGGAGCAAGGATCGATAAAGTCTTAGAGGTTGTTTTGCATGCCGAGTCAATGTCCCACCGGACGTTGGCTCTGATGGAAGAACAACGGTCCGAAAATCGAATTGTATGCTAAATCAAATACTCCACTCCCCCCAAGTACCCAAACCACGGGCGGGCCTTGGGCTCGTCGTAGTCGAAGTCGTAGGTGGAGCCGGTCAACTTGGCGTTGAAGGTAGCGCCCGCAAAAACAGCTAGCCAATCAGTGATGCGGTAGCGGGGTAGAAGGCGGGCCTGAAAGAGCGTGATGCCGCCAGTGTTGGCCAGCGTGTCTTTATCCAGGTGTGAAAACAACGCTTCCAAATTGAGAGAGAATCTTCCGAGTGGGATGTCGCCCCCCAATCCCAGCGATTTATTGTGGTGAGTGCGTCCTTCTGCCGCTTTTGATCCATATTGAATGAAAGAATAGGTGTTCCGGGTTCCGTACTTGAGGGCGAAGCTGTTATAGCTTTGGTCGTCGAGCGAGTAACTCACGCGGAACTGGCCCCGTTTGGGCAAATTCACGAGTCCCACGGTCACACCCTCTTCCGTTGCGCCACGGTTTACCAACCCCACCTGGACACCGCTGATGTCGCCAGCGTCATTGGCTACTCCAATCTGCACGCCGTCGATGTTTGTGGCGTGATTGAGGAAAGCGACCTGGACTCCCCGAACGGTTTCCGCGTCATTGAAGAGTCCTGCCAATTGCGCTCCCAGGATTTGGTTCACGGTGTTGATTCCGCCGGCTTGGATCCCGGTGATCTCGGTTGATTGGTTGAACAGGGCTCCGATCTGGCCACCAATGATCGGGTGTGGGAGAACGTTGATCCCGCCTAGTTGGGCACCGACCAACGGCGAATCGGATCGATTGAACCCGCCAAATTGAAATCCTTGATCCAACTTGGGTGTGGAATTGATACCCCCTATCTGCGCTCCGATAATTTCATCTTCGGTCCGGTTAACGATCCCGAACTGAAATCCTGTCACCTTCTTGAAGCTTAGGTTGGAGACGCCCAACTGGGCACCCACAACCTCTTCGTCAGCGCGATTGACGCCACCCATCTGGGCGCCGGTCACCTTTTTCGGGCTGATGTTGGTTACGCCCAATTGAAACCCCGTGACCTCACCCAGGGATCGGTTCCATCCTCCGATTTGGGCTCCGGTGACTGACTGGGCCTCGTTGAAAAACGGCGAGACTTGAGCCCCCTTCATGGGGCCTCTCACGCGGGTTCCCCCCAGCACTGAGAAGGCGACACCGGAGAGGCGAACGGGTCTTGCGTACAAGAGGCTAAAAGAAAAATTGTTGGCGGTAATATCGGGAGAAATGACGTTTGTGCTCACACCGGGGAGTATCGAAAACTCTGCGGGAATATTTATCACCTCCGAATCCTCAGACAGTTCAAGAACTGACGCGCCCCCGCGAACTGCGGTCACCTCCGCCTCTACCGGAGCAAAGTCCGTCGCGCTGATCTCGGCAAACCGGTTTGCTGCCAGAGTAATGTTCGCCTTGCCAATTTTTTGATCCTTAAAAAGAATGAGTGAATAGGCACCGGCTTCGAGCCCAATCGCCATGGGTTTCTGAGTGATCTTGTCGATCTCGGCTACGATGGTATCGGCCTTGTCTCTAATGAAAACCCGTCCCATCACGTTCTTATCTAGAACCACCTTGGCCGATACGCGGCGGAGGTCGGTCATGACCAGTTCGCCACTGCCTGTCAGTTGGATGCTGTAGGATGGGTGCTGGGCCCCGGAAGCCGTTTTTTCCGTGCGGGCGAGAGTTTGGTTGTAGGCGTATTGATAGGCCTCATTGAGAGTGACCCGGTTGTCTTGGGAGAGATCGGCCGCGCCTCTCAAACCAGAGACCAAATAGTGAGTGAAATAAGAACCCTTGATCCGATCCGATTCCTGGGCCACCTCATCGCCCGAGCTTGATGTCAATGCGACGTAACCTTTCAGTTTGGAAAGGGCATCGGTGAGAAAGGGAGCGGCTTTGTGTCCTCCCTTGATGCGTGTGAGAGTTCCCGATGCGCACGAGTCCAGTACGATGATGCTGAGATCCGCGGCCATGTCTTTGATCCGATTTTTGAGCTCGGGGTAGGCGATCCGATCGTCGTTGAGAAGGAGCCCCTCATCATCGGAGTGCCCGGAATAGTAGAAAAAGAGCTCGGTTCGAGTGTTGGGCAATCGTTTCCGTTCAATGAGGGTTTTCATCTCGTTCATGCGGTCGAGCAGCTCGAGTCTGCTAGGATTTATCACCAGGATATTTTCGCTTTCACCCACGCCCCCGAGATCCTTCATCAGCTTCCAGACGGAGTTGGCATCGGAGGCCGCGTACCGCAACCTTGGTTTCTGGCGCCCGCCACTATTTTGACCGATCACAAACGCAAAACGTTTGATCTGCGGGGGCTGTTCCGAAGCAAAGAGCGCTACTACCGCCAGTGAGGCACCAACCACTATCATGTGATGCAAGTTCATGGAGTTTCCCCTATTTTTTCAATAACACTGATGATGACATGTACTGTTTCGGCAGGGAACCCTGCTGAAAGTGTTCGATGAGAGACTGCGTTTCAAAAGAGTCCGGTGACGTGACGAAAACAAAACGTTCAAATTGGGGGCTAGAGTCCAGCTCAAAGGCATCGGGGAGAATGACCTCTCCCGAGGTGATGAGTTTGGCTGCGGGGCCGGGTCTCTCCGGGTAGTGGAGCGTGAGTTTTCCGTTGCCGTCCACAGAAAAAATGGCCCCAAACCTGGCGTCGTGGGCGACGTAGCTGATCTGAATAATGTCGTGTTCGGCGACCTTACTATTGGATGACATTCTCTCAAAGGAATTGCCCACCTTTCGGTAAATCGTCAGGAAAGGACTCAGTCCCTTGATTCGATCGGTTTCATTCGGGCGATTCAGCACGAGAAGGCCCACGGGAGCGCAGACAAGAAGGACAATGGCCGCCCACTGCCATTTCGGAGAGCGGAGCGAGTTAAGACGCTCCAAGAGACTGGCACCTGGAATGGAGAGTCGCCGTTTTCTCAGGCGTTGGGCAATCTGGAGCGCCACCATGTCGGGTGGATATTCTGCCCAAATTTGCTCGTTGGAGGATGACAGCGTTTCTAGCTCATTTTGGCAGGCCTGGGTATTCACCGACGTATGAGGATCGAGTTCTCCCAAATGCAGCTTTTCGATCAGGAGCTGGGGAGGGCTCTTTCGGACTTCCATCTTAGATCTCCTTGTATCTGGTCGCTCTGAGTTGAATCTGCTTCAATCGTTTACGCACCCCTGACACAGAGAGGCCCGTCTCTTGAGAAACCTCCTCCAATGTCATTTCATCCAGATAAAACAAGACGGCAATGTAGGCATTGAGTTCCTTTTGCCGAGAAAACATTTGAGTGATGATGTTGCGCGAGAGCCATCCCGAGGTCGGGTCTATGGTGCGGGCAATTTCCGAAAGTTCCGGTGAGTTCTGGAATATGGCGAGTCTTTCCGAGCGAATGATGTTCAGGCAGACGTTGGTGGCGACGCGATAGAGGAAACTCGAAGGAGCTTGGTCCTTGAGACTTTTGGCCGATAGGATTTTCACAAAGGTTTCTTGCATCGCTTCCGCTGCTTTCGATTCATTTTTCAATAGAGCCCGACACCGCCTGAGAACCATAGGGCCGTAGCGGCGATAGTGGGCTTCGATGTCCATTTTCAAATCACTGATTAAACACTCAAGCTCGAGAAAACTGTTACTTTATTTTTGATAAGATTGATCCGTGCCAAAAAAATTATTTCTCTTCGCGGCTCTCCCCATCATTTTCGAGCCACTCTGTCCGCGCGTTACCGTCACCCATGGCTTCCAACGCGGCGCGAATGAGGACACCATCCGAAAGGGACTCCTCGAGTCGGCAGTCATCGCTTGTGGAACGGAATGCGGCCTCAAACACTACAAAGCCACACCGCTCAGGGGCTACGAGTGCAAAGATCTGCGGTACAACCCCACCTCCCAAACATGCACCGCGGTGTATCGATGCTTCCCGTGGCCGCCAAATTCCTGACGCCAATTCGGCTCGCCTGACGGCATTGGGAATCCATCAGCCTGCAAGCGGGTCAATTTCTTGGCATCGTGATTGCACCATCCACTCTTCGAGAATCCCTACCAGCACTAGCCAATAAAACCCGGGAGACAAAGCATGGCCGAAGCCGCCAAGAAGGAAAAAAATGCCGTGACGCCTGCGCCGGCCCCAGGCGCTGCGCCGAAGAAAGACTTCATCAGCCTCATTCTCTTGTCGCTCGTGACCGTCAATCTCATCGCGCTCGGCGGGATGGGGGTCTTCATGCAAAAGATGTGGGGCCGGATTCATGAGGTGAGTGAGGTGGCAAAGAAGGCCGCCGAGGCTCAGCCCGTCGAGAATGGGGCGCCGAAGGGGTTGGGCAAGGAGGTCGAGGCGCACAAGATGGGGCCGCTTTTTCCGGTGGATAATATTCTCGTCAATATCAATAGCGATCAGGGGCCAAAGTTTTTGCAGATCCAGATGGAGCTCGAGCTGACCGACCCCGCGGTGGAAGAGGAGCTCAAGAAGAAAAAGCCCATCGTGCGCGATGCCATCCTCGTGCTTCTCTCGAGCCGGAGCTACCGAGAGCTCAGAGAGTCGGATGGCATGACCAAGCTTCGGGCCGATCTCATGCGTTCGATCAATACTCTTTTGAGCGCCGGCCGCGTGAAAGAGATCTACTTCACGCAGTACCACTTTAACTAAGAGCTTCTAGCAAAATTAAACCCGTAGGGAGGGAGAGCTGAAATGACATGGACCGAGGACGCACAAGTGAGGCCCCGCAGGCGTGCCCGCCGGGCACGTCGAGGAGCCGAACGCGGAGGACGAAGGGTCCAGGTTATTTCAGCCGACCGAGTAGGGTTTAATTTTGCTAGAAGCTCTAAGGGGAATTGAAAATGGCCGAGGTCCTGTCACAAAGTGAAATCGATGCTCTCCTTGCGGCCGTTTCGACCGGTGAGGTTGAAACGGAGGCGCCCAAGGCTGCCCCTTCCGACGAAAAGCCGGATTACATCGCCTATGATCTGACCTCCCAAGAGAAAGTTACGCACGGAAAGTTTTCGGCGCTTTCGGGGATTCACGAGCGGTTTGCCCAGTCGTTTCGGAACACGCTCACTCGCCTCCTCAAGCGCAACGTCTCGGTGACCGTGGCCTCCACTGAGTTTCTCCATTTCGGAGACTACTCGGCGACGATCACTGTGCCGACAGCGCTCAACATCATCCTCATGAAGAATTTGAAGGCGAACCTGATTTTCCAGGTGGGGGCCAAGTTTGCCTATGCGATGGTCGACGCCTACTACGGTGGTGCTGAGCGCCCCTATTCCAAAATCGGTGGGCGTGAAGAGTTCACGAGCATCGAGCTCATGATGATCAAAAAGCTCACCATGATGGCCATCAGTGATCTCCAGGAGTCGTGGCGCCCAAACTATCCGGTGGAGCTCGAGTACCGTCGCACGGAAGGAAACCCCAATTTCTTGGGTGTCCTAAATCCACAGGATAATGTGGCCGTCGTCACAATCGACATCGATTTCGACAATCTAACAGGGTCGGTGGCCATCATCGTTCCGATTCGCCCGCTGGATCGCATTGCGCAGGCCTTGGCGGTGAATGTGTCGAGCTACGGCGATGAGGAGTACGAGATTTGGCAGCGCCATTGGTTCGAAGAGCTCAAAACGACGGAGCTCGATGTCCGAGTGGAGTTAGGCGACGCCAGCCGGACTTTGAATGATCTCCAGATCCTCAAGAAGGGCGACGTCCTCATTTTGAATCAAGAAGCGAGCGGCGAACTCGAGGTGAAGGTGGAGGGCCAGGCCAAATTGGCCGGGCTCATGGGCACCTGCCACGGGAATTCGGCGATTCGCATCACCAATTTGTTACCGGTCATGGGAGGAGAATAGATGGAAGGCGCAAAAAAAATGGATGAAACACAGCAAGAGACAGCGGCACCAGGGACCGCTCCGGGTACGGCAACGGTGCACAACATCAACCCCACCAAAGGCGAGGTGACGGCCAATGGCTTGGAGTTCGTCCTCGACATCCCGGTGAAGGTGACCGTGGAGGTAGGCCGGACCCGCGTGTTGGTTCAGGATCTCTTGAAACTCCACAAAGGGAGCGTTATCGAGCTCTCCAAGATCGCGGGCGAGCCGCTTGAGGTACTCGTAAACGATCGAGTGGTGGCGCGAGGGGAAGTGATCGTCATCAACGAAAAATTTGGCATCCGCCTCACCGATATCGTGAACCATGAGCAACGGATTCGGGACCTCGGACGATGATAAAAACACTTTGCACAGTCACAGCGCTTCTTTTGAGCCTCACCGTCTTCGGGGTATCCGAATTGCGGGATGTCACGGTCGACGGCGATGGACTCGCCACGATCCATGTGGCGTGCAACGGCTGCACGGCACGGTCGACCGCCTCCTACAAGATTGACGGCAACCAGATCATCCTCAATTGGGATGATTCGGTTCTTGCCGCAATTTACCATGGAAAGGTGGAGATGATAAACCCCCACCAGCTCATCGGGCGGGTGGCGCTCATCTCGACGGAAAGAAACCAGGTCAGGGGAGTGGTGACGATCCGGGGCAGCACCGAAGATCTTGCGAAGCGCATTCACATCAACCAGGGGTCCGAAGGGCTGTCGATGCAGGTGGCCTTTCCCACCGCGACGAGCAACACGTTGGCTCTTCTGCGCCATGAAGAGGAACTACCCTTGAAGGGTGAAGCCGCTATCAAGAAGGCCGAGTCCCACCACATGGGGGGCTTCCAGCTTGCGGGGATCCTCGCCGTGATTCTTCTCGCAGGCGGAACCAGCTTCTTTGGCGCTCGGTTCTTGAAATCCAAGGGGAAACTCAGCGGGCAAAGAAAGTTTCTCATCGAGAAGATGGCGCAGGTCCCCATCGATTCGAAGGCTTCTGTTTGCCTTTTGAAGATTGGCGGAGAATTTGTGCTGGTCGGCGTGACCGGCCAGAATGTCAATTTTCTTTCGAATCTCCCCAGACTCCAGGAGGAGTACGACTCAGAATCGCGTCTCGAGCGACGGGCCTTTAAGGACGCCGTCGAGGAGGAGTTTCGACGGATCAAGACCTCGCCCCTGTCCGTTTAATTTCTTTGAGGCAAAATGAATCCCAATCTTGTTGGCGCTCTGACTTCGTTGGCTGCGAATTCCGCGGTTCCTGCGATGCCCGGTTTTCCCTCGCTGCAGCTGTCGCTGGGCAACGCCAATTCTCCCGAGCAGACCGCTGTGGTTTTGAAGATCCTGGCGCTGCTGACGATTCTTTCGCTCGCGCCATCGCTTCTCATCATGCTCACGAGCTTTGTACGAATCGTGATTGTGCTTTCCTTCCTTCGTCAGGCGATAGGCACTCAGGTTTTGCCGCCGAACCAGCTCATCGTAGGCCTTTCACTATTTTTGACATTTTTCGTGATGGCGCCTGTTTGGAAGTCGGTTCATGAGCAGGCGCTTATGCCCTACCTCGATGAGAAAATCTCGGGGAAGGAGGCCATCGGCGTGGCGGAGGGGTCGCTCAGACAGTTCATGTTCAAACAGACCCGCGACAAGGATCTTGGGCTTTTTGTAAAGCTCGCCAAGGTCCCCGCCCCCGGGAAAAGGGCTGATGTGCCCACCTACCTCTTGGTGCCGGCCTTTATGATCTCGGAGCTCAAGACCGCGTTTCAGATTGGATTCATGATCTATATCCCTTTTCTGGTTCTCGACATGGTCGTGGCGTCGATTCTGATGGCCATGGGTATGATGATGTTGCCACCCGTGATCATTTCACTGCCCTTTAAACTCATTCTCTTCGTGTTGGTGGATGGATGGCAGCTCATCATTGGCAGCCTCGTCCGCAGTTTTGGCTAAGCTAAAAAAGTGGAGTCTGCGATGCAGAGCGAACAGGTTCTCGACATTACCCGCTTGGCTCTCAAGACGGTCGTGCTTCTTTCGGCACCCATGCTCGTCTTTGGCCTGGTGGTCGGCGTCTTGATGAACGTCTTTCAGGCCGTGACGCAGATCACGGAAAACACACTCTCTTTTGTCCCGAAGTTGGCCGCCATGACGGTGGCCCTCGTCATTTTCTCCCCGTGGATGATGGACGTGATTATCGATTTTACAACCCAGGTCTTCGAAAATATTCCCAATATCGTTCGATGAGCGAACTATACCCAACCGATCCGATTCAGTACCTTGGGGTGCTCACCGTATTTCTGCGCGTTCTCGGCCTTTTTTTGCTGGTCCCGGTCTTTTCGCACAAGGCGATCCCGATGACCGTGAAGGTGATTCTCGCCTTAAGTTTTTCATTGGCACTCCACCCAGTGGTGCGTCCGCATCTTGAGACGATCACACCCAACATTGCCACACTCGCATGGACCGCGCTTCGAGAGACCCTAATTGGCCTTGCGATGGGATTTGTTGCTCATTTGACCTTCGAGGCCATTAATCTGGGGGCTCATTTCGTGGGTTTTCAAATGGGCTTCGGGACCGCGACATTGCTTGATCCCCAGGCGGGAGCGCAGGTTTCTGTGGTCACACCATTTCAGGGGTGGTTGGCGCTTCTCGTCTTTCTGCTCGCCGATTTTCACCATGGCGTTCTCATCGTCTTTGTGAAGAGTTTTGAGGTCACGGCCCACCTCAATGCCCTCGTCGCCGGACACACCTCGGCGCTCCAGTTCTTGATCACGGCCACGGGAAAGCTCTTCGTGCTTTCAGTCCAGATGGCCGCACCCTTCACGTTTATCATGCTGGCTTGCAACATCCTTGTCGGCCTGCTTTCCCGGCTTTTACCCCAGATGAATATTTTGCTCTTTAGCTTTCCCATCACGATCACCCTTGGCCTCGGAGCGATGTATTTGCTCGCCCCTGAGATGCTCGAATATTTCGAACAAATTCTCGGCGATGTTTCGGGCAATCTGGTGGAACTGCTGCGCACGGCCTAACACTCTCTATGGCATCACCCTTTGATGAGGATCAGGATAGAACCGAGGCGGCGACGGTATTTCGGCGCGAGGAGTTTCGGCGCCAAGGGACGGTTGCCCTCAGTCGCGAGCTCGTGGGCGTCATCTTGATCTGCGGCGTAGTGGTATTTCTGCAATTCTTGGCGCCGACCTATCTGCTCCGATTTAATACGTTAGCCCAGAGCTTCTTCAAAATTCCAATGGTTTGGGATCTTGATAAGACGAAGGCGCTGGAACTGGGCGGAGAGGCACTGAAGGGGCTCATGTGGATGTCGGGACCTCTTCTGCTTGTCGCCATGGTCGTTGGTGTTGTCGTGTGCGTGGTTCAGGTGGGGTGGTTTGTGACCTGGGAACCCGTGAGCCCGAACTGGGAGCGCATCAACCCAGTCTCTGGATTCGGCCGAATCTTCTCCACCCGCGGACTTGTCGAGGCTGCGAAGGCCGTCGTGAAGCTCGTGTTTGGGGGCTTTCTTCTTTATTGGTTCGTTAAGGGGCAAATGGATCGTCTGCCGCTTTTCTACAGCAAGGCGATCGGAGAATCGACCATCATCACATTGAAAAATCTTCTGACGTTTGTTCTGTCTTGTCTGGGGGCGTTCCTGATTCCCAGTTCTTTGGATTACCTCTACCAACGTTATCAGCTCGAAAAGCAGATGCGCATGACCCGCCGAGAGGCCAAAGATGAATTGAAATTGCGGGAAGGTGATCCGGCGATGAAGGCCAAGATCCGTCGTTTGCAGCGCCAGATCGCATCACGCCGCATGATGGAGAATGTCCCCAAAGCGGACGTGGTTGTCACCAACCCGACCCACCTCGCCATCGCGCTGAAATACGATCAGAAGACAATGGCAGCGCCCAAGGTGGTGGCAAAGGGCGCCGACCTTATCGCCCAAAAAATCAGAGAAGTCGCGCGCAGCCACGGAATTCCCATTGTGGAGAACAAACCGCTGGCGCAGACACTCTATAAAAAGATTGAGATCAACCGGGCGATTCCTCGGGAGCTGTACAAAGCGGTGGCCGAGGTCTTGAGCTACGTCTACAGATTGAAAGGGATGCGGTCGGCTTTATCAGCTGAGGCCGGCATTTAGACTAAGGGGATCCTATGGATAGTTTGAGGCGGGCACTGAATCGAATACTCAAACACAGCGATCTTTTGATTGCGGCCGGTGTTTTGGGCGTCATGGTCGTGATGATCCTGCCCATCCCCGCATGGCTGATGGATCTCCTCATCGTCTCAAATCTCACGCTCAGCATCACGATTCTCTTGGTGGCGGTCTATTCCGGTCGACCACTCGATTTCTCGGTCTTTCCGACCGTACTCCTCTTTTCCACGCTGTTTCGCTTAGCGATCAACATGGCGAGCACCCGATTGGTCTTGCTTCACGGCCACGAGGGAACCGCGGCGGCAGGGCACGTGATCGAGACCTTTGGTAACTTTGTCGTCGGTGGCAGCTACATTGTTGGTCTTGTCGTTTTTGTCATCTTGATCATCATCAACTTTGTCGTCATCACAAAGGGCTCAGGCCGCGTCGCTGAAGTGGCCGCCCGGTTTATCTTGGACGCCATGCCCGGTAAGCAGATGGCCATTGACGCCGATCTCAATGCCGGTCTGATCACCCAGGAGCAGGCTAAGGAGCGACGGCGGAAGGTTGAGCTCGAGGCCGATTTCTACGGAGCCATGGACGGTGCCAGCAAATTCGTTCGTGGCGACGCGATTGCCGCCATTCTGATTACGCTTATCAATATCATCGGTGGTTTTGCTTACGGCGTATTTCAGCAGGGTCTCGAGGTCGGGGCCGCGGCTCAGATCTACACCCTCATGACGATTGGTGACGGTCTGGTGAGTCAGATCCCGTCCCTCATTGTTTCGACCGCATCCGGTATCGTCGTCACACGCGCCACCTCGGGGGAGAATCTTTCCAAGGCGGTCGCCACCCAACTGCTGCTTCAGCCGCGTGCCATTGGGGTGACCGCGGGGATTCTATTCTTGCTGGGTGCGCTCCCCGGCATCCCGACGCTTCCCTTCTGGTTTTTTGGGTTCATCGTTGGTGGGCTCGCTTACGCCGTTCGTCAGCATAAGCTCGATAAGGATGAGACGGATAGAGCTGCCGAACGCAAGCAGATCGAACAGGCCTCAAATGACACGAACGTTCCACCCGAGGTGGATGTGCTCGAATTGCAGGTGGGTTATGGCCTTGTGTCGCTCGTGGAGTCGGAAAAGTGCGAGCTCGTGGAGCGTATCTTCGGTATTCGGCGGGAGTTTGCAAAGGAGCTAGGAATCATTGTACCCAAGGTCCGAATTAAGGATAACCTCGAGCTCCAACCGACCGAGTACGCCATCATGATCCGGGGCATCAGCGTGGGCAAAGGCGAGCTGATTGCAGGGATGGTGCTGGCGATGAACCCGGGCACCACCGAGAACACGGTGAATGGGATTGAGACGAAGGAGCCGGTCTTTGGCATCTCGGCTCTTTGGATTCCCGACAAGAATCGCGAGAAGGCCCATGTTGCTGGCTTTACGGTGGTCGATCACCCGACGATTATTGCGACGCATCTGAGTGAGGTGATCCGTAAGTACGCCTCTGAACTCATCGGTCGTCAGGAGATGCAGGTGCTCGTGGAGAATACCCAAAAGACCCATCCCAAGGTTGTGGAGGAGCTGATCCCCAACGTCTGTCCGTTGGGGACGGTTCTTAAGGTCTGTCAGAACCTCCTCAAGGAGCAGGTTCCGGTGCGGGATCTCCTAACGATTCTCGAAACTCTTGCGAATTTTGGACCGAGCGTCAAGGATCCCGATGTGCTCACGGAGTATTGTCGAGCGGCGTTGGCGCGGACGATCACCCATAAGTTATCGATGGGCACCAACACGGTAGAGGTCCTCAACATGTCGCCAGCGACCGAGGAGACTCTGCTCAAGGCCTACCAGAAGACCGACCGAGGTGTGTTTCTCAACCTCGAGCCGGGTTTTTTCGAGAAGCTGGTTCTGTCACTCCAGCGCACGATCGAGTCGACGGTCTTTGAAAGCGGCAATCCTACGCTTCTGGTTCAGCCCCATGTTCGGGGCCATCTTAGAAAGATGCTGGAACGATTTGTCCCGAATCTCAACATCATCTCAGCTAACGAGATCGCCTCCTTCGCGAAGGTGAGATCGCTGGCCACGGTCGAAGTATAAAATAAGAGGTCGCTATGCAAGTGAGAAAGTTTGAGGCGCCGTCGCTCGATGAGGCGCTCTATCTCGTAAAAAGCGAATTGGGCCCCGACGCGCTCATTCTCTCGACAAGGCCCAAGAAGACCAAGTGGTTTAACAAGCAGACCATCGAGGTGACCGCGGCGTACGAGCCCCCCAAGGAGAAGGCCCAGACACTGGAACAGGTGTTTGATGAGTCTTCACTTTCGGAGATCTTCCCCCACCGACGGGGAACGCCAAAAGAAGCCGAGTCGGAAAATGATGGGCCTTCAGTCGCCCAGCCCGTTGCCCGCAAGCGGCCGGCGACTGCGCGTTACATCGATATTCCGGGGGCGCGGAGCAAAAAGCCCGAGATGACGCGCCTCGAACAGCGATTCACGGCATTGGGTCTGTCGATGGAATTGGGCCAGGATCTCGCTAAGCAGCTCCACTATGACTACCCCACGAAGGATCTGACGTTGGGGCCACTCCTTGAAAAGGCGATGGCTCGCTCGCTCTCCCAGAAGATCACCTGCGGTAATCCAAGGTTGCTGTTCGCCCCCGGTGAATGGGTTCCCATCGGGCTGTCGGGGACAGGAAAGACGACATTGCTTGTGAAGCTGGCGCTGCTCGCCCGGAGTAAGAGCAAAGGCGTAGCCCTTGTAAGTCTCGACAGTTCGCGGCTCATGGCGCGAGAGGCGCTTGCTGGCTATGCGAATCTGATTCGCCTTCCCTTTTACGCCGACAAGAATGTGACCCGCTCGCGCGAAACACTCAAGTTCGTCGATTGCCCCTCGATTCCGCTCGGATCTGGCGACGAGGATTGGGACAGCTTCGAGAGAGCCATCAGCGGGAAGCGATCCTTCCTAGTGCTCGACGCAACGATGCGGGTGAAGGAGGCGCAGCGGCTTTTGGAGCAGGTGAGCCGCTTCAGCCCCGCCGGGATCTTTCTTACGAAGGTCGATCTGGCGCTTCAACTCGGACCGGTTTTTGAGGTGATGCGGGGAGCGGGGTTGCCGCTTCTCGGTGTCTCTCTCTCTCAATCTTTCAAAGTGCCGGTGAGATTTCCCGATGAGCGGGAGTTTGGAATGCTGATCGTTAGGCAAGGGGTGTTCGAATGACTCGCGTAATTTCTTTTTCGAGCGGCAAGGGCGGCGTGGGAAAGACCACGCTCGCGACCAATCTGGGCTGTCTCTGGTCGAAGGCCCAGAGAAAAACGCTTTTGATCGACGGAGATTGGGCGTTGGGAAAACTAAGCCTGGCCTACGGACTTCGCCCGGAATGGACGATTCAGACCGTCTTAGAGGGGAAAAAGCCCCTGAGTGAATGCGTCATGAGAATCGACGACCACCTCGATCTTCTGGCTTCCCCGTCGGGGGTGATGGGCTTCGAGGAGCTCACAGAAGAGCAACGCAATCAACTCTTCTTCGAACTCGATGCGTTAGGAACGAAGAACTACGACCGCATTCTCATCGACCACTCTTCCGGGATTCACTGGGGTGTGCTTCAGTTTGCCGCGGCGGCCCACCAGCATGTGGTGGTCACGACACCAGAGCCTACGAGCTACATGGATGCCTATGCTATAATGAAGTTACTCTCGAAACGCTTCGCAATTCGTGACTTCTGGTTGGTCGGGGCCCTGTGCACGCGTCTTCGAGAGGCCGAACGCACTCTCAATAAATTTATGGAAACGGCGCGGACCCATCTCGATGTCCGTGTGCAGCTTCTGGAGTTGATTCCGTGGGACTCGCGCCTGATCAAGTCGTTTGGGAACAAGCCATTCGTCGACAATTACCCCAATGATCTGATCACGGAGCGATTGGAGCGGGTGAGAAGTCGGTTGGATTTCGCGGAACCCAAAAAGTTTCACGGCTTGCAGTACTTTTTCGACACTATCCACAGTTAAGGGCGACTATGGCACATCCAGCGCGCAAATATAAAGAAACGCCGAAGAAGGTTGATAAGCGGACTAAGGAGAAACTCATCCTTGAGTACTCTCCGCTCATCAAATTCATCGCGCAGAAGATCGCGGTTCGTCTGCCGAGTAACATCGAGTTCGATGATCTCGTGTCGAGCGGCGTGATCGGTCTGATGGATGCGATCGACAAGTACGATCCCACCCGTGACAACAAGTTCAAAACCTATGCGGAATTCCGAATCCGCGGCGCGATTCTGGATGAGCTCCGTGCCCAGGATTGGGTGCCGAGAAGCGTGCGCGAAAAGGCCAAGCAGCTGGAAAAAGCGCACTTGCGTCTGGAGCGCGAGTTGGGGCGCACCCCGACGGAAGACGAGATCACAAAAGAGCTGCAGATGACCAAGGATGAGTACTACGATCTGCTGAATCAGGTGAAGTCGGTGTCTATTTTGAGTCTCGATGAGGCGGGCAGTTTCAATTCGAGCGATCGCAAGAGCATCTTGAGTCTTCTGGAGAGCTGCAAGATCCCGAGCCCTCTCGCGCACCTCAACATGAAGACCGTGAAATTGATCGTGACGAGGTCGATTGAGAGCCTGCCCGAGAAACAAAGGCTCGTCTTGAGTCTTTATTACTACGAGGATCTGAATCTGAAGGAGATCGGCGATGTGTTGGAAGTGACTGAGAGCCGCGTCTCCCAATTACACACCCAGGCTATCCTTTGGCTGAGAAGAAAGCTAAAGTCGCACTTCGAGGAACTTGAAGTGAGGTAGCGTTTTTTGCAGACTTTTCAGAAAGACTTTCTCTCCTATATCGCCTCCGAGCGCGCCCATTCCGCGAATACTCTGTCGGCCTATGGCCGGGATCTCGATCAGTTCGCTCTTTTCTGCACCCGAAAAAAGATCGATTTTCGCGCCATTACGCTGCGCCAGCTGAGGGAATTTCTGGCTTCCCTCAGGCGGGGCGGGAACGCGGAGCGTTCGATCGCCCGCAAGGCCTCCACGCTGAAGCAGTTCTATCAATTTTGTTTGCGTGAAAACGGGGTGACCGCCGACCCAACCGAACTTCTCTCGGTGCGGGTGAAAAAACATGTCTTGCCGAAGATTCTGACCAACGAAGAGATCGTGGCTCTCGTCGAGAGCGCGAATGGCCCGGGTGAGCAGGAGACCCGAGACCGGGCGATGCTCGAACTCTGGTATGCGACGGGCGCTCGAGTTTCCGAGATCGCGCTCTTAAAGGCGAAGAATCTTGATTGGGCCGATGGCCTTGTGCGCATCAAGGGTAAGGGTGGAACGGAGCGCATCGTTCCTCTGTCTCAGGCCGCGCTCACCTGGTGCCAAAAGTACCGAGAGATTCGGGTGGGGTGGTTGCGGCGCTTCGATCTCAAGGATCCCGACAGCTTCTTTCTCACCATTCGCGGGAAGGGGTTCACGCGCCAGGGGATCTGGAAGCTTCTTAAGAAGTATGTGAAGCGCGCGGGCATCACGCGCCGGGTTTGGCCGCACATGATTCGCCACACCTTCGCAACCGAGATGCTCCATGGTGGCGCTGACCTCCGAGTGGTGCAGGATCTTTTGGGCCACAAATCGATTTCGACGACCGAGGTCTACACTCATTTGGATATCGAGAACCTGAAATCGATGCAGGTGAAGTACCACCCACGCCGCTAAGAGCCTATCCCAGAATCCTTTCGTAGGGAGGGGCGTGGCAAAATGGCCTGGATCGAGGACGCACAAGGGAGGCACCGGAGGCGTGCCTATAGGCACGGCTCGAGGATGCCGACCGCGGAGGACGAAGAGCCAGGTCATTTTGACCGCACCGAGTAGAAAGGATTTTGGGATTGGCTCTTAGGGTGCTCGGGAGGCTTTTTTTCCGCTGACAACGAGGATCCTATGAACAAGATCACCTTTCTGATCGGTACGCTCTTGCTGTCGGGCTGTTTCTTGAAACCGGGTGAGAATACCCAGCCGGTGCAAAAGCCGGCGACGAAGGGGGCTGCGATTCTCGAAGAGTGGACGGCCCTGAACCCCACGCGCGGCAAGGTGGAAACCTGGGCCAACTTTGCGATGCAGATCGTGAAGAAGGAGGCCCCCAAGAGCCGACGTGAAGCGAACCTGGCGCGCCTTTCATCGAAGGCTGAGCGAGATGCGGCGGGGGCTGTCTGTTCCGTGGAAAAGGTGAAGATCAAGATAGAATCAGATGCAGTAGCCGCAGCTGGTGCAATGCCACTGGTCTCAGCGGGAAAGGTGCAGATAGGACCGGCGGCGGAATCAACGGCGCTGGACGTGAACGAGGATGACGATCACTTTTACCAGAAAGGGATTGCCAGCGGGATCAGTGATGGCCTCTATGTTCTCGCGGCGGCGGGTTCCGACTTTGTGTCACCATTTCGGGAATTCTTAGTGGTTCCCGGTCGGCTCGACGACCCTCGGGTGAATGGATCGGCGTTCGTTGAAAAGCACGGGGTGATCAAGAAGGGGGAAGGCGCCGTGCTTGAGTGGAACTTGCCCACCTTCGGCACCAAAGGGAATATCCTCATCGTCGATATCTTGGGCGCTGTCGACAATGAAAACGGTGTGCTGGTGGAGTGCGCCGACTACGAAAGCAATTACGAAAAGGGCGACAACATTCTCAAATGGACGCTCCCCCCCGACTATACGGTCCAGCTTCCTACGACCACGATCGGTCGCATCGACTTCTCGCGCGCCGCTTTCGTGGCCTCCCGAGTTACCAACCCCGATCTCACCCTGCGTGGAATCCGCACAAGCGAGCTGGCGCTGTGGATCGGAGAGTAGCTGCCAAAAGAGCGGTCGACATGTCCTAGAACCACAGAGCTCACCACAATGATGAAGTGGCTAGACCTCAAGTAGTTTTAGCTTGAGCGCTTTGGCCGCTTGGGACTGTCTTCTATCCCCCGAAACAAAAAGATCGCAATAGGACTCCTTTGCGCTGGCCACGTGAATCGCATCGAGCGTCCGCAGTGGTTCCTTTTCCAGGCAGGCAATGGTTTTCTGCATTAAATTGTTATCGATGTTGATGACAGTCATTTCTTCAAGATCCCTAAAGAGATCTGATTTGAGTCTACCGTAATCCCTGGGATTCACCTTTTTTGCTCGGCGAAGGCGATTAAACGCGCTCAGTACTTCCGGGATACAGAGCACACTAACCATTAACTCCTTCGCCTTAAGACAGACATCATTGACCTCGTCCGAGCCTCTTTCAGATATGTAACGCTTCGCAAAGGCGGACGAATCGAGAAAGATCCTCATACTCACTTTTCTTTTCGCTCGGAGAGGATGATTCGACTCAGTGAGACACCTTTGATTCGGAGCGGAGAATGGGCTTTCCATCTCTCACTTCGTTCACTCATTGCGGATTCCACCGGTGAAATAATGGCGATCGGCTTCCCGTGCCGATACACTTCAATTCTTTCGCCTCGTTCCACAGCATCAAAGTATTTCTTGGCATTATTTCTAAGCTGACTAAAAGTTGTTATTTTCATGCGCCCCCCTACCTTATGACATTATAGCGTACAAAACTCTGTCATTGCGTCTTGTTTTTGGTTGACGAGGCACTAGTGCCATAACGCTAAGGGTCAATCCTAATAGAACGGACAGCGCCTCCCACCGCCACCAGGTGGGTATGTAGATCATGCGGACATTGTATTCTTTTGCATCGGGCAGAGCGATGGCGCGGAACGCGAGATTTGCCGGGAAGATGGTGAGGCTCTTGCCGGCGCCGATCTCCTCAGCACGCCAGCCTGGGTAGTGACTGTCACTTACGAGCAGGACTGCGGGGCCGCTAATTTTGTCGAAGACCAGCGATGAACCCCGATCCTGGAGAATCCTCACCGGATTTGCTTGTGCGCTCAGCGCGCCGCACGTCTGGATCATTTCTTTGTCGGGATTTTCAATGACCGCGTCTCCCAGTTGGAAACGTTCGGGGTCGGCCACAAGCCCTCGCGCCTCTTCCGCCGATGATGCAAACAAACACCGCTTCGGCACATAGGCTCGGCTCAGAGCCTCGCGATCAATTGTGACCCGGTCACCCTTCCACCAGAGCGAGGTTGCGGTGAGTCGCCACGAATAGGGCACGCGCTGATCATGAAAGATGATGTGCGGGCCAAAAGACGGCCATTCCGGCGTGAAAAGCGCGGTCCGAAAGTCACTCGTCCGCTTCGGGAGAATGGGAGGAGAGCCCATGTCGATGGTGGCGATGCCGAGGGAAATGAGATTTCCCCCGCCGTCGCGATTGCGCAGTTCATGCGGAGAAAGGTTCTGTTCCTGTAGAGCTTGCCTCACCGAAGAGACATCGGGGGGAACGATCTCTCCAAAGCCCATTGGACGGGCAGCGATGAACTCAAAAGCGACAAGCCCCAACAATATCTGAGGTAGAAAACTTCTGAACCGGCCGGAGAGCCATAACAGAACAAGAATTCCGAAAGGGACCACCGCCCCCACAATCCTCCGCGTGACGATCAGATTCGTCTGCGACTGCCAGGAACAGCCCAATAGAATCAGAGTGACAATGGCACAGATCGAAAATTTCGTCCGCGTTGCGCCTTTGAGAGCTTCACCACCTCTCGCCACCCAGAAGGCAAAAGGGAACAGGATGAGCGGAAAGAAATAGGTCGTGAATAGACAATTGGTCAGAATAGGCAACGATCCCACGGCTAGATTGAATAGCGGAAACACCGGGAAGAGCTTGAAAACAAAAAACACCGCCGCAAGGATCGAGGAAAGGGCAAACTCTCGTCTGAAATCGCTCCGTTTGATCGTGGTTAAGCCCAAGCACGCCAGGCACAGCGGAATCAGATTGAAGAAGTGAATCGAGGAAATGCGAGGAATGTCGTCGGTGAGACGGGCAATTGTTTGGAGGAAAAACGCCGGATTCTCGTATTGAGCAATTCCATGGTGTGATCGGAAGGGAACGCCCGCCATACCAATATATTCAGTCAGCGCGAGAAATTGGGGAGCACCGATAGCCAGCCCGATCCCATTGGCGAGAATGAGGGGCCGCCAATGACCATGAAGCGCGCGCCAGTGTGGCGCATAGATCAAAACCGTGAGGATGGCCATGAGCGCGCTCGCTTCGGGAAAGCCGCAGGTCAGAAGCGAGTACGCCGAGAGGGCGAGGCCGATGCCAGCCGCGCGCGGGTTTCGTTTCACTAACGCCAGTTCTCCAATGAAGAAGAGATACCAGATGCCGGCGCAAAAGCCGTTCTGCCACGCGTGGTTCATCCACCTCATGGCATAGATGGAATAGCCAAACGTTATCGTAAAGAGGATGGCGCCCAGGCGTGTGAACCCCATGGGCCTGCAAGCGAAGAGAAAGCAGCCGATGCCGATGAGAACGAGCCGCAGCAGACAAAAGACATTCCAAAACCACGGGCTCGGAACGGCGATCGTCAGGAGGGTGAGAGGAAAGAGGGGTGCCCCTTGCACTTCGCTGGCGAGCAGAGGTTGTCCAAAGCCGCGCAGTGATGACCAAAGCAGTGTGCCATGATGAAAGAGCTCATAGCGAATCGTGTCGATGGCCGGCGCAAAGACGGTGGGGCTGACCGCCGGGTCGTTGAGCTCGTTCACACTCGGGCCGAGTGGAGTCCGCTTCAGGATGAGAAAGTCGAAGTAGGCGAAACAGCAGAACAGGGAGAAAAAGATGACGGCAAATTGGAATTCCGATAGCGTTCGAATTCGGCGATACACCCCATGAAACTATCTGTAGTAATGCCCGTTTACAATGAAGCTGCGACGCTGAGGACCGTCTTGGATCAGGTAGCGCTAGCGCCGTTGCCGTCGGGAATGGAACTCGAAATGATCGTGGTCGACAACGGTTCGACCGATGGGAGCCTTGAGATCGCTCGCAGCTTTTGTCGGATGTCGCAGACAAGGGGGGCGCCCGAGGTTCGGCTTCTCACGTGCGCAATTCGCGGAAAGGGGAGCGCGGTTCGGGAGGGGCTCACGCACGTGACGGGCGATGTCGTCTTGATTCAGGACGCAGACCTCGAATATGACGTGAACGACTACCCGCTGCTTCTCGAGCCCATCTTGGCTGGCCACACCGATTTTGTGCTCGGCAGCCGTCACCTTTCGGCGGGGACCTGGAAGATTCGTGAGTTTGCAAAGAGTCCTATCAACTCCTTTGTCTTCAACCTCGGCGGCCTTTTTTTTCACGGGCTTTTTAATGCGCTTTATGGTGTGCGGCTCACGGATCCCACGACGATGTATAAGGTGTTTCGTCGCAGCTGCTTAGAAGGACTCACCTTTCACGCGCGGCGTTTTGATTTCGATTACGAGCTCTTGGGCAAGCTCATCCGCAAGGGCTACAAACCTCTCGAGGTCGGAGTCAACTATTGCTCACGCGGCTTCGCCGAGGGGAAGAAGATCCGAATCTGGGCCGATCCCTGGACCTGGGTGCTGGCAATCGTCCGTTTTCGCTATTCTCCGCTTTGATCCTATCGGCTCCAGAACTTGTAAAGCTTTTGAAACGACTTCTTGATGAGGAGCAGGTCGCCATCGCTCACCTTCCCTAGCTTCTTTTCGACAAGGTCGCGCTCGACCGTTGCCAGCTTGGCCAACCGGATGAGGCTTGGATGAAGAAGTCCTGCGTCTTTCCAGTCTTCGATAAGCACGTCCCCTTCCAACTTGAGGCCATCCACTTTGCTCGTGACCATCGCGATTGTCACAAGTTGGATTTTCTCCGTTAGGCGAGTCGCGTGAAGCAGAAGAGACGGTCGCTTTCTATCCGTATCAAGCGCCGTGAAGGGAAAGCGGAGGAGAAGGATGTCTCCGGGATTCATAACTTGTCGTAATCCGAGTCTAAAGGATCCTCCCAATCGCTGAAAACCGCTTCGGCGGCCTTGGCCAGTGCTCGAGTTTCCAGGCGATGGGCGAAATACCCTCCCAAGGCATTTACGAGCACATCCTTCATGGAAATCCCCGACTCTTCAGCTTCGCGCTTGAGAAGGCGAAGAAGTCTCGGGTCTCCCAAATCCATTGAAATCCGGCTTTTCATCAATAACAGTTTACTGTTTTTCTGTTTTTCTGTCAATGCTAGAGTTCGGCCGCAAGCCACTCTTTCGGCGAGTTGAGATTGCGGAGAATGGTTGAGTCGGCGACGGGGCAGCGGAGGATCTGATGAGCAGGGAGAGTCGCGAGAATTCGATCGAGACGGGAATTACTCGCGGTGGGGTCGAGCTCGAGTATCTGTTCTGCTAAGTTCGGGGAGATCAAAACTGGGTGGCCGCCGCGGCCTTCATAGATGGGAACGGCCGCCAGTGTGTCGGGAGTCGTGTTATCGATGAGGCGTTGCCAGACGTACCCACTGGGGCATGGCACATCAATCGGGAGAACGAAAGCGCCCGTATTGAACGCTTTGAGTCCCCATTGGAGAGAGGAAAAAGTTCCGAGGCTGGGGTTTGGATTGGGAATGAGATTGAGAAGTGGAAACGCCGCCATCTCGCGCGAGGCGTGGTGGCCGACGACGATGACGATCGATCCTACGCCAAATTCGGCGAGCGCATTGAGGCGTCGCACCTGTTCGGCGAGCCAATAGCCGGGAAAACCGGAATGGGTGAGCATCGTTTTGGGGCTACCCATCCGTGCGCCCTGGCCACCCGCGAGAATGACGACGGGAAAGCGGCCGCTAGCGTGCATGTCTCACCTGATTGTGCGGCAAGCGGGGCCTTATTTGCGTCACCGGATTCTGCGCTACGTGAGGCTTCATTCTGTGCCGGTCTCGCGGCCTTGACTGATACAGAGGAGCTCGGCGGCGAGACTGATCGCGACGGCCTTGGGCGACTTTCCGTAGTTCTCGAGCCCTATCGGGCATTTCACCCGAGCCATTTCGGCGGGCGTCGTCCCGCGAGATTCGTACCGCTGTTGAAAACGGGTCCACTTCGCTTGGCTGCCAATAAGGCCGATGTAGCGTGCCGGGCGTCTCATGAGGTCACCCACGATCGCCTCATCCAGATCGTGTCGGTGGGTCATGACAACCGCATATGTCAGCCGAGCATCCCACTCGGCTTCGGACACAAAGCTGTCCCATTCGCAGGAGTGAACGGTGACGGTGCTGGGCAGGCCGGGCGTGCTCACAAACTCCTCGCGCTCATCGATGAGATGCAGTTGAAAGCCGGTTCCGTGCATCACTTCACACACCGCTTGGCCTACGTGACCGGCGCCAAAGATGTAGAGCGATGGCGAGGTCGAGATCGATTCAAAGAGCAGGTCAACACTGCCGCCGCAGCACTGGCCGACTTTGGCGCCAAGAGGATATCGAATCCTTTCCGAAAGCCCCATTTTCAAAAGCTCCACAGCTTTTTGAATCGCCTGATGCTCCAGATTTCCACCGCCGATGGTGCCGCGAATCGTGCCGTCTGTCAGGACTATCATTTTAGCGCCAAGCTCTCGTGGGCCAGAGCCCCGGACTTCGCACACTGTTACAACGGAAAAAGCGCGTCCCAGATTCTTGAACTCCGAGGCAGCAGAAATCCAGTCCCAATCCATCACAGGAGCTGCTCCAGGAAATCCTTCAGACAATTGCGCGCTACAATCATCCGATACGTGGACGTCGAACGGATATCATCGATTGGAGCGATGTCGTTTTTCAAGTTATCGCAAGCTGTCTGGATGAGGTCCTTTGCCACGCGATTGCCCCAGAGAATCTTTTCGACGTGGCGACAGCGTTTTGGAAACGGCGCCAAGCTTCCGACCGCCCAGCGAAACTGGTCAAGGCGGCCGCCGATGATGTGGGCGAGACCCGCGACAACTACCTTCGAGATGGCCTGTGCGTTGCGGGTGCCGACCTTGCGGAAATAGGTGTGGCTATGGCGCCGAGGGAAGGGGAGCGTTATTGAGCGAATGATCTCTCCTTCGCGGATCGCGGTTTTTTTATAACCCTGATGGAAATCGACATAGGGAATCGTGCGATCACCGGTAGCGGAGGTGAGGGTGATCTCGGCGTCGTAGGCCAAGAGACTGGGCGGAGAATCGGCAGCGGGCGAGGCATTGGCGATGTTGCCGCCCAGTGTCCCACGATTCTGGATGGCCCAGGCGCCGGTCAACCGGGCGCTCTCGGCGAGCATTGGGAAGTGGGAGACGACTTTCTTGTCTTCAAGAATCTGGGTGTAGGTGGTGAGCGCTCCGAGCTCCACTCGATCCTGTTGAAAGCGAATGCCCTTGAGCTCCTTGAGACCCGCAATATTCACAAGGCTCTTCCATTGAAGACTGCCCGCCTCGAAGAGCACCATGAGATCGGTTCCCCCAGCGAGAGGATGGGCCCCTTGCTGAATGAGGGTCAGTGCTTCACACAATGATTTCGGGGTGACGAGGGAATAATCACTAGCGGTGCCCCTCATCGGCTCTCCTTGTGGGCGCCCACCACCGATTCGACGATATTCTGATAGCCCGTGCAGCGGCAGAGGTTTCCGGCTAGGGCCTCGCGGACTTTTTTCTCATTTGGACGACGCGACGTTTTCAGGAGTGCCGACGCCGCGATGAGCATCCCCGGTGTGCAGATCCCGCACTGAGCACCACCATGTTCGAGAAAACTCTTTTGCAGAGCCGAAAGTGATTTCGACGCCAGCCCCTCGACCGTCAGCACCGCGGCCCCCGCGGCTTGGGCGATGGGGACGAGGCAGCTATTCACCAGTTCACCGTTCAAGAGGACCGAACAGGCACCGCATTCCCCTTCGCCGCACCCCTCTTTGGTGCCGCTCAGGCCGCATTGCTCGCGCAGGACATCCAGCAATCGTTCTAGCGGGTGCGCTTGTACCGCAAACGCTTTGCCGTTGATCTTCAACTTGAACGTTGGCTTCATAGGTCTCCCACCCACGAAATGGATTCGCCGTTGACGAAAGCGCGCGAAATCTGTTTCACCGGCCCGCCTCACACACCCTCAGGAGATCCTCGGGCAGAAGCGGAATGTGATTCACCTCAACTCCCAGTGCATTCTCGATGGCGTTGAGAATCGCAGGCGCTGGACCGTCGAGGGGCAACTCCCCGATGCCCTTGGCTCCGCCGGGGCCGGGTTCGTAGGGCTCCTCCAGGAAAATGACATCAATGGTTGGTGTGTCGACCGAAGTCGGAATGATGTAATTAGTGAGTGAATTATTTGCCATCCGCCCGTCTTTCCACACGACTCTCTCGTAGAGGGCATAACCTATGCCTTGTGTGACACCGCCGATGATCTGCCCCTCGGCGAGCAGCGGGTGAACGACGCGGCCCACCTCCTGAACCGCTGTGAAGCGATCCACGGTGCAGCAGTAGGTGACGGTGTCGACGCTCACCTCGGCGATATAGGCCGCCCACGCGAAGGCGCCGTAGGCGTCGCCGCGGTAGAGCTGGTCATCCCAATTCACATGACTGGGTTGGATGTATTCGGCAAAACCTTTCAACTCGCCATATTTCTTTCGGTACTGCACGAGAGCTTTACGAAATTGGCTCGGCTCTCCGTTCTTCTCAAGGAGGCCTGAGTCGATGAGCTTCCCTTCCAGTTCGAGCGCCGCCCTTTCGACCAATTTTCCGACGATCATGCAGGTGCGCGAGGCGACCGTGGGGCCGCTGTTGGGCACTCGGGCCGTGTCGGGCTGAGCAACTTCAACCCACTCGTACGGGATCTTGAGCGCATCGGAGACCACCTGCGCAAAAATGGTATTGGTGCCTTGGCCTATTTCGGTGTTGGCGGTGAGGACACGGATCGTGCCCTTTTCGGTCCCTTCAACGGCCACTTTGGAGGCTAGGACCCTTTCTCCTGATCCTGTGAAGCCGGCGCCGTGCAGGAACGTCGCCAGGCCGAGCCCCTTTTTGATCTTTGAGGTCTTGTTGTGCTTCAGAAACTTTTCGCGTTTCGTTTTCCAGTTCGATTTCTTGAGCGCTTTGTCGAGGAGGCCACTGAGATCGAGCTTTTGCTGAATCACCTGGCTTGTGGCCGTCATCCCGCCGGTCTTCAAGAAATTGCGGCGGCGAATCTCCTCCGGCGCAACACCGACCACGCGCGCGATCCGGTCCATGTGTTTTTCAACGGCAAAAAGACTTTGGGGGGCACCAAAACCACGGAAGGCGCCGTGGGGCGGTGTATTGGTCTTCACCACTCGGCTCTGGACCCGCACGTTATCGCAGAGGTAGGGGCCCGCCGCGTGGATGGTCCCTCGTGAGAGAACCACGGGCGAGAGTGTGACGTAGGCCCCGCCATCCAACAGAAAATCGATCTCGACCGCGAGGAGCTTGCCATTTTTGTCGACGGCCGTGCGGTGGCGCGTGCGCGATGGGTGGCGCTTTGTGGTCGCGGCCATGTCCTCCGCGCGATCATAGATGAGCTTCACGGGGTGACCACATTTCCAGGCGAGAAGGGCGGCGTGGCCTGCGATCATCGACGGGTATTCCTCTTTGCCCCCAAAACCGCCGCCGGTTTCGGTCTGAATCACCCGTACGCGATCATCGGGGAGTTGGAAAAGCGCCTTCAGCGCCTTGTGCACGTAGTAGGGGCACTGCATTGAGCCCCAGACCGTGACCCCTGTTTGAGAAGAGGCCTGCGCGATGACGCCGTTCATTTCGATGTACAGCTGCTCTTGCGCGCCGGTGAAGTAGGTCTCTTCGACGATGGTCACATCTTTGCGGCGAAAGACGGAGTCCACGTCCCCTTTGTTGACCGAGTAGGATTTGAATACCGTATCGGATTTTTCGAAATCCAGGACTGCGGCGGCGGCCGCGTATTCGATCTGAATGGTAGCGCGGGCGCGCGTCACCATCTCTTTGTTCGGGTGGGCGATAAGGAGGACGGGTTCCTCGGGGTGCTCAATCCTTGTTTCGGCGAGCAACGGCTGGTCGCCCTCGATGAGCGCGACCACGTTCTTGCCGGGAATGTCCTTCGCGGTGACCACACAGAATTCCTTCCAGGGGATCTTGGGATCGAAGGTGATCTTCCGAATACTTCCGCGGGCAACGGAGCTTCGGATGGTGGCTCCGTGCCAGAGGTCATCCCGGTTGATATCATCGATATACTTGGCCTCGCCCGTGACCTTCGCCCGCCCCTCTTTGCGAGGAACGACGCGGCCGATGGCCTTTGGAGTGCGCTTCTTCATTGCGGCAGTGCCTCGAGCGTGCGGCGGACAACGTTGGGCAGCCACCGGTTGGGGAAAAGGCGAATGGCGAAGAATAGGAGAAAGCCCGCGCCGAGTGGGCGCAGAGCGACCCAGATGAGCGGCGAGTGAGCCGATTCCGAGAATGAGAAGAAGAGGAGGGTCAGGGCCAATGACGAGAGGAAAAAGGGATTGAGGAGATCCTGCGCGGCGCCCTTAAGAGCGGTGGGAATAGAGACATGGTCGGCAAGCCGAATCGGCTTTGCCTTGGCCAAGCCCAAAAGGCGCTTTTCCAACGCCTCGACCTGCGGCAGAGACAGTCGCCGAGACAACAGCACGACCGCAAGGCCGAGCAGGATTTTGATCACGATGACCAGGCTCAGGCCCATAAGGAGCTGCTGATCGGTCACGGGCAGGGCGCGCTCGATCTGTTGAACGGCAAAGCCGACCGCCTCAAACCAGCTCTTCCCAAAGATTAGGTAGGCGACGAGAAGCGGCTGCAAAAAGGGCCACAGGCAAAGGAGCAACATGCCCACGGTGACCCCACCAAGAGTGGGGCCCAGAGAGAGCGTGCCCAAAGAAAAGAGAAGCCCTTGGGCCGCGATGGCGAGCATGGGTGTGAGCCGCTTTCCGGTCGGTGAGAGAGATTTCAAAATGGCGCTGATCGCGGAGACCCGCGCCGGGAACGTGCGCACGCCCGGCTCACCACTGTGGCGGCTCACCGCGCGCGAAAGCCAAAAGCCCTGATTCAAAGAAAGACAATTGCCCGAGAAAGGAATGTGCACCGAGTGCAGAAGACTTCCGAGGCCCACCTCGATGGTAGTAAGAGTGGCCGCGTATCGCCCGAGATGTTTTTCAGCCCCCATTGCCTTGAGCTAAACAACCCAGTCCTCCAATGTCAAAAACCCGAAAAGTACGGACTTCCTCAGGTACCAAGTTACTTTTCGGCCGAAAAGTAACTTGGTACCTGGGGTATGGTACCTGGGGTATGAAGAGCAACGACACATTGCGAACACTCATCCCTCAGCTTCGATTGAATTTGGCCCCTGGGCGAACCAGGGAATTCATGGGGCCAGGTATTTTCGATCAAACCAGAACGGGCCGAAAGGAATCACGGCGCACACGTAGCCAAGACAGAGCGTCTTGCGGTCCCAGTTTTTCTCCGTGGCATAGGCGGTGAGCATCCCGATAAACGCGACGAATAGAACCCCGTGAATCATGCCGACAGTGCGAACGGCCTCAGGGTGCCCAAACACGTATTTCAGCGGCATGGCCACGAAGAGGAGAACGAGGAAGGAAACCCCTTCGGAAAGAGCGACCCAATGTAGTTTTGACATAGAGATGGTGTTTACGCGGGGGCGGTGGGGATTTCAAGATGCGGTCGGTGGAGTCGGGTGTGATAGAAAGAAGGCAGTGAATTATCCAATACAAATTGGCGTGCCGGCGCTGGTCTTGGCTCCTATGGAGGGGGTGACGGATGCGCCGATGCGGGCCCTCCTGACTGAGCGGGGTGGTTTTTCGTTGTGTGTGACGGAGTTTTTGCGGGTGTCGGAGGAGGTTTTGCCGGATCGGGTTATTTTGAGAAAGTTGGCAGAGCTGGCTTCGGGTGGGCGGACGCCTTCGGGGTGTCCTGTGATGCTGCAGCTTTTGGGTGGGGATCCGGAAGCAATGGCTCATACGGCTCGGCAGGCTGTGGCTCTTGGGGCGTTAGGCATCGATATCAATTTTGGGTGCCCTTCTAAGACTGTGAATCGGCATGAGGGGGGTGCGGCGCTTTTGAAGTGTCCTGATAAGTTGGGGGCCGTGGTGCGGGCGGTGCGGGAGGCGGTACCGAGAGCAATTCCAGTGTCGGCGAAGTTGCGGCTTGGATGGGAGCGTGTCGAGGAGATCCACCACAACGCCCAGGTGGCGGCGGAGAGTGGCGCGAGTTGGCTTACGATTCACGCGCGGACGCGTGCGCAGGGTTATGCTCCGCCGGTGAATTGGCGCATCGTGGGGGAAGTCCGACGAGCGTTGTCGATACCGGTGATTGTGAATGGCGATATTCGGGATCGTGAAAGCCTTGTGAATTGCGCCGAGGTGACTGGAGCGGAGCATTTCATGCTTGGCCGTGGGGCTTTGGCCAATCCAGATTTGGCACGCTTGCTTTGTCGTGGAGCATTGGACGATGGGAAGCGGACGCAATTAGCCGAACGGCGAGCGTTGGACAAGGGGGATTGGACGCGTCTTCTCGATCGAGGAGTGTTAGCCGATTCGAATTCTACTTACGATGGTAGAGTATTGGCAAACCCAGTTCCTGAGCGTGATCTCGATCTACCTATGGCGCGAGACGTGCGTGATCGCCATTACTGGTTGGCTCTCATCGATCGTTTTTGTGCTGTGGCTTCCGATTCTCCTCCTGAGACGCTCGTTCGGCGGGTGAAGCAGTGGTTCAACCTCGCGGCTAAGATTGGGGAGTGTGAGGGGTTTGAGGCCATTAAGCGGCTGGAGACTCTAACGCAGATACGCCAGGTGTTGCTTGACGCCCCCCTGAGGACCTAGAAAGATCATTCTTTCATCTTTATGATCGTTCCCCTACTTTCCATTTTGCGAGACAGAGTCGAAGAGCTCCGGATCTTTGGCGAGGTTTACATCGATGCGGGTAAGAAGGGCAGCTACCACACGGGTGAGGCCTTTGGGAAATACCCGGCCCGCTCGACATTGAAGCCCTTTCAGTTCATCGCGACCGGCAATGGGGTGGATGAGGGGGATCGGCGGGCGCGCACGACCGCGTGCATGGGCTCACCCTCGGCGTCGCTCGATCAAATCGAGCAGCTCATGGATTGGTATGGCCAGGATGACTGGGCGGCGCACGTGAAGTCGCCTGCGGTGTGGCCGTATGATCCTGAGGCCGCGGTACTTTTAAAGGATCGCGGCGATCCGAGCCCGATCTTCGGGATGTGTTTCTCCAAGCACATGGCCATTCTCGAGGCGTGCCGTCGAGAGGGCTGGGACACGAAGAGTTATCTCAAACCCACCCATCCGTTTCAGAAACGGCTTGTGGCTCTCTTGAACTCCCTGATCGGCGACGAAGATCGCTCGTGGCTCATCGATGGCTGCGGACTCCAGACGCCGGTGCTCGCCACAAAGGATCTGGCCGGCCTCTATCGTCAGCTCGCTGCCTCTCCAAGAAAAGAGCTCGCGATGGCTCGACGTCAAATGATGGATTTTCCGGACTGGATCGGCGGCGCGGGCCGGGCTGACACGCATCTGATGCAGGAAAACCCGAAGCGAGTAGTGGCCAAAGAGGGGGCCGACGGTCTCCTCTGCGTTGGGATCACAGCGGGCCCTGGGTTTCCGGACGGAGTGGGCGTTGCTGTAAAAATCTCCCACGGGCTCGATCAGAAAATGTTGCTCGCGATTGTCCACCCGCTCATCAAGCTATTTGGTCTCAAATCGAAGCTCCCGAGTGTGCCTCGGCAGAATTACGAATTCCATTTCACCCCTTTTAAGACGGGTTGCGATTGGCTTGAGATTGGCCCTAAAGTGGTCGAGAGTTCGGCGGTGTTTCCGGGCGACACACCCTATCGTCGGAAGATGGTCCTCAACAGCCAAAAGGGTGATCACCTCACGCTCTCGACGATCGAGACGACCGTGCATGTCGGCGCTCACGCCGACGCCCCCAACCATTTCTCAAAGGACAAGCGCGGAATCGATTCGATGGAGGTCTCCAACTATGCCGGCCGCTGTCAGGTGATTCGGATCAAGCGACGGACGGGCGCCATCACGGTGAAGGATCTCGGGGGCGAGGAGATTGGCGCGCCCCGAATACTTTTTCGCACCGATTCGTTTCCTAAGAAGGGCTGGCACGACTCTTTTGCCGTTCTTTCTCCAGAACTCATTGCCCACCTAGGAACTCGTGGAGTGGTGCTCGTCGGCATCGACACGCCTTCTATCGATGAATCCCGGAGTAAGACGATGCCGTCGCACAAGGCCACGCTCGCAGTGGACATGCGCATTCTCGAAGGGCTGGATCTCAGTGGGGTGGAGGACGGCTATTATGATCTCTTCGCGGTGCCCTTGCGTTTGACTGGTGCCGACGGAAGCCCGGTGAGGGCCTTGTTGCGGAGACTCCCGTACTCCGGCCGATCGACGCCGCCCATGTAGGTGCGGGCATCCCAGAGCTCTGGGAACAGTCGTTTCTTTAAAGTTGTCTCGAGATAACCCGCACCGAGCGAGCCGCCGGTGCCGGGCTTCATGCCGATCATTCTCTCGACCATCTGCAGGTGGCGAAAACGCCAGAGCCAGGTTTGCTCGTCGATCTGAATGAGGTTTTCACACAGCGTTCGAAGCTCGCCGCGCGAACGGTTGCGATAAATTTCTACGACCGCATCGCGAACCGAGTCAGGATCGGTTTTGGCTGTCAGGTTGTGGCGTGTAAGTGCGGCCACAAACGCCGAGCGCAGTGTCGAGAGCCGGGCGCGCGTCTGGATACGATCCTTCCACTCGGGGTCGAGCTTCATGAAGGGGGCATACTGTTCCGGGTTAACGCCCACAAGGAGTTCGAATTCCCGGAATTGGCCGCTCTGGAAGCCACTCGCCGGATTGAGCTTGGAACGGAAATGGTTGAAGTCTTCGGCCGTCATCGTTTCGAGCACGTCTATTTGGAGGATCATCACCTTAAAGATGTGATTCACCCGATTGAAGAGGTGAAAACAGTCCGTCCAGGAGTCTTTATCGATGAATTGGATGATCGCTTCGAGCTCGAAGATCACCTGCTTGAACCAAAGTTCGTAGGCCTGGTGGGTGATGATGAAAAGCAATTCATCGTGAGCCACTGGCGAAGAAAGGGGTTTCTGAAGGGTCAAAAGCTCAGGAACCTTGAGGTAACTCGCGTAGGTGAGTTTTTCCTTTTCCATTTCTGTCAGTCTCCGGCCCTAGGGGAGGGCTGTCAAACGCCGAGCTCCGACTCCGAGCCGCCGTACTCCTGCGGTGAGATGCTGTACTTTTTGATCTTTCTGAGGAGGGTGTTCTTGGGAATATTCGATTGCTCGGCCGTGAGGTTGATTCGGCCACGGTTTTGTTTGAGCGCATTGATAATGAACTCGCGCTCAAATGTCTCCTTGCCCTTTTCCCAGTCAATTATTGCCATCGGAATGCCGGAGCCGGCGTGCAGCGACGGCAGATGCGTCTTGCGCGCATTTTTTCGGATGTACTCGGGCAGCGAGAAGTGGGTGATCTGGTCGGTGGTCTCGACGACAAACGCGTGCTCGATGGCGTTCTCAAGCTCGCGAATGTTGCCCGGCCAATGGAAGCCCTCGAGAAGACCCAGTGCCTCGGGGGTGATCCCCTTGATCACGTGGCCGTGGCCGGTGCTGAATTTTTCCATGAAGTGTTGGACGAGGGCCGGGATGTCGTCTTTGCGCTCCCTGAGCGGCGGGAGAAAGAGCGGCATCACATTCAGACGATAGAAGAGATCCTCTCGGAACCTTCCCTCTTTGATCGCCTTTTCCAGATCCTGGTTTGTCGCGGCAATGATGCGGACATCGGCCTTCACTTCACGGGGGCTTCCCACAGGGGTGAAGGTATGATCCTGGAGCACGCGCAGAAGCTTCACCTGAGTCGCATGGCTCGTGTCGCCGATCTCATCAAGAAAGAGTGTGCCGCTTGAGGCGTATTGAAATCGGCCGATCTTGCGGCTCTCAGCACCCGTGAAGGCGCCCTTTTCATGGCCGAAGAGCTCGCTCTCGATCAGATTCTCAGGGATAGCGCCGCAATTGACCGCCACGAAAGGCGCATCCTTGCGGGGGCTATTGAAATGGATGGCTCGGGCGACGAGCTCTTTGCCCGTGCCGTTTTCACCGCGGATGAGCACCGAGGTATTCACGCGGCTCAGTTTTTCGACCAGCTGAAAAACCTGCTTCATGCCGCGGCTGGCTCCGACGCATTCGCGCCCTTCGCCCGGGTTCATCATGGGGGCGGAATAGGCCATGCGACTGATCATTTCATAAGCTCGCTCCGCCTTTTCGACGAGCGCCAAGAGCTGGGCCTCGCCAACGGGCTTTTCAATATAATCGAAGGCGCCTTCTTTGATGGCAGCCACGGCGTCCTTCACGTTCGCGTGGGCGGTCATCAGGCCGACCGTTGCCGGAATCTCGTGCTCGTGGACGTGGCGCACGAAGGAGAGTCCATCCATCTCGGGCATCCGGACATCGCACAGAACCAAAGGGAAATTCTTGGTCTGGAGCATGCGAAGCGCCTCGACGCCGTTAGAGGCCTCTTCGAGGTGGTACCCCTTTTCTGAAAGAAAACTGACAATCTGCTTTCTCAGTTCAGCTTCGTCATCTACGACCAAGATCGGGTACACGGTTTCTCCTTGAGTTCGGGCGAAAGAGGCGCAGTCTATCAAAATGGAAAAATCGGAGCAATGGGAGGCTAAATTAGTGGAATAGCTGTAGAATGCTGGGCTAAATAAGCCTATTCGCTCGCCTTTTTGAGCGCCTTCTTGATGCTCTTCTGGAGCTCGGCAGCCTGGGAATTGAGGGAGTCGGGGTGGGCCTTCTCTTTTGCCGTCGCCTTGCCCGTAACCTCTTTCTCGAACCCCTGCATCCGCTTTTGGAATTTTTTGACCCCCTTATCGAAATCGCTGCTGCTGGTTGAGTCGGCTAGGGCGAGGACGCAAAGGAGGCTGAGGAAAGTGAGAGTGATCTTCATATCCCAGTTTCAATACCGAGGCGCGTGGAAGTCAAACGGTCAGCGGCCGAGTTCCACCGGAACGGTTCATTCTATAGAACGTGGGCGGTCAAGGGGCTGGCCACTTCATCGATGAAAGATTATCGCACGTCCCGAGCGGCGACTCATTCGCTGGGCAGACTTGTTTGCACATACCCGGTCTTCGAGCGGCTTGTTCCCCAGGCTTCGTCTTCGACTACGCCTGGCAAGCCTCAGTGCTACAAAGTCCGGGCTTGCCCGGCGTAGCCAGAGGCGAAGCCGGGTCCCAATTAGGAAAATCCAGCCGAGCTTTAGCCAGATTGTGGGCTCTGCAAAGGAGCCTGAGGTTTGCCAGGTCGCGACTGCTCCCGCCCAAGGCGTAGGGCCTGATGTGATCAATGTGAAGATGTGCTGTTTGGTTGCACCGAACATCGTTTGGACCGACATACGAGCACTGATAAGCATCTCGATCTTTTACCTCTCGCGCCGTCCGCGCAAGTACCCGGTGGGTGTGACGTGGCGTGACGGTGTTCCGGGTTCTCTTCTGTCTCACGAAATCTTTGAGCACTGTCTTTAAGAGCGCGGCTCCATCCTTTTCTGACGCGAGCTGTTTGGCCTGTTCGAGAAGTGCCCTGAGCTTTTCAAATCTATTCATGGAAATGATCCGACAATGGACGGCGCCGACCATCGTGAGCCCCGGACCGGATCGGACTATCGCCAACCAAGAAATGGAGTGGCTCCTCTTCCATGCGACAGCAAGAGGCGTCGGCAAAGGCACCCACCCCACCTCCACCCCCGAGGCCAACGACCGCTCGCATTCTTATCGAGCCAGTTCCCCGGCAATCAACTCAATTCATCTCACGCGTCGTCCGTAGCCCTGCCACTCATGGACCGTCCAAACTACCGCTATTGCTGGATCGCCAACTTTTAAGAGAAAGAACGAACTTTGTGTTGAAATTCCTGACGGCCGACCAAACCCGTTGAGGCTAACTCCCTGACAATGTGTCAATTTCTCAATCGCAGCGTCTGTCCTGAGGCTACCGTTCACATGGCCGATTATTTGCATCGTTCCTCTGCAAGGAGGAAATAATGCGAAAGACATCACTGATAGGTGTTTAATGATTATCTCGGTCAGCGCCGTCGCCGGTGGCGGGCATGAAGGAAAGGCGAAATCCACAGCCAGCAGAACCTCCCGCGTGTGCCGCATCAGCGGCATCAACCTCACAGGGAGGACTCAGACGCTCCATTCACTCTTTGAGATCGACAAGTTTTGCACGCGGACGGTGTGGCAGCCGGCGGCCGACCATGGCCTCAATAATGGTCGCGGGAAAGTTGCTGTCTTCACAGGAATCGACCTTACGATGGGCATGTTGAATTCCATGAAGGGTTATGTTTTTTCCCCTGCCACAGATGCAGATGAGCCTTCCGTAGATGGAATCGCGGGAAGACTCAAGATGATCTGCCGCAACGAGGCGGCTGATAGATCGGGTTCTCTGCCACAGGATTCTTATGGAAGGCCACCGGAGTTCGACCTGAAATACGACGCAGTGGAGATACTGTTAAAGCAAAAGGCATTCAAGATTACCTGTGACTGATTAGAAATGAAAAGTCGTGGAAGCGAGGTTCTGATTCGGAGCACTAGACCCCCGTGTGCCGTTTGAGGCTCTCTACATCTCCCTCGAGTCGATCTTGACGATCGAGCATGGTGCTCAGCCCATCCAAAACAATTCGATTTTCACCGCGCTGCTCCTCCATGAGTGCTTGAGTGCGATGGACTCCCACAAGCACCGCCTCGATCTTGGCGGTCATCTCTTTCTTAAGAGATCGGATTTCAGCTTTGAGTTCACCTCGAACTTCTTTGACCAATCCGACAGTTGCGGGCGCCGTATCATGAGTAAGTCGTTTTCGCTCCATTCGCCGATTCTTAATGATTGGGTGATGTGAACGCAACGGGAAATGCGTCAGATTTTTGCAGACCGATAATCGGAATCCAACGACCGAAAGGAGGATTCCGGACCGGAAAAAACTTTTTGAGCGTTCCTCCATATTTCCACAACAGTTCTGCCACAGACTGGCTAGATAAGCGGTACGTAAGCTGACAATTCATTAACTGTACGTTGGAGGCCAATAATGAGTTCGCTTACAAAACCGATCTCTATTCTTCTATTCATCCTTTCCATGCCCGTTTTCGCCGATTGGGAGTGGGTGACCATCTCAAAGGGCACTTACCAAGGCTTCGGATTCGCGAAAGACAAGTGGACCGCGATCGATCGTTGCGCGGCCAACATGGAGAGCAAATTCATCGCGCTTGCGAAATCGTGCTGCGAAAGCCAGAAGAACGACACCAGCGCACAGTTCGATAACCGCTGCGCCGGTGGGTATACTGGCCCCAAGAACAGCCGCAGCTTTTCGGGTGGTGTCCCGGCCTATTTCTGCTGGCCCACGAACCGCATCGAGCATTATCCGACGGGCTACTACGCGGTTTGGGGTGAGAACCGGCCCTGGACCTGCCAGGAGCTGAAAGACCTGAGCGCGCGGCCGACGCCCACTCCGACGCCGGTGCCCAACGATCGTCCGATTGCCTCGGTCCCGTCGCCAACTCCGGCCCCGAAGACCGCTCAACCGATTGCCTCTCCGATCCCCAGTCTCTCTCTGGGGCGTTGATCGTCTAACGCCTCCGTGCCACTGAAACGGCGCCGCGCGGATGTTACAGCCCATCCGCGCGGTGCTCTATACAATTTTCTGTTGTTACGCCCACTCATCCGGGGGGAGCTACAACCACTGGCGTGGGCACCATCAGCGTGTCGTAGACTCCACCCCCATTGCCCAGGAGATTATACCCCTGCTCGCCCCAGCAATAGACGGTCCCCTCGGAAATTGCACAGGCTGTGCTGAAGCTGGTGTGGACACCGACCTCGCTCCACTGCCTGCTGTCGCTTCCAACATACTTCTGTGGCACAGGGATCGCGGAGGGGGATTGCTGATCCGAATTGGCCAGACACATTCCATTCCCCCAGGCGTAGATACGGCCAGATTTGGAAAGCAGGGCCGCGCAGTTTTCTCCCGTGGTGACCGAGACAATCGTTTCATTGGGTGGAATTCGAGAGAGATCAACGGGCCGCTCGGGCGCGAGAAAATAGTTTCCGCTGTCAGGCATTTCATAGCCCAGTTTGCTCTCCATCCCCCAGCAGTAGACTTGGTTTGTGTCCATCACGACGCATTTGCGATAGTTCTCGGCGGCCGCGTAAATGATTTGACCCTGAATGTGGCTCAAGTCGACTCGTCTAATCGAGCTCAAGGGGTCGCTAGTGGGATTGAGGATCATTTCGTAGAGGCGGCCATCGTCGGTCATACACATATTAATTTTCTAGCACCGGAGCCAATGGCCTTGGGTGCCGTCCCAATCGGGTGCTTCATGGGCCACGAGTTGGCCTGAGATGCGATTGATCAAGAAGAGTCTCTTTTGGTCGGTCACCAAATCTATGTAGTCCACGGAAGCAACTTTTTGAGAGCCCAGAGCCGCGAGATTCACCTCTTCGGTGGGCCAGTCATTGCTACTCGGATCCGTGGACCAAAACATCGTAAATACTCTTTTATCGCGATCCCGGAACACGCCGACCCCGTCAACAAGATCAAATGGCACGGAGCCGTGGGGAATCGGGCGAGCGATCTTGTAATAATCAGGGAGACCGCCGTCGCCACCCCAGCAATGGGGCCAGTCACCGATGAGCGCACAAATGGGTCCAGATGTGGTGAGGTGGCCATCGGAAATCACGGCCTTCTTTCCTTCAGCGAGACACATGTGATAGTTGCCGCGACCAAGCTGGACGAGTCCGCAGTTTCCCCGTGCCGCCGTTTCCTGCACAGACGAAGCGGTGTAACGACGCACGAGGTGGGGTGTGGGGGCGTGGGCGAGTGTCGAGGAAACATTGAGAGGTGCGCCGGGCGTGAGCAGGTACGGGTCGGGCGGAAGATTCACATTGGGGGCATAATCATTGTCGAGCAGGTCGCTCGACGCGTTTGTGGTGAAGCCATCTTGTTTTCTCAGTTGAGTGTGCCAGGCCACGAGCTCACCAGTAAAAAAGCTCTCGATGCGATTCAGTTTTTCAATGGCCACTCGTCCGCGGAGCGACTGAGAAAAACTCAAAGAGAGGCTCATCATGGAGAGAACAGCCACGATGCCCAGCGCCAGAAATACTGGCAGAAAGCCCCTTTTCGCGCGATAGACCACGCCTCCTTATCGGCAGGAAAGGGGGTTTGGACTAATGCTAGGAGTCAAAGTCCGCCTGGTAGGTGGCGCAGCTCCAAGTCACTTACATTTGAAGGTCATCTCGGTGACGTAGTCGTCACCGCTCGTCATGATATAACCAACAGAGCCGGCGGTGCCGATCGGGTGGGAGTTGAGGACGCCAACACCACCGACAAACATCGCGGCCTCGGAGGCCTGCTTGATTGTGCCACGCGTGGCTTCATCCATAACGAGTTTTTCATAAACGTTCCTCGAGTTTAACGGCCCCTAGGAGAACCTGGGTGACGAAAGGGTCGGTCGCCGCTTGTTGAGGTGTCTTTACCAGGAGATCGATTTTTTGTTCCCCTATTTGTTCTTTTATCTCTGAGAGAATCTGGATCCTGACCCCAAAGCTAATCGTTTCACTCAAGACCAAGAGGTCGATGTCGCCGCCCTTCAGGTCGTCTCGAACGCGGGAGCCGTACAGAAACACCGTTGCCGCAGAGTCAGCTCGGTGTATGGCGTCGCAGATGGCCTTTTGTTCAGGTAGGCTTAACCTCATAACGCTAGGGAGAGAGCCAGAAGGTGAGGGGTCAATGCAATGAGCTCCTTGTAGAGCTTCAAGAAATCCTCTGACGTGTAGTCGTGGGCCGCGACATTTCTCAGTTCGCGGATGCGCCGCCACGAGGCCGCTGAATCGATCCACGCAAACTTTTCAGCTTGATTGAGAAGGTCGATGACCGATCCTCGAAAACCAGGATCCTTTTGTAGGATCAATGAGCGAAAATACTTGGAAACGGCAATTTCGGAGAATCGTGAAAAACGACTCGCAAAGCTCTCGAGGCACTCCAATGAGCTTTCATCTAATTCCGGTACTAGCTGGATTTGTTTGGCCTTGTTGAAGCTATACTCCAAGTGGCCTCGTGCCTTACTCAGATCGCCCACGATGCTGATTTTAAGTGGTGTCGGGGAATTCATGCGCGCGAAGAATACCACAGCCTGCCGCTTGGGTGCCATGTCCGGGTTCTTTCTCTTGAAAGGCGGCGATTCGGCTGGTGGTTATGGGACGGGACGGCGTAGGTGAATTGAGGGTTAGCGGAGAACTGGCTTGGTGAAAATGCGAGCGGCTGCTTGGCTTCTGTGGTGGAGGGAGGATGGATGCCTTGGGCGACGCTTCCTGTTGTCGGATGGGAGAGGAGCCACTCCATTTTTTGGCAGGAGAGAGTCCGAGCTGGTCCGGGACCAACGATGGTCGGCGCCGGCCGTTGTCGAATTCTTTCCTGAAATGGATTTGCTTTCGCGATGGGAGCCCTATTTTTAGGTGAGCGCTTCATAAACCACGTCCCGAATCAGGTTGCGCGCGGTGGTAGCAGGTACGAGGCTATGCGATCGTAGTCGTCGGCAGTGGAGGCAGTGGGTACCTCGCTGAAAATCCGATTGAGCGCTTCCCAGGGATTGACCCCGTTGACCTTGGCCGTGATGACGAAGCTGTAGAAGAGGGAGCTGGCCCTTGCCCCCTCGACGGTATCGGAAAAGAGCCAGTTCTTTCTCCCAATCGCAAAATATTTGATGGCCCTTTCCGCAAAGCCGTTATCGAATTGAAGGAGACCGTCACTGAGATAGAGGATTAAAAGGTCATACTGCGCAAGGAAGTAGTGGAATGCGGCGCCTATTTTGCTCTTCGGCGGTACCACCTGATAGTGCTTCTCGGCCCATATCTTCATCTCGATCCAAATGGGCCTTGCCTCTTTCTCTCTGACGACAAAGCGGTCCCAGTAAGAGAGATCTTTCGTTTTCTCCTCGATAT
>JACPWY010000035.1 GCA_016196825.1 Deltaproteobacteria bacterium | reverse complement strand
GAGTTCCTAAACGGGAGTTCTCACTCGCGCCTGAGGATTTTCTCCTCGCCTACCTGTGTCGGTTTGCGGTACGGGTACCTGAAACACTCCTTAGAGGCTTTTCTTGGCAGCGTGGCGTTACCAGCTTTATGGCCCTTGCGGGCCTCGCTTCGGCACCTCAGGGAAGATGACCCACCGGATTTGCCTGGCGGATCCCCCTACATGCCTCAACCTGCGCGTCCAATGGCAGGCCTGGTTAGCCTCCTGCGTCCCCCCATCGTGATAACGTGTTCCAAGTAGTTCCGGAATGTTGACCGGATATCCATCCGCTACGCCTTTCGGCCTCGCGTTAGGCCCCGACTAACCCTGAGCGGACGAACCTTCCTCAGGAAACCTTAGGCTTACGGCGGAGAGGATTCTCACCTCTCTTCTCGCTACTTATGCCGGCAGGGTCACTTCTCTACGCTCCACCAGTCCTTTCGGTCTGGCTTCACGGCAGAGAGAACGCTCCTCTACCAATCGGCGATCCAAAGGATCACCGAGTCTACGGCTTCGGTCCTGTGCTTGAGCCCCGTTGGATTGTCGGCCCAGAGCCGCTTGACCAGTGAGCTATTACGCTTTCTTTAAAGGATGGCTGCTTCTAAGCCAACCTCCTGGTTGTCTAAGCGTCTCCAGATCCTTTCCCACTTAGCACAGAGTTAGGGACCTTAGCCGGTAGTCTGGGCTGTTTCCCTCTCGACGATGAAGCTTAGCCCCCACCGTCTCACTCCCGGGCTGCGGGTCGCTGGCATTCGAAGTTTGGTTGGATTCAGTAAGCTGGTAAGCCCCCTAGTCCATCCAGTGCTCTACCACCAGCGCCGACCACCCGAGGCTGCTCCTAAAAGCATTTCGAGGAGAACGGGCAATCACGAGGTTTGATTAGCCTTTCACCCCTATCCTCAGCTCATCCAAGCTGTTTTCAACCAACACTGGTTCGGGCCTCCACGCGGTGTTACCCGCGCTTCACCCTGGCCAAGGATAGATCACCTCGCTTCGCGTCTACTCCCAGCGACTATTCGCCCTGTTCGGACTCGCTTTCGCTACGGCTCGCTTGCGCTTAACCTCGCCACTGAGAGTAACTAGCCGGCTCATTATGCAAAAGGCACGCGGTCAGGCGTTCTGCAATCCTGCATTGAAAATTTGGTGATTGGAAGTTTGGTAATTGATTGGTCGATTGGTCAATTGAAAAATTGCCAATAAGTATTGGCAATTGAACGATTTGTAGATTCGACAATCAATTACTCGATTTCAAATTGTCAAATTCTCAATGCAAGATTGCAGCATAGCCCTCCCACTGCTTGTAGGCATACGGTTTCAGGTACTTTTCACTCCCCTCACAGGGGTGCTTTTCACCTTTCCCTCGCGGTACTGGTTCACTATCGGTCGCCAGGGAGTATTTAGCCTTGCGAGATGGTCCTCGCAGGTTCCCGCGGGATTTCCCGTGTCCCGCGGTACTCAGGAACCTGTCCAGCAAGCCAGCGCGCTTTCGTCTACCGGGCTGTCACCGTCTCTGGCCGACCGTTCCAGGTCGTTCGACTAGCGTGCTGGTTTGTGACTTGCCGGCCTTTCGGCCCGACAGGCCCTACAACCCCACCGTGCAAGCACGATGGTTTGGGCTGTTCCGCGTTCGCTCGCCGCTACTAGCGGAATCACTCTTGTTTTCTCTTCCTCCAGGTACTGAGATGGTTCACTTCCCTGGGTTGTCTTCCCCGACCTATGGATTCAGTCGGGGATTCCTCGGGATGAGCCGAGGAGGGTTTCCCCATTCGGAGATCTCCGGGTCAAAGCCTGTTTGCGGCTCACCGAAGCTTTTCGCAGCTTACCACGTCCTTCTTCGACTCCTGGCGCCAAGGCATCCACCGTACGCCCTTAGTAGCTTGACCATAGTGGAACTGACGCTGACGGGGTTCGGGATTCGGGAGTCGGGATTCGTGGAGACAAGATTCTTGTCCTACGAATCCCGAAACCCGAACCCCGAATCCCGACTGCGTCAGGTCCTCTCCCTTCATCACACTGCGACGTGTGCTTTTGGTCGGAAACTACCGTGTGCAGGATATTCAGTTGTCAAAGATCACTCGGGGCTTTGCCCCGAACCCCAGCTCGGTCGCTCGCAGGGCCCCTGCGCCCCGCTCCGCTCCCTCGCAAGGCGCGCTGTGCGCGCCTTCGGGTGTCACAGCAACTATCGCCATGACGAAACCGATCAAACTTTTCCTCTCAGGTCCGTTCTCGACTGATCACTGAGAACTGAACACTGAGAACTAATCTGGTGGAGAATACCGGGCTCGAACCGGTGACCTCCTGGTTGCAAACCAGGCGCTCTCCCAGCTGAGCTAATTCCCCG
>JACPWY010000037.1 GCA_016196825.1 Deltaproteobacteria bacterium | reverse complement strand
TGCATATTCATCACATCATACCCGTGCATCTTGGTGGCGTTGATGTCCTAGAGAATCTGACCACACTCTGCTCCAATCATCATAGCTATCTCCATTGGGCGGATCGCTGGGGGGTGAAAAGGAGGACGGGACCGGTGATGACCTTCTAGAGTCATTATCTCGGCTTGCGGTTATCGATCGGCGACAATCGCCTATGGGGGATGTCTTCCGAGGATCGCGCGCCGTAGGAGATGTTCTGCCGGTGCCAGACCTACCGAATCACCGTCGCCCCGGAGATTCCCACAGAATTATGGTCGAGCGCTATCAGCTCTGTTTGAAGATGACGGGCATGGGCAAGCACGATGCTGTCGGCCATCGCCAGTGAGTGAAAGAAAATCGGACCCAACGGTTGCCGAGTCAAGGTGTTGAGAGAGTCAGAGTGAGTTGGGGACCGGAGGAGGCCGTGGGATAGGGGTTCGGGTCGGGGTTTGCTCTGTCGAGGTAGCGATTCCAGACGTGCGCGGCGGTGATGAGGAGTGAATAGCCGGTATCGTAGTATTGGTATTGAACGCCGAGCTTTCCATCGGTGCGGTTGTTGTAATAGTGGCCGACGTGGTCGACGGAGACAAAAGGCTCGACGAAAAGGCCAATGCTGTTACGGGGGCCAAGCAGGTATCGCAGTGAGGGGTGCCAGAGAAAACTGGCTACTGCGTTGGCCGAGTCCCAGCTGGAATAGACAATTTCACCATAAAGCTCGGAGTCCACAAGCCAGGCGCCTCCCAGTTCAAGAGACGAATAGCGATCCAGTACGGCCATGAGACGCAGATCGGGCGCAAGGCTGGAATCAACGAGTCCGGCTCGGGCGCGGAGCTGGGCGTGCAGTTGCCAGTTCGGTTGGAAGTAACCCAGTGACGGGGCCGCGTAGACGCTGGAGGAGGGAGCAAGCTCTCCCTGAACGAGCGAAAGCACCTCTGCTCCAGCCTGAAGATAGGGGGCAATACCACTGGGTTTTTCTTTAAACACCCGCATTCGTGAGTCGGTTGAGGAATACGGTTGCCAGGCCGAGTAGACGTTCCCGCTGAAGAGATCGGAATGCAGAGCCTGGGCCTGGATGGTGCCGATCAGAATAATAAGGAGGAACGTTCTCATAGAGTATTTGAGTCTTCTTTCCGCTGCGCGGAGCTCTGCCGGGCGAGTCCCATGCAGCGAATTAGAAGCCGGTAGCAGTCAGGATCTGCTGGCGCGCTTCCGGTGTGATGGCGCCGGTGACTTTATAGATCACCTTCGTTTCATCCTTCACCACGAAGAGTGTCGGCAGAGTGTCGACTCCAAACGCACGCATCGCGTTTTGGCGATCGTCGAAGTGGACGGGGAAGCGGATGTCGCTTTTGTTATTCTTAATGAAGGTCTTCACGTCGCTCACATCTTTGTCCACTGCAACGATTCGCGTGGCGACGAAGATTCCGATGTCGACCGAGAGATCGGCTAAAGCCGAAACGTTCAGTGCGCTGACGGGGCTGCCCGACTCGAGAAACTGAATGATCGTGTAGGACTGGGGTTCCCTCTCAACGGTCCTGACCGATTCCACGATTGGAGCGCCCTTGGCGTCCACGCCGAGGAGTGTCACATCGGGCGCCGTGTCGCCGACCTCAAGACCTCCCGCAAGAACCAATTGTCCGATTACCAACGAAAGTAATGCGATTTGCTTATTCACGGGGCCCCCTCAAAAAACTTGGTTTCGTTTTGATACCGATTTCGACATCGATCGAGGAAAAATGCAAGGGCGATGCCAACGTCTAAGAGCCGATCCTAAAACCCTTTCGTCGGGAGGAGCGCGGCAAAATGTTCTGGACCGAGGACGCACAAGGGAGGCACCGGAGGCGTGCCTTTAGGCACGTCGAGGATGTCGACCGCGGAGGACGAAGGGCCAGGGCATTTTGACCGTTCCGAGTAGAAAGGGTTTTAGGATCGGCTCTAACGGGTTTTCTGATACCAATCAAACGTTGGTTTCAGGCCTTCGGCGAGCGGCGTGAATCGAAAACCGGGATTTGTCGACGCCAGACGAGCCGTGAGTCGTGCGGCCGATCCGAGAGAGTGCTTGATTTCGCCATGGCGCGACGAGTCGTGAACGGGGGTGAGGGTGTCTGGTGCCAGTTCGCTCAGCTGCCTCCAAAGATCGTTGATGGATGTGCTGGTGCCGGTGGCCACGTTATAGCAACGTTCCGGGAACCGATCGATCTCGGCCCCGAGCGTCGCCAGAATCCTGGCTACATCGCCCACGTACACAAAATCACGCGTTTGGTGCCCGTCGCCGTAAATTGTGACGCCCGCCTTTTGGGAGAGTCGCTGGAGGAAGATCGACATCACACCGGAGTAAGGTGAACAGGGATCCTGTTTAGGGCCAAAAATGTTGAAGAGTCTCACCACACAGGTTTTGAGTCCGAACTGTTCGAAGTAGGAGTGGCAGTAATACTCGCCGCTGAGTTTTGAAACCGCATACGGGGAGATTGGCCGCACGGGGGCTGCCTCGGTGATCGGTAGCTCGCGCGTATCGCCGTAAACCGCACACGATGAGAGGAAGACAAGCGACTTGGCATTCGCCCGCCGTGCGGCCTCGAGCACATTGACAGTGCCGTCGATATTGATTCGATGGGTCTCGGCAGGGTTGTCCACCGAGCGGGCCACCGAGACTTGAGCCGCCAAATGAACGACATGGTCCACGCCGTCCGCAGCCTTTTGGCAGAGAACGGGATCGAGAATGTCGCCTTCCAGAATCTCGATATTTTTCCCGAGTTCGGTGAGATTCTCTCGTTTGCCCGACGAAAAATTGTCAAGAATCGTGACCGAATGGCCGAGCGAAACGAGCCGTTCCGCTGTGTGAGACCCGAGAAAACCCGCCCCGCCTGTGAGTAGGTAACGCATCAAAACCCCACCCGGACCCTACCAAATTGCTGAGGAATTGAGTACCTTGCGGTGTGGTTTTTCTTTTCTGGCTCGTCGTAGCTCTGATCGTTACGCACTACTTTCTTTTGCCGGTGACGCTCTTTCTTCTGGCAAAGCTGATTCCCAAGATCCACGAACCGGGTCGGAATCAGCCGACGGTGGACCTCATCATCGCCGCTTACAACGAGGCCAGGGTTATCGAGAAAAAACTTCGCAACTGCGGCGAGCTCAGTTACCCGCCCGAAAGGATCGAGGTGATGGTGGTCTCGGACGGTTCGACCGATGAGACGCCAAAGATCGTAGAGCGGATGGGAGGAGCGAAAAGCCTGTTTGAGTCGCCCCGCCAGGGAAAATCGAACGCTCTCAACCGGGCCGTGGCGTCGACGGAGGCTGAAATTCTTCTCTTCTCCGATGCCAACACATTTTATCGCCCCGATTCCGTGGGCTTCTTGATGAGACATTTCTCGGATCCTCAGGTTGGCGGCGTGTCGGGACTCAAAAAAATCCTTCAAAAGGCCGGTCGCGCAAGCGCGAGGGGTGACCAGACCTATTGGAGTTTGGAATCGATGATCAAGGAATGGCAGTCTAGCGTGGGATCGGTGTCGACCGCTGATGGCGAAATCTTTGCCATGCGGCGGTCCCTGTGGCGGCCCCTCGATCCGGCTGTGATTAATGATGATATGGCTCTCACGCTCGCCATTATTCAGCAGGGGAAGCGGGTGCTCTATGAGCCCGCGGCTGTCTCGGAGGAGGATGCCTCAATCACGCTTTGGGAAGATTTCCATGTGAAGGCTAGAATGGTTGCTGGCGGTTACCAATTCTTTTTGAATCTTTGGAAAACCGAAGGGGCCCTTCCCACACCCTTTCTCATTCAGATCCTCCTCCACAAGTTTCTTCGTTACGCTATGCCGATCCTTCTCATCGCTCTTCTGGTCTCAAATCTGTTTCTTCTGCGTGAGCCGATCTATTTTGCGGCACTCCTCATGCAGATCACCTTTTACGCGTGCGCGATGCTTGGGGCGCTTCTTCGAGCCGTTGGCCTTTCACCGATTCTCTTTTACCTGCCCCTCTACTACTGTGTGGTGAATGCCGCCGCTCTCATGGGATTGTTATTTTTCCTTCGGCGAACCGCCCTCACGAACATTTGGTCAAAGGCGAATCGCTAGCCCTCCTCTATGCTTGGCCGCTGGCCTCAAAGCGATCGACTATTTCGCCGAGCGTGCAGAAGGTGAAATCATCGAGAAGATGACGGAATTTCTCGCGGTTTTTTTCTAGGCCAACGCGGTGGCGAAACCTCTGGGTGAGTCCCATGCCTTCCACTTCGGGTTGGTCAGGGTCAAATTCCCACGGATGGAAATACATCACAACGGGTTGGGTGCGTTGGGCTTTGGCGATAAGTGCTCGCGTGGCCCAGTAGGGATAAAGACGAAAGTAACCGCCACCTGAGATGGGAAGCCCCAGCTCTTTCGTCATCGGGACCTCGGTGAGGCCGTGAAATTGTTGCACGCGACGAGGAAAATTGGGGATGCCGTAGTTGGGGTGCCGGGTGGGGTAGATGCTGCTGTCGTAGGAAAAGCCTTGGGCCTTCAGAATATCGAGGGCCCAGAGGGTTTTGCTCGTGACCGAAAAGCTGGGGGCTCGGTAGCCTCTGAGAGGGTAGTGGGTCAGAGGCGAGAGAATTTCACGGGAATGGCGAACATCATCTGAAAACTCATCGGGCGTCATCTCGTCGATAGAGCGATGTGAGTAACCGTGGCTGGCGATCTCATGGCCGGCGGCCGCAATCCCACGGATGGCCCCTGGGTTACGCTCTGCGACCCAACCCAAAACAAAAAACGTGGCGCGAATGTGGCGATCGGCCAGCTCATTCAGAATGAAATCTAGCCCGATCTCGAGCCGATCGTCACAAGTTTCCCAGGTGTCTCTTGGAATGCGATCCTGCAAGTTTCTGACACAGAACCAATCTTCAACATCGATGGTGAGAGCGATTCGCCCCATACCTATCTTTAGTCCAGTTGCGCCACTTTGAGAAGGGTGCGCGACAGGATGAAGAAAGAAAGTCTGAGTGACCCGCGGTTCACGAGGTAAATCAGATCGTAGTGCAGTTTTTCATGCACCGAGACATCGTAGGGGCAGCAGATCTGAGCCAGTCCGGTCACGCCGGGCTTTACGCTCAGACGAAGTGAGTAGTTGGGGACCTCGCGCCGAAACTGGCTCACAAATTCGGGGCGCTCCGGCCTGGGCCCGATGAAGCCCATCTCGCCACGAGCGATATTCAGAAGCTGCGGAAGCTCGTCGAGATGGGTCTTACGCAATAAGGCCCCGAGTGTCGTCACCCGGGGGTCGCCCGACCATGAGAGAACGGCGCCTGTGGTGCGTTCCGCCCCCTCGACCATGGTTCTGAGCTTCAAGATTTGGAAAGACTTCCCATCCTTGCCGACTCGCGTTTGCGAGTAAAAGGCTGGGCCGCGAGACGTGATGCGATTCAAAATCGCAAGAGCCACAATGATGGGCCCCGTAACCGTCAGTGCAATCAGCGCGACCGAGCGCTCGAGAAGCCCGGCGCTGACATCACGCACCTTTTGCGCCGAGGGCAGCGAGACCTCGAGCGACAAGGGAAAACTCTGTTGGACCATCGCGACGTTCTGGGCGAAAAACAGGTTGTTCATGACCCCCTCTTCCTACGAAACTTCGCAATTGCAAGGGATGTGCCACGCGATCCGTGCTGGAAAAGACGCGTGTATTCGCGGATGAGCCCCAAAAGGAAACCGCCCCCAGTATCCAAAAGGAAACCACGAGGTATACTTCCGGCCAGCCCCAAACAGTTGATGATCATTTTTTTTGGGATGACGCGAGATGGCGGATAAGGCGCATTTTGAAAAGACACTGCTTTTGACAGCGGGGCAGGCCGTTGGGGTGGGGTTGAGTTTTATGATTCCGATACTGTTGAGCCGCTGGCTCACGGTGGAGGATTATGGAATCTACAAGCAGATCTTTTTTATCCACGGGCTACTTCTTCTTACGGTCCACATGGGGATGGACTGGGGCCTCTTCTATTTCATCAAAAGAAATCCGCAGCGCGCTGGCGTGTATTCACTCAACGTGGTCCTCACCGATCTAGCGCTGGCGATGGTGGTGGCGGGCGTGGCGTATCTGTTCCGTCGAGAGATCGCTTCAGAGCTGAAGAGTCCGGGTCTTGAGACGCTCATCCCGGCCTTCATTCCCTTCGTGGTCTTTTCGGTCCCGACCCACCACTTCAATCACCTTCTCGTGGTGCGTGATCGCATGAAGGCGGCGGTTGTGCTCACGATTGCCTTTGAGCTCGCAAAGACGCTCATTATTGTTGGTGGTTATTTCTTCTCGCATTCCCTGGCTTTCGTTTTGGTCTCGCTGGGAGGCTTAGCGGTTGTGCGCCTTTCGATTCATTTGGGCTACAACATCGTTTTGATTCGCAGCGCGCGGCTGCGGTTCCTAGATTTGCGCCGATCGATTGTGGAGCAGGTGCGCTACGCCATTCCCTTGGGTTTCACGAATCTTCTCTCGCTTTGTCTTAAGATGGATAAGTTTCTGGTCTCGGCCTTCTTCGGACTTCGCGCCTTCACCATCTATAGCGTGGGCTGCTTCGAGGTGCCGATGGTCGAGAGCACGATTATCACGATGAATGATCTGATGTCTTTTGACATGGTCGAGGCGAGAGCCCGAGGGGATCGGGAGGTAATCCACTTCCTTTGGCGATCGACGTTGCGAAAGATTACACTTTTCCATCTGCCTGTTGCCATTTTCATGATCGCCTTTTCCGGTCTTGTGATCCCGGCCCTCTACACCGATACGTACGCGGAGAGCGTGGCCTACTTTCGATTCTTTTCCGTGCTCTTCTTCGTCTCGCAGTTCGTACCAGACGTGGTGTTTCGGGTTTTTGCGCGCAATAAGACGCAGCTCGTGCTCCAGGGGATCGCGGGTGTCTACACGATCGCCATCGTTGTTGCGATGGGCCTAAGGTTTGGTCCGTTGGGGATTCTCGGTGGGAAAATTGTCGCTGACACACTCTCGATGTTGATAAAGCTTTCGGCCCTGCGGGCTATTATTCAGATCTCCTGGCGCGAGCTGATTCCTTGGCGTGACCTGGGTGTCATCCTAGGGGGCGCGATCTTCTGTGCTCTCATCACCCACGTGGTCGTGGATCCGATTCCCCTGCCGGGACTTCTCGCCGTTCCACTGGCCTTTGCATTCTATGCGGGCTTTAACATTTTGGTCGCCACCCAGACGGGAGCGCTGCGTTCTGACGAGATAGCCTATTTTAAGGATCGCTTGAAAGGCAGAGAGACGAACTGATCACGGGCGGTTGAATGGCCGGGTGGTGAGGCGGATGGATTTGCGACCCGGCTTCACCTGTGGCAGGGGCATTGCGGGAAAGTCGGTGTTTCGACTCCAAACCTTGCTGAGCGTTTCAAAGAGCTGCTGCGGCGGCGACACGCGAAAGTTAAAATCGTCCCAATCCACACCTGGGTAATCGGATTCCCAAAGCCAAAGGGCATGGTTGAGGCCTGTGGCTTCAAACGCCTCCATCTGATCCTGCAAGAACTGGGTGAGACCCGGCTCCCATCTCATGAGGCCGAATTCGAGAACGGCCACGGGGTGGTGGTAACGCTCACTCCACGTTTTGATCGGTGCGATGAGTTTGTCGAGCCACGCGCGATTCACCATCACCGGTCCGTCTTCGGAAGGGTCAGTGAGACTGCCCGGGTAGGCCAACGTGAGCGGGGGCTTTTGGTGCGTGTAAGCGAACGGCTCGTATTGCGAGATCGAATAGACCACATGGGGATCATTCACCACGCGCTCTTTGGGAAGCCACGCAAGATCACCCCAATTCATCGGGTTGATGAGAATCGGCACATCGTTGTCGACCTCTCGGATGGCCGCCGTGATTCGGTTGGCCAGAGCATTCCAGTCATAGAGCGATCCGCCATGCTTTGCGAAAAAGGAAGTCGGGTCCCATTCATTCATGAGAACCGCATTCGAATTCGGCTCGACCATGAGATTGAGACCGATCACGTTGGGATTATTGCGGTAGTGGTCAGCGACTTTGCGCCACATCGCCACCCAAGCGTCTTGAGCTGCGGACACTTTCCACACAAGGTTCGCAGACTCAGAAGACGGCACTGCGAACGTGGCCTCGGAACGCCCGGGGCCGGTGCGAAAGCTAATCACCGAGTAGAGGCCGGCGGCCGAGATCTGATCGACGAGTTGATCGAGTGCATTGAGAGCCCGCTGATCAAATGCGTAAGGCGGCCGTTCCGCGAATACGCCCGGGCCGGAAATGCTGACGAAGTTTGCACCACGCGCACGCAGTGCCTGAAGAATCGCATTGGAATACGGAGGGCCGGTATACCCGGGGCCCAGTACGGTGCTGTCCTGATCGCCAACAATGGTCTGCCAGATATTGGCGCCGCGAAGACGCGTCCCGCCTGACCAGAGGGACCATTTTGAGAAGGATTCTGCTGAGCCCACAAGAGGGATTAAAACACCGAAAAGGACCGCCAATAAAGCCTGTCGGGGCATGTTCTCTTATCGTCTCTGGAGCCACCTTTCATGAGGAAGGGAGGCGTCGCCGAGGGGGCCGGTGTAGCCCCAAGGGCCCTAACTTGCGTGAGGTGTGAGAGCGGTCTCGAGCGCTTCGCGCATGGAGTCAGCTATGGCATCGGAGTCGATGTGGAATCGATTCTTTTCCAGCGCTCTGTCGGCCATCGCACGACGTTCGTCATGAGACAAATCGGCGAGGGTTTCCAAGGCCGATTTCAGATCCGAGATCGCGATGAAATCATGCCCCGCATCGAGCTTTAGGCCGCGGGCGCCAAACTCGGTCGAAAGTACGGGGAGGCGAGCCATCAGGTATTCGGCCATCTTCACGTTGGTCCCTGAGCCAGAATGGACCAGGTTCAGTGCTGCATCGGCGGCAGTAAAATAGCGCTCTACCGAATCCACGCTCCCGGTGGCGATGAGCTGGCCGGCGCGAAAGGGCTCCGACACCGAACCGACTACCACCAGCGTGATTCGTCGCACGGCGAGCCACGCGCGATTCTTCTCCTCAAATTGTTTGAGAATTTGCAGCGCTTCCAGATTGGGCGCGTATCGACTTCCGGTGAAAAGGCAGACGAGGGAATCCTCGAGGACTCCCAACTCCCGGCGAACCTGCGTGCGTTCCCCGACCTTGGAAATGAAGCGTTCGCCCGATACTCGATTGGGCAGGAGAAGGACGTTGCAATGGCTTTCGGGTAAACTCTGGAAAAAATATTTTTCCGTCTGAGAGGCGGCGAGAACGATGTCGGCCTCCCTTCCGGCGGCTCTCTCCTCATGCCGAACGATCAACGGCCAGCTTGTTCCGCGCCACCGATCGCTCTCCACATTATGGCTATGGAGGATGCGGAGTTTTCCGGAGAGACGTCGCCAGTAATGGCGCAGAAAGGGAAAATCGATCACGATCGTCTCATGGCTCGCGATGGATTTTCTCAGCAGGGCTGGTAACGGGAGCGGCAATGCGTGCCAGAGATCGGGCATCCCGAGGCGATAGGTGAGAAACTGAAGCGCCCCGCGCAGTCTTCCTCGGTTCACGTGCTCGACGATCCCCTCACCAATGACGTTGGCCGACGAGGGGACTTTAGCCCGATAGTCCGCCTTTCTCCCTGTGAGAGAGTAGATAGTCACCGCATAGCCTTGTTTGGCCAAGGTCCGCGCAAGATTCAGTGAGCGCCAGTGGCCACCCGATTGCGCAGGCCAGATCTGGATCCCACTGATAATGAGAATGCGTTTCACCCGTCGCTCCGTTCGCCGTGCGGCGTTCGTTTCCAGCCGGCGTTTGCGGGAAAAAGAGAGTACCGAACGGCGGCCGTTGCTCGCCAAACAATGAAAATCGGCGCCGCGAGAAGAGCTCGAAAAAGCGCCGCCGGCGCTTCAGTCAAGACGAGCCCAACGAACGGCAAAGCAAAGACCGCCAAAAACACCACCTCCGCCGAGCCCAGAAAATTTCGATCGAGCCAAAGGCACAGAAGAGGGAGCACGGCCGCTAAAATGGTGAGGAGAGAAAACGAGGGCAGAACGCTCTCCACCACGGCAAAAAGGACAGGCGCCGTTGGATCGCGAAAAAGAGTCCGGAACAGAGCCCGCCGATTCCGATGGTCCTCCTTCTGAGTTCCCTGCATCCAGCGGGCGCGCTGGATCTTCGCGTCGGTCCAAGTCTGCGCCGCTTCGTTCAGCGCCCGGGACCGATGTTCATAAGCGATGCGCCGTCCAGACAAAATAATTTTCTGCCGAAGCGCGTGGTCCTCGGTGAGGCTATCCCCAAACCCAAGCTCTTCGATGATGCCTTTTCTGATCGCGATGGCATCACCCATGTGGCGAGCCGATCCCCCGAGTGCCGAGACGCCGGAGTTGTGGATCGCGTTTTCCACTCGGTACATCGCGGCCGTCAGAGCCGGATACCAGCCTTTTTCGGGGTTACTAATGATCTGCTGCCCCTGAACTATGGACTCACCGCGGGTGAGGGCCGCGTCCATCCAGCGGAGAAACCCGCTCTGCACCTGAGCATCCGCGTCCAGAATCACCACTGCGTCGAAGGTCTCGCTTCGCACGCGTTCGAACCACGCCGAAAGTGCCTTTGCCTTGGTGCCGCCCGCACCCGTTTTCCGATCAAAAACAATCGCACCGGCTTCCCTGGCCCTTTCCACGGTCGCGTCCGAACAATGGTCGGCCACAACATGGACTGAAAATTTCGCCACGGGGTAGGTCAGCGCACGCGCCTGGGTCACGGTTCCAGCGATGACCCATTCCTCATTGTGAGCCGGGATAATAATCAAAAATCGATGATAGGGATCGTAGGGGGGCGTCTCCAGATCATCTCTTCGGGTGCCAACCCAGAGCAAGCCGTAGAGGTAGGCCGTGATGAGTGCAAGAATAAAGACTATCCAAACCATTTGCGCGTCACCCCAGGATTCCTTATAAACCATCAAGAGGCGCTCTCCTATATGAAGAAACAGGCTCACAAATCCATCAAGGCCCGAGTCAGGACGGTTCTCAAGCGATTCCGGGGGGTTGGATTCAAGGCTCTCAACCCTTCACGAAAAAGATATGAGTGCCCGATCTGCCAGTACCAAGGCCCCTTTCAGGACGCGCATGATCCGACAGGCCTTCGCAAAGATGCCATGTGCCCGAGCTGTTCTGCGCTGGAGCGCCACCGGACCTTTTGGTTGACCCTGAACGATTTGCCCGAGCGCGCGCGATTTTGCGAGATGAGTCTTCTGCACTTCGCGCCCGAGCCGGAGCTTGGGGATCGTCTGCGGCGACTTTTCGGACATTACACCAGCGCGGATCTTGACGCGCCCGGGGTGGATTACCATGTGGATCTCACGAAGCTCCCGTTTGAGAATGAGAGCTATGACATGGTGATTGCGTCCCATGTCCTTGAACACATCCGCGAAGACAGACTTGCTCTCCACCACATCAAGAGAATTCTGAAGCCGGGAGGGATTGCGATTCTGCAGGTCCCGGTGCTCGGAGAAAAAACGGTTGAATATCCTGAGCCCAACCCGAAGGAATGGTTCCACGTGCGTTCGCCGGGCGAAGACTACTTTCACCGATACACTGCGCAGTTTTCTCGCGTGGAAAAATTCCGATCGAGCCAATTCGACACCCGTTACCAGCCCTATATCTATGAGAATCGGGCGGAATGGCCCGCGGATTACCGGCTGCGGCCGACCTTGTCGGGTGTGCGACACGACGACATCGTCCCCGTCTGCTACGTCGAGCGGTAGAGCTCCAGGTAACGGTTAATCATCGTGTCGAGAGAGTACTTCGCTTCGACCACCTCTCGCCCCTTTCGCGCCACCGCGAGAAAGGCCTCCGGGCGGGCCGCGATCGCCGACAATCGATCCACGAGGCTGTTGTCCGCAAGGCTAAAGAAGACGAGGCTCTCCGAAATCTGTCGGTGAGGAGGAATGTCGCTCACCACCGTGACCATCCCGGCGGCCATCGCCTCCAAGACGGAAACGGGGTGGCCCTCGGTCAGGGAAGACGAGACAAAGACGTCGGCCCCTGCGAGTGCGGCCTTCACATCGGCGGTGAAACCAGCGAAGGTCACCTCTTTGAGGGCGTTGTTTTTGGCGAAATCGAGGAGTGGCTGCCGGTGTTCATCGGGGCCATTCCCCACATGGGTCCAAGTGAAGGGAACGCCGCGATCGCGAAGGTCTTTCAAGGCCCGCAGGATGTGAATCAGATTCTTCTCCGGAGAGATGCGACAAACGGTGATGAGCCGTAGGGGAAATGAGAGAGGCCGGGGCTTCAAAGAAAAGCCGGCCAGATCGACACCATTGGGAATCGTCACGAGTTTGGAGCGGATGAGCGGACAGCGATCGGCGAGGGTCTCTCTCACATGATCCGATACGCAAATAATCTTGTCGTAGAAGAGGCCGGCGAGTTGAAAAAAAACCAGGTAGCTTGGAAATCTCAAAAAATAGTGGAGTGAATGGTGGGTGTGGATGAGCTGAACTGAAGGGCGGCGAAGTTTGATGCCGAGAGCAAATTCCATTGGACCGAAATCGTGGGTGTGAACGGTGCGAATACCGTCATCCTTCACTAGGCGAGAGAGTTTTTCGTGGAGCTGCCGATCGAAGCGGCGGGTTTTATCGTAGATCATGAGCGGAACATCCAAACTTTGGATCTCCTGAGCGATGCCCGTGAGCGCTGGAGTCTGGTAGGAAAAAAGGGAAAGGCGCGCGCGATCGCGCGGTGTGTGACGAAATATCTGCTCGAGCAGGCGCTCGATGCCGCCCTGATACAGATACTCGACGAGGTGGAGCACCCGTTTCTCATTTGCCATCGGCCCATCTATAGCCCTGAACAACGAACGGTGCCAAATGTTTACCGCGACGAACATTGTTGCGTCGCTCATTGGTGTCGCTTTGTCTCAAGCGTGCCTGCTGCGACGCAAGTCGTCGTGGCATCGCGCTTGCACACAGGAGAAATAGGTAGTGGCTGGCGCGAAACCCGCTTTTGAGGAGAAAAATGGATCTTTCGAGCGAGACGAGGAGGATGAGCAAAATGCCCGGAAGCGGCCATGGAATGGCCGTCGAGGACATTTTGGGAATCCGACGAAGGCGTAGCCGAAAGAGGCATTTTTCTCCCAAAATGGGGTTTCGCGCCAGCCACTAGGTGGGTGCTCACCTTCACACAGAGAGGGATTTTATGAATCGAGCGATGGGAATAGTTGTGACGTCTTTGGCGTTGTGGTCATGGTCCGGCTGGGCGTTTCCCCACGACCTGAAGATCCTCCCCTCGCAATGGAGTGTTTATCAGGGAGCCTTCCCTGACCTCTCCGCGATCCCCGGCGCAAGTGAAATCGCCTACAAGGTAGGAAATTTTGAGAGTGAAACGGCCAAGAAGATGGCTTTTGTGATGTTTGCCAACGATTGGGTAGATGGGCCCTACTTCCCGTGGGACGGGGTTGACGGCGTTTCGCAGGTCGGAAAGGTCCCTTACATTAGAATTCTCCCGCGCAGCACCCGGGCTCAATACACAGGTAGCGATTACTATTATTCCATGGATCGTTTTCTCGCCGGTTACTACGACAACGTTCTTCGGCAATGGGCGCGCAGTGCTCGCGCGACCGCGAGTCCGCTCTTTGTGGAGTGGGCGCCGGAGATGAATGGTAGGTGGTACCAGTGGAACGGCCTTTGGAGTGGTGGCGGCTACACGTTTGGCTTTGGCAATCCCAATCTTGCCGATGGGCCCGAAAAGTATCGCGCGGTCTATCAGCGTGTGGTGACGATCTTCAACCAGGAAGGCGCGACCAACGTAACCTGGGTGTTTCACGTCAACTGGGAGAATAATCCGCGTGAATACTGGAACACGATGGCGGCCTACTATCCCGGAGATCAATTCGTGGATTGGCTAGGCATCAGCGTGTTTGGTGCGCAGTACGCCTACGAATACTACGACTCCTTCACCAATGTTTTTGATGCCGCTTACGGGGAGTTCTCGGCGCTGTCGGCGACAAAGCCGATGATGGTCGCTGAATTCGGCGTGGTCGAGCAGCCCGGTGATCCCAACGGCAAGGCGCAATGGCTCACCAATGCTCTGCAGTCGATAGTCGAGGAGCGCTACCCCCGTGTGAAGGGGATTAGCTACTGGAACGAAAGCTCCTGGACCATTCCGCAGAACAACAATCTGCGGATCGATTCAAGCCCTCAGGCGGTGAACGCCTACGCCACGGGAATCCACAATGATGTGTTCGTGAGTGACCTGGAAGTGAATTGGTAGCGGGGGTAGGGCGGCGGCGACTCGCAGGCCAGTGTCCTGAGTCGAAATATACGACTCAGGACACTAGCGGGTCGTCGCTCTTTCTTGGCTCACCCAGTAGGCCCAAGCGATGAGAACAGCCTGGAGGGGGAGGCGGAGCCAGAGGAGCCACGGTTCAACCGGCGTGTCACCCAGCGACAGATTGTTCATCGCCATATGCACATTCGCCGGAAAGACCGCGAAATAGAGTGCGATGAGTCCTAGCCCGGCCGCCTTTCGAAGGCGCGGGATGAGAAGTCCCAGGCCGCCGAGACACTCAAAGAGGCCGCTGATATAGACGAGAGCCAAGGGCGCCGGCAGATAGCTTGGCACAATGCGTACGAACGGATGGGGCGTTCGAAAGTGCGAAACACCCGCTAAGATCATCAGGGCCGCCAGCAAGACCCGCAAGGTTTTTTTCACCACTACTAGTATTCTCCCACGACACGCGATTTGAAACGCGTGTGCCAGAAGCCCCCTTCGAGCTCAGTGCCGTAGCGCCACCAGGCGCGGTGAAGATTGAAGACCATATCCTTCAGGCGCTGTGAGGCCATGGTGAACTGAGCGCCAGTGCTTCCCTCACCGTCAAGGTAGGGGAGCTTCAAGACGTTCTGAATCCCAGCGTGCTCTTCTTTCGCCTCGAGATCCATGCCATCATCCAGCATGAGGCGTTCGAAGAAGGGTTGTCCCTCGGATGGCGGGCGGAATCGCGCGATGGGAACAGTGAGCCGTGGTGTCCGAGTAGCGGCACTGTCGGCATAGCCCTCGCGGAGGTAGCTCCCGTACACCACATCAAGTCCGAGCAGAATGCGCGTGGAGGCTTCGAGCCTTCCTCCATGGGTGAGAAGCACCTCTGACAATAGGTCGAGGAAGCGATCTCCGACATCGTCACCATTTTGGACGTGGCCCTTTTCGTAATTACTCCCGACTAGGCACGACACGAGCACAACATGGGCCTTGGGGGCCATCGCAATCGTCGTGATCTTTTCGAGCTTGACCCGATTGGCTTCGAGAAAGTGAACATTGATGTAACCAGACTCGGCGAGGTTGTCGAAGGAGTTGGAGCCGCCTGGGTGGAGCGGGGTGGTTGTCACCTGACGGGTGACGAGCATGCCGGGCAGACCGTGGGTCACGATTTTGAGGTAGCGGATCTTCCCAAACTCCTCGGAGACTCCTTCCAATTGGTCGAAGAGATCTTTGGGGGAAGTGAATTCGACGAGGTGGTATCTCTGGCCGAAGTCATCCAGCTCGCGTCTGGAAAAATACTTCGAACGGGCGCCGGCATAGAGAAGGTCATCGGGGTGGAGGCCAACGGCTATGACCGCAATCTCCCCGTCATTGAGCTGCGGCAGAGGGGCGGCGGAATCGACATGGCTGTCGTAGATGAAATCGGGAGTGGTGTAGGAGAACAAAAACATTTCGTTCACGAACACGTAGAGATAGCCGCCCATCGCTGTGGTTTTGACGATAGCGGAGGTTTTGCCCCACAACTTTCCCGCCGTCGATTGGCCCCAGTTCCAATTCGCGGCGAAAATGCGTCGGAAATTCTGAAACCATCCGCCCGGCCAGACGCTCTGGAGCGTTTCTCCCGTAAAGCTCTGGCCAAAGGTCAATTTGTTCATTTCGCTGTTGTAGGCCTCGCCGAAACGAGCAGTGTTCTGGCGATCTCCGTTCCACTTGACCAGCCGGTAGGCTAGGGCCAAACCCAGATTCGCAATGCCTCGAGAACGAATGTCCCAGGCGGTGACATCCATACCCCGTTCTCTTAGGTCTTTGGCAACCGATTCTGCGAACGCAACCTCGTAAGCTCCCACTGCTCCGACGGTGAAGGAGAGAAGACGAATGGCGTCCTGTTGGAGGAGGCCGTAGGTATTTCTGACCTTTTCGAGAAGGCTCAGCCTTTGATTCATGCCAGCCGCCCTCGGAATGGTTCGACCGGTGAGGGCGAAGATCGTGAGCGTGTCGATCGCGGAATCAACGGTGAGGAGGCTTCGATAACCGGAGCGGTGCACTCGTTCGACAAGATTTCCGCCGGCGTTGGCGATGAGAACACTGCGGGCGGCCACGCCTGCGCCCGCGCTCACCATCGCGAGCGTCGGGGGCAGAGCTTCCCACTGGAAGGTGATCCCCTCGACAATAATGAGAACACAGGAGGCGACCAGGGCCGCGTTTTGCCGGGTGTAATAGATGTTCCACCGGATGAAATCTTTCGTGTCCTGATTCATCCATCGGCGGAGGTGGGTGACGTCCTCAGGGGTCATGACGACTTCATTCGGGCTTCTGCGGATCTGGTTCAGTTTCGAATGGAGAAGCTCGGCGTAGTGGTCGAAATTGTTGGAGCGTTGCCAGGCCGCCTCGGCAATGTAGCCCAAGAAAAGTTCGATGGCGGGCCGGTGAATGGAGAGTCCGAGAAGGAGGTTCAGGTCCTCGCCGCTGGCCGCCTGGTTTCCCAAATCGGTCAGATCTTTCTCGAGCCCCTGCAGGGTCGTGTCGACCTTGTTGTTGTACGTCGTCTGCCAGGTCTGGGCATAGGTCATGTTTTTCTTGTCAAGGAAAGCCTTCCTGAGGCCCCGTGTCCCCTGAGCGATAGCCAATAGCGTATTGTGGAGGTTCCGGGCGGTCGCTTCCGGGGCGATGTAAGGGGTGAGCTGGTAGAGCACATGCTTATCGAGCGAAGGAATCAGCTCGGCGACCCGATTGCGGTACGCCATCACAGCGCTGTGAAACTCGTCCGTTGGTCGAGTGGTCAAAATCTTGTGAAACAAAGAGGAGAGCGACTCAGTCTCGGCGGGCCGGAAACGGTCCTTAAGATAATTGAAGTTGAGAAGGACCCGCAGGAGTTGCGCCAGCTCCTCATCGCTTCGGTGCACCGTCAGGGTCATCGGAAAGAAGTGGCGGAGAGCTCCTCCCCGGCCATGAATCGCGAGCGAAGTGTCCCCGGTTTCGGCCGCTCGGATCGCCTCACTGAGAAGATCGATCGCTCGCTGGCCCGCAACTGCCATCTCGGCGCTGCTGCCGAGGCTCTCAAGACCCCATGGTTTCATCAGAAGCAGCTTGTAGATAATGCGATCGACGCCCATGTCGACCGAGGCCTCCCAGCGGACGATCTCGGTCTTCATTTTTTCGGCTGCCGACAATAGCTCCCACATGCGGCTGAGTAAGGTCTCCTTCTTGTCGAAGAGGTGGACGCTGCGATTGGCAGCCCCCAATTCCTGGGCGAGGAGAATTTTCACCGCGGGGGCCTGTGGGGCGTCGGGCTTTCTTAAGAGAAAATCGATGTGGTCGGCCGATTGCCGCAGAAGAAGATAGGTGGACAGCAGGACGTCGTCGGATTCCGGGTGGCCAGCGCGTAGGATTTTCAGAACCTCTGTGATCAGACGTCTGTCGGGAATAGCTTCTGACCAAATCTCGTATTTTCCATACGAAGGAGAGCGCGGCAGAAGACGGGCGGCCGCACCGGCCTCGAGCACCTGCTGCAAACGATCGATCTCTATCTTCCAATCCACTGTTGCCAGGAGGCGACGAACCCCGTTGGTATAAAGAGCGATGCCCTCTGAAGTGTTGTCGAGAGAGACCGTCTTGGCGGCCTGAGAGACACGCGCGCTCAATACAGGATCGATGGATTGAAGAGCGGTTGCGAGCGAATGCAGAGAATTGGCGAGGTCTTCGGTCTCGCCATTTCCGCGCGTGACCTGGGCAGAGCCCAGCGTGGAGAGACCGATGAAACACCAGACTAGATAACCCCGAAATCCCAATCACAACCCCCCGGTTGCCTGAAAAAGCCTGTCTTTTACCTATGACGCTCTGCGTATCAAAAAACAATAGAAAATTCCGATTGATAGGAGAATGTCGCTCGGCCGCGCCATTCTCCGGGTATGGCGCGGAACATATGGAATTTACGGGGGTTTTTTGTCTCGCGTGGGCTCCACCTTTCCTCTGTATTTGGTTATTATATTCTGCGTCACCGCGTCGGCGTGGGCCACTCTTGGTCAGTCGCTTGACCCGTTCTCTGCGGGACGACCGCTGCGCGAGCAGAAACGGTGTTCCGTGAGCGAATCGGAGCAAGGTTCGGCGAAGCTGAGGGAATACGTGACTCGTGACGGCCGTGTTTTCGCCGTCGCCTGGAACGGCGTGACCCAGCCTGATCTGCGTCCGATCTTAGGGGACCGGTTCAATGACTACAGCCGCTCCATCAGCAGGATCCCGCGCCGCATGGCCCGATCAGCGGGGCGGAGGATCCGAGGGTCCGATTTCGTAGTCGAGAGTTTTGGACACATGCGGGCGATGCGCGGACGCGCCTACATTCCGCGGCTTCTTCCGAGTGGGTTTACGCCAGATGAAATTCGCTGAATCCATTTTCTTGGGAGTATTTTTTTTGGTGGCGTGCTCCGAATCATCTCCGCCGAAGAACCCTTGCACCGCTACGACCGAGACGGCGGCGCTCACGAGCGCCCCCACGGGGTCTAACGTGATGAGTGTCACTGTGAATGGATCGAATTGTCCTCAGGAAGCCGGCGTTCAGTACCCGAACGAAATTTGCGCTGCGGTCACGCTGTGCGAGCCCGGCACTAGCACGTGCCAGACCATCGATGGAATTCTTGTCGACACCGGTAGCTACGGTCTGCGCGTGTTCAAATCGCTCATCACTATTTCCCTGATCAATGAGACCTCGGCGGGGGCCACGATCGCCGATTGCGTGCGCTATGGCGATGGCAGCAGTCAGTGGGGGCCGGTGGCGGTGGCCGACGTGAAGCTGGGTGGTTTGGTGGCCTCCAGTGTACCGATTCACCTGGTGGAATCAACGTTTGCGACCGCCCCGAGCGCCTGCACCTCGAGCCAGAGTTTCCCCGACACATCCCCTTCGCAGGCGGGCTTTAACGGAATCCTGGGTCTAGGCCTCTTTCAGCACGATTGCGGGACCCCCTGCACGACGATTACGGCCAATGGCCAGTATTATAAGTGCACGGGTAGCTCCTGCTCGGCGAGCAAGGTTGCCCTTTCTCTTCAGGTCCAGAATCCGGCGCCACTCTTTTCGACCGATAACAATGGCCTCCTTGTGAAACTGCCGAGTGTGACTGCGGATTGTGGAATCGCCTCTGCCAGCGGTGCGGTGGTGTTTGGAATTGGGACTCAATCCAACAATTCCGGGTCAGGCCTCACTGCCCTTGTGACCGATTCGGGCGGGGATTTCGACACCACCTTCGGCTCCTTTAGCTCAACTGCGATACCGGGATTCATCGACAGCGGATCGAGCAACCTCTTTATCCCTCCACCGAGCGGGATGGAGGATTGCGGGGCCTACGGATCCAGTTGGGAGGGGGTCTTTTGCCCGAGCTCCACCCAAACGCTCACGGCGGTCAACGCGGGTATCAGCGGATCACCCACCAACACAGTCTCCTTCAGCGTGGGGAATGGCTATTTTCTGAATACTTCCGGGAACTACGTTTTCTTCAACGCGGGCGCGCTTTCGGGGGACAACGTCTCCTCCAGCGCCTTCATGGACTACGGCCTTCCCTATTTTTTAGGAAAGACGGTCGCCGTGGGTTTTGATTCCCAAACCTCAAGCCTCGGCACCGGCCCCTATTTCGCCTATTGACCGACTAGCATCGCGTGGAGCTGATTCGCGGCCGATTTGAGATCGCGCGTGTTCACCGCGGCCGTGATCGACAGTGCGCTCGAACTGACGAGCAGCGTTTCGATGGCGCCCAGTGCGCCGAGGAAGGTCGAGAGGATCTCGGGGTTTGCCGAGAGACCATGGCCTACCGCCGACACCACAGCCACGTCGGCAATCGATCGGTTGGTGAGCGCACCAGCCTCCAACGCCTTCCTGAGGGCGCCGTCGAAATCACTCTTGCAGAGAAAGCGGACCGTTCGGGGCGTTGCGTGGAAAAATCTCAGCGTGATCCCCGTCTTCTTGGTGGCTGTAGCGATTTGGGGGAGCGTCGCTTCGACCTCCCAATAGCTGTAGCCACTTTGAGTCGCGATACCGCGAATGTCGGGGTTTTCCACCTTCTCCTCCTCAGAGATTAGAGTGCCGGGAAACTTATCAAATCGACTGGAGCGAATGACCAGGCGGACGCGATGTCGACGAGCGAGGTCAAGACTGCGCGGGTGCATCTTCGCTCCCAGGTGAGCAAGCTCGAGCGCCTGATCGTAATCCAGCCGGGGAATGAGGCGCGCCCCTTCCACGAGACGCGGGTCTGCTGTCATGAGTCCCTCCACATCGGTGAAGATGACACATTCCTGTGCCCCCAGTGCAGCGGCCAATGCCACCGCGGTGGTGTCTGAGCCACCGCGTCCCAGCGTCGTGATCTCACGGCTTGGGCTGACGCCCTGGAAGCCGGCGATGATCACCGCCTTGTTATCGTTGAGCGCTTCTTGGATCCGGTGCGGACGAATATCGAGAATCTGTGCCTCATTGTGAGTGTGATCCGTCAGGATTCCGCTCTGCGATCCGGTGAAGGAGATCGCGGGAACGCCATTGGCTTCAAGCGCCATTGCGAGGAGTGACATCGAGACCCTCTCACCGGTTGTGAGGAGCATGTCGAGTTCGCGCGGGCTGGGTGATGGTACAGTCCGCTGGGCCAATTGAATCAGGTGGTCTGTGGTGCGGCCCATCGCGGAGACGACGACCACAACCTGCTTTCCTTGAGCGTGCGTCGCTTGGATCCTCTGGGCCGCCGCTCGGATCAGGGCCGGGCTCGCCACACTCGATCCGCCATACTTATGGACGACCAGATCCATACCTTTACGATTAGGTCCAATTGACGGGCCTGTCGAGCCCAACCTGCGGCGATTGTTAACCTTTGTGCTGGACCCTACGTCTGAACATCGAACCGGTCCATCCAGAGCTGAAGCGTGAGGAGGGAGTAAATCTTAAGGCTTTGGTCGCCGGTCCCCTGCTCGTGTTGCTTGAGCCAGGACTGCGGAAGCAGCGGGTCGAAGAGCCTTTGTTTTCGAAGGCGATCGGGGGCTAGCAGTTCGTGGGCCAAAGGATTTAAGTCCCGGGTGAGCCATTCTTTGAGAGGGAGACCGAACCCCGCCTTTTTCCGATCCACGATGGAGTCAGGCAAGAAACCCCGACACATTCTCTTGAGACAGATCTTGGAGCCTTTGAGATCAAACTTGGCGTGTGCCGGAATTCTTTGGGCTATCCGAATCACCTCAAGATCGAGAAGTGGCACGCGCACGTCGACCGAATTCTTCATCGAGGTTTTGTCGGTGTAGCTCAGGTTCAAAGACGGAAGGAACGTCTTGAAATCGAGGTAGAGCATCTGGTCGCGCGATTCCCAGTCACGGGCGTGTTCAAACAGTGCGTGCTGAGCGGCGAACGGGTCGGCCTGGCTCAAGAGAAACTCTGGGGCGATGAGGCCCGCGAGCTGGTCCGATCGCATCGGGCTTCTCATCTCAAGAAACGCACCTGGCCAACCGCTGCGCGCCGAGAAGAAGATCTTTCTCAGTCGTGAAACTGTCTGAAGTGGGTGGCCGGCGATTGTGTAGGGCGTCTGATGGGCGACGTGATCGAGCGCCGAGAGAACTGTTTTGGGCGCGTGGGTGAGCGCCCGACTCGCCAGAGCTCCTCGGTAAACGGGGTAGCCGCCGAAGAGCTCATCACCGCCCTGGCCACTGATGAGAACCGTGAAGTCCTTTCGGGCTGCCTCGCAGATAAGAAAGCTCGAGAGGGCCGCGGTGTCGGCGATTGGCTCTTCCAGTGTGTCGATCACCTTCGGAAGAAGCGACACTATCGAAGGCGAAAGGATGATCTCCTTATGGTTCAGGCCGAATTGTTTCGCGACCACTCGGGCGCTCTCGATGTCGAGCCGGTCAACCGGTGTTCTAGCCCAGTCAAAGCCGATCGTGTAGGTCGTCGGCGGAGCCTGCTTGAGCTTTGAGGCCTTGGCGGCAAGCAGGGATGAATCGATGCCGCCACTCAGGAAAAACGCAAGCGGCACATCACTTGTCATTTGGCGTGTGACGGCGCCGTCGAGGGCCTCGCTCAAGTGCGAGGACCATTCATCGAGTGAGCGATTCTCGTGGTGGCCATAGTCGAGATCCCAAAAGGGGGTGGGCGCTTGGACTTGGCCTCGATCGACGACGCAGTAATGGCCCGCGGGGAGGCGGAAGATCCCGTCGATTAGGGTGTCGGGGTCGGCGATCCAATTGTTGAGAAGAAACCGGGCCATCAATTCTTGCCGCAGGTGGGGTTTGCCATTCAGCAGCGGCAGCAATGCTTTGATCTCGGAGGCAAAATAGAGACCCTGTGAATTCTTGAAGGTGTAGAGCGGCTTCACACCGACGGGATCGCGCGCAAGAAGCAGGCGGTCGGTTTGGGTGTCGTAAAAGGCAAAGGCGAAAATGCCGTTCAGGCGAGAGAGACCATCGATCCCTTTTTCGGCCAGCCAATAGAGGAGAACCTCCGTATCGCACGTCGATCGGAAGGAAATAGACGGTAGCTCCCGTTTCAATTCGGCAAAATTATAGATGAGGCCGTTGAAGGTGAGAAAGTAGCGGCCGTCGGAGGATCGCATCGGCTGGGCGCCATTCTCGGTGAGATCGAGAATCTTGAGCCTCCGGTTGCCGAGCCCCACGCGGTGTCTGGTCTCTCCGGCCCTGGGCGAATGCCACAGGCGGGGTGAGGAGCCGGGGGAGAAGGTCGCGTACCCCTGGCCATCTGGGCCCCGGTGGACGAGCGCATCGGTCATCGACTCAAGGCGCGCCTCGGTCTCCCGGTGAGAATCGTCGGTGTAGAATCCAGCTATGCCGCACATGGTGAATAGAAAGGATATCCACGAATCGAGAGGCCTTCAAAGAATTGTAGCCGCCGACACGCGTTAGAGCTTGGCTTTTTGCCAGAGTGCTTCGAGTTCGCGGAGGGAAAGTTTGCGGTCGCCTTGCTTTTTAAGCGCCTTCTCTATTCGTTCGAAGCGTCGGCGGAATTTCTGGTTGGCCTGGCGAAGCGCCTGCTCGGCGTCGATGTTAAGGTGGCGGGCCAGGTTTGAGATCGTGAAGAGCAGATCGCCTAGCTCCTCTTCGATCCGAGCCTTTTTTGGCGAGCGCCGTGAGGTCTCCGCTCGAAGCTCTTTCCATTCCTCGAAGACCTTTTTCTCCACCTGCCCGACGGTCTGCCAGTCGAATCCTATCGAGCCCGCCACTTCGCCGTATCGACGGGCGAGCTGAAGACCCGGCAGCGAAACGGGTAGGCCGTCGAGCCGCCCCTTCTTGGGATTCTCTTTTCTTTTGGATTCCGTCCAATTCTTGAGGTGGGTCTTTTCGTCTTTGTACTTTGCGGTGGTATAGATGTGGGGGTGACGCCGGATCATCTTGTCCGCGATATTTTTCGCCACCCGTTCGAAAGTGAAGCGCCCCGTTTCACTGGCGATCTCGGCGTGCAGGGCCACCTGGAGAAGGACGTCGCCCAGTTCCTCCTCGAGCTCGCGCCGGTTTCTCTTTTCGATCGCATCCACGACTTCATGCGCCTCTTCCAGCAGATACGGCACGAGGGTGCGGTGGGTCTGCTTGCGATCCCACGGGCACTTCGTTCGCAATTCGTGGACAATTCTGATGAGACGTTCGGTTTCAGAGAGACGATTGGACATTGAGCAACTCTTCGGGACAGTTTGCGGGCACAGTGCCCACGGTTTTGGTGGATAGTATTTGGTTTGCGACGAAGGTCCATTCCGTTCTGTGGTTAGGTTTTGCGTTGAGCCATCGGACAATAATTGTGTCGACTCCGTCGACATTCTTGTAATCGACCTCAACCGATGCGTCGTAGACGGGCAGCAGTTGATCCACGGCGCGCGAGAGTACGCGCACGGTGTAGTCACGAGTCAGCCCACTTAAGGCGCGCGGCCCTAGTCGTTCGCGGGCCGACTTGTCGATGATGAATTGGATCAAATTTTGAGTGGGCAGGAGTTCGATCCGGTTGCGGTCCAGCAGATCCATCTGACGCTGGGGCAACCAGGTATTGATGATTGCCGCGAAATCGGAACGAGGGCTTCGCGTGAAAACAAACATCCCGCCTGTCTCTTTGACGCGATCGATGAGTGCCGGGGGGACGGCGCCGACGGTCCCACTGTCCTTTCCCATGATGAACACCCCTTCGATCTCGGCCGCCGAGAGACCTGCGTATTTTCGGGCCATCTCATCGTCCGACATTGAGTCGGGGAAGAGCTGCTCACCAAATTGGCCGAGGATAAAGACCGGCCACATCAACGGGCGGGCTCGGGTGTCTCGCCCCATGGGGTGGAATTCGCTGCGCCCTAAGAAATCTTTCAGCTTGTCGAGCTCGATGCTGGCGGTGTCAAAGGCCTCATTCAGGCCAATGATTCCTGGGCCCCCCGTTTCGAGGGCTTGGATGAGGATCCCGGTCTCGGAATCATCATGGTTGCCGAGCGGCGGACCTTCGATGAGGGCGTTGATCCCATAACCCTTTTGACCAGCAATGCTCTTCATGAGGTGACCACCATCGTGGCCAAACATCACGAGGTTCAGTGCTCGGACAATCGTGTCCTTTCCACTGCCCTTGGGACCTCCAATGAGGATAATGGGTACTTTGCCGCCAGTTTCAAAACGGGCCCAGGCCTTGATGATTTCGCAGATCTGATGAACCTGTTTGTCGTGGCCGATCACATGCTGTTTGACCCTTTTTTCGAGATCATAGAAGGGCGGTTCGCCATTCGGTCCTTCGAACCAGACGTCGGTGAGCCCTACCTTTCTCATCAGAAAGATCTGGGCGTCCTGGATTGTAATATTCTTGGGATCATCGCCGGGGTGACTCGTTTTCCAGGTGAAGAGCTGTTCAGTGACCGAGAGAATCGAGTCCGGCATGGCGAGTGGCGGAGAGGTGAGAAAACGCCGGAAATGGATCAGAAAACGGATGGCGGCGTCCTCAATTTTCGGGCCGTGTTTTTCTTCCCAGTCGGAGGAGGCCGTGCGCCGAACGATTCGAAAGGCGGCGTCGACGTCGGGCTCGCGGATATGCACGGGTGGAAATCGCCGTTCGTACGAACCGTCCCCCTGAACCAGGCGGCGAAAGTCGTCTGGGGTCGTCAAATTCAGGACATGAAAGCCTTCATCAGGACGCGCCAAAGGAAGGGGGGTGGGGTTTTGGAATCCTCCTCGGTCCGTGATTTTCTTGAGCGTCTTCAGTACGAGGGGCTCGAGATCACCAAACTCCTCGAAGAGAAAGATAGTACGGGCGCCGACCCGTCGGCCGTCAACCTCTCGATTGAACTCGCGCTTGGCGGCGGCAAAGAGCTCTTCCAGCGTCTCCTTCATGCGCGATTCAGTGTCCAGCCAAGGCTCACTCCCTGGCTTCCTAATGGCGTGGCTCAAAACGTCATTTCCAATCTGGAAAATGTGCGTGTGCCCGACAAAAGCATTCAAGATCCTTCCGTAGGGCTCGTTGAGATCGTCCGTGTAGCGAATTTCCTCTTTCAGATAATCGGGCATGATGCCGAATGTGAGAAAGGCGGCGAGCTGTTGTCTAGTGTGGCTCTTACCCACACCGGGCAGTCCTAGGAGCGAACAGTTGGGGTAACGGGAGCGTTGGAGGTAGCGAAAGACCCGGGCAATCGGATCCGCGGATTCAGGCGAAAAGAGCTCCTGATGAATCAATGGACGGTGGTTGGGGTTATCGAGCGCATCGGGGCCGAGGGTTTTCAGTCGTTGGTAAACCTCTAGGCCAATATCGATGGTCTCAATGTCGGCGATGCCCAGTTTATCGATAATAAACCTGTGGACGAGGTTTTCGGTGATCTGTTTGGGGGGCGTTGGCGCCTGGTCGGGTGTCGCGGGAGCAGCCAAAAGATTCGCGCAGAGAAAAAGTGGCAGGAGGCTTCGCCAAAGCCCAATCGAGATGCACCGATCCCATTTACTCGCCATGTGTCCTCTCAATGACCCGATTTCAGTTCAATTAGCATGAGGCTACCGATAGGGGCAAAGCATATGACGCATTGCATATATTTTCTATCGATGAAGATAGGGTAAACCCGAGAAAGTAAAAGGGAAATTGACACGGGCTCTATCGCAATTCAGAGTGCAAAAATGGGATTCCTTCGTTGGTTTGCCCTAGGGGCGTTTTTTGCAGGAATGATTATGGCTAGTGAAACCTTTGAACCGAGAAATCGACCGTACGATGTCAATCGCTATCAGATCACGATGCGCTTCGATCCGCGTGCGGCGGGGGATGGTTTTGGGGCGGCCGTTCGAACACGCCTGACCCTCACCGAGGCGGTTTCGTCGGTGGAGTTTGATGCGGAGGAGCTCCAGATTCTGTCCATCGAAATGGTGAAACCCAAAAGGCAGACGCTCGAATTCAAAATGGGGAAAGACACGGTCACCATTTCGTTGCCGACCGGTCTTAAGAAGGCAGCGGTGGTGGAGCTGGACATTACCTATTCGGGGAAGATCCGCTCGGCCCATTCCGGGTTTTTTAAGGTGACCGATCCCGATGATTATGGCCGCGGCGATCTGTTTTTCACCCATTTTGAGGCCATGGGCGCCCGCGCCTTTGTGCCTTGCAATGATGAGCCTTACGACAAGGCGGAATCCTCCTTTGAGGTGCTCGTACCAAAGGGCTATTCAGTCATCTCCAACGGGTCACTGAAGGGTGTGGACTCTGTACGCGAGGGGAAGGAGTCGTGGCAGCGATTCAACTGGGGGATGAAGAGGCAGCACTCCACCTATTTGATGAGTCTGGCCATCGGAAAGTTTGAAAAGGTCACCGACGGGAAGCGCAAGATGCCTGAGGTCTCGGTGTGGATCGGTAAAACCCGAAAGGGTCGCGCGACCTATGTGGCGGACGCGACCCGTAAAGGGATTGATTTCTTCGAAGGCTATCTCGGTGTGAAGTATCCGTGGGAAAAGTATGCCACCGTGGGATTGCCGACCTATCTGTGGGGCGGCATGGAGAATACCTCCGCAACCCATATGAACGAAGAGCGCACCGTTTTGAATGATCCCAATTCGTCGATCGAGAAGCGGCGAGTGGTTTCGCTGGCGGCCCATGAGCTGGCGCATCAGTGGTTTGGGGATCTCGTGACCATGAAATGGTGGGACGATCTTTGGCTCAACGAGGCCTTTGCGAGCTATTTTGGAACGCTCGCCACGCAACACATTCTCGACAGCGAAGAGGAGCTTGTTGCGGTCGTGACCGACACCTGGAACGACTACTTTCGGGAAGAGGATGGGCCGAGGAGCCATCCAATCGTCGATAAAACGTTGAAATCAGCGGATGACGCCTTTGATGCCACCAATTACACGAAGGGCGAAGCGGTGTTGCGCATGCTCAGCGCCTATGTGGGCGAGGAGAAGTTCAAGAAGGCTGTTTCGAACTACCTCAAGAAGTTTTCTTTTGGGAATGCCACCTACCTCGATTTCTTCGAGGCTGTCCAGGCCGCCTCTGGCGTGGACGTATCGGATTTCCGGGATAGCTGGCTCCTCCAAAAAGGCTATCCGGTTCTGACCTACTCGGGCGAATGGAACAAAGCGCAGAAAAAATATGTGCTTAAAGTGGCTCAGGCGGCGAACCACGGCGAAAAGGGGAGTCGTCCGTTCATCTTCAAGTTGCCCGTCGCCTTTCATCGCAGGAGCGAGCCTGTCTATACGAAAAACTCCGTGCTCAATGTTTCGCGGGTCGAGGAGACGCTCGAGGTGGAGCTCGAGGCGGAGCCGGAGTGGGTGAGTGTGAACACGGCGGCTCTGGCGCTGGGGAAGCTTGTGCAAAAGAAGGCGGATGAGAAGGCCTTGGTGCTTCAAGCTGAAAGTGATCCCGATACGTTGTCGCGTGTTTGGGCGCTGTATGAGTTGGCGCGGCCGCTAGTGGAAGGCAACGGGTTGGGAGCGGGCGCTGAGGCGGCGCTCTTGCGATCTCTTCAGAAGGACAGCAATCCCTATGTGCGGTCCGCGTTGCTTCATCTTTTTAAGAGAGCAAAGACGCGGTGGTTGCCGGCCAAACTTGGCGCGGGGATCATCGATCAGGTGAAGGAGTTCACTCACCACAAATTTGAAGACAGCGCGCTTTTCCAGACCGATCCCAATGGTTGGCGTTTGGTGAGAGCGCAAACCTTGGGGGCCTTGGGGAAGGTGAAAAGCGAGATCGTGCTTCCGCTCGCCGCTAAGGCGTTGGCCGATTTCAATTTGCCGTTCGACGATTTAGGGGAGGCTGCTTACGCAGTGGCGTCACAGGGCTCCTCTCTGAGTGTGGCGATGTTGAAAACCGCGCTTGAGCGGCACGGATCGCGAGGGTACCGCGCAAAGTTTCTCATCGAGTTTTCTTTTGGGAGTCTGGAAGATCCGTCGGCCGCAGCGGCGATTTCTGAGCTGTCCAAGACCTCTGGCTCGGATCTCATGGGGCGCATTGGCTGGGCGGTTAAGGACAACCAGATCCTGAAAAACTCAAAGGAATGGTCACAGTTTGTGGCCGACTTTATTCTCACGAACACCCGCTTCGGAGATGGCGTGAAGGCCCGTGTGTTCCAAACGCTGGATGAGGTGAAGGTCAGCGCCGCGAAGAGCGCACTCACTCGCATCACGACTGAATCCAAATCCGAGCGCATGAAAGAGCTCGCTCAAAAAACCCTCGCGAAAAATTTCTAAAGAAAGTGCCTTGCGGCGGGGATACAAGGCACCCTTGCCAGGGGATTGTAAAGGGGCTCGGAGGTTCCCTTAACCGTATAGGGTCGAGTGCGATAAAGTGCTCGGCCCATGTTCAAGCGAAGTAGTCACGCCGTTTTTGACTGTAGGTATTACGTCATCTGTCAGAGGGATCACTTTCACGTGAATTCACTGGGGTCAAACCGGTGAAATTAGGGGGATCAGTTCAGGGAAAACTCGCTGCTTGCCCGGACCGGATTTTAGAACCTATCTCACAAATAGTTTCTACTCGGCTGGTCAAAAAGCCCAGGCTCCTCGTCCTCCGCGCTCGGCTGCTCGACGTGCCCAGAGGGCACGCCTCCGCGGCCTCGCTTGTGCGTCCTCGATCCTGGGCTTTTTGACCCAGTCTCGTTACGAAACTATTTATGAGATAGGTTCTAGATAAACAGCGGTGCGAGTAACAGTGTGATCGTCGAGAGCATCTTGATCAACACGTGCAGCGAAGGCCCTGCGGTGTCCTTGAAGGGATCTCCGACTGTGTCGCCTACCACTGCAGCTTTGTGTGCATCAGACTTCTTGCCACCGTGGACACCCGTTTCTATGTACTTCTTGGCATTGTCCCACGCGCCGCCACCGTTGTTCATGAAGGTTGCCATCAGAATGCCGGCAATCGTTCCCACCATGAGGAACGCGGCCACAGCCTCTGCACCCATTCCGGGCGTTGAAGACATGTACTTGAAGGTCACACCGACAAAGAGGGGAACGAGAACCGCCAAGAGACCGGGCGCCACCATGGCCTTGAGAGCTCCAACCGTAACGATATCCACGCACTTGCCGTAGTCGGGCTGAGAGGTTCCCGCCATAATTCCCTTATTCTCTCGGAACTGGCGACGGACCTCCTGAATAACAAACTGAGCAACATTGCCCACTGCCTTGATCGCCAAGGCAGAGAACAGAAACACCAAAGCAGCTCCCAGAAGCGCGCCAATGAAGACTGGCACCTTCGCCAGATCCACGGAATGGAACTCGCGGCCGAGAAGATCGGAAACCTCGTCGAGATAGGCCGAGAAAAGTAGAAACGCAGCAAGTGCAGCACTTCCGATCGCGTAGCCTTTGGTCAACGCTTTCGTAGTGTTGCCCACGGAGTCGAGACGGTCGGTGCGCTTACGAATATCCTCGGGCTGGCCGGACATCTCAATAATACCACCAGCGTTGTCCGTGATGGGGCCGAAGGTGTCCATTGCAAGAATGTAAGCGGCGGTCGAGAGCATTCCCATCGTGGCCACCGCGGTTCCAAAAAGTCCGCCACCCGAAAGCGCCTGCTCGCCACAATAGTAGGACGTGAAGATAGCAGTGCTGATAACGACTACGGGGGCCGCTGTACACTCAAGACCAACAGCAATGCCGGTGATGATATTGGTCGCGGGGCCCGTCAAACAGCTGTCTGCGATCGATTTCACCGGACGAAACTTGTACTCGGTGTAGTACTGAGTGATGAGCACGAAAATATAGCTCGTCACCACGCCGATGCAGCCCGAAGCAAAGAACCACATGTTGCCCGGGAAATTCAGGAGCCAACGAACGGCAAAATAGAATCCAATCATCGCAAGGACCGAAGTGATGTTGTAGCCGCGGTTTAACGCTGACATCGGATCTTCATTCTCGTTCTTCATCCGAACCATGAAGATACCGATGATGCTGGCGATAATTCCAAACGCGCGCGCAACCAGCGGAAAGAACACAACACCAACGCCAAGCTCAGGGTGCTTCGTCGCCAAGAAGGCACCGAGAACCATCGCGCCGACGTTCTCGGCAGCGGTCGACTCAAACAGATCCGCGCCGCGACCAGCACAGTCACCAACGTTGTCGCCCACCAGATCCGCGATCACGGCCGGGTTCCGAGGATCGTCCTCAGGAATACCCGCCTCGACCTTACCCACGAGATCCGCGCCGACGTCAGCAGCCTTGGTGTAGATACCGCCCCCCAGCTGGGCGAAAAGGGCCACAAAGCTCGCGCCAAAACCGTAACCCACCACCTGCAACGCAATCTCCTTGAGCTGCGCCGCCGGAAGGTCTGTCCGCCCACCAAAAAGCACGAAAAGGCCCGCGACTCCGAGAAGGCTCATCGCGGTCACGGCGAGGCCGGAAACCGCGCCACCGCGCAGAGAAACCTTCAAGGCCAGATTCAAACTCTTCATCGCGGCGCTCGCCGTCCTGATGTTGGACCGAATCGAGATCATCATGCCGATGAAGCCTGCCAGCGCCGAGGAGAAAGCCCCCGCCAAGAAACCCAGTGTGATCTTCCACGCAAGGTCAGGCCCCTTGTGGTTATTGTAGAAGAGGTAGAGTGCGACGGCGACAACGATACTGAGCAGCGCGATCGTCTTGTTCATTCGCCTCAAGAAGGCCTCAGCACCTGACTTGATGGCATCGGAGATGAACCGCATCTTCTCGGTGCCGGTGTCTTGTTTCATCACGTAGCTCGCCAGATAGAAGGCGAATGCCAGCGCCAAAAAAGAGATTCCGAAAATTAGGACTAACTCCATGTCTCCTCCAGAAGTCGCGACTGCCAAAGTTGAAAACTATGCCCGAGGGGTCTGGCTCTGGCAAGTATGTGACTCGCCAAAAGTTGTTCGCTCTTCAGCGAAAGGGGAAAATAAACTGGGCGTGGTCGCGGATCATTTGGTCGATTCCCAATCGCGGACGCCAACCAAAAAGCTTTTCTGCCAACTCCACATCCGCCATGAGCCGCGCGGGGTCCCCCGGGCGCCGTGGCAGAAAAGCGATCTCGGCCTTTAAGGAAAGTGCCTTCTCAGCTGTCTTGATCACCTCAAGGACGGAACGACCGACACCGGATCCAAGGTTAACAGCGGAGATCTCGGTGGAAACTCCGCGCTCCAACCATTCCATCGCCGCCAAATGGGCCTCGATGAGATCCTTCACATGGACAAAATCGCGCACACACGTTCCGTCCGGAGTCTCGTAGTCACGACCAAACACCGAAACCGGCTGCCCACCTCGCAAAGCTTCGATCACTCGGGGGATCAAGTGCGTTTCCGGATCGTGCCGCTCGCCGAACCGCCCAATCGCCCCCACCGGGTTGAAATAGCGCAGGTTGATTACGCGAAGTTGGGGTGATCGAAACCGCCCAAGCACGGCCTCAGCCCTCACCTTGCTCTCACCGTAGGGCGAACTCGGCGCAAAAGTGGCCCCCTCCTTCACTGGGATCTCTTTCGGAAATCCGTACACCGCACAACTCGACGAATGGATGAGTCGTCCAATTCCCAACTCTCCGCAGAGCCTCGCCACCGTCTCAGCGGCCCCAACATTATTCTTAAGATAACGCTCCGGCTGTCGAACCGATTCTTCCACAAGCGCCAGCGCAGCGAAGTGGATCACCGCGTGCGCTGACCCCGCTTTTCGGAACGCCTCGCGACTCTTAGCCAGATCGCACAAATCCGCTTCCGCAAAATCCACCCCTTCGAGTGATTCCCGATGAGACGCGCTGAAATTATCGACCACAAACGGGCGGAAGCCGCGTTCCCGCAAGACCTCAACAGCACAACGGCCCAGGTAGCCAGCACCGCCTGTCACAATGATCGTCCGGCCGTTCATGGAAATCACCCGTTAGAAAAAGGAAACAAATACTCACCGATCTTGTCACCCCAAAAACATTGCACGACCGCCCCAGCGGCCAAGAAAGGCCCGAAGGGAATGGCCTCTTTCATCCCTTTGGCTTTAGCCACCATCAAAGAGATGCCAACCAGCGATCCGACCGCACTCGAAATCACGATCACCGGCAGAATCGCCTGGTACCCGAGCCAAGCCCCAATCATCGCCAGCAACTTCACGTCTCCGCCGCCCAGTCCATCCCGCCCCGTGATCTTCTCATAGACCCACGACACCGCGAGAAAGCTTCCGCCCCCAGCTACAATCCCGAGGAGCGACTGCCACCAGAGGATGTCGCCACTCCAAAGAACGTAAAGAAAACCAACCGGTATTCCACCAATGCTGATCTCATCCGGAATGATCTGATGGTGAAGATCCACAATCGAAGAGACCCACAGCCCAGAGAAGAAAACCGTGTAACCCACCCACTGGGTCGACAGGCCAAATCGCAGATAAAGAAGGAGAAAGACAACACCGGTGAGAATCTCAACAAGAGGATACTCCCAGCAAATGCTCTTTTGGCATTGGGCGCAGCGCCCCTTCAGGTAAAGAAAGCTGACGACGGGAATATTGAGGTACCAGGGGATCAGCGCCTGGCAATTCGGGCAATGCGATCGCGGGAAAAGCACCGACTGCTCCTTCGGCAGCCGATGAATACACACATTGAAGAAGCTCCCCCAGATGAGGCCGAAGACAAAGATGAAGGCCTCGATCATGTCGGAATGTCTCGCTCCCGAAAGATCACAATGCCCATAAGAAGAAAGAGTGTCGCGCAGACGGCAGCGTACACGGTCAGCCAAAACACCTCAACGGGAGGGACGAGGAAGGCGTAGGTGGCGAGCGTTTTCACGTTGAAGAGTTCGAGATTCGGGAGAAGCTTTTCCGCAATACCCCAGACCGAACCGCCGGTCAGGGTGAGGTCGAAGGTCTTGCGATAATGCCCAAGGAAGAAAAAGCTCAATGCGCACGCGCCGGTCGTCATGCTCCCACTGAACGTGGCGAGCGCATAAGTCACCGCCGCCAAAACGACGCTCTCGAGATAGCAAAGGTAGAAGGCCTGAATGATGCTCCAGACCAGATTCGCACTCATCCCCTGCCCCAGGGACCACATGAAGATCGTGAGGAGGCAAAGAGCCACGACCACCAGGGCCTGCACCGTCATCTGTCCCAAAAATTTCCCGAGAAGAAAGGTCGCGCGCGACAACGGCTTGGAAAGAATCATCGCCACCGAGCCCGATGTCAGCTCCCGCTGAAAAAGGCCCACTCCCACGAAGATCGAAAAGAGCACCAGGCTCATCTGGGTGCCAGCCAGCATGAAATCAAGACTCAGTTTCGCCTGATCAGCGTAGGTCAACTCACCGAGCGCATTGCTAAACACAACTCCAACCACAGCAAATGCCAGAAGAATGTAAAAGACCCGCTCATACAACAACTCCCGCACGGCTGTAGCCGCGATGGAAAGAAGCTTATTCATAGAAGCTCCGCCCCCTTTTCGGTCGATGAGCGACGGTCTAGAAAGAGCGAGTCCTCAAGCGATCGGCGTAAGCTAGTCAAACTCACAACGACGCCGCCCGAATGCTGAAGTTCCGCAAGCACTAGAGCCAGTTCCTCGGCACCAGTGAGGTCAAAGGCTACGTGATCAGGTTCGGGCAACTGCTGGGTCTTCTCCCCAAAACGCTTTCGAAACGACTCGCCCACATCCTTGGCGACGAGTCGGTACTGGTCCGGCTCGCCACTCAAAAGTTCCGACACCGAACACTGCCGCGTCAACCGACCGGCCTTCAGGAGCAGAACGCTCTGACACAAAAGCTCAACGTCCGACAAAATGTGGCTGCTGAAGAGAATTGTCACCGGCATCTGTTTCTTGATCTCTTGGATGAGGTGCCGAATCTCCCGCCGTCCGAGGGGATCCAGACCGCTCATCGGCTCATCGAAGATCAAAACCGGCGGGCTATGGAGAAGCGACTGCGCTATGGCAAGACGCTGAATCATCCCCTTACTGAAACCCGCCACCCTCTCCCTCTGGGCATGCTTCAAGCCGACGAGTTCCAAGAGAGAGTCAATCCGCGCACTCAGCTCGGCCCCTTTCATCTCCGCAAGGCCGCCGTAATAGCGCAAAACCTCGCCCGCCTTCAGGAACTTTTGGAACCGGGGATTCTCGGGGAGGTAACCAATCATTTTCCGAGTGTGAAAATCGTAGGGGCCCTTCCCGCCAATCCGGATCTCACCGCGCGTGGGCTTTAAAAAACCAAGCATCATCTTGATCGAGGTCGACTTGCCCGAGCCGTTGGCTCCCAAGATGCCCACCACAGCCCCCGCCTCGATACCAAAGCTCACGTCATTAACGGCGGTCTTCTTCCGCCAGAGCCCAGACGCAAACTCTTTCGTCACACCGATAAATTCGATCTCGGTCATTGTGCTTTGGGGCGAAATATCCCCACCTCCCGTGGTCCGATGGAGCCGCCCACGCTGGAAACGATTCCGCGTGTCTTTTCATCATACCGAAAGGGGAACCTTTCCCTCAAGAGAACCGTGAGGTCCACCGGAATCCCGTTCCCCGCCACTGACGACGCCACCTCTCGAACACTGGTGACAACATTCGGGCCAAGCTCGGCGGTCGATCGCGGCTCTCGGTGGTGATCCACACGGTAGCGCTCGAGTGATGAAATCCAGGCCCGCTCCTGGAGTTTGTAGTTGAGACTTCGAATCCGAAGACTCAGACGATCTTTCCCCTCGGTGTCGGTCACCTGATCGTAAAGCGAAATGCAGAGCCGCAAACTCTCCTCCAAAGCCCCCGTTTCGCTGAGCAAGCGAACGGCCAAAGCATTGAGCCAGCTGGGCGCCCCCTCCATCTCGGCCGCGCGCAAGATGTGGCGCGAAGCCCCCTCATAATCCTTCAGTTCAAAAAAGAGATGGTAGCCAAGGAGATAGTGCACGCGCCAACTCCGAGGCCGTCGAAGAGCCCACCGCTCCAGAATTCTTTTCGCCCCCTGTTTGTCTTGGATCAAAACGGAAAGGACGACTCCTCCGAAATCGTAGGCCCGTTCAAAAAGCGGATCGAGTCGGGTGATGGCATCGATCTGGACATACTCCCAGCTCACCACCGAATCCCGATTCATCTCATGTCGCGCGCGTTGAAGGAGATCGACCCAAAGGCCCGCCGCGATCACACTGTCGAATCCAAAGCTGTAGCGTTTGAGATTCTTCCCATAGACCTCAGCGGTCGCAGGCAAGAGTCTCGGCGTGGGACGTTGAAACTTGTCGGAGAGGAGCTCCAGAACCCCCTTCGCGGCGATCAGCACGCAAAAGAGGCCAGCCACTCCCATCCACCCTCGGCGAGTCATTCCAATAGAATATTCCACTTTGGTGGTTAAGCGCTAAATTTTCGTGAAGATGAGGAGGCAGGTTTTCGTTGAGGGAAACACAGGTAAGCCAAACTTTCGGCAACAGGTATTGGGGGGTTGAATGGAACTTGGAAAATCAGTTCAACCTAGCCTGTGGCTTCCCTCAACAAACTCTTTAACAACCAACGTGCAGCAAAAGATTCGCACCTCGGGAATGCAAGGGGCTTGCCAATATTCTAGGCTGCTTTCGTGGAGAGTCCCTCAACCCAGAATGGCACCGTATCTTTTGGCCTTCTTCGTTTCTACTGTATTTTCTCGGCGTTAACGGCCGCCCCGCCCAGAAACCCAAGATGGAACTGGCTCCGCTTTGGACTTTAAGGTCTGTCTAAGGCCTAAACAATTCCTGGAACCTACGCAGTGGTTGCCCCCGCGATCAGTGTTAACATATTGGAAATACAAAGTTAATAAAGATGGCCTGTGGCATTAAAATTGCTCAGCTGATGGGGTATGAAGTTTGACCTGAATAGCCGCCGCCGATTGGCGCTTCTCCTCTTCCTCCTGGTCGAGGTGATCGCGATCGGTAGCATGTGGACGCTCACTCCCCAAAAGCGGGCCACCCGGGCGTTCATCTCCAAACTCAGAGGGGAGTACATTCTTGCGTGGAAGGATGACCTGGACGCAATCACGGTGATCCACAGCGCCTCGCTCGATGAGATTCTCAAGTATTCCCAGATCGACCTTGGGCTTCACCTCGCACGCAACATGGACAGCGAGGGCACACTAGAATCGGTCTGGATCACCCCACGACTCGGGACCTTTGTAGTCCATTGGAAATCCGAAACCGAACCTCAACTGAACCAGATGAGTTTTTACAATCGTTCCGAGGCCGATTTCTTTTTGAAAGCATTTCGTTCAGGAAGCTACACGCGATCGCTCCTTGGCCATTCAATCCTTCTTGTCGGTTCGGCCAGTCCCTGAGATAACTCTCAGGATGAATCCAACCATTTTCGCAACCGCAACTGAACCGTCGAAATCGACCATTGTTTTGGCCTTTTTTGCCCCTGAGAAAACGGATTCGGAGGAGGCGGGCTATCGCACACCCGTCTACAAAGGCAAATCGGAAAAGACCATCAGCGATTTGATCAAAAAGCTCGACGCGACCGAACATTTTTTTGGAAAAAGGGGGGAGACGACTCTTTTGCGCTTCGTTCCGACCCTCGGCTACGCGAACACAATCGCCCTCGGCCTCGGTCCGTCGAAGGCGTGGGGCCCAGATGTGGCCCGTCAGGCCGGCGCTTCGCTCTATCACATTCAAAAGAAAGAACGCCTCTTAACGATGGCAGTGGCTTTGGACTGCATTCTCAACGACTCTCACACGGACGCCGAAACGCTGCAGGCCTTCTGTGAGGGATACCTCTTGGGCTCATACGAGTACACCGAGCTCAAGAAGGTGGATAAGCACCGGTTCCACCCAAAGGGCATGCACCTCGTCGCTCCTAAAGGCAGCGATGCCAAGCAGGCGATTGACCGCTCGAAGGTGATCGCAGACGCCGTCAACTTCGCCCGCTTCTTGGGCGATCGCCCGGCCAACTACATGACTCCCACCGAGATGGGAAAACAGGTTGAGAAGATGAGTAAGACAGTGGGTCTCAAGTGCACGGTGTGGGGCCGAAACCAGATCGAAAAGGAGAAGATGGGCCTTTTCCTGGGCGTCGCTGCGGGAAGCATCGAGGAGCCGAAGCTCATCCAGATGGAATATCAAGGTGGAAAAAAAGGAGATCGCCCCATCGTTCTGATCGGAAAGGGCGTGACCTTCGATTCGGGCGGCATCTCCTTGAAGCCAGCGGCACGGATGGAGGACATGAAGTACGACATGATGGGGGCCGCCGCTGTGATCGGCGCCATGCAGGCGATCGCTGGCCTGAAGCCTTCGGTCAATGTGCTGGGCATCGTGGTCGCCACGGAAAACCTCCCCGACGCAAAAGCCCAGAAGCCCGGTGATGTCGCCGTGAGCATGAGTGGGAAGACCGTCGAGATCATCAACACCGACGCCGAAGGGCGACTCATTCTCGCCGACGCTTTGGAGTACGCCCAGAAGCGGGAGCCGCAAGCCATGATCGACTTCGCGACCCTCACAGGCGCTGTCCTCGACGCCTTGGGAAAAGTGGCGAGTGGAATCATGGGTAATCACATGGGCCTCATCGATCGGATCAAGCACTCTGCCGAGGCCACAGGTGAACGGGTGTGGCAGCTGCCGCTCTTCGAAGAATATATGGAAGACCTGCAGAGCCAAGTCGCCGACATTAAGAACGCAGGCATTCGAGAGGCGGGTTCGAGCAAGGGCGGAACCTTCCTCAAGTTTTTCGTCGATTCGAAGTACCCGTGGGTCCATTGCGATATCGCCGGGACGAGCTACCACCGCAAGGATCTGAGCTACCATCCCTCGAAATTCGGCTCGGGCGTGATGGTGCGCCTGGTGGCCCACATGGTAGAGAATTGGAAGCCCCTCTAGGTCGCCGCAACTTTGGTATAATAAAACATGCCCAAATTGCGAAGATTTACGGCGTGCGTCGTAGTTCTGTCTTTTCTATTCGCCAACACCGTCGCTTTCGCCGAAGCGGTTGATGACAACTTCACCCAAATCAGCCCGACCGAAACTCTGGGCATCGGTGAGTATATCCATGGCCAAGGTTACCGTCGCCTTCTCGTCCGCGTGCTGATGTTCGGGTCTATTGCAAGCCAAGGCATTCACTATGTCCCCGAAGGCACGGACATCCTTTTTGCGATCCTCTACGCGGGTGGATACACCGACCAGACCAAGCTCGATGGAATCACGATTCGTCGCAAGCACCAGGGCGAGCTCATCCGAGTGGATCTCGAGGAGCTCATCGAAGAGGGACAAAAGATTCCGCGCCTCCAGGACGGAGACATCGTGAGCATTCCGTTTAACTGGCGCAAAGATGTGGCGACCGTGGGCACCCTCTCATCGCTCATCGCCTCGTTCACAACGCTGGCGCTAGCGATCGTCACCCTGCGAACCCAGCAAAACCACTAGAACGTTCTAATCCCACAAAGCAGGAATGGCCCGGCCCCCAACCAGGACCGGACCACACCGCCTTCCTTCACACTAATGAGAACCGCAAGGTCTCTTAGTGCACGAAATGGGTCTCAACGCGCATCGGGTTCACGATGTGAACCGGGAGATTCTGGCTGTTGAGAAGTGCTGTCGTTTCGATCTCGATCGTGTCGGGGTGGGCCACCACCTCACAGAGATCCGGGCTCATCCGACGAATCGTCACAAACTGCTCGTCGCCGGTCTTCTTCACCGTCACCCGGAAGTCAGCGCCGCGGGTACAGCCCGTGCTAACAACTTCGACCTGTAGCTTTGAATAGATCGGCCGAGCAGGGCCGGGTCCTGGCATCAAATTCGCCGTCTGCGTGATGCTCTGAACGTTCAGCTGCTCAAGCTTTTGAGCAGGTGCCGCACTCGCCACTAGCGCCAGTGCGCCATTCACAACCATGAATCCAACTAATGCATTTTTCATCTTTTCCTCCAGGCCCCTAAGGGCGTTCAAGTTGCTGAACAGGGATTGCACGGAGAATGCCAAGGAATTCGTGCGTAAAGGGTGCAGTCGGAGGTGGTGACAGAATGGAACCCCAGTGCCAAGAGTCTATCCCAGAATCCATTCGTAGGGAGGAGCGAGCCAAAATGACTCGGATCGAGGACGCACAAGCGAGCCCCCGGAGGCGTGCCCTCTGGGCACGTCGAGGAGGCGAGAGCGGAGGACGAAGAGCCGAGTCATTTTGGCCGTTCCGAGTAGAATGGATTCTGGGATAGGCTCCAAATGGGTGGAGAAATTTGCGTTCCGTAGGGCCCACCATTAACATCCGGGCTCATGTTTAAAGGCATCGATTTTTACAGCGACACAGTGACGAAGCCGACTCCCGGCATGCGCAAAGCCATCAGCGAGGCCGAGGTGGGCGATGAGCAAAAGGGGGAAGACCCGACAACCCGGCGACTCGAAGAACGCGTCGCGGAAATGCTCGGCCACACCGGAGCGATGTTCTTCCCGTCGGCCACGATGGCTAACGAGCTCGCCCTGCGCCTTCTTTGTGAGCGCGGCGACGAAGTGATTGCGGCGGAGATGGCCCATGTGTTCGGCGCCGAAGTAGGCGGCCCAGCGGTGATCGCCAATGTCATGTGCCGACCCATCTACAATGATACCGGTGTCTTTTCGGGGCAGGACATTCGCAACCTATACAGATTTTCGACAGGCCCTCACTACCCTCGAACGCGGCTAGTGGTTGTTGAGAACACCAGCAACATGGCGGGCGGAATCGCGTGGCAACGGGCAGAGCTCAACGACGTCTTAAGCACGGCGAAGGAGCTAGGACTCAAAACCCATCTCGACGGAGCCCGCCTGATGAATGCGGCCGCTGCCACTGGCCTTAAGCCCAATGAGATCGCGGCCCCCTTTGATACGGCGACGCTCTGCCTTTCCAAGGGCCTGGGCTGCCCGACGGGTGCGGTCCTCGTTTTTGACAAAGCCCACGTTGAGAGCGTGCGAAGGCTCAAGCAGATGATGGGGGGCGCCATGCGCCAGAGCGGAATTCTCGCGGCGGCGGGCCTCTATGCCCTCGACCACCACGTCGAGCGCCTGAGCGAGGATCACAAGAACGCAGGGCGCCTCGCCGAGGGCCTTGCGACCATTCCCGGAATCACGGTGGAAAAAAAGTTCAACCCGACGAACATGGTCTTCTTTCATTGGAATGGAAAAATATCCTCCGACGAGTGGCACACGAGAGTTCAGAAGCAAAACATCCGTTTCTCCTTTGCAGGCAAGGACCGGTTGCGCGCGGTGCTCCACCTCGACATCTCGAAAGAGGACGTCGAGAAAACCATCAAGATTTTGAAGGACATCTAAAGGTGACGACATGAGCAATCTTCTTCGGAAAATCAGAGAAAAGGCGACTGGCCAACTTTCGTTGGTTTACCTCCTTGTGGCGCTCTTTGCGCTCCGCTGGACGATCGTCGAGCCTTACGTGGTGCCGACCGGCTCCATGGAACCCACCCTCAAGACGGGTGACAGGCTTTACGCTTCCAAGTGCGCCTATGATGTTCGCTTTCCATTCACTGAATGGATTCTCTTCCGCACCGGCACTATCAAGCGCGGCGACATCATTCTTTTCCGCGCCCCTCGGGATAAGCGGATCACCTACGTGAAGCGCGCTGTGGGAATCCCGGGCGACAAGCTCGAGTTTCGCAAGAGCGAGCTCTGGGTGAATGGCGAGATGGTGGCTCGGCTGCCGGCCCCCACCCGCGACGTGATGTACGACATCACCGACCAGAAAGAGAAGAGTCTTTACGTCGAGAGCCTCACCGGAGTGAAGCACTACATGATCCTCGACAACCGCTTCAACGACCATTTCATGAGGAGCATGGAGCCGATCACCGTCCCCGAGGGCCATCTCTTTGCCGTGGGTGACAACCGCGACAACAGCAACGACAGCCGCTTTTGGGGCTTTGTGCCATTCGAAGATCTGAAGGGAAAAGGGATCTTCATCTGGTTTTCCGGCTGGGATGATCTGTTGCCGATCGATTATCCAGACGCGTCACTCGTCGAGAGAGTGTTCTATTTCGTCTGGGACATGGTGCGATTCCTCGCCCATTTGCCGAGTGGACACGCCTGGATCCGCTGGGAGCGCATTGGAACGCGTCTCCAGTAAAAGAAAATTTCGTTCTTTATTGTGTCCAACTGAAATTTTTCAGTTATTGTTATTTCGTTTCACTAACAACGTTTCCTTTGTGGGGGTAAACATGGCTAAGAAAACAACAACGAAGAAGAAGTCGGCGCGCAAACCCAACAAGGCCTTCATGGCCCCGCTGACTCCCAGTGCAGCGCTCTCGATGGTTGTCGGAGCGAAGGCGATTCCGCGGACCGAAGTCGTGAAGAAGCTTTGGGTGTATATCAAGAAGCACAATCTTCAAGATCCGAAGAACCGTCGCAACGTGCGAGCCGACGCAAATCTGGCGAAGGTCTTCAATGGCAAGAAGGTAGTCTCAATGTTTGAGATGACCAAGCTTGTGAGCAAGCACCTCTCGGCCTAATCGGAGAGACTATTTTAAAAAGGGGCGAGGCGACTCACCCCTTTTTTTTTGTTTTCTCCCCCCCGCCATGAGAGATTTCAAAGTCCCATGGCCGCCGACTTCACACACCTTCACGTCCACACCGAGTACAGCCTCCTCGACAGCGCCATCCGCGTTGATGCACTGTGTAAGGCGGCCGTCGCGGACAAGATGGACAGCGTCGCAATAACCGACCACGGCAACCTCTTCGGTGCGCTCGATTTTTACATGACGGCGAAGGAGCATGGGATCAAGCCCATCCTCGGCTGCGAAGTCTATCTCGCCCCCGGCAATCGCTTCATGAAGGGGACACATTTCAACGTCGATGACGAAGTGGCCCCCTACGCCTCCTCGCGCTCAGGGATGCACCACCTGATTCTTTGGGTGATGAACGAGGTTGGTTACCGCAACCTCTGTCAACTCGTGAGCCTCGCCTACTTGGAGGGCTTCTATTACAAACCCCGCGTTGATAAAGAGCTGCTCGGCCGCTACAACGAAGGGCTCCTCGCCTCGAGCGCCTGCTTGAAGGGCGAAATCCCCAACCTCTGTCTTTTGGGCGACATGGATCGCGCTCGCCTCGTGGTCGACGAATACCGCTCTCTTTTCCCCGATCGGTTTTTTCTGGAGATGCAAAATGGCGGCATCCCTCAGCAGGTGATCGTGAATCAGCACCTGCAGGAGCTGGCCGCCACAACCAAGACTCCTCTGGTCGCCACGGCCGATTGCCACTACCTCAGACGCGAGGACGCCTTCCATCAGGAGGTGCTGCTCTCGATTCAGACTGGAAAACCGCTCGAGGCCGACCCCTCAGGAGCGGGCCTGCACTCGAGCGAGTACTATTTTAAGTCGCAGGTGACAATGAAGGAGGAATTCTCCTTCTGCCCGGAGGCCATCAGCAACACGCGACTCGTCACCGAACGCTGCAACTTTGAATACCGTTTTAAGGATGAGAACGGCAGAAAGATTTATCACCTGCCCGACTTCAAGGCCCCCGATGGGCTCTCGCGTGAAGATTATTTACGAAAGAATGCGGCCGGCGGGCTCACCCGTTTTTTAGAAAAGGCCAAGATCACGGAGACTAAGCGGTATTGGGATCGCCTCGAACGGGAACTCAAGGTGGTCATCGAGATGGGGTTTGCGGGTTACTATCTCATCGTCTCTGATTTTATTGGACACGCTAAAGACAACGGCATCCCCGTGGGGCCGGGCCGTGGTTCGGGCGCTGGCAGTCTTGTCGCCTTTGTTCTGCGCATCACGGAGCTCGATCCGCTCGAACATGGCCTCCTCTTTGAACGTTTTTTGAATCCAGAGCGCGTCTCTCTCCCCGACTTTGACGTCGATTTTTGCATGGAGCGGCGCGATGAGATCATCAATTATGTTTCCGAGAAGTACGGCAAGGAAAGCGTGGCCCAGATCATCACCTTTGGAAAGCTTCAGGCCCGTGGCGTGATCCGCGACGTGGGGCGCGTGCTGGGCTTTCCGGTGCCCGAGGTAGATCGCATCGCCAAGCTCGTCCCTGAGACACTCAACATCACGCTCGACAAGGCGCTGGAGGCGGAGCCTCGGCTCAAGCAGCTCACCGAGAAGGATCCGAAGGTCGGTAACCTCATTTCGATAGCGAGGTCGCTCGAGGGGCTCTATCGCCACGCCTCCATTCACGCCGCAGGTCTTGTGATCTCCAACCGGCCGATGGTGGAGCACTGTCCGCTTTATCGAGGGAAAAACGACGAGCTCGTCATCCAGTTCGACATGGTAGGAGCCGAAGAGATTGGGCTTGTGAAGTTCGACTTCTTGGGTCTGAAAACCCTGACCTTCCTGAAAAACGCCGAGAGGCTCGTCAATCAACGGCACAACGCCGGGCTGAACCTAAGTGAGATCTCGCTACAAGATAAACCGACGCTTGAGCTCCTCGCTCGCGGCGACACCCACGGTATCTTCCAGCTAGAGAGCTCGGGGATGCAGGATCTCCTCCGCCGAGTGAAGCCCGACTGTTTTGCCGATATCGTCGCCATCACCTCGCTCTACCGCCCGGGCCCCATGGTCATGCTCGACGACTTCATCGCCCGCAAACACAAGCAGGTGCCCGTCGTCTTTGAATTCGAGGAGCTGCGAAGCATTTTGTCTGAGACCTACGGTATCATGGTCTATCAGGAGCAGGTGATGCAGATAGCAGTGACACTCGCCAGTTACACGGCGGGGGGAGCCGACCTTCTCCGCCGAGCGATGGGGAAGAAAAAGGTAGAGGAGATGGAAAAGCAAAAGGCCATCTTCCTCGAGGGGGCGACTAAAAATGGCCACGATAGCGCCAAGGCCGAAAAGCTTTTCGATCTCATGGCCAATTTTGCCGGCTACGGCTTCAACAAATCCCACGCGGCAGCCTATTCGGTGATCACAGGCCAGACGGCGTATCTGAAGGCCCGCTACCCTGTCGAATTTTTCGCAGCACTCCTTTCGGTCGAGCGTGAAAACACGGACAAGATCACAAAGTATATCGCTGACGCCAAACGCCACTCGATCGAAATTCACCCACCCGATATCAACCAGTCGGAAACCAACTTCACCGTGGTGTCGGAAAAAGAGATTCGCTTTGGGCTGGGTGCCATAAAAGGGGTGGGCCAGATAGCGATCGATTCGGTGCTTGAAGGAAGAAAGAGTGGCCACTTCACCGATCTCTTTGATCTGACGACCAGAACGAATGGCCGCGTCGTGAATAAGCGAGTGCTTGAGGCCTTCGTGAAGGCCGGGGCCCTTGATTCATTCGGTGTAAATCGCGCGAGCCTCTTCAAGGCCATCGACGAAGCGGTGTCGCTCGGGTCGTCGGTGCAAAAGACGCTCGATGACAATCAGTCGAGCTTCATTGATTTTTTCGAGGACAAATCCTTCGCCCACCGCAAGGTCGTCTATCCGAATGTTTCACCATGGGAGCGCCTCGAAGAGCTGAAGCTGGAGAAGGAGACGATCGGCTTCTTTGTTTCGGGCCACCCGCTCGATGGCTTCAAGAAGGAGCTCGAGCGCTACACGACAGGGACAATCGGGGATTGCGTCAAGGCCCGTTCCACTGCCGATGTCATGGTCGGTGCCGATGTTACGGCTCTTAAAGAGTTTATCAATCGGCGGGGCGAGCGCATGGCCTTTCTGACCCTGTCCGATTCGCAGGATTCTATCGAAGCGGTCTGTCTGCCCGACGTCTACCAAACGGCTGAAACGATCATCAAAGCAGGGAACCCTTTATGGATCCGGGGCCACCTCGAAGCCAAGCCGGACGGCAACAAGCTCATCCTCACCCGAAAAAATAATGCGGCGGTGTTGCCTCTCCAGTATGCTTACGAAGCGTTGGCCCGGGAAATTCATCTCTATTGGCCTTTATTGGAGTTGGGGCCGGAGAAATTGATGCAGCTCAAGACTTTCCTCGATCAGCAGAGAGACAAGAAGGGGCTGCCGGGCTTCATCCATCTTCAGACGGGAAAGAAGGCGGCCACGACTCTTCGACTCAAAGAGACTATTCCTCTGCACCGCGAGACGATTCACTTTCTGCGCCACTTTGTCGCGCAGGATGGAGGCTCCGTTGAATTTCATTAAGAGCTCTAAATTAATTTCTGTCAGCCTGCTGTGGGGCGCTGGTCTAATGGCTGATCCGATTCCGTTCAGCCAGACGATGCCGATCGAGAAGGATACCAAGGCGCGACAGACCACCATCATCGCTGAACTCAAAAGCAAGGCGATCCACCAGTGGGTTTTGCGATTCGTCGGCCCCAAGAGATACATCGCTTTTGAACCGTACATTAAGACTGATGTGAGTGATCGATTTGTCATCAACTACTCGCTGGGAAAATTGGCCTCGGACAAAAAAAATTGGGAGCTTGTGGGGAAACTCGACAACGACGGCCTCAAGCGCTGGGTTCGGGTGACGGAAGCTCGCCTCGGTCAGGGGGCAGCTCCCAAGCCAGTTCTCGTCGTCACTATAGAAAATGAGGCTTTGAGCTTGAATAAGGTGGGCACTCAGTGGATCGAGGGGCCCCTTGGGAAGGTCATGGCGCGATTTAACTCTCGGATTGTGCTTTCCACAACCGGCCACCCGAATTTGATCCTGCCGGCGCCCCCTCGCAGCCCCAATGAGGTGGAGTCGTACGGGGAACGGCTGCGGACCGAGGGGATGGGGAGCGCGGCCTGGGTCCACCTGAGCCGGCCGGAGGGCTCGAACGGTCAAATGGAGATCCTCTATATCGGCGGCGCGCCGGCGCGCATCGCGTTCACTCAGGCTTATCTCTTTCCCTTTACGTTCGAAGGCACCCCCAGCAAGAGACTCGAAATGTTCGTCGAGGAGAAGATGCCCTCCTTTTCCAGTTCACTCGAGGATCTGATCGCGAGCGGCACTCTGGTCTCGACCACCTTCCGGCTCAGAGTCACGGGGCTCGACAGTTTTGCAAAGTACCGGAAGGTAGATCAAGCTATCGGTCTTCTCGATCCTGTAACACGGGTCATGCTGCGTAGCGCTGAGCCGCAAACTGTGGAATACGAGATCTCTTCGACGCTGCCCCTTGCTGAATTTGCCCTGCGCATCCCGTCGTTTCACATTGGCGAATTTGGACTCAAGACCGAGACCCAGGACGCGAACTCACTCTCGGTGCGACTCGTTCCCGTAGGTTAAGCCAAACGTGGGCGCGAACTTGAACATCCGCGTATGCGTTGTTTGCGTGGCACTCCAGCGTTTACTATAATCTCAGTGACTGTAATCAAAATTATGCTGAGCATTATATTTATTGTCCTGACTCTGGTGGGCTGCAGCCATTTCGATCCCTTGCCCAACGATCAGATCACAAAGGTGTCACAAGAGGGAAAGGAGCTCCCTCCCTTAGTTAAGCGCCGCATTCTCGTACTGCCGACGTTGAACAAGACACCCCATGGCGGCAAAGAGCTCGCCGAGCACGCCAATGCCGTTATCTCCGATCACATTGTCGCTTCACCCGATCTTCTTCTCGTGAAATCGTCAGAGGTGATGGACTCCGAGAATTTCGTCTCCGCCAATGGGCTTGAGTACAACTGGAAATTGATCTTCGATCGAGCGCGCACATCGGGTGCGATCGGCGCCGTTGGGAGCTCACTCGAAGATCTTTGGTACCGCGAGGCAGGCGATGAAATCGGCCTCTTCCGATCGAAGAATCGCACGACGGGCGTAAGGGTTCACCTCGACCTTTTTGACATCAGCAGCGAGCAGCTCCTCAATCAGACGACCAATGTCGGAGAATTGACCGAGGAGCTCCTCAAGCTCTACACCGCTGAGCGCGAGCCCTTGAGCTACGATGCCGACAACGCCAAAAATGCAGCGGCGCGAGCCCTTGAGAAGCCACTCAAGGATCTTGACCAACACCTCGCGCGCCTCGGCTGGTCGGGCCGCATCGCCAAGATCGATTTTCAGCGCTACTACATCAATGCCGGTGAGGTCAGCGGGCTGTCGCGTGGCCAGCTTCTCAAGGTCTACGCTGAAGGGCCGCCTATTTTTGATCCCGAAACCAACGCCTTCATCGGAAAGGCGCCCGGCACATTTAAGGGCGTCTTGCGAATCATCGATTTCTTCGGCCGTGACGGAGCGGTGGCGGTCGTTCATTCGGGAGGAAACTTCCGGGAAAAGGATCGGATCGAGGCGTTCAACGCAGGGATGCCATGAGACAGGTTCCGAATATCCTTTCTATCCTCCGACTGCTGCTCACACCCCTCACCCTGACGCTTCTCCTGCAGAGGCGTTACCGCGAGGCATTATTGGTCCATGCTCTTTGCGGGTTCACCGATTTTGTCGATGGATTTCTCGCCCGCAGATACCACTGGGAATCACGCCTGGGCAGTTTCCTCGATGCAGCCTCTGACAAGCTCTACACACTCTCGATCTTTTGCACGCTCACCTACCTAGGCCACTGCCCAACATGGTATCTCGCGCTTCTCATCACGCTCTCGCTTCTGCAATCGACCGCCGTTCTCATTCTGCAGACCAAGAATCGCTCGAAGCTCGCCCCCAGTTTTTTGGGAAAGGCGGGGATGACGGCGCAGTTTGTCTGGGCCGGGGTCATGATTCTCGACCTCTGGGCGAATTGGCTCAACCCCCTCACCGTCCAATTCATTTGTGGCGCCATCGCGGCCCTTCTTGTGGTCGCCTTCATTCGTTACTTTCTCCAATTCCGCTCCCGACTCCTCCCCATTGCGTCCACTCGTCTAGCGGCGTAGCCTGTTTCGCTGTGTGGACGGTCAAAACATTTCGAAATATCGAGTTCCGCGATCTCGAACGAGAACGGGTTGCGGCAACAAGTCTTGTGCAGAGTCACTCCGCTGAAAGGATTCTTATCCTCGCCGAACCTCGACCCACCTTCACTGGAGGACGAACGGCTCAGGAATCGGACCTAGTTTGGGATGCGGCCACTCGAGAAGAGAGGGGCGTTGTGGTTGCGCCGGTCGGCCGAGGTGGGCAATGGACCTACCATGGCCCGGGCCAGATCGTCGTCTATCCGATCGCCTCACTTCGTCATCTCACTGGCTCTTCCCGTCGGGTGGAATGGTTTCTGAATGAATTTCGTCAGGCCATTCAGCGAGCGCTCACGGCTGTTGCCGTAAAGAGTGTCACAGGAGACCGCCCCTACGGCGTCTATGTGGAGGGGTCAAAACTTGTCAGCTTTGGGATCTCGGTGGAAAGAGGTGTGATTAGTCACGGAGCGGCAATCTACGGCGAGGATCAGGCGCCCTTTTTTCGTGGCATTCATGGGTGCGGGGCAGCAGATGTCGGCGTCACCGCTATTTCCACCATCACCGGAAAGTTCGACTGGGAAGAGTGCGTTTCTCATCTAATCCCTTGTATTGAAATGGCTTTTCACTCGAGAAAAACCTGCTATCCTAGGTCCTTGATTGACTCAACTCAAAGGGAGACTCCATGCGGTTCATCGCGTCTTTAGTCACATCCATCTTCACAATGATTTTGATCGGTGGCTGCACGGGCGGCGGCGGTGGGAATGATGTTGTGGCGGAGTACAATGGCAAGAAGGTAACGGCGAGCGAAGCCTTCGCGCAGGTCAAGACCCGCCTCTTCGACCTCGAAGAGGAGATGTACCGCACGAAGGAACAGGCCATTAACGACTTCGTCGAACAACGTCTACTCGATGGCGAGGCGAAGAAGCAGAAACTCTCGATCGATGCACTCGTCGAGAAGGAGGCCGGTGGCGACGTCGGCGATGTGGCCGACAAGGATGTGGAGGAATTCCTCACCTCGAAGGGTTTGAGTCTCAAAGATCCCCGCGTTCGCAAGGACGACGTG
>JACPWY010000034.1 GCA_016196825.1 Deltaproteobacteria bacterium | reverse complement strand
CTTCGCCTCGGCCATCTTCGCCCGCCAAAACTTCTCTTTTTCCTGATTGATTGGACCCATCTGCCAGACCTCCTTAATGGGCCCAGCATACGGATTCGAATTTACGACTTCCAGGTGGGGTTTATGAAGCGCTCACGCTTGAAAGAGCCCTTCTGACGCATTTTTTACATCAGACGAATTCTTGATGCCTTGCTTATATTCTGCAAGAACGGATTTGTAATACTCTTCCGCGCGCTCCACATTCAACTCTTCCAGTTTTTCCTGCGACTCAATCGCTTTGAGAGTTCGATAGCTCACTTCAAGCTGGCTGGCGGCTTCAACTATCTTCTGCTTTAACTTTGCTTCCAGGCTTAGGCGTCTCGCTTCCGTCTGATTCTGCCTGGCGGCAGGCCCAACTCGTCATTGGGGTTACCGATGGGGAGCCTTTCGGTGAGTCGGTCCGCTGTGATGTTTTTTGCTTGTGTAACCATTTTGCCAATCGGAGAGAGCGCACCAATCCCCCCACCCCACTTATAGCACCAGTGCGGATGTGAACAACTGAACGTTCCCTGAAGACTGCTTCAGAATGCGGACTACTGTGTGGTTCAACTGAGTATGATTCAATGGGTCATTGGGAATAGACTCATATAGTTACGGCCTTTCACTCCACTCCTTGATCCGATGGGTCTGACAACAGGACGGGAGCGTTTGGCGGATGATGTCCATGGCCCGTTGAGCCTTCAAAAGAAACTCGGGGCCGCTGTCGATGAAGTAATGATTCGGATGCCCATCCCACGCCTGCTCGGTGCGCACGTCGATTTGGTGGGCCTCTTCCGCGGTCTCAACCCGCACGGGATTGCTCAGATTGTAGCCTTGATCATGATTGGGAGTCCGCAGATGAATGACCGCCGCATAGCGCTCAAGTTCTTGGTCTCGTTGGATCCCCACCTCTTTGAAAAACACCTCGGGGCCCTCGGGCCAGTATGCGAGTCCGTCCAACGTGCCCCGATCACAAAGGGCAATGGCCGCTATTTCCTCCTCAATAACCATTCTTTCCAGCTCGCGTTGCACATGAAAAATGGCCCGTTGAGCCGCCTTCTTGCCGGGAAGGCTTTCTTTGCGCCAAAAGCCGCCGCCGAAGACTATCGAGGCCGACTCCGGGATGATGACGATGTGGTCGCAGAAATTGCGCTTTGCGATTTCAAGCACCGCGGTTTTTCCGGCCCCTGGGCCACCCGTAACGACTACCAATTTGCAATGATGAGAGAGACCGATGCACTGACAGTTAACGTGAGCATTCATAGGAGATCCACCTTTTCGCCCATTTTGGGAATAGCGCAATCCCAGTGAAGGCGCGACTCAAGGTATTTCGATCCCGTGACAGTGCCAGCGCCACCCCAAAACGAAATATTCATACTGGTTTCCTTGTCTGCCTCGTCCACTTTCTGATTTCGATGAATGTGACCGGTATCAGTGTGAGGCCCATGCCAATAAGACATTCTTTCCAACCCAACGTTCTCACTTTGAATAGGTCATTGAAAAACGGCACATGATGCATTGCGAATTGAAGGGAAATCGGAATGGCGACCGCGAAGAAGTGATGAATATTTGATCGGATCCCCATTTGAAACCAGGTTTTTGTCTCACTCCGGCTCGCAAAGGATCGGAATAGTTCCGCAAACACCAAGAAGGAAAACATGTGTGTGCGTGCTGTGATTTCGTCTTCGCGGTGAAAGCTGTACCCATAGACAGCCAGAGCGAGAACCGCGATGATCATTCCGATAAGACTCATTTCGGTATAGAAGCGCTTGTCGAAGAAACTTCCTGGCGAAGGTCGTGAGGATACAGCAAGGCCCTCTTTTGAAAGCGGCTCCGCTGCAAGCGCTAGTGAGGGAAGCCCGTCGGTTACGAGATTGATCCAAAGCAGGTGGATGGGCGCCAAGGGGGTGGGCCAGCCCAAAACGGCCGCACCAAACATGATGAGGATCTCGGCTAGGTTGCCAGACAGTAGGTACTGAATCGTTCTCTTAATATTGCCATAGATCGCGCGCCCCTCTTCGACGGCCGCCACGATCGTCGCAAAATTATCGTCAGTGAGAATGATGGAGGAGGCCTGTCTGGCAACCTCGGTGCCCCCCTTACCCATCGAAATGCCTATCGACGCAGCCTTAAGAGCCGGCGCGTCGTTTACCCCGTCGCCGGTCATGGCGACTATTTTTCCCTGCCCTCGCCACGCTTGAACAATTTTAAGCTTATGTTCCGGGGAAACCCTGGCATAAACAGCCGTCCGGAAAACCTGCTTTGCGAATTCTGGCTTGCTCAAGGAGTCGATCTCTTTCCCCGTCAAGACACCGTCGAATTGACCTGGCTCAAGAACCCCCAGTTCTGAAGCGATAGCCTTCGCGGTTGCGGGGTGATCCCCCGTAATCATCACGACCTTGATGCCCGCAGCCTTACACTGAGCAATGGCGGCGTTACTTTCGAGTCTGGGGGGATCCGAAAGGCTGACAAGGCCCAAAAGCGCAAGATTATTTTCGATGTCCGTGCATTCAAGTTCATCGCGAGAGAATTCGCTGGGCTTCACCGGCCACTCCCGCACGGCAATAGCCAAGAGACGCTTTCCCTCTGAAGAAAGCCGATTTGCGGCCGCTTCCATCTCTTGTCTTACCAGCGAATCGATTTTGCAAAGGGGAAGGATGGCTTCCGGAGCCCCCTTAACGTGGATACGAATCCGGTCCGCCGCAATCACTGCCACGCTCATCCGTTTCCGAGTGCTGTCGAACGCCCACTCCGCCACTCGCGGGAACTGACCAGTGATTGAATTGGGATAGACCCCGCGCCCCTGAGCCATCTTGAGCAAGGCTACTTCCGTAGGGTCACCCGTTGAGACATCTCCTTCGGTAAGCGAGGCGTTGGAGCACAGTACCGCGGATTCAACCAGCGCCGAAAAAGCAGAGATTAAGGAATCCTCGAGGGAATCGGCTGGAAATTGTCCTCGCCCCGGAAATACCACCTCCCGAACGGCCATCTTTCCCGTCGTCAGAGTTCCCGTCTTATCGGTACAGATGACATCCGTTGAGCCAAGCGTCTCCACGGCGGGCAAATGACGAACAATGGCATTGCGTTTTGTCATCCGCCGAATGGCCAGTGCCAAGGCTAAAGTGACTATGGCGGGGAGCCCCTCTGGTATGGCAGCGACCGCGAGACTAACGGCGGTCATAAGAACACTGAGCCATCCGTCACCGTGAAAAACGCCGAATAAGCTAACGACTGTGACCACACCCAGACACAGGACCAATAGTTTTGAACCAACCTGCTCTAGCCGTAGTTGCAGCGGCGTGGGCTCAGCGGCCTGGGACTCTAACAGCTCAGCTATGTGCCCAATTTCCGTATCCATTCCTGTGTCGGTCACGAGCGCGCGGGCACTTCCGGTGTTGATCAGAGTGCCCGCAAACACCATGTTGAAGCGTTCGCCCACTTGGGCACCTCTTGGCAACGGGCTTGAGATCTTTCTCACGGGGAGGGACTCCCCGGTCAGAATCGATTCATCGACACTGAGCTGACTGGCCGTCACGATCCGTGCATCGGCAGGAACGTAATCGCCCGATTCAAAAACAAGGACATCACCCGGGCAAAGGGCAGAGACATCCACCTCGACCGTTGATCCTTCTCTTAAGACCCGAGCCCGGGGAGCGGAGAGCTTCCTAAGGGCTCTGACCGCGGCTTCGGCTTTGGATTCCTGAAGAAATCCAACAATCGCGTTTACGATTACAATGGAAAAAATCGCAATGGCGTCGGTGAATTCAGCCAAAACACCCGATATCACTGTCGCCACTAACAGAATCAGGACAACGGGGCTCTTAAACTGCCGCCAAAACCGAATGAAGCCGGAGACGCCCTCCTCTTCACTGAGAACGTTCGGGCCCCACTTAAGGAGTCTTTCAGCCACGTCCACCTGAGTCAGTCCGCAATTCACATCGGTGGCGAGGTCGATTGCGACCTCCTGAATATCTTTTTCCCAGGCGTTCGGCCCCGATGACCCCATTTTCAGCCTCTTTCTTTAATTCCTAGAACGCGCTCTTCCCTCATTCGGTAGACGACCGGGATAACGATCAGGGTCAGGATCGAGAGCGAAATCAACCCACCAAACATGGGAGAGGAGATCCGCTTCATCACATCAGAACCCAACCCTGAGTCCGCCATGACGGGGAGAAGACCGAAAATATTCATGCTCACCGCCATCAGGACCGGTCGAAGGCACTTCTGGGCCCCCTCGCTTGTCGCGAGCAGAGTGTCGTCTCGCGTCCGGAGTGAACCCTGTCTGGCTTTCCATGCCTCATCGAGAAAAACGATCATGATGGATGTTGTCTCTACGGCCACTCCGATCAGGGCTATAGCGCCGGCCCACACCGCTACACTGGTGTTGTAGTTGAGCGCCCACATGAGAAGGATCCCACCCACAAGCGACAAGGGAACGCTCACCATGATCAAGACACTCTTCGCCACCGACTGCATGCTGAAATACAGGAAGGCCAAAATAAGAATGAGCGTGAGCGGAAGAATCACGCGCATCCTCGCCTGCATGCGTTCCAGGTATTCGTATTGTCCGGTCCACGACAGAAAATAGCCTGGCGGAAGAGTGATTTCCGAACTCACCGCTTTCTTGGCGTCGTTGACGTACCCTCCCGGATCGCGATCTTTGAGATCGATATAAACATAACCGGCCAAAAGCCCATTCTCATCCAGGATCATGGGCGGCCCCATGTGGGAAGTGATCTGTCCGAGTTGGGCTACCGGAACTTGGCTGCCTGTCGGAGTTGCGACGAGGATACGGCCGAGCTTTTCTACATTGTCCCTGAGCTCGCGTGGGTAGCGGACGTTGACGGTGTATCTTTCACGCCCCTCAACGGTTTGAGAGATTTCCATTCCCCCCACGGCCGTTTCGACTATTCTTTGAACATTTCCGACGTTAAGACCGTACCGCTGCAGGAGTTTTCGATCGGGCTCGAAATCAACGTAGTAGCCGCCGCCGATTCGCTCCGCATAGACGCTTCGCGTACCTCGCACTCGGCTCAACGTATTCTCCAGTTGGCGGCCGATATCCTCGATGACAGAGAGGTCCTTTCCAAACACCTTGATTCCCACAGGCGTTCGGATTCCGGTGCTGAGCATGTCAATGCGGCCTCGCACCGGTTTTGTCCAGGCGCGATTGAGTCCGGGGATCGCCACCGATTCATCGAGTGCGGTCACCAATAGGTCTTGTGTCATCCCCTTTCGCCAGGCACTTCTAGGTTTCAGGTGAATAGTAAACTCCAACATCGAAAGAGGGGCGGGGTCGGTTGGGCTTTCAAAACGGCCCGCTTTGCCAAATACCGATTCCACTTCGGGTAGCCTCTTAATTGCCGCTCCCTGGCGAGTGAGTAACTCCGCCACTGCCGTGACCGATATTCCCGGCATGGTAATCGGCATATAGAGGAGATCACCCTCCCATAGGGGCGGCATGAACTCCGATCCGAGCCGAGAAAAGCCAAACACCGAAATCCCAACCAATACGGCGGTTCCCGCCAAGAGCCCCTTCACGTGATTCAGACAGTAGTTGAGGGTGGGACGATAGACCGAAAGAAGGATCCTCATGATAGGATTCTCGCTTTCGGAACGGATCCTCCCTTTGACGAAAAGGCCGATCAGCGCAGGGGTGATCGTAATCGATACAATTGCAGCCACAATCATGGCGAAAGTCTTTGTATAGGCCAATGGGTGGAAGAGCTTTCCCTCCTGTGCTTGAAGAGCAAAGATGGGAAGAAATGACACGGCAATAATCAGAAGGGAGCTAAATATCGAGGGCCCAAGCTCAGCACAGGCTTCTGTGGCAATCTCCTGCAGCGTCTTGGTCTTGGCCAGTCCGGCGGCGAGTTTCTTATGGGTGTTTTCAATGAAGACAACGACGCCATCCACTATATCTCCGATGGCGAGAATGATTCCGCCCAAGGACATTATGTTGAGTCCGATACCCAGGTAGTACATCGGTATGAAGGAGATGAGCACCGAAAGAGGCAACGCGATGGCAACCACGACAGTACTTCTTACGTGAAAGAGGAATAGGAATATCACGATGCAAACAATGATGATCTCTTCCAGGACATTCTCCTTCAGAGTCGTGACGGCCTCCTGAATGAGACTGGAGCGGTCATAGATGGTCTTTAAAGAAACACCCTCCGGGAACGCTGTTTTGACCTCGTCGATTTTTTTCTTGACCCCCTCTATCACGCGAGAGGCATCTTCGCCTTGGCGCATGACAATCACCCCGCCAACCGTGTCACCCTGACCATCAAGATCCGCGATGCCACGACGGATGTTAGGGCCTAGACTCACCTTCCCGACGTCGGCAAGGCGAATCGGGATGCCGCTTGGCCCGTTCCCCAAACTCACATTTTCCAGATCTTCAGGATGCTTTACGTAACCAAGTCCTCTGACATAGTACTCCCGTTCATTCATCTCAAGCGTTCTGCCACCAACATCGGAGTTGCTATCGCGAATAGCCGCCACCACACGCTCAAGCGGGATTTTAACGGCCGCTAGGCGATTGGGATCGACCTCCACCTGGTACTGTTTTTCAAACCCTCCCACAGAAGCAACCTCAGCTACCCCCGGAACCGACTGAAGCCAATAGCGAAGGTACCAATCTTGAAATGTCTTAAGTTCCGAGTTGTCGTGTTTACCCGACTGATCAACGAGAGCGTATTGGTAGACCCAGCCAACACCCGTGGCATCAGGCCCTATCGTAGGTGAGACTCCCGCTGGAAGTTGACCCGACAGTTTGGACAGGTATTCGAGAACGCGGCTTCGGGCCCAATAGAGGTCGGTCCCATCTTTGAAAATGACATAGACAAACGACATCCCAAACATCGATTGTCCGCGCACTACCGAGACCTTGGGTGCCGAGACCATTGCGGTGACTAAGGGGTAGGTCACCTGATTCTCAATGAGGTCGGGGCTTCTCCCCATCCACTCGGAGAAGATGATGACCTGCGTTTCAGAAAGATCGGGAATCACATCAACCCGAATCTGCCTTAAGCACCACACACCCCAGACTGCAAAGAGGCCCCCGATGACAAGCGTCAGTCGGGGGTTCCTTCCGCAGGCGTTGATGATTCGTTCGACCATAATAGTTCAATGGCTCCCGTGGCCCGAGTGTCCCCCAGCTGGTTTATCTTTTTTGACGGCCGCCTGAAATTTGCTTTCGGCGTCGATTAGAAAATGGGCACTTGTCACGACCTCATCGTTTTCCATGAGCCCAGAAAGAATGGTGACCTCATTTCCCACCCGTGGCCCCACGCTGACCTCTTTGGGCTCGAATTGCTGGCCGATCCTCACAAACACGATCTTCCGCAGGCCCGTATCAATCACGGCGTCATCAGGAACCACGATTGCCTCGCCGAGTGACTTCTCAATAACCACATTGGCAAACATACCCGGTTTAAGATTCTGATTGATGTTATCCAGCTCTATGCGGGCTTTCCCGGTACGAGTATCCGTGTCAATCTCCGGATAAATGTAAGTCAGCCTGGCTTTGAAATTCTTGTTGGGATCATAGGGCAGTTGAATCTCGGCCACATCGCCGACGTGAATGGCGGCAATATCATATTCGTAAAGAGTCACCACGATCCATATGCGAGACAGATCCGCAATATGATAAAGCTCCATTTCAGGAGTGATATACATCCCGTTTATGGCCGTTTTGCCGAGAATGAAGCCGGTCACCGGTGAGACAAACGTAATCGCCTTTTTCGCTTTCCCCGATTTGATAACCGAATCAACCTCCGTTTTGGGAACCTCCCAGAGACGGAGTCGGTCTAAAGAAGCCTGGGCGATCTCCGATCCATTGGCCCCCTGACGTTTCGCAACCAGGAGCTCTTCCTGAGTAGAGACGAGCTCCGGACTGTAGAGATCAAAAAGGGGTTGCCCCTTTTGAATGGGCTTACCCACATAATCAGCGAAAACACGCTCTATCCACCCATTGACCCTTGTGTGAAAATGCGCCTCGTTGCGCTCATCGGCTGTGATGTTCCCGACGGTGCGAATTTTGTGGTCCGCTAGTCGTTTCAAGGCTTTGGTAGTCTTTAGACCCATGGTTCCCTGTTGTTCATGAGAGACGGTAATCGAAACACGCAGCTCCTCCTGAACCTGATTGTGTTGGGGAGCAGAATGTTTAGGGTCCGCCCCCAGAAGCTGGAGTCCAAAACTCAGAAAGAGCACAAGTGACACCATTACATTCCTCCGCCCATTTCGGGCATTCCTTCTCCCGATGGGGGAGTCGGAGCGCCACTCTTAGATTTTCTCGTCGGACCGCTCATTCCACGCCCCATCCCAACGGTATCCGAAGAACCCATTCGCACCATTGAGGGAGCTGCCATTCCACCAAAGAGCGTCGGTCGCGATGGGGCTAGCCGTAAGGTGGGTGGAGACGACAGGAGTTCGCGAATTCGAGTCTGTGCAAGCCTTCCATCAATTTGAGCGGCCAGAAACTCAAGCTCCTGGGTGCGCTTCACCTTAAGCGTATCGATAAACTGGGTGAGCGGCAGTCGCTTAGCTGCATAGCCCACCTTAGCGTTTTCAAGAGCGATTTCAGTTGAGGGCAGTACCTCGGTTTTATAAAGAGCGATGACATCTCTCGCCGTCTTCAGTTGTTCCTGCGCATCGATGATTTCCGAGTTAAGACGATTTTCCAAACCCCTCTTCTCGGCAAGGGCTGCGCTGCGCGAGTTTTCGGCGGCCGCGGAAAGCTCGGTCTGCTTCCCCCAAAAGTAAAGTGGTAGACTCACTCCTACCATGACGCCCCAACTGGACTTTTGGCCACCCATTCCATCCATTGCCGTAGGAGTCATGGCCATACCCTGCAACACAAAATCCGGAAAATAGGAAAGCCTGGCGTAGCGTCTCTCTGCCTCCGACAAGCTAACGGAAGCTTCTAGCGCCTTTAACTCCGGCTGAGCATTGAGGTCTGGGGGCGCCTCATTGACCAGGTCGCCAAAAACCACGGGGGCAATTTTTATCGGCAGCTCGGGAGGCCGATTCCTCAGTTCGTTGAGAAGGGCTCTCAATGTGTGCCCTTCCCGATCGAGGCGAAGACGTTCGACCTCAAGAACGGAAAGCTCCACTCGGGCGAGGAGCCAATCGTGGTGAGACGCATCACCCGTTTGATATCTCGCCCTGGTGCTCTCTACGGCTCCGGAGAGGAGCGATTTTAAATTTTTGTTGAGCTCAATGGATCGTTGATTGAAAAACGCCCGGTAGAAGGCTTGAGTGGCGAGCACGGTGATTTCGCGCGTCGCCGTCTCGGCGCCAGCTTGGGCTGCCGAAAAACGTTGTTCCGCGGCAACACCCTTGGCTCCCGACTTTCCGGGAAACGGGATGGTTTGGCTTAATTGAAACCGGAGCATCGAGCCCCCGGACCCATCCAAGGGAATCTGGTCCGGGCCAATGGCGAAAAAGGGATCATCCCAGGCTTGCGAAGGTCCAACACGATGCCTGAGCGCCTCAGCTTGAAATTGGACCGACTGGAGAGTGGGGTTAGACTGTTTGACCTCGGTGAGAAAAGACTCGAGAGAGAGGGTATTGGCTGCCGCTTCCCTAAAGAGGACAAGGCAAATGGTCAGCCAAACTCGACAAATCTTTCTGATAATCATTCATCCAGTCGCTACCCCACCAAATGGGGTCAAATTTTTTCGACGACAGTGCCCTCGGTTACCTTGGCGCCAACACCGGCATCCGGCCTAACCATCGAGTAGTGTTCATTGAGGGACTGGATCACGGCTCCTTCGCCGATCCGAATCTTTGTGCACCGATCTCCTAGCGCCTCTCGACCACCGCGAGGGGTGCACTTGTTGGTGAAGAATGCAACTCTATCCCCAGCCTTGACCTCTTTCTCCCCCATGCAAACGTGCAGCTCATCCTCCGTGTCTTTCATCACCACCGTGCCTCGCATCATGGAATGGGCACAGCCCATCAAGAATGTCGCGGCGCTTAATACTAGCGTTAGATTCTTCATTGTTTCCCCTTCTGTTCGTAACGGTTCTCGGGGAAATCTATTGCAAGGCGCCTGCCAACCATTTTTGGCTCAGCAGATGGGACCCCCAAACGAATGTGAGACAGGAGACGCTCGTGGCGGGGCAATTAGTCTCGCTTATTAGAAGGCTCCGTAGACGACCAACACCGCGGCGGTCCAACAAAGTCCTGTGATCAGGCAAAGGGTTCCGATCAAGGCCAGAGCAAGCGCCCAGCCTTTGGTCCAATAATAAAAGGGGTCAAGGTCGCTAGGCCTCGGGATGAGATACCCGACACCTGAAAAGAACACGAGCAGTCCGAGTCCAGCGGGAAAGGGCAACCAAAGCTTCGACGGAACGTTGAGCGTCTTCAAGGCGTATGCAATACCCAGGAAGAGGGAAGCCAGGTACAGGGATCCGAAGTGGACCGCTCTGATACTGTGCAGGTGCTTTTCTAAACCAGTTTTTGGAAAGAGAACAACGACTATCCACAAGACTCCGGTGACGACAATGGCCACAAGATGGAGCGCAGCCAGAATGAAATACAATGCCTGCATCTATTTCACAGGCTTCAACAACCGCACATTTGGCGCCGTTTTGGCCTCGGCAAAGTTCTTTTTGAGAACAGCACTCACTTCTCTTTCACCGAAAGATTCTTATCCGCTATCGCAACCAGAATCAGAATGAACGCAAGCAGACGAATGATGTAAACCGAACCGCCAGAATCGCTCAATTCCCACTCGAAAAGTACGGGCAGCCGCTCCAATCCAAATAAAATAAAGGCCACGGAAAAAAACAAATAGAAACGGTCTGCTGATTCTTTCCAGAATCGAAGAAAGTAGAGGGCGCAAAGAAGCGCCGAGATAAAAACGCCACCCGCAAGAAAGCAATTGCCACCCATTATACCCTCTCCCAAATCATTCCATATAAAAGCGCAAGAAACCCCATCAGCATCACCGACGTCCGCAGCGTAACCAAATTGACCTGAGGGACCATGACCAAATCGACGTAGAGAAGAATGTTATTCAGCGCAAACGCCGTAAAACAAATGGTCGTCCAGAGGAGAAGGGGGATTCGTCGTTGGCGATACTTGATTGAGAGTAATCCCGCGGCTGCGGTGCTCGTGATTGCACAAAGAAGGTAGACCGTTTCAGCCATTGTCGTCGTCTCCCGATTTAATTCTAAAGGCATCAGCCAGTTCCTGAGCAGCTGATCGGCCTGGGTTATAAATCTGATCAATAACTCTCACGTGATATCGGGAATACAGCTTGGTGAGCTCCTCCACAAGCCGGTGCAGAGCCTCCGAATTCGGCTGATATCGATAGGATAACGGCGAGGTTCCAGTCTTCAGAATTCCCTGTTTCGTTAACTGTTGGGCTCGTACGTTCACAGCAGGGCCGCTGCTTCTGAGCTCAGTCGTGATTCGTTCTACGCTCATTTCTTTGTCCCTCACGCCATAAAGAAGAGCGAGAATCTCCAGTGTCGCTACGGAGTCGATGTTATGCGCGATGAAGCGTCGCATTTCCGGACTGAACAACTCGTCCTTCATCCGCCACCTCCGGGCAACCCCCAAAAGCAAGACATCGCAACCAAAGTCGGAAGGAGTGCATAGAGGAACAGTTGAGTTGGGCTAATCCCTTCTGAGCCGAAATTGTCTCGCAATATCGCGAATCCCGCCGGGTTGGGTGCATTGGCGATAATCGTTAGGCCACCTCCTGAGACCGCTCCGGATACAAGAGCGAACTTGAGAGGTTCTCCCAAGGTGGAAACTTGGGTCCCTAGAAAGGTGAGTGCGGCATTGTCCACGACAGCCGTGAGTATGGTGGCGCCGAGGAAAAGTGGCAACTCAGAAAGACTCGTTAAGAATGGTTTCAGCCACCACCCCTGAAGACCACCCAACACAATGAGCCCCCCGAGAAAGAAGCCGACAAGAAGGCTTTCCTTAAGCTTCAGCTCATCCTGGTATTCTTGAGTAATGACAATGATTCCCTGAAAAAAGAGAAAGAGGCTCAGAAAAACAACCGGGTGGTGTGATGTCACAACCACCCATGCCAAAAACAGAAAGTGGATCGACGTTAGCCAAAGTGGAATTTGGCGCCGAGTGTTCTTTACCCCTTCTCCCAGACGAATAGATGAGAACTCTCTTCTTAAAACTACCGAGGCAAGAACCGTGTTCGTAACCGTTGCCAAGATTGCCTTCCATCCGAAGGTCGCAAACATATACTTCATTCCCCAGTTCCATTTGGCGGCCACCATGACGACTGGGGGAGCGGCGAAATGGGTCAGCACGCCGCCAATAGAGATGTTCACAAAAAGCACGGCCAGGGTAAGGTACCTGAATCGATTGGTGACGTCCTTTTGGAAAAAAGCATCCCTGAGAATGAGTGCCGTTACAGTCATGGCCGCCGGCTCCGTGATGAGACTTCCCAGAAGCGGCCCAATAATAAGCGCTGTAACATAGAAGGCAACCGCCCTAGGCAAAGGGAGAACCCGGGCCACCAACATAATGAGCTCAAAGGCCGTCCCCACGATAGGCCGCGTCGACGCTATGGTCATAATTACGAAGACAAAGGCAGGCTCGGTAAAATTGAAACTCTCAACATAGTGGATCGCCTCCTCGCCACCCTGGAGTGCTGCAAGCACGGCCACAAATGCACCGGCCCACAAGCCGAAAACGATCTCGACCTCTCCCATGAGGTGAAAGACATTCTCTCCGATGGAGCCTTCCGGAAACGTCGAGGCGATGTGCTGGAAGCGCTTAACCGCGAAGGTGTGAAGAACGGCAAGGGCAAAAAAAAGGGAGGCGATAATCTCGATCGGGCTGGACACTATTTCTTCCTATTTGCGTTAATTTTTCCTAATAGAGAACTCGCCATCCTCGAGCCAAGCTTGTACTCCTTTTCTTCCAAATTCAAATTATCGGTTAGGAAATATCTCGTCTCGATCACCACCGAATACTGGATATCGGAAAGTGGCACGGGCCTTGCATCAATCTGATACCAAACCAACGAAGTAAACAAGGAGGTAGCAGCATGCAACGTTCAGAACCCCAAATAAGTGATTACATGATGAAGGCGCCCCGTTCTGTGCACCCGGGATCATCTTTAAAGAAGGCTTTGAACACGATGACTCAGTCGGGGAGTCATTACCTTCCCGTTTTATCGGGGAAAAGAGTTGTGGGGCTTCTCAAAGACCACTCGCCTCGGTTTGCGGCCTCACTTCTTGGATCGGAGGCAACTACCGTAGGTGATTTGATGTCTCCGGCTCCCGCGGTGGCCGGACCGGGAACAAGTCTCTACGAGGTCTTGGACAACACTCCAGACAATGTTTACGGCTGCACGATCGTTCAGGACTCCAACGGCAAAATCGTGGGGCTATTCACTCCGCGAGAAGCACTCGCCGCGATTCACGATCTCGCGACAAAGAACAGCGGGAAGAAATGAAAGCAGCGCAGGTGAAAGGCGACCTTGTCTGGGATTGGATGCGACCGAAAGTGGTGACCGTTCAGGCCGAGGTCTCGCTCGGGGAAGCCGTAGAGAGAATGAACAGACTCTCCATCCATCACCTGATTGTAATGGATGGTAAGAATTACAAAGGCATTCTCGATGCAAGAGACTGCGCGGGTGTTTGGGACAAAAATAAGAAAGTGAGCCAGGTCATGCGCTCCGACGTCCCCGCTCTTGATGAAAACACTGAAATCAGACAGGTTGTTCACGCCTTTGTCGCTCTTGGCTCTACTGCGATTCCACTCACAAGCACGGGCAGAGTCGAGGGGATTCTCACCGCCACCGATCTCCTGCGGTTATTGGAGGCAGAGTTAGTTGATTACAGCGAATCGACGGATTTGATTCAAACGGGGAAAGATTTTTTGGCTAAACCGATCATTCAGAGTCTATCCAACTTTCTCGGAGGCGCCGGTATCTAAAGTCAGCGCATGGGCCCCACCAGTACGGAAAGAAGGGACAAGTTGCCTCGGGGGTATCCCAGGAAGTCCCGCACAATTTCTTCCGCCCTTGAGAAACCATGCCTCACGCCTCTGGCACGCTGGATGCAATTGAGTTTGAAATGCAGTGCGGATCGCTAACAAATGGAGGCGTTATGGCCTGGGTCTATCAAGGCGTTGTGTTTTTGGGGGCGTATTTCTTTTTGATGACAGCGGCGTTGGCGGCTGAGCCGGGAGTGAGTCCAGAGCTGGTGGAGATTCCAGTGAGTCAACTTTTCGTGCCTCGGATCGGCTACGACGATAATGATCAAGTTGAAGCGCTGATTCAGGGGGAGCTTCCCAACCCCTGCTTTTCAGTGGCCGTTCCCACGGCCGAGGCTAAACCGGCCGGAGGCTATCGCATTCGACAATACGCGTGGCTGAGCCATACAGGGAATTGTCGGAGTGGAGACTTGATCGATGATCCCGTTAACTTTACCTCGGTTGTAACACTCGGGCTTCTGAAGGCAGGTGCGTACCAGCTGGAGTTCGACAAACAATGGGTGGGCCTGGCCCAGAGCCCTCTGAGAATCGATATGGCGGCGAGCGATGATATCGACAATTTCAATTACGCTACGGTATCGAGCGTTGAACTTCTTGAAGCTTACGTTGAAGGACAAGAAGCTCGCGTGATGGTACGTGGTGTCCTGCCGAGCTGCGGGGTGAAATTGGTGTCGCCGATGCCCATCGAGCGAGTGGATGATGTCTTCGTGGTGCTCCCCAAACTGGAAAAGCGACCACCTCAGGAGTGCCCAACCATTGAGAAGACCTTCAGAGTCCGCCTCAATCTGGGCACGCTCAAAGCCGGCAGCTACGGCCTCCATATTCGCTCTCGCGGCGGACGTGCGGTTCAATCCGCCATCAACGTCCTCAGGCCACCTAGTCCTCACAACCTGCGCGGATGGGCGATTGAAACTTCCAATGATATCCAGCGTTGAAGGCCGACATACAGAGTTCGATCCTTTTCAACATGCCTACATGACTGACTAAGGAGGCGGTGTCTCTTTGATAGACCCGAAACTCCTTGAGATCCCGCCGGAGTTCCCACAACGTCACCCTCCTGATCTGACAGAATTGCGTCATGTACGAAAGGACTAAGAGCACCCCGTTTTCCTCGATGTCAGAACAGGCTTTGCCGATTTTGGTGTCGCAGGTCTCTTGGCGCTTTTTCAATCGGGGCTCCACTAGTCCATAGTAGTGCTGGGCCGATGTCTTGAGCTCCTCAAACCTCTTCTGCACCTCCTTGTCCTTGACCGGGCCGAAGCAGTGATCCGGTATTAGGACCTCTGCATCGGTGAGGTCGGGCAACCAGGCGGGTATCGGGTTTGTGGGTTCGATGATTTGCGCAGGGGGATGTGAAAACCCAAGAAGCGAAGCCAATTGCCTCTGGGCAAACTCGAACTGCAGGAGAACGGCTTTTGGTCCGGACCAGGGGTACTTGGCGACGAGAGGCGGGAAACCGGCCATGGCTACTTGAAAGGTAACGTAAGAGTCGACCATTCGCCTGGGCGTGAGAAAATCAACATCGACCGTCGTAATGAAAAAGCTGCCATTTTGAAACCCTAGTTCGGTGAACCGCTCAAGCCTGCCTTTGCATTCGGCTTTCGATGAATTGAACTCTTTCCCCGAGGGTCCAAAACACACCTGAGGCGTTATCTCGTGAAGTTTGTCATTCGCGGCATCGAGCTTTCCCATCAGGGGAGCTCCATCGGTTAGTGAAATCCCAAGTTCGGCCACGAGTTCGAGCCAGGGAAATTTCTTCACAGTCTCAGCCAGCTTTTCTGTATCCTTCGCTGTCGTGGGAAGCTCGGCCTGAATATCAGGCACTTCAGGTTTTAGGGTCTCGATGCCCAGCTCCAACGCCGAATGATAACTCTGAAGATCGCGAAACAGACGCTCTGTCGCAACCTGTTCCGCGGCCCCAGCGACAAACGCCAAACTGAATAAAATCAGGGTGATCCGCATGAACTTGACCAACACCTTCCCATCTACGTATCGGTCGAATCGCCAAGGTAATCAACCTGCAGCCCCGAACGACTAGTCTTCTCTCAGGTGGCCAAGATTTAGGCACTCTTCACAATTTTTTACGCGTGCAAATCTGTGCACACAGTTTGCATACACCTAATGAAACCTTTTCAGTCCCGGAGTATCAAATATGTGCTTTTCGCTAGAGGCTAGTTTCGGAATGGGCGCCGCTCTTATCCCCGCCGGTGGTTATTGCATTGTCCAGGCCATTAAGAAGGATCCCAAGTTTCTTCCGCTCGCCGCGATTCCAGTGGCCTTCGGTGTTCAGCAATTGAGCGAAGGCCTCGTGTGGCGCGGAATGGAGACGGGAAACCAGAGCCTGGTGACCTTTGGCTCGGTGATATTCCTTTTCTTTGCTCTCCCTTTCTGGCCGTTTTGGATTCCACTGGCAGCCTCATTTTTAGAGAAGCGACCCTATATGAAACGCTTCTGCCAAATCGCCTCGGTAGTCGGGTTTCTCCTCGGGATGGGTTTCTATCTCCCGACAGCGATGCACCCAGCCGACTATCTCACTACGACGACCTGCCTCCACTCTATCCACTACGACACGCGCACGCTGCCGTTCTTTGAACAGTTTCCGGTTGTGTTTCAGACTCTTTATCTAGCAGCGACAGCCGTGCCGCTTTTCTTTTCCTTTGACTGGAAAATCCGAGGCTTTGGATTTCTAGTAGTCCTTTTGGCCGGAGCGGCACACATCTCTTATCGCTACGCCTTCATCTCAGTGTGGTGTTTCTTCGCGGCTTTCCTATCATTCAACCTGGTCATCCTGTTCTATCGCATGACAAGCAAGAGCCAGATTCGAATCAGCTCGCCGTTCTGGGCTCGCTTTCTCCCAAGAAAGCAGCGCGCTCAGCCGGCCTTTGGCTTCAGCCCTGGCCGACCAGATCAAGCCGAGAAGAATCGGTAGCCATTCAAGCACGCAGAAAACGCCGGTTTTGCCAATCTTTTCCGCGCCTTGGCTAGCCACATTGGTTCTTTCGCATTGCTTCGAAGGCGCCATTTCTGTATAGAGTCCCCCACGCCTTTGAAAGGAAGATATGCAAAATTTCCAAGAACTTAACCTGAGTCCGGAGGTCGCCCAGGCGGTCACCGCGATGGGGTTTGTGAAGCCGACCCCGATTCAGGCTGAGGCTCTTCCAATTCTTCTCAAGGGTGCGACCGATTTCGTGGGACTAGCCGCCACCGGCACCGGCAAGACCGTGGCGTTTGGAATTCCACTCATTGAACGCCTCGACCGGAAGAAACAGGCCGTTCAGGCCGTTGTGTTGTGCCCCACCAGGGAGCTCGCAGTTCAGGTCACTGAGCAACTCAAGAAGATCGGCCAATTTAAAGGGATCGATGCCCGCCCAATTTACGGCGGCACCGGTTACGGCGATCAGATCTACGCCATTCGGCAAGGGACCCCCATTCTCGTCGCAACGCCAGGACGCTTGGTGGATCATCTCCGGCAGGGAAATCTCTCCCTGAAAACTGTTCGGACGATAGTGCTCGACGAGGCCGACGAGATGCTCTCAATGGGATTCCAAGAGGATCTCGAGACCATTTTGAAGAGCGTGGGCAAGGCCGAAACGTGGCTCTTCACCGCCACGATGAGCTCGGGCGTGAGGCGCGTGGCCGATCAGTTTTTGAAAGCGCCGCAGGTGGCTGAGATTAATCGCGAAGAGGTGCTCTCCGGAACCGTGAAGCAGATTGTCTATACGGTGCGAGACAAGAATAAGCCGCGCGGAATATGCCGGGTTATCGACGCAAGCGACGATTTTTACGGACTCATCTTTTGCCAAACGAAGGCTCTCGTCATGGAGCTCACGGGCTATCTCACGGAACGCGGCTATCGGGTCGATTGTCTGCACGGGGATAAGGGGCAGAAAGAACGGCTGGCAACACTCAACAACTTCAAGAACCGCCGTGTGAATGTTCTTGTCGCAAGCGATGTCGCTGCGAGGGGGCTGGATGTGAAGGCTCTCACCCACGTGATAAACTACTCGCTCCCGAGTGACCTCGAGGCCTACGTCCATAGAATTGGACGGACGGCGCGAAGCGGCGAGGCTGGCCTTGCCGTTTCACTCGTGGCCCCTGAACAGATGTGGATGGTGAATAAGATAGAGCGCATCACCAAGAGCAAGATTGAGATGGGCCTTCTGCCAGGTAGGCAAGAGGTCACGGGAAAGACCCTCGCCCGACTGCGCAGCCAGTTCTTGGCTACCGAAGGGCACGAGGTCTTTCTGCAGAATCTCGGCACCGAATGGCGACCGGCCCTTGAGGGAAAAAGCCCTGAAGAGGTGGTTGCCCGTTTCTTGAGTCTCCTGTCACCGAATCTTTTTGATGATCGCGAGAAGAATGAGCCCTTGAATGAAGAGCCGCCTCGCGCTCCTCAGCGCCGGCCAGGGCGGCGTTCAACTCGTTTCACTCGACGCTCTCCTGCCTTTGCGCCACACGGCGGCCCAGGAAACTGGCGTCGCAACCGAGGTCGGAACCGCCCGGAGTCACAGAGATGATCTCAACGACAGATCTCAATTTGAGCTTCGGCGGGCGCCGACTCTTTGAGAATGTGAATGTCCGGTTTGTCGCCGGAAATTGTTACGGCCTGATCGGGGCAAACGGCGCGGGGAAGTCGACATTCCTGAAGATCCTAGCTGGCCTAGAAACTCCGTCCAGCGGGACGGTCTCTATCAATCCTGACGAGCGCCTCTCGTACTTGCGCCAGGATCAATTTGCCTTTGACGAGTATCCAGTTTTGAAAACCGTGATCATGGGACAACCCAAGCTCAACGACCTCATTGAAGAGCGGGAAGCACTTTACGCCAAGGGAGATTTTTCCGACGCCGACGGCGACCGGGCGGCCGATCTCGAGATGGAGTTTGGTGATCTGAATGGCTGGGAGGCAGAGGCCAACGCCGCCGTTCTTCTCTCAGGCCTCGGGATTGAAACTTCACTTCACACCAAGAAGATGAGCGAGCTCAAGGGGGCCGAGAAGGTGAAGGTGCTCCTCGCGCAAGCGCTCTTCGGAAGCCCCGATGTTCTGCTACTTGACGAACCGACGAACCATCTCGACAGCGCCGCGATTCGTTGGCTTGAGGAGTTTCTCTACGATTTCGAGAAGACCGTGATCGTGGTCTCTCACGACAGGCACTTCTTGAATAAGGTCTGCACCCACATGGCCGATATCGACTACGGCCGGATCACGCTCTACTCGGGCAACTACGATTTCTGGTACGAATCGAGCCAGCTCGCGCTGCGGCTGCAGCAGGAGAAGACCCGAAAAACAGAGGACAAGGCGCGCGAATTAAAGGAATTCATCGCCCGTTTCAGCGCGAACGCTTCAAAATCCAAGCAGGCTACATCCCGTAAGAAGATGCTCGAAAAGCTCACGCTCGAAGACATCAAGCCCTCATCGCGCCAATACCCGTTTGTGGGCTTTAAGCCAGAGAGAGAGGCCGGGGATCAGCTCCTCAAGGTGGCCGATCTCTGTAAGACGGTCGAGGGGAAAGAGCTCCTAAACAATGTCAATTTCACCGCAAAAAAGGGCGACAAGATAGTCTTCGTCGGGGACGAGCTCGCCATTTCTCTCCTCTTTCGCATTCTCATGGGAGAGGTCAAGGCCGATCGCGGGGAACACCACTGGGGAATCACCACCTCGCAGGCCTATTTTCCGAAAGACAACGCCTCCTATTTCGCCAATTCAGATTTGAATCTGGTCGATTGGCTCAGACAATTTTCGACCGAGCAGTCGGAGACCTTCATCCGCGGTTTCTTGGGGCGGATGCTCTTTTCGGGCGAGGAGTCACTCAAAAAGGTGAAGGTCCTCTCGGGTGGTGAACGCGTGCGCTGCATGCTGGCCCGGATGATGCTGACCAACGCCAATGTGCTCATCCTCGACGGACCGACTAACCACCTCGACCTTGAATCCATCACAGCCGTCAACAACGGCCTCATTCGTTTCCCGGGCACCGTGCTCTTCACCTCACACGATCACCAGTTCAACCAAACGGTCATGAACCGCATCATTGAGATCACCCCCAAAGGAGCCACCGACCTTGAGATGACCTATGACGAGTATCTCGTGAGCCACCCCAACGCGAAAGTCTAGCTCACAACTCAGTGCAACCCCAGCAAATCGACAAGCTGTTGCGTCGTTCGGTTGAGGCGTTTGGTAAGGCCTCCGGAGGATGTAGCGAGGCTCACCATCGCGCCGGTGAGATTGTCCTGATACAGTTCGGCGAGTTCGGACAATTCCAGGGCCGTTTTCCGCGCCAATTCTGGCTGCACTCCCAGAAGTCCTGCGATTCGCTCTCGCCCCGACTTTCGGATCTGCTCGTTGAGTCTTCTGTACCGTTCGTTTTGGCTCGCCAAATAGTAGAAATAGAGCATCACGGGGGCATGGCTCGGGTATCGTCGATACCAATCGAATGTGCCCTGGATGTGACGCCAGATCCCCTCCTTTGGGTTCTTGGCCGTTTCAATCATTTCGACGACTACCCGCTGGCCCGTGCCCACGACCAATTGGATCACCGCTTCCATCAGGTCGGACCGAGTTTTGAAGTAGTAGACGATGTGGGACCGTCTCGTCCCCAACTCTTCGGCCACGCTATCGAGGGTCCAATCCTCTTTGTCGGCTCCAACCACCTTGATCGCAGCCTCTAAGATCTCAAGTTTCTTGAGATCCCCTTTCGTGAGCCTCGACTCAAAGATTTGAGCATAGATCGAGTCGGGATGGTGAGCGACTTTCGGATGAGTCATCCTCCCGCATCTGGACAGGTGCGAGCGGCCGCCTCGCTTCGGCGAGAGCGAGTATGGCCTCGGGCACTACAGCCTTTCGCCACCGCGGGAGGGTCTTGGGCAGAATCTCTTCTTCGGGATTATAACCAAGTTGTCGGAGGCCCTCTGGGTACCGGCCATTTCCGTGCTTCACTTCGACGGCCGACATCAGAGAGCTACCCGGCCGACGCTTCTTGAGCACTCTATGGATCGCATCCAGCACAACGGGATGGTTCGATCCCACGATACGCCGATCGAGCAGTAGGCCCGCCCTCTTGATGATCCTCAAACACCGCAAGGCCCTATCGCCCGCCCAATCACCGTTAGCCTTCGGATCAAATTCAGGAGCCTCGACCTCGGGGATACCATTCAGAAGAAGATCGATGCAGGTTTCACGTACTGAATTGGCAGTCGGAGCCGCTGGAGCCAATAGTGTGACTACTAGTGCGATAAAAAATGCGTGACCCATTTGTGAGGTTTTCCGTCTAGCACGGCGCCCCCTCCCAAATCTAGTTTCCTGTGTAATTTCTTACATTTTTGGGCTCAAAAGGGGCACAGGATCGTCTACATATGAACGAACGTTAACCTAAGAGTTTATCCCAAACTCCCACGCGAAATCCGACGGCGCCTCCATTCGGCGTCAGTAGAAACGGACGCTTGATCAATTTTCCGTGCTGGGACAAGAGCGCCAAGGCGCTCGCCTCATCTAACCCCGCTTGGATTTTGTCCGCGATCTTGAGCTCACGATAGAGTTGACCAGAGGTATTGAAGAGCACGCGAAAGGTTCCTCCTTCGGCTTTGATGTGTTTGAGCATTGTCTTGAGTTCTCCCAGCGTGGGCGGCTTTTCCACAATGGGAAGAGTTTCAAATTTGTGCCCCTGCGCCTTGAGGTATTTCAGCGCCTTCTGACACGTGCTGCAGTTCTTGTATTCATAAACCCTGATCATGCCAGCGAAGCTAGCACATTGTTACAGATGTTGCAGTTTGCTGCGGGCGATTGCCCGTGCCGTGCGTAGTCAAGTGGCATCAAGATTGCTCCCTTTCCCCTTGGAGTACTCTCAGTGAGGAGGAGAATTTTATGAAAACCCTTTCCGTCTTGTTTGTTTTCAGTCTCATCTGCTTTTCGCCATTTTCTCGCGCTCAAAACGATAATCCGATTATCGATCCGCTGATCGACATTCAACCCGGGCCGCCCGGGGGACATGGCGGTGGACACACTGGTGGCGGGCATCACGGTGGTGGACATGTAGGTGGTGGGCACCCAGGTGGAGGTCATCCCGGTGGCGGACATGTCGGCGGAGGGCACTCCGGACATGGCCACGGATCCGTTGGGCATCACGGCGGGGGGTTGGGCCATGGCCCCCATTACTATCCAGTCCAGCGGCGTCCGTGGAACTACTACCGATGGCACTTCAACCCACACCGTTACCCTTGGTACTGGTACGGGTACGCTCGGTATCAGTATTACCCCGGCTACTATGAAGGGTTCTACTTCAACGGATACTGGCGCTGCATTGGGTACGATGATGTCGCGGAGGGGCACGAAGGAGGCCACGCATTCCGATCGCTCAACTACAACGCGGCCTTTGACGCCGCATTCTACAGCTGCGCTCAATCTCACGCGGCTCAGGAGTGTGTAGTCAGTTGCTATCGGGAACAATGAGCCGCGAGCCGAGGCGGAGAGCCTATCCCAAAACCCCCGATGGGATAGGCTCGTAAGGAAGAGGGCAATGCATGGGTAGAGGAATGGGGGGCAACCCATAAGCCATCTCCACGAGTCGGCGTTCCACGGCAAGCTTTACGGGGGTACTGAGACTCTCGGCCGAACTCATCACAGAACCCGAATTGGAGCTCACGCGGAAAAAAACCGTTGGGCGTTGAAAAAATGGAGTGGAGGTTCGAGTGAGCATTCGCAAAACAAACTCGATATCCTCGGGCCCTCGATGGCTGAGAGAATGCCCATCAAACGGCCCGACCTCGGCAAGAAGATCTGCCCTCAACATGAGCGTGTTCAGCGGAGAAGCAAAGACAAATCCCCGCCTCCTCACATACTCTAGTGAAATGCGATCGGGGGCTCGCTCATACCCGACCAAGATCTCCGGAAAGACAATCTCGTTCCCAGCCTCATCGATCACGCCCGCAACGCTCCCCATCACCGCCCTCTCTTCAGGGTGATTCAGCAACCACTCCAAGCGCCAACGCATTCCCCCTTCAACCAAGATTTCATTGGCATCGAGAAACGCCAGCAGCTTTCCTTTCGCAGAGGTCAGACCAGAATTCCGAGCCGCGGCCGGACCACCATTCACTGAGCGCCGCACGATGGTCACCGGAAGATCTCCAATCGTCTCCAAAGAACCATCGGTCGAAACATCATCTACTACGATGATTTCCGTATCCTGCAGGCCCTCTCTCAGCACGCTCAGAATGGTCTCACGGAGATGAGAACGGCAATTGAAAACCGGCACCACGATGGAAAGGATCACCTGCAAAGGTTAGCCAACCCACCCCGTGGTGTCTACATTCGGTATGTGCCGAGCTGGCCAAGTGCCTGCTTGAGGCGCTCTTTCCGGCGCTCAAGCAGTTGCCTCAAGCCCGGTCTTCCCGCTCGCTGCAGCTCGACAAGCGTCACGAAGTAGTCGCTTTCGATCTCCGACAGATGCAGATAGCTGCACAGATCGGCCGCCTGATCAGAGGTGAGGTGTCTGTCGCCGCGAAAGATGAGTGTGATCAATGTGGGGTGCACCCCCAGGTGAAGCGCCATCTTGCGGAACTGGCCCCGTCCGCCGAGGAGGCGAGCCGCCTCCAGCACGAACGACTTGTATTCAGTGTACTGAAATACGCTGATTTCCATATGATTTACCCTTTCTCCAGTTACGGGAACGTTGTTCATGCATTCAGTGTGAAGAAGCGGTCGATCGCTTACGGATTAGATATTTGGCGGGTAAACAACCGGCGGCAGGGCGAAGGTTGGGTTTCTCGCAACATTGCCGATTGACGCGATGTTCGATGGAGTCTATCGTCGGCTCGCCACAATCTGTGGCGTTGAACACATGGGAGGAATCGTGAAATTCAACTATCTCTTGGCGGTCGCCGCCACTGTCGCGAGCACAGTCTGCTCGCACTCTATCGCCCGCTCGGCCCTCAGTGATGAGACCGTTCAGGCAGCCAACCAAATGGGAATCGAGCTCTTCAATGCCGTTGAGGATCGTTCAAAACTGGGAAATAAATTTGTTTCTCCGCTCTCCGTGAACCTGGCTTTGCAGATGCTTTATAACGGTACGGAAGGGACCACGAAGACCGAATTCGAAAATGTGCTTCATCTCAGTGGCGATCGCAACGCGACTAACGCTGGCAATAAGGCGATGATCGATCTTCTCAACTCCTACAGAGCGACGGGCGCTTTGGACCACCCATTCATGTCTGGCAAGACACTATGGGCTCTCGAACACGCCGCCCAACACGGCACGGAAGCTCAAAAGAAAGAAGCAGAGGCAGTCAAACAGAAGGCGAAAGACGAGCCTTACGGCATCATCATCGCGAATTCCTTTTGGGCCGATGAGAACTTCCCGGTACTGCCTTCATTCACCAAGACCTTGGCCACCTTCTACTCAGCGGAGGGTTTCAACCGAGATTTCCGTGACGAGAAGACCGCTAGCGACATCAATGCGTGGGCTTCGAAGAATACATTCGGGAAGATCAAAGAGATCACCGACGCCAAAACGGTCAAGACTCTCGACAACGCAACCTTGAACGCCACCTACTTCAAGGCCGACTGGACATTTGAGTTTGAGAAACGCTCAACCCAGAATCTGCCGTTCACCTATCATGAAGGTGGTAGGGCTCAGAAGAAAGACGTCTCAACGATGGCCGATGCCGGACACTATGCGCTGTACGACAAGGACGTTTCGCTCCGAGCGATCGCCCTTCCCTACGGTCAGTCTGGCGACTTTGAGATGGTTGTCATTTTGCCAAAGGCCGTCGTGCCCGTCGCTCAGCTCGAGCGAATGCTCACGGCTGACAAGCTCCGTTCGATCCAGAAGGGGCTTAACATCGTCCGCGCTCCGGAGAAACGGGTCTACACCGATCTTCACCTGCCCAAGCTCAAGATGGAGACGAGCCTTGATAAGCTCGCCGATACTTTGAAGGATTCCCTCGGAATGGTTGAGGCCTTCTCGGATGCAGGCGGCAACTTCAGCTCTCTTACTCCGGTGGGTCAGATGTCGCTGGCGACAGCGATTCAAAAGACCTATCTGGTCGTGAACGAACAGGGCACAGTGGCTGCCGCTGTCACGATGATCGGTGCAGTGGCAACCTCGGCCCCCCCCCAGCCGATCCCGTTCCACGTGGATCACCCATACGCCTTCGTGATTCAGCACGCCAAGTCCGGCTTGGTGCTTTTCCAAGGCACGATCAACCTCCCTGAAGGTGGAGAAGGCGCCTAAGCCAAAGAGTCGGTTGAAAGACTCCATATGGCCCGGTGGAGATCCCCACCGGGCCTTTTTTATTCCCGTCAAAAATCTCAGGTAGGTGAAGAAACAATGGTCGGCATGATGAAGGTGTGGCAAGGAGGACCAGATGCTGAGGCGAAAAAGGAAGAGCCGGTTTCCCGCACAAGACCGCGTATTCTACCCCCTCCAGAGTCAGGGGAAGGCTTATATTTTTGACGGGAAAAGCCCTTCCAACCTTCTGCGGTTCTTGTCAGGTCAAAATAGCAACTCGCACCTTTATGATGGGAGTCTCCTGAGCCGGGTCAACACTGCCCGCAAGCCGAGTGTCACATATATGAACACTTTAAACCCGAAGATCCTTTTTGCGCTGCTCATCACTCTTCTCTTCGCGCTCAACGGCTGCTTCACCGGCACACCCTCGCAAAATCAGAACACGGGAAAGATTCTTGAAGGCCCCCAGGGCAACGGCGATGGCTACGCAGGGATGTACTACCAGGTGGACCCCACGTACCAATGTCCACCCGGCAGTCTCGTCGAGCGCCCCGGCTATCAAAAATCCATCCTGTATTCGAGTAGCGGCTCGGCCACGCAGTTCAACCCTTGCACGGCTCAGAGCACGCCGGTGGACGCGATGCAGGTCGAGACTTTGAACACCTCAATTCTCGGTTATGGGATGGGGATCTTTCAGAAGCTCCCGGCTCCTCCCAAGGCGGAGCCCGCAACGCCATTTTATTCGACCTGGTGTCAGGCGATGGATTTCAAGTACCCCAAGATGCATGGCTTTCTCGTGAAGAACTCTTTCGATCCCCGGGGCCGCCCAACCAACTTCACCGCCGAGCCCTACGACGGTTCCTTTGGCAGTCTCAAGATGGATCAACCGATCGCAGTTCAATACAACCTTCCGATGCCGCATGTGTTTGAGTTATACGGCCAGAATTTTGAGGCCTTTGTGATGTACAACCTCCTCACGCTTCTCACTCTGAAGGCGTCGGGCGCCATGACCGTGGACAACGTCACCCACCCGATTCAGTGCCGCGTGCTCCCATCCTCCGTCGACAAGGGCCCGGAAGCCGGGGGCAGTCCCCCCAGCTACGGAAACAAGTAACGGGTATTTTTCCCCTGGCCGGTCACTCTCACGTCACCGTCTTCCACCGCTCGCTTGAGCAATCGCAGCGTGGTAGATTCCGACCCCCCCAGAAGTTCCATCGCGCGGGAAACGCTGAAGGGGTCTTTTCCAAAGGCCTGACTCAACTTTGCAATCGCCCCGGAGCGGGCCTTACCAGCCGCAAACGGCGCGGCCAAGACAAGTTCAAAAGGAACCGACGCCTGGAGGCGAAATCGGCCCGCCTCCTCATCGATGGTCATGGGCAAACCCTCGTCGTCGAACCAGCGGCGCAATCGCAGAATCACCTGATGCACTCGCAGCGGTGAGGTGCGCGGATTGAAAAACTGGTTGGGGTAAAGCAGATCGCAGATGGTCGCCACCCGATGGGGCCGGTAGAAATCGCTCGCTAGGATCGTCAGCAGTCGATGGGGCAGTTGCCCATCCTTGAGGCCTTCCCCCTCCTCCCCGCCGAGGAGAAGATCATACTGACCCTTGACCTTTCCCCGCGGCCCCACCCGCCAGACAAACTTCCTTGGAATGACGAGGACAGCGCCCAGTTCCCGAGCCAGCCTCTCCCGGTAGGCGACGTAGGGGGTCCCGAAGTAAAGCCGCGCCCCGAGTGCACCGTCTCGCCGGGCGATTGCCTCAAAATAATCGCAGTCCCGGAGCGTCTCCCAATGGCGCCGCTCGCGCGCCTCTCGGCGCACGTTCTCGAGTCCGCTACGGCTGGCTTCCTTATTGGGCGCCTGCATGAGTGCAAGGACCGCTCGCCATTTTCGTGTGTAAAAGGCGTCCATCGTATTGGTGTTCGAGAGCGCTGCCTCTGACTGTTGGATGTAGCCATCGGCCGCCTTCCAATCGGCGTGAAAGATTGCGTTCTGCGCGGCCAGCTCGAGGATATTGCCGTGCAGGAGATTGAGCTCGGGCGTCTTGGTTCGTTCGAGGAGTTGTTTGAGAAGCCCATCAGCTCGTTCAAAATGCTTCTCGTGAATGAGCGCGGCCAACAGATTCACCGAACCGACTAGGCGCTGGTAGTCCGAAATCGATGGCGTAGCGACGAAGCGGGCAAGAAGAGGGAGCGCCGCCGCGTAATCCCAGAGCGTGAATTGCGCGATCGATTGAAAGAGCAGTGCCTCCGGCGTTGACGTTGCGTTGAGACCGGAGAGGATGCGAAGGGCCTCCTGCGTGGCTCCAATGCGAGTGAGGCTCGCCGCATATTCCGCCTTCTCGGCCTCGGTCGCGGTCGACAGGGCCTTACTGGTCGTGCGGATAATGGGGTTGAGAAGGCGAATGCCCCAATCGGGAAGCCCCGCCCGTCGCATGAGCACCGCCACCGGCAGGAGCTGCGGTCGCGGCAACCTTCCTTTAGCCAGATCGAGTAGGCGCTTCTGGGCAGCGTTTCCCTCGCCTTTGCGAATGAGGCCATCGACCTCCCCAATAACCACCTTAATTTCTTCAGGTTTCACGTGTCTCGTATTCTACCACGTAAACTATTCCCTTCAAAAATCTAAGCCCGGGCGAAGCATTGGGGCAGGCATCATGAAACCATGAAAACCCGCTTTCAAGGAGTGACCATGAACCGCGCACACACAATCCGCCTGAACGTGATCGTCGCCTTTGCGACCCTTTTGGCGCTCACCCAATGCACGATGCCACAGGCTCCCGCCGTCAACTCTGAAAACACCAATCAGGGCTCGGGTTCGGAAGGCGCCGACCCCAACGAGCTCTGCTACCAGGGCAAGATCTCAACGATTTTGAACAACAACTGCATCGCGTGCCATAGCGCTGGCGGGGGAAGCTCCGGGCATGATCTTTCGACTTATGCCAATGTCATCGAACACAAGAGCGAAAGCTTGAGTCTCATCAACACAGCCCTCATGCCGCCGGCGCCATTGCAGTTCACCTCGACGCAGGACAGGGATGACCTCGTAGCGTGGCTGAGCGAACAGAATCCAGCAGATGCGTGCACGGGGACCAACCCCAACCCGTCACCCACGCCCATGCCTTCGATGACTCCCGGCCTAGCCCTTCCGCGAGTGGACTTGGAATTGGTCTCGCCGGTTCACGCAGTAGTCGCGGATGCCAATGGTGACGACGAGTACAGTCAGACCATCCCGATGGGTCTGACGGCCGAAAATAGGTACCTCAGTGGTGTGACGGTGTTCGCAGTGGACACGGATACCAACCTAGTGACGAACACGCTTCATCACCTGCTCGTCCTCAAGATGCCAACAGGCGGAGCCGACGCCGCCAAGGCGACGGGATTTTCCGGGCTCTTCTCTGGCCTCTCGGGCTTTGCAGGTTTCTTCAGCAAGCTTTTTCAGCCCGAAACTCGAGTGCCGCTTTTCAGCTACATGAATCTCTATGGTGGCTTCGTGCTGGGAGCGAGCACCTTCATCCCTCCGAGCGGATATGGCGTGAAGATTCCTGGAGATTCGATGCTCACACTGAGCGTCCATTTGAATCTGGCCTCCCACGCGGGCGCGCCCGGTTCAGGGCCCAAAAACGTGGCTATCCACGTCCAGTACATGTTTGCCTCCGGAATCCCCAAAGAGGCGTATTATTCGCTGCAGGTCGATCCCATGTGGATCGTCAATCCGCAGACCATGCTGATCCCGGCCAATACCGTTATCAGCCACTCGTACACGAGCGACCCTTTTATGTGGCTGCCAACTTCATCCTCATCGGTGGATTTGCGACAGGTCCTCTATCATATGCACAATCGAGGAACTGCGGGTCAGATAAGCCTTGTCAATGGCGCAGCGTCCACGTCGCTCAACATGGACAACTCGTTCAGTTACGCCAATCAGTATATGCATGACTTAGCGAACGTCACCATGCTCACACGCGGCAAAGACAAGATTAATGCTCAGTGCACCTGGACTAACGACCAGGCCCATCAGCCCTTCATCTACGGCACGCAAGCCCCTGTGCAGGACCTGACCTGGGGGGAAAGCACCATGGACGAGATGTGCATGTGGCTCCTGATGGCAACCGAGCAATGAGTTTTGCGATTCATTCAAAGAAAGGAGGTGTCCCGATCACAACTCAAATCGGACTTGGCGATTCTTAGATTCATTCCAATATCTTCCAACACTGACGGGAGAGCCTCTGGCGGGGCTTTCCCGTTAGCTTAACCAACAGTCTTCCGACCCAAGTGGGGGAGCCTCTAGTGTGTGAGGGGCTCCCCCCGTTTTCTTGGCGGGCGTGTCTCTTTTGAGAGAGGTGCCGGTACGGGAGGGCTTCAGCGAGACATAGGCGGCAGGGATTCATAACTTAATCCATTCAGTGGCTCAACCTCTCGCGCGAGAGATATAATCTTAGAGTCCTTTGCCGGGCCCACAATCTCTTTCTTGCCAAGCGGGATTTTCCGGAGAGGTTTGCTGGTTTGTAAACGAGCTAGAAACAGCGATGCGCGGCCCCCTTGCGAGGGCCGCGACAGAGTGGCGGAAGAAATCAAAGGTCAGAGCTGGCCAGGATTAGAACGATCCGCAGCCGGAGACGCTGCAGCCCCAGCAGCCGGAAGAGCTGTAGGCTAGGCTGCCGTAGCAAAACCCGATGCCGAGCTTTCCGGTTTGGGGGTTAATCCCCGCCGCAAATCCAGCCGCTCCTACTCCGGGAATCCAGAATCCACCAGTGCGTCCACCGACGCCGGTGTTGGGATTGTAGTAGCCGGCACCGCCCGTGAACAAATTATAGCCAGAGGGGGTGACGTAGGCTCCGCCATTGCGATAGTAGGACGCTCCATTCGGAAGCGTTCCCACAACTCCACGCATGGGCGACACCGTCTGAAATGAGGGCGTCTCGGTCACGATAACCTGTCCGCTCTGCGGAAACGCATGATTAAGAACAAGCGCCAACTGCTCCTCAGCTGAGAGCGAGCTTGGAGCGCCCAGCGAGGCCTGGCTCCAGGCCTCATTCATGAGACGCTGAGAGTTGTTCATCTGCGGGCCGCCACACGCCGCAAGAATCAATAGTGGAACTACCAAGTTTACAATGTTGTAGAGTCTCATCGCAGTCACTCCTTAGAGATACGGCTCGATGTGCGAGCCGCGGTTTATGTCTGACTCTAGACATTGCAAGGCGACTGCCAATTCGTCTGTGCGTGTAATTTACAGGCCAGCTAATCGCCGACTGTGTAGATCTTCTTGCCGAATCCACTTCGAAAGCAGGTGACCAGGTATTCACCTTTCGCGCAGCTTCCCAGACAGAAACTTAGCTCAACCATAAACAAAACGCTGGAACCCGAGCAGCGGGCACAAAACCAGCGCCTCAGGCATTCGCCGACACTCCGCCACCGCAAAACGCTCCTCATCGACAAAATTGAGATACACGTTTTGCTGGCCGAGCGGTGCCAGCGTCACCGCGGAGTGCTCTTTGGTCTGCGTCCCCAGCCACATCGCCAACTGCTCCGCCCCACTCGCTCCCACAGTTTGAAACCGCATCCGAAAGTTCTGAAGACGCATCTCCAGCGGCCTCTCCGGCGACCACTCCGCCCGCCCAATCTCAAACGCCTCCATCAAGTTATGCCGAGCCTTCAATTCACAGGAGTACCCACCCGAGGCAGCCATTCCTTGCGCACACGCCAACACCACAATGAGAACAAGATTTCTCATGCCATCCTCCCGAATGGGAAAGGCTACCCCCCAGGCTCTGCGCGGACACGTCGCCCCGTGACAACTTGAACAGCAGCAAACCTCCCCATCCAGATTTGGACGTACAACGAGAAGGACCGACGGTAGAATAGTCCGCGTGAGTCTCAAGCTCTTTCAACGCAAGCGCAAGTTTCACAAAACGCCGGAGCCGCCTGCTCGCAAAACCAGTTCCCGAAAAGGCCACCTCAAGTTCGTTATCCAAAAACACGATGCCTCCCGCACCCACTACGACTTTCGACTTGAGATAGCTGGCACCCTCAAGAGCTGGGCAGTGCCGAAGGGACCCACCCTCACCTCAAGCGACCCGCGCTTTGCTGTGATGGTAGAGGATCACCCCATCGAATATGGACGCTTCGAGGGCGTAATACCCAAGGGTAACTACGGGGCGGGCACGGTGATGTTGTGGGATCGAGGAACATACGTGGAACGGGGCTCGACCGGGCGCCCCGACAGCGAGAAGGCTTTGAAGGCCGGCCTTGAGAAGGGCCACCTGACCTTTGTTCTGGAAGGAGAAAAACTGCGAGGCGAATTCGCTCTCATTCGCCTGAAGAAAAAAGGAGCACCACCAAACGGCTGGCTCCTCATCAAAAAATTTGATGGCGAGGCCACCCGTCGCGATGTCCTCAAAGAGAATCTCTCGGTGAAGACGGGTCGAACGATGGATCAGATCACGGCCCAGGCGGAAAAAAAGGGCGAGATCTGGACTTCAAAACGCGTCGGCGCTCGCAAGGAGCAGGCCATCGGCCGCAACAGCCCCAAGCCCGCCGAACGACCAAACTCCTCGGACCTTCGAGCCCGCGCCCAAGCCGCCCGCGAACGACTGGGGCGCGAGGTGGTTGTCCGCCGACCGCTTGCTCCCTCGCTCACCACCGATCGCCCGCCCATCACCCACCCTTCCAAAGTCTATTTCCCTGACGATGGCTACACTAAGGAAAACATAATCGATTACTACGACTCCATCGCCGACACGATCCTCCCCTATCTCATCGATCGCCCGCAATCGATGCACCGTCAGCCGCACGGCATCCGCGACCAGGGTTTCTTCCACAAAGACATCACGAGCTTTCACCCGCGCCGGGTGAAGACCTGCCGCGTCCTCTCGGACTCCTCAGGGCGCACCATCAACTATCTCCTGTGCCAGGATCGCTGGTCGCTCCTTTACCTGATCAATCTCGGCTGCATTGAGCTCAACCCCTGGCTCTCCCGACGCCAGCACCTCGAGCGTCCGGACCTCGTCGTCATCGATCTCGATCCCGACGGCAACTCCATGAAGGAGATCATCGCAGCCGCTCTTTCTGTGAAGAAGATCCTGGATCAGATCAAGGCCACCAGTTTCTGCAAAACCTCCGGCGCAAGCGGCCTGCACATCTGCATTCCGACGCAAGGTCGCTTCGACTACGACACGGGCCGCCTCTTCGCCGAGCATATTTGCCGCCTCGTCAACACCAAGCTCCCCGCCTTCACCAGCATAGTCCGCGATCCCGCCAAGCGCCGCCACAAGATCTACCTCGATTTTCTCCAAAATCGCCGAGGCCAGACGCTCGCGGCTCCCTATTGTGTGCGCCCCCGCCCCGGAGCCACGGTCTCTACGCCGCTCAAATGGTCCGAGGTCAAACCTACACTGAAGCTCGACACATTCACCATCCAGACCACCCAGGCGCGCCTCAAACGCACCGGCGATCTTTGGAAGCCCACTCTAACAACCCGCGTGGATCTCAAAGCCTGCCTGAAGCGATTGTTACGACTTTCCCCCAATTCGAGCAAACTCTCGATGAACCGCGGATTCATTCCCATCTTCATTGCCGTCGGGATAGTCGCTCTGCTGGGAGCTATGCAGCTCACGATGGCCCTTTCCCAAAGAATAACCGCTCGGCATCGAATCGACAGAATCGATCGTCTCGAGTCGGCGTATTCGAATGAGCTGGGTGCGTGGCACGCCTATGCCCGCTCGATCGAAGGGCTCACGACCACGAGCGACCATGCCAGCATTGCCTTGAACGCGTCTCCCAATCACAAATAGATTCTGAGGATTACTGCACAATATGAGTGAATTTGCATTCAATGCATATTCTCTGCTATTCTTGAGTTCCATGCCACACCTCCGCCGACGTCATCTGCAGGAGCCATTTGACAAGCTCATCCGCCAAGCCAGGATTGTGGGAATTTTGGGTCACCGACAGGTGGGCAAGACAACCTTTCTAGAACGGGTTGCAGACGAATTCGTCACGCTGGACGATGAGGATAGTTTCAGGAGCGCTCAACTTTCGCCCAAGGCTTTCGTGGCATCCCTCAAGGCTCGACGGTCGGGAATCGATGAATGCCAGCTTGTCCCGGGACTATTCCCCGCACTGAAGGTGCGAGTGGGCACCAGTTCGATTCCGGGGCGCTTTATTCTGAGCGGTTCCGTCAGGTTTACGAGCCGTAAAGCCATTCGTGAATCTCTGACCGGCAGAATCTCAAACCTAGAAATGTATCCGTTTGTTTTGACGGAGCTCACTGGCGAACCAAACAGTTCTTTTCTCTTCAAGGCGATAGGCGCTTCAACGATTGAGAGCTTGGTCGTCATCGCTGACGGTCAGGTCTCCGCCATGAAACAACGGACCAAGACCATCAATAGTTTTCTTCAAAACGGAGGACTTCCGGCACTTTTCCACATTCGCAACCGGAACTCCCAGGCCGCCTTGCTTCGGGATATCCTTGAGACCATTCTCGATCGGGACTTGCGATTGGTTTACAGAACAAGTCTGCCCTACCAGCGCATTCATGAATACTGTTCGGCGTTGGCATCGTCTCCATTGCAAATCGTTCGCCCTGGAACCTTGCGGAAGAACGTTCGCATTGCGGAGACAGCCCAGCATCACCTATTGCATGCCCTGGAGTCGGTATTCTTGGTTCGACGGATTCCCGTCGAAGGCGACTATCAAGGAGACCTGTTCTGGTTTGAGGACCAGATCGAACGTTCACATTTCACTTCAACAATGAACGTGGACGATGCCGATTGGATCACCCTTATCTATCGAAACGCTCGGGCTCAATTCGGGTATCGTTTGGGAGAACACGCGGACTATTTTCATTTTAGAACCCGCGGCGGATCACAGATCCCCCTGGGTATACGCACCCGCCAGGGAATATTGGGCATCGTTTCCATCGAGTCCAGACGGGACATCAACCTATCGCTGAAGCGGTCGGCGGACAGTTTTCTTAAAACGTATAACCACTCGAAGGTTTTGTTTCTGACTCGAGCGGGAACGACCTGCGAAGCCTTGAGCGATCGGGTCGGAGTTCTTCCTGTGCAGACAGCGTTGTTTTAGCTTCGATATAGTGTGCGATCGTCCTTTCCTGCACGGTGCACAGCGGGGGATGTACCCCCGCGTGACGCAACGAGTTTTACTATTAGCGTCAAATCCTCTCAACCGTTCCCTTCAAAAAACCGATGGATCTTAAGCAGGAGTTCTTCCATGCCAAAATTGAAGACCAAGAAGACCGCCGCTCCCCCGAAGCCCACCACAGGAGCATTCTTCAAGACCCGAAAAACGCGCGAGCCCGATCAGGACATTGGTGACACCATCACGCCACCCACCGATATAGCCGAAGCCATCGATGCCTTCCGCGACGCCCAGGAGCAGTTCAAGCATTTCGAGGGCGAGGCCACGGTGCAAAAAGACGCCATCAACGATTTCGCACTGGGCGAATTCTCAGAGCGCGCCCTTAAGGGCAAGAACAAATCGTTCAAGATCCTGGGCGAACAAAGCATGGTCACCTACGTTGTCATGGACGCCAGCGCCGGCCTCACCGATGAGGACGTCGAAAATTTCAAAGAGCGCTGGGGCGAAAAGGCCGCCGACACCCTCATCATGCGAGATCTAGCGAGCATCCGTTTCGACAGCGCGGTCTTCGAGGCTAACTATGACGCGATCGTCGAAGCACTCGAATCCCTGCCCCAAGACGTGCGCGAGAGCCTCTTCAAACCCATGCTCATGAAAGCACGCCCCGGGGCCGTCGAAGTGGCCAAGAAATTTGCCAAGACTCCCGAGGAGCTCCGTGAGCTCATCCAGACCCTCAAAATCCGCAACTACATTAGGTGAGTGCTTGGCAACGGCCTTAAGACCAGCCTATCTTTTCCGGAATGCTCGACCCCCGCAGTATTCTGGCTGAGACGATCTTCACGCGACCTATGAGAGTCTCGCCCTCCAACTTTATCCGAGCGATGCACCCCAAGTCGGAGATCTCGCCGACCGAAGAGGCCATCACACGCATTCTGGATTTAGGTTGGGTCGGGCAGACAAAAATCCATGGCCACCGCGCGCAAATTCATGTTCCGGCTGATCAATCGCTGCCAATCCTCATTTTCACGAGACAGGGGCGCAGCCACTCAATAGCAATGCCCGAACCGATGGTGAAGGAGCTCCGTCGAATCTTTAGCCCGTTAATAGGCTACAACGTGCTCGACGCCGAATGGCTCAAGCCCTCGAAAAAACTCTTTGTGTTCGACATCCTTAAAAAAGACGGCGTCCTTCTGCGCGCAAAGACCTTCCCCGAGCGCTTTGCCCTGCTCCCCCGATCCTTCATCTCTCCGTCAGTGAGCGTGCTCCCTCTTCTCACCGATCTTCCCACGTGTCTCAAGATTCTCCGTTCCAAATTGGTCTACATCGAGGGCCTGGTCTTCAAAGCCACCCGCTCCCGCGGCTTCTCAGACACCTCCATCGTCCGCTGCCGCAAGACCTCCCCCTTTTCCGCCTAACAGCGAAACGCTACTGCCCCGAAAGCGGTCTCAAGCTCCTGACTTCTCTTGAACCCGGAAAGAAAAAGAAGGCTGCTTAAACACGATCGCACCGCCGGACACAATCGCTGACACCACAAAGCTCACCAGAATGAAATCAATGCCCGAGCCCATGTGAAGAAATGCACCGTACAGCGCCATCGCCGACACCGCCATGACCCCAAATGTCATCGCCACGTTGCCCGTCCCACCCTGTCGCCCCATCCAACCAAAGATCATCAGTGCCAGGGTCTCGTACAGGTAGGCCGCAAAGAAAGTGCTCACTGAGGCCCACGCTGGATAGAGCGCGCCGAGGCCCGAAAGCCCCAAAGCCATCCCCACCACGACACCCAGAGGAAGAGAGACACCAAGTCGATCCAGTGAACACCTCATCATTCCCAGGCACTGGCCAGTCCCACAGACGAGAGATCCCTTGAGAGACAAAAGCACGATCGGCGCTAGCGTCACGCCGACCTCAAACGCGGCCAGCGGAATCGTAGACGCCAAATGCTTTGAGATCATCTGAACGGAGATCTGAATGCCCAGCGTGAGGGCCACGAGCAAAAGCATGGCCATGGGCAAGAGTGGGTGGCTCGGCGCAAGTGAACCGCTCGAGGACTCTTCCTGAGAGCTGCTCTTTCCCGAATGGAGTGAATCACACAGTGCCGCCACCGCGTAACACACACCAGAAAACGCCAGCGCGTGAGCGAAGGAGACCCCGATTCTCTCCCAAAGAGTCAACCCCACGGTGGTACCAATCGAGTATCCTAGTTCGACAAGACTCAATGAACCCGAAGCCTCGGTTGAAGCTAAGTCAGTCCGAAAGGTGCGCGGCACAAACACCAGCGCAAAATGGGTCGCAAAAAGAGTGAAGAAGAGCCAAGGAGTCCACGCCCCGGGGTGGCGATAAACAAAGAGCATCGCAATCACAACCACGACGTTGGCGACTGAGAGAAACTTCCCAACCTGCGTAATGTGCCGGCGCGCGCCCAGAATCGCGGCCAACGAGAGCGCGCTTCCGATCAGATAGGCCAAAATACTGTCCGTACTCGGCGGAAAATTCTCAGGAATCAACCCCTTCGCCACCACGGCACCCGATCCGAGCCCCCCAAAGAGGTTCCCCAAAACGAGTGATTGCGATTTCAGTTGTGACAGTCGCGTGTTTTCCATGGACTCCCTCTCCTACCTCAATACAGCGAACGTGGCATAACGAAACTCTTCATTTCCCTCGGAAATCCTTTGGATCGGATATTCGGGCGGTGCCTTCACGGCAAAACCGCGCGCCTTAATGAAACGCAGCAGGCTGTCGAGGTCATACTTGATAATCGAGTACAGCAGGATGGGAGTCCCCTTAGCCACCGATTGCGCCCCCCCTTTGAGCGCCAAACGGTGCCTCAAACTATAGTGAAATCGATACACCGACCCGCACACTCCGTTGGGAGTTGAGTATCGCTCTCCGGGCACCAAGGCCCGGTACTGGAGATCACTCTTATCAAAGATAAATTCGCTGCTCTCGATGCACTCATCGCGATCATTCCTGGATTCCAGCAGCTTGAGATCCTGCAGAAGGTAGCGAGGGACCTCGGTGAAAAACGGGTCGAGCGTATAGTTTTCGGGCACCACCTCACCTTTGTCCTGCGTACGTTCGCACGAAACACCCACCAGGATCGCCAGTGGTTGAGGACGCGGGAAGGCTGCGTCTACCATCTTGAAGAAATCCCATTCCTTCCCCTCATTGTTGCCCAGGCAATTCCCGAGGAAGGTGACAAGAGTGGACTGGCAGCGCGTGCGCGCCTGCGCGAGAACAGGCACCGACGTCAAATATTCCTGAATCCGATAGAGGTCACCGGTCATTGGAGTGATCGTCAGATCTCCTCGAGAGATTTCATCGGCGAAGGTGTGGGTGAGAAGCTGATAGTGGCTCATCATCAAGATCTCACTCGTATCGAGAGCCCAGTAGTGCACCTTCACGGGACTCCCGTATTTCGGTCGCAGGAGCTGCTCCAGGATCGAGACCTCCCCCAATCCCTCACCGGGCGCGAGTGCTGCAAAGAAAACATGGTTCGCGCTTTGCGAAAGGTGTTCACGGATCCCATAGGCCTTGATCGAACCGGCCTCGTAGTTCCGCTTTTCGAGCGCGGTCTTCGTCGAAATGCTGAGCCACCACGAAGCCGCGCGGTAGGTGCTGTAAAGGCTCGAAAAGGGCAACCCCCCCCCATCTCTCACCAGAGTTTCCGCGATTGCGCGCGGATCATTGATCTGCGGATCCAGGCGAGGAGCATTGGCGCCCACGCCGAGAAACGACGCCGTACGTGCGCGATCCAGTTGGAGCTGGAACCTGGCCTCGCGACCGATCTTGAGGGTCTTGAGCCGAAATCCGGGAGCGCGATTCAACCGGTGAGAGAGTTCCGAAACCGCCACACGGAGCGTCATCACCGGCACAGAGCCCACCCCCTCAGGGGCCCCGGTCACCCGTTTGCGCGCGAGACACCGACCAATATCCCGATAGGTCATCGGTTGGTCCTGTGCCTCGAGCAATGCCAAAAAGACCGCGGAACGGACGTTGGGCCTGTCCAGGCGCAACTGCGACGGAAAGAGCGACGCCCGTTCACCGAGCCAATCGGAATACGATCTTCGATCAATCCTCCAGTCAGATTGCCGCTCAATTCTCTTATGCATATGGAGGTGCAAAATAGGACAAACCATTGACACGATCCACAAGAATCGTCACCGCACTCCCAAGACAGTTCCGACACCGATTGGAAAGACCATAATCAATACATTGAAATTACAGATTCTTTTTTACGTAAATGAAGTGCATATCTATTAACTAAAATACTAATGAGAATACTCTTGGCTTACAGATGAGCGAGCGTTAGTTCAAGAGTAAGACAAGGGGAGAGACATGGTGTGGTCGAGTCGACAAACGAGATTGGAATCGCGGGCGGTATTCGTAGCCCTCGCGCTGGCCGGGGTGGTCTCCGTGGCCATCGTCCTCGCTCATCTCCTTCAATCCAGCCTTTAGCAGTGGCTCCGATAATGCCCAACGCCGAACCAAGTGGCTTCATCCCTACGCTCAACAATATGGGCTACATGACCTCACGCCCAGATCCCGTCTCGCAGGCGTTCATTGAATTCGCCGCCTCACAAGCCCCCACACCGGCTCTCGACGTGGGCGCCGCATATGGAGTGGCCTCGCTCACAGCGCTTGAAAGGGGGGCCACCATCATTGCCAATGACATCGACCCTCGCCACCTCGAGGTGCTGAGCGCGCGGGCCATGAAAAGCGATCGCCCTAGGCTGTCCCTCCGGCTGGGTCCGTTTCCCCAGGGGTTCGAAGATCTCGAAGGCTCACTTTCGGCTATCTTGGTCTGCCGCGTGATCCATTTCCTGAAGGGGCAAGAGGTGGAACGGTGGCTGAAATCCGCCCACAACCTCCTCACGCCGGGTGGAAAGATTTTTGTAGTCACCGAAACGCCGTACCTCAAAAACTTTTGTTCGATCATTCCTCAATTTGAGGACAGAAAGCGCCAAGGTGACAATTGGCCTGGGTGGATTGAGGATCTGCGTAAAATCGATCCTCGGCGCGGCGCCAATCTCCCAGCCTCCATCCATTTCTTTGACCCCGACCTCCTCTCGAGGGAACTGTCCAAGGCTGGCTTCAGCATCGAAAGCTGTACATTTCTTCACCGCGCCGATTTCCCCGAGGATCTCAGACTCGACGGCCGAGAAAGCGTCGGAGCGATAGGAGTGAAACGCTGATGAAGAACATCGCCCTGCAAAGCTGGCACCTCGGCCGCCTCACCACGACGGTCTTCGCGCTCGCGACCCTCTTTGTTGTCCTGCAGTTTTCGTTTCATCTCTTCCCCATCGAGCCAGTGCGCCCCTTTCAGAACCTGGCTGGAGACTGGGAGATGGCCGTTCCCCCCTTTGATGTCACCGTGCGCCCCGGATCCGTCCTCTATCGCCCCCTGGTCTACCGCCGCACGACCGTTCCCCACGATCTCGACAGCAGCGCACTCGGACGTTTTCAGGGCTATCTAGTTTATCGTCGTATTTTCACACCGCCCGAGATCTGCCGCGTCTCGGGCTCCTCCTGCACGCTCACTCTCGGCGAGGTGGGCGATAGTGTTGAGGCCTACTTGAACGGCAAATTCGTCAAACGGGCCGGAGATTTTCCTCCCAACTACCATTACAGCAAGCACTACCCCGTCACGGTTCCCCTGCCATGGGATCAGCTTTTAACCACTCCTAACGAGCTCTCTCTCATTGTCTATTCCCCAAAGAAAGCCCAGGTGGGTTTGCGAAAGGGGCCCGTACAGATCGTATCGGCCCAGACAGCCTTTCAATTCGTCGTCAGCCACGTCGCCAAGAATGTCGTCATCCCCATCCTGGGGGCGAGCCTTCTCTCCCTCATGGCGTGCGTGCTGGGGATCTATCTCTCTGGGAGCTTCAAAGATGAGCCCATCATCCATGCATTTATCCGTTACTGCTTCGCCTCGGCGGCGTTTCTCCTAAGTTTTTCCGAAATTCCTCGGGAGTACTGGCCACTGCGCCTGGCGGGCAGCCTCCATTTCGCACTGAGAATATTCATGGATTGGTCGCTGATGGAGTTAGTGCGCGTGTATTTTCGATTCCCCCGCTGGACCCGACTCGGACTGCGACTCCCTTACCTCATCCCACTCGCTGAACTGCTCTTTCTCAACTTCCAACCCGCGACGGGCTTTGACACCGCCTACTGGGTAATGCGCTACAGTTTTCCCCTTCTCATTCTCCCTGTCGCCATGGGCGTGACCGGCGCCTATTCTTCAAAAAGCCCGTACAGCCGCCTCTTTCTCGTCGCGTTCTCGATCGTCTTTTGTCTGCAGCTGTCGGATATTCTCGTTTTTCACCAGATCTATTCTTTTCAGTATTTCGTGAAATTTTACCCACCCGCGCTCGGGCTACTCTTCATGTATGTGGTCTCCCAGGAGAGACAGAAGAGCTTGCGCGAGCTCACAGTGCTTCAGCGAGAAACGGATCAGGTGGAGCAGTTCAAACAGCAGGCGGCGGGGGCGGCCCATGACATTCGATCCCCACTTCTTGCACTCAATTCCATCGCGCTCACGGCCCAGGATCGTCTGCCGAAGGAGCAACACCACCTCCTCATCACCGCAATTGGTCGAATCCGCGATCTCTGCCTCCACATGACCCGATTCTCCATTGGGGAGGAGGCGGCACTCGCTGCTGCAAGCGCCAAGGAAAAGCCGCTCCCTCTTTCCATACGCGAATTGATCGAGCCCGTGATTGAGGAAAAGCGGGTCCAGTTAACAGCTAAGCCCGGCATCCTGATCCGATGGAGGGGCTCGCCACAGAACAACGTGGCCGCTGTCCGAGCGGCCGAATTCTCACGGGTGCTGTCCAACCTTCTCGATAACGCCTGCGAAGCCACGGAGAGCGGTGTCGACACCCCCAATGTCGTAGAGGTTTCCATCGATTCTACAGGAAATCGCGTGAACGTCAGTGTCCGCGACAATGGCCGTGGAGTCCCCCAAGAACTTCTGTCCCGCCTCACCGAATACCGCTTCACCCATGGCAAACCCGGGGGCACGGGGCTCGGCCTCTACCACGCCCACCGCGCCGTCGAATCCTGGGGTGGGGAGATCCAGATCGAGTCTCACCTAGGGCGCGGAACAAGAGTTACGCTCTCCATCCCCCGTGCCGAGCTGTGGGATTAATCCCGATGGAATACGGCAACCTGCTCATCCGGCATTTCGTATGGTCTCCGATGCAGGGCGGACTATTGTTTCTGAGATTCGATAGTGAGTATGAGCGCCCGATCCCAGTTTCAGGAGCACCCCCGATTGAACTGCCTCCTTCAGGACATCGTTCGCAGTCCGACGGGCGAGCCCCAAGCACTTCATCACGTCTGTGACCATAAATACATTTGCTCCAAATGTTCTTCGCAATACTTGCGTACGGTGATCGAGCGCATAGCTCACTGTTCGGTCATCTCGGTGAATCACGAACTCAACTGGCGCCTCGACCCCGAGCCGAAACTGATTCTCTCGGCCGCTGGATACCTTAATCGATGACTCCTGTGTCTTCAGTTCTCGCCGCAAGCGGGCTAAGGCCTGGTAGACCCTCTGTTCGGAGTGGCCACTCGCATACACCTCGCCCGGAAAAACGCCCTGAAAAAGATCCAGTGTGTGGAACGGCCTGTAAAAATCGGACATCAAAACGGACAGAAGCCGGTGCGAAGTCTGCCCCGGTCGAAAACTGGAGGTTCGCAAATCAAACTCCTCCCCATCCACCATTGCGCGGTTCCCTGGGCTCCACCTCAAGACCTGCGGAATCACAAGATCAGGAAATCTCCTTTCGATTCGCCTTTTGAAACTCACAAACGGTGTTCCAAAATGGAGGTGGATCAGTTTGTCTTCATCCTGTTCCAACAGAGCGATCTGATAATCGATGTCACGTAAGCTCTCCCAATGCATCCGCTGCACGGCCTCTTGAGAAATCGCCCTCACCGAAGCCGAAGAGCCCCGCACCTTGAGTGCGTGGTTGGTAATGGCAACCCACTTTCTCGCAAGAAAGGCGTCGATATCTTCTGGGTTACCAAAGATCTCCAGGGCCTTTTGAAAGCTCACCAGCGCCTGTTTGGAATCGCCAGATTGAAATTCCAGATTGCCGAATAGTCGGTGGCAATTGCCCGAGATAATCCGGTGGTGTGCCATCTGCGGTGAATTGAGCACCTCAACAAGCACGTTGCGCGCCTCGAAGTTTCTCTCCTCAAAGAGAAGACACATCGCCAGATTCAATTGCGAGATCGCGACCACATAGGGATCCTTGCGCATCCGGTCGATGTGTTGGGAGAGAAGACTGATCGCCTGCTCGTATTCCCACTCCTTCACATGGAGCAGGGCCTTGTAGAAATAGGATTCGGGAACCAATTCGAGATCAAACTGCGTGAAGAGGGCCTCGGCCTCTCGACACGCGCCTACTCGGATGAGGCAAGCGGCGTACTCAGTCAAATGTTGGGGGGTGGCGGCGAGGGTCTTACGACTACTGGGTCGCACGACGGGCCTCAGCACTGATAGCCCCAGCGAGGGCAGATTGGCCCGTCGGCACAGGCTCGCAAATCGAATGAGATCGGCCCCGCTGATCTTCTTACGCCTCAGCTTCTCAAGAGCCTCTTTCGCCTGCCCCCACTGGGAATTGTGAATCATCTCCACAATCCGGTCCATTTTGGCGGAGGTATCCAAAGGCGCACTCCTTCGGTCCGCTATCGGCCGAATCAACGCCATTCTTGAAATAAAAAGTGGGGTGGCGGAAGTACTGGCACAACCGCCACCCCTTTTACCAAGCGGGGAGGTCACGTTCCCAACTTGGCAAACTCACAAAGTCCTCATGAGAAATCTTACGCGCCGCTTCGAGGAAAGGCCGCTGACAAATTCCGCATGTAAACTTTGAGCGTGGAGTGAAGCAGTGTTTCCACGAAAAGACTGATAAAATGAGGCCATATGCCAGTCTGCCTCGCTTTTCTACTTCTCGCGCGAATCGCCTCCGCCGAGCCCGGCTACCAAGGGCTCGATGGCCAGCGCCACAGCCTCCCCACTAATGAGCAGGAGATCACCGTGGGGCTTCTCGAAAGAGAGATGGCTGCGATCAGGAGCCAGATGTACGAAAACGCGGGTGATGTCGGTCTACCTGGCTCCCTTGATCGGCTGGGTGGCGGCAATATCGTCACTGGCTCTCTCACGAAGACCATCATCAAATTGAGAATGCTGCAAACCCTCCTCTTAGAACGCGACCATCGCCTTCGAAAAGAACCGCGAGTGAACGATGATGAGAGAACGCACCGAGAAAAAGTGCTCGCCGAGACCGAAGCGGCTTATTACAAACCTGGGACCAAGTTCTATCACTCCACTAACCTCGGAAATTTCAAAGTTCACCAACGATACCTAGCCAGTGAAATCAAAAGCCGGGAAGCGAGCATCGAAAGTAATGAAGAGATCTTAGCTGATCAGAAAACGACCGAGAGGTGGCGATACGAGGGGGCCATCAAATTGGCCAAGGAGGAAATTGAACTCCTCCGCTATGAAATGGGGCCTTGTAACGAGCTCATCCAGTCGATGGAGGAGATCCCAAGCCTTCTTGAATTCACCAATAGGGCGCTCTACAACCTGATCCCAGAGGGGCTCACACGACCGGTGCCAGTCCCTCTCTCCCCAGCACTGATGAAGGCAATCATCACAAAATTCAAAACGGAGCCCGACTACGCTAGACGATTCCAGCGAGAAATGTGCATTTCCCACGCCGTCACAGACCCGAAAAATCGCAAGTCCGCGAAGCCAGGCCCCGTCCAAATCGGCAGCGCGCAGGCCCTGGAGCTCTTTCTGGCCGCTGGCGACAGCGTTCCCAAACCTGATCGCGCCACGATTACAGAAGCCCGGGTGAATACCCACCAGTTCGATAAGAACACCAAACATCTCTTTGATCGGCTGAAGACGGAATACGGCGCAGCGTTCGTCCCTCCCGTGTTCGTTGACGGCACAATCCCCAGTTACGGCACCCGCACCCTCCCTCTCCACTTCTCCGCCTCCCCCGACTGCCCCTTCCCCGCGTTCGGGCAGCCGCGCTAGTCGGCTTTCTGAAATTCAAAATCGGGAAGGTCTTCTTTCGCCTGACGTGGCGCCACCTTAATCACCTTTGGAATGGCCCCGAAGTTCTTATTCCCCGCATCCATGAGATCCGGCAGGATCTTGCGATTCCAAGCTTCAGCGGGAATCCGATTGAGCGCCGGGTTGCGCTTCTTGGCGTACGTGATGAGCTTTTCGAAGAAACTCTCGAGAAATTCTTCCGTGAGAACCGGCTGGCCGCCGCTGGTTCGGGTCATCGATTTTCCCTGGGCCGCAAGCTCCAGGATTGAAAGCATCGCATAGCTCCCAACCAAGTCGACATCCGGATTGTGAATCTCAGGGTTTATTTCGCTCTTCACGGGGCACGCGTAGAGCTTAAGGTGCGGATTTTCGTTCCAGGTCGTAATCACCATGGCCAAGAGCGGCTTGGGGAGACTCGAAATCATCTCGTTCGTATAGCGATCCCGCGCGGCCTTTCGAGCGCCGTCGCCCACCTGAAGCCGCATCTCCTGCGCGAAATAGTTATCGTAAACGCGGGAGATAGCTATGCTCGAAAGAGGAATCGCGATCAGAAGAACAGGAAGGCTCGCCCGCCGCCACAGCTTCTGGCCATTCAGAATCGAACGCTCGGCGGTGCTCCGCACATTTTTAACGGCCTGTAAGGTGAGCTCAACCTGAAGCGAGCGCGCGCCCGGTGTGGACGGCAACGCGATCCCCTTGCCCTCACCTAGGGGAAGATTCAGCAATTCCCCTTCCGCCTGACGAAAAAGATCACCCGCGCTCTTCGGCACCGGGATCTCTTTGCCGGTCGCCGCCTTCACGATTGCCACGACCCTCTCTTGGGTAACAGCCGTGCGAAGGTTCTCGTAATTGCCGACATCATTGCGATGAGCGGTTGCCAGGTCCAACACCTTTCCACGCGCCGCGGCCGTGGCATCCGCGGGCGTGTCCGCCCCCACGCCCACCTTCGCCGTCATCTCCATCACCATTTGTCTAGTGCGCGCATCCACGCGATCACTCTGCAGCCACGCCTCGCGATCACTCTTCTCAAGCCGAGCAATGGCGCGAGCCAGATCGCGCTGCCCCGAAAGCCAATCGACGTAAAGGCGCTTGAAGGAGGTTCGTTCCGCCTTTTTTGCGCCGTCCTTCACCAGATCAAATTCCCGATTTCGCCAATGGCCATCGACCTTTTCAATTTCCAAATCTCGAACCGCATCGAGCACTCTGTACCAACTCGCAACATTGGCCTTCATATGGTGACGAGCGATCGCGTACACCCCGAGCTCAAGGACACCGCTCACCGCGGCGATGTACCGCGACTGTGGGTCGTTCCAAATATACTGGGAGAATTCGGTCGGGATGGCGTAGAGCCTGCTCCTGTCGTCCGTCTCCTGCGCCGTTCTCATCCCGATCTTCGCGCGGTCGGCCTCGATCATCTGGTGGATGCGCTCAAGCTCCACCTCCACCGGATCCTTGGCCAACAGTGACACCGAAAGAACGAGCCCCAGAACGGCAATCCACTTGTGCTTCATGGCCCGGTTTTCTAGCCGATTTTCCCCAATCGTTTCAAGAGGTTTTAGGCTAATCCATTGATTTGCCTTGGGAAAAACAGGTACAACTCGCAAACCCCGATGCGAAAGCTCTTTTTCAGCCTGCTCGCCCTGACGGCCTTTCCACTTTGGGCTGAGCTTCCACTTGGAAAGACAATCGCGGATCTCGAAGTGAAAAACGCCGCCCTATCGAGGGAGGCGTTCAATGAAAACGCCCCCAAAGATCTCGGCCCCCGCGCCGAAAGCGTCATCGTATCGGTCGTTTCGGTGCGCGAGGAACTCACGAAGGAATGGGACCGCTTCCTCACTCACCTTCGCACGAGCGCAATCGAAAAACGATCTTTCCTCGCAGAGGAATCCGAAACGGATAACCCCCAGATCGAGGCCTATCCGGCCACCTATACACTTCTGCGTGCCCACGTTCTCTCCGGCGAATTGGGCCCCATGGCGATAGCACTCGATCTCTCAGCAACGGAGATTCGCCTCTTTGAATACCAACTCATCTCGGCGCACGCGCTCGCCCGTGCGCACGGGCTTGCGGCAGCACCGTCCGCCGAGGTCGAGCGGCTGCTCGGTGAGCTGGAAATTCGTCTCAACAAGACTCAGGCCCTTCTCCCCGCCTTTCCCGACCTTCGCTTTGGTGCACCCCGAAACCCCCAAGGCGCGCTGGATGAAAAGGCCATCAAACTTTTTCTCGCTAACTTCATGGTGAAGGACGGCCCGGCCCTCTCCGACAAAGATCGCAAACGCATTCTCGGTGCACTCTCCACCGCCGACGCCACAGTCCGCGATCTCCAGGCCTACTATTTCAACTACTACCCTCAACGATCACGCACCGAAGCACTCAACCATATTGCTACCCTCATCCAACAGGTGCCGGGCTTACGGGAGTGCATCAACCTCACCCGTGGCCTTTCCGATCTCGCCCAAAACCCAATCACCCTCAGCGATTTCGAAGGGCCCTCTTGCGATTTTCCGGCTTTCGAAAGAGCGCTAAGATTATACGTCAGCTATTATCGCTCCCAAGCGGGGTGGACTCTCCTCCCCGCTCTCGTCGACTTTTTCTCCAACATCGGCACAAACGGCCCCCCCCACTCTCTCGCCGCCGAGCTCGACCACTTCGTTCTCACCCATGAGCCCGACGAGTCTCCGTTGAGGCATTCATGGCCCCAGATCCAAAAAACTCTTCTCGCCGATCCTGCCCAGGTCAACACCTGGCTATCGGCCGACACACTCACTCTCAACCGCGATTTGAAGAAGACCCTGCTCTCCGCGGGCGTCAACATCGCCGACGGCTTCGACGCCAACTATACCGAAAACATCACCCAGGCCGAACAGCTCCTCGCCAATTACAAGCGCTTCGACCTCTCCACACCCATCATGACCGTCGATTCAGAGACCGACTGTGAGCCCTTTCTCAAAGGTGCCAAGAGCCCACACCGGGCCGCTCAAGTCTTACGACAGGCGATTATCCCAGAAGCCACCCAAGCGTCGAGCACCGGCTTCCTGCGAAGCATTCCGCTTTATGAGGTGCGCGTCGCTAACCTCATGAGTCTGCAGACCCCCAAGGTGGATCGCATCACCCTCACCGGCCTGCTGCAAACGACCGCTCTCCGGCAACTCACTAGAAGTTTTGCTGAAACCCAACTCCTCATGGGGAAAGAGGCCTCTCTCCTCATTGAAGAGATCGAGGGAACCGCCAAATCGAACTACATGGCAGTGGCCGACACGAAGTTTGAACTCTCTGATCACAGAGCTAGCCTCGCCGTGGTTCTGGGTGAGGCCAAGAGGAACATCACAGCTGGGTACCGCACCTATTACCGAGGCCAGTTACTCAAAGCAGCCGAAAAGCTTCGCGAGCTCGACGCCACGATCACGCGCCTCAACAGCCGTGGCGGTGCGGCCACCCAAGCCCCACCGGGGCTTGCCAAGATCCTCAACATGCCCCCGGAATTCACCGGGGAGAGCCATAAATCGAACATAGGCCCCATCAATCAATCTCTCATCGATCTCGTCGGCTGGGTGCGAGATGACTACGTCCGCCTCCATAATATCAAAGAACGCAACTACCGCCTCACCGTCGACCAATTCAAGGAACAGATCGATTGGTACTCCGGTATCGAAAACGGGCGCACCGTCCGACCACCCCGCTCGACGAGCTTCATCGGCGCCGAGGAGCTGACAATTCTTCAGTCACACCCCGTGATGCAGGGGCTTCTCACCAACCACGTCCAAGAAATTCTCGATGGCCCACGCGATCTAGCGATTGCGATGAAGGAGCTCGTCGCCGCCCATTGGCCGATGCTCACCTCTGTCGATCCGCGGACAGGCCGCACAACAGAGATTTGGCGCACCTACACCGACAAAGCCTTTGAAAAGACTCTTGAGTCGCACCTTTCCATGATCAAAGGCACTACCGAAGTGCTCTTCTCCCAAAAAGACCTGGACCGCACCCTCACCATCGGTGTCTCCAACCGATCACTCGTCGACACGGTCCTTCGCCGATTCCCGAGTCAAAAGCGCGCTGTCTGTGAAGAGCAAATTCGGATCGCAGGCGACAAGAGCTTCAACGCCTGGGTGGCGGGCGGATTCGCCGCCCTCGCCCTGGGTTTAAGTTGCACAGAGGTGGGGGCTCCCGCGGCCGTCATCCCCGGCGCGATTTCGCTCGGCATCTCCGCCCACGAAGCCGGGAAGGCCAGAATTGCGGCCGCTCAGACCCACGCCTACCAAGTGGGCTCGCTCTCCCAACGAAGCTCCATTGAGCGGCAGAATGATTCACTCTATATGCGCCGACTCAGTGATGAGCTCCTCTGGCGCCAGATAGACACGGCCTTAAGTGTCGGCGCCCTGGCCACTGGAGGCACCATCAAGTTCGCTCGCCTCGGAAAGCTCCTCGGCTCCACGGAACGGGCCGTCGCGTGTTCGCGGGTTCAGACGCTGCGGTTTTTCAAGAACTGGCCCCGAGCGGTCGCCGCCCGCGCCTCTAACCCTATAGTGAGCTCCGCCTCCCGCTACGCCTCGGTCCGCTATGCAGTTCGCTTCGCCCAACTCACCCAAAAGACATTAAGGACGGTCGGTGAAACGGTCCTCTACCCGTTCCACCGATTGGGACTCACGGCCCCTATGGGCGCCGATTGGCGTCTCTTCTCTGAGTTGAGCCCGGGCCTCGCCGCCTGGCAGAGAGTCACTGTCCGAGGCGTTCACCTCGTCGAAGACGGCGCCCATCTCGTGGTCAACCTTCCGCTCATCCCCTTCGGGGCCAAATGGGGTAGCGGCGTCGCCGCGAAGTATCTGGCAGGTTATGGCACCTACGAGATTGGGAACTGGGGCCTTCACACCTGGTGCGCCTACCGCGACGCCGCCATGGTCGTCGCCACCGCGCGTTTGAGCGAGCTTATGCAAAACCCAGAGCCTGACCCCGCCTACGCTGAACTGATCGAGGCCATCTACCAGGGCGAGATCACGACTACCGAGGCGGCCCAGGTTTTGATCTACGACGCGCGTTTCACGTATCAAGAATCGATCAACGCCGTTATCGAGGCCGCAGAGCCGGACCCAGAAGTTCGCCGAGTGCGCTTGAGGGATCTCAAACGCACGATTCAGTCGAGTGTCCCCATCGACGCCAACCACCGCCGCGCCATTGACCACGCCGTGCGCGAAATTGACGCCGCGATCGGTCAGATCTAAAGCCCCCTTTTCTTCAGAAAACCCTGGATATTTTTGGTGAATCAGATATCTAAAGAGCCTTCATAAGGAGCTGGGATGTTGAATTTTGAAAAGCGGGTCCTCTTTGTCGGCTATGGCGGCGTCGCCCAATGCGCGCTCCCCATCTGGGCCGAGCACGTGAAGACCCCGATGAAGAGTATTACGGTCCTCGACTTCGAGGATCGCGAGGAGCTGCTTCAGCCCTGGACCGCCCAAGGCGTGAATTTTGTCCGCGACCGCATCACCCCAGAAAATTTGGGGACAATGCTTGCGAAGTTCGTGGGCGCGGGTGATGTCATCATCGACCTCGCCTGGAACATCGACTGCTGCGAGATCCTCGACTGGTGCCACAAGAACGGCGTCCTCTACCTCAACACTTCCGTGGAAGTGTGGGACCCCTACGCCAACACGAATCCCCAGCCGAGCACGAAGACGCTCTATTGGCGCCACATGAACATCCGCCGGATGACTTCTGCGTGGCACAAAATGGGCGCGACAGCAGTTCTTGAGCACGGCGCGAACCCCGGCCTCATCTCCCATTGGACGAAACAGGGGCTCCTCGATATCGCCGAGCGCGGCCTCACCGAGAAGAAATGGACCGGCGGCGAAGCTGAGAAAGTGAAGCACCTCGCCCAGACCCGCGCCTTTAATGAGCTCTCGCAAGCCTTAGGCGTGAAGGTCATCCATTGCAGCGAGCGCGACACCCAAGTCTCGTGCGTCCCCAAGCGCGTCGACGAATTTGTGAACACGTGGAGCGTAGAGGGCTTTCGTGAAGAGGGCACGACAACAGCCGAGATGGGCTGGGGCACACACGAGAAGACGCTCCCGAAATTCGCGCACAGGCACCCCGAAGGGCCGCAGAACCAGATCTGCCTCGCTAGAATGGGCATCAACACCTGGGTTCGCTCGTGGGTCCCAAACTTCGAGATTCAAGGAATGGTCGTGCGCCACGGTGAAGCGTTTACGATTTCCGATCGCCTCACGGTTTGGAAAAACGGCGAAGCCGCTTATCGCCCGACCGTGCACTATGCGTACTGTCCTTCGGACGCCGCCATCGCCTCGCTCAACGAGCTTCGGGGCAACAACTACAAGCTCCAGCCCACCTACCGCATCATGAATGATGACATCGATTCGGGCGCCGACATTCTGGGCGCGCTCCTCATGGGCCACCCGTATCAGTCCTGGTGGGTGGGCAGCGATCTTTCGATTGAAGAGTCCAGGCGGCTCGTTCCGCACCAGAATGCCACCACGATGCAAGTCGCAATCTCGGTTGTGGCCGCCGCAATGTGGATGATCGAAAACCCCGAGAAGGGCGTCGTCGTCCCCGACGATTTGCCGCACGATTACGTTCTGGGCATTGCCCGCCCGTACCTCGGCCAAAACATCTCGACGGCCAGCGCGTGGAATCCGCTTAAGGGTCGCACATCAGCTTTCCCCGGTTTCAATGATCCGGATCTCGACAAAACAGACACTTGGCAGTTCAAAAACTTCCTCGTTCAGGATGAGTAAAACAAATCGATGAACAAACGCATACTCGGTCTCGTCGTCGCCCTCGTTGTCATTTTCGGATCTCTGGAGCTTCTTCGGGAAAAGGCGAGGAGCGGCACCCACCTCCGGATTTTCACCTGGAGCAACTACTTCCCCGATGAGTTCATCGAGAGCTTTACGAAAAAGACCGGAATTAAGGTTGAGGTCAGCTACTTCTCCAGCAACGAAGAGCTCTTCGCCAAGCTTAAGGCCGGCGCCAACGGCTACGATCTCATCGTCCCGTCCGATTATATGGTGGGCCAGCTCATCCGACTTGGAATGGCGCTCCCGCTCGACCAGGCCGCGCTCACGAACATGTCTCATCTCGACGACTACTACCGTACGCTACCCTACGATCCGGGTCTGAAATATTCCATCCCCTTCACCCGCGGCTCAACCGGCATCGCCATCAACACCGACAAGGTGAAGCTCGATGGAGACCTCATCAGCTGGTCGCTCCTTTTCAATTCTCCAGACCCCAAGCGCACGTCACTTCTCGACGATATGCGCGAGGTCTTCGCCGGCGTTTTGCTTTTCTCAGGCAAGCCCATCAACACCCACGATGAGCCCTCGCTTCTCATCGCCAAACAAAAGATCACCGAAATCAAGGACCGCATCGCGCTCTTTTCCTCTGAGCCGCTGCCGCTTCTTCTTCAGGGGGACGTCACGGTGGCCCACGCCTACTCCACCCACGGCGTGCTCGCGCATCGCGAAAACCCTGCCATCAACTTTTATATCCCCAAAGAGGGAGCCACAATCTGGACCGACAACTTCCTCATCCCCAAGACCAACGAAGCCCCAGGCAACGCACACACCTTCTTGAATTATGTGTTGGACCCAAGCAACGCACTTGTGCTCTATCAATCGAACCACCTGGCCACACCCAACCGCGATGCACTCGCCCAGATGAGCGAACCCGAACGCACAGACCCCATCTTCTACCCACCGGCCGCAACACTGAAACGCATGTTCTACTTGGAAGATCTCGGCGAAGCGATGCCCACAGTCAGCCGCCTCTGGACCGACCTGAAGAGTTAGGATACCCAATAGATGTCCACCAGGCATCGCAACCGATCAGTCCGGAAGGTCCATCGTTCCTTAAATGTTGGCAAGATAGTGTTTTTGGGTTTTAAAAGCTCATGTCTTTCCGAAGGGGTCCTCTGGTTGCCCTTGCTGTCGCTTTTGCCGTTGCCCTGACTCTGTTTTTTTTGCAGGTCACTCAAAGGCCGTTACCGGCTCCCCCGGCCTCCACTTCCTCGTTCATAGTCGAGGTCCCGCCCCCCCCCAAGAACGTCGTGGATTTTTCTTCACCGCGAGCCCCCCTCAAACCAGATGGGTCGGTGAGCTACACCCAGGGGTGTATTCAATTTTGGAATGACCTAAGGGCTCTGGACACACGAGACCGAAAGGGTCTCCCCGAGGGAGGTCGCTGCTCATCGATTCCTCCCGAGCTCACGCAAAGGCACGAGGCCTATCTCAAGGAATGCGTGAAATCCCAAAGGAGTGATTCCTTTGAATGTGAGCAGGCACTCCTGACCTACCGCGTGCATTTGGGTGAATGGCTCACCCAAAATACGAAGCTGGCTGAGATCCATGATCAGAAAGTCCTGACCGATAAACTCATGGCGCGTCTTGATCTCCACTCCAATACCAAGGTGACCGAGGTTGCGAAGCGGCTGCTGGAGCTGAACCCAGACATGATGCCGGCCGCGCAGGCCCTTCTGACTTCAGCTCTTATGGAGGCCCAAGAAGCCATCGGGAATCCCAGGGACGACCGTTGGTCAGCCGTCGAGGAGGCGCTTCTGCGCAATGAAAAGATAAGTGGAAATGCTCGTCAGGCGATGGATGTGTCGCTCATGGTGGAACAGCAGCGCTACCGAGATCCCATTCGGTTGCGCGAGAAGGCCAGTGAAGTCTCTCGGTCCCATCCAGAGCTTGGCATTGGGCCGTACTACGCGGCCTGGGCCGAAAAACAAAATGGTGATGAGGTCCGAGCAAAAGAGCTTCTCGAGGAAGCCGTACGGCGGGAACCCAATGACCCGCGCTTCCGCGAGGCCTTAAGAACAATGAACTTCCAGCCGGCACCAATCACATTCGCCCTCCAGCCCTAGGGTGAAATTCAATCAGAATGGATTCACCCTTCGTCGATAGATGTATACGCCTTCGCGAGCGGGATCGAAGTCGGTCTTGGGAAAATAGAGATGCCACATCGGCTCGGGTCTCTGCGTGAGTTCCCAGAACACGCGGAGCTTTCCGACCTCTTCGTAACGCACACCCCTTGCCTCAAATCGCTCCAGCTCTGCCAACGTGTGGGGGGCCTTCTCGAAGAGGATCAGCCAGTCGGGGGCATTGTCTTCCTTGCCAAGCGGCACCTTGAGATTAAGGGCGGTGCGAAGAGGGGTATTCTTATCGAGAGTGCAGCAGTTGACGAGCTCGGGCAGCGCGTAGGTGATCGGGTAATTGAAGTGCTCGGGCACAGCAAGCACGGTGTCTCCCGGTTTGGCCTCTCGCCTCAAAAAGGCCACCGCCTCCTCGAGCGAAGTCGTGTAATGGGTCTGGATCGATTGCGCTAGGGCCGGCAGGGTCAGCTCAAAAGGCCGACGTGTATAACCGACGAGAAAAATATTGCTCAACGTCGCTAAAAAAAAGATTGCCCATCCATAGACCACTTGCCGGGAGGCCAGCCCCTCAAAGAATCGCCCGAGACAGGTGGTTGCCAGAGGAATCGAGAGAACACTGAACCTGACGTCGGAGAAGGTGCTGTCGCCCGGTTGCGGCGTGAAAATGGACAGAGTGACAGCGTTGAGAAACAGGCACAGCAGATTGCGACGCCACACTGGATCTCTTTCCCGACGAAAGAGCAACGCCCCCCAGATGAGAAGAGGCAGCGGCAAGAAATAGACAAGATCCCGTGGATAGATCCACAGGTGATGAAGCCGACGGTGGATCCAGGTGTCATCGTAGGGAATGTCGACCCTGGCCCAGATCTGGTAGTTCACCGCGTGAATAGCCATGATCGCAAGGGCGACCACCCATGCACAAAGCCCGCCGCGATCGCCTCGCCTGAGAATCAGGGGTACGAGCGCCACCATCCAGGCCACCGCGATCAGATAGTTAGCAGAATAGAGAAGCGCAATGGCGAACGGAAAAAGAAACAGCGGCCATCGATCGCCCCGCTCGCGCCAGATCAAAAGAAGCAGCCGCGCCGCCACACCAAACAGAAGGCACAGGCCGTAGTACCGACATTGTCGCACGTTAAGAATAAAGGCCACCGAGAGGCCGTAGGTTGCGACGGACCAAAACGCGAAGTCCCACTCCTTTCGTTCCACTCGTGCACTCAAGAAAAGCAGTAACAGGGACAACAACCCAGCTAAGGCAAAGGGGACCCGACCACTCGTCACGGATTCATTCCAGAAGCGAAACGAAAAGGCCGTGACGATAATATCGAGCGGCGGCTGGCGCACGGAAAAATCATCTGCGAGGAGCGTCCCGTTTCGGTAAGCAAAAAGATTGCGGCCGTTCCAGCCGGTGAGGTGCCCCGTCTCGTTGAGATTCCTCGCGAGCAAAGCCGTCTGCGCCTCGTCATCCCAAAAGGCCACGTGATCAAGGTGCGCAAAGAGAAGGTAGACAGGGACAAGAAGAAGGAGCCACCGGATTTGCACGGGCCTACATCACCAATCCAACTCTGAAGAACCGCTGAAAAACTTTGAGCCTACTCTCCGCGGGCATGTAGTTGAAGAGATCAAAATCGGTCATGATGTCATGGTTTTACTCTACAGAGTTCAAGCCCGTCACCTGCGTTGCGAAGACTCGTTGCGTTACCATAGAATAGATCGATGGACGACGCCGCCTTCGATTCGCTCCCCAGCCAGCGTGAAGTTACCGTGAGTTGCCCCTTCTGCGGCCAACGGATCTCAGTGCTCATCGACCCCTCGGCCGGCGAGCAGAGCTACATCGAGGATTGCTCGGTCTGCTGCCGCCCGATCCAGTTCAGCGTGCACTGCGAGCACGGCGAGCTCGACAGAGTCGACGCCAACCGCGGCGATTAGTTCACTTTCTAAAATTGCCCGAACCTATTGTTTTGATTGTGGGAATTTGGTACAAGTCCGCACCCGAAAAGCGTGAGGACAAGTATGAAGAATATCGCCGTTTTATCGATTCTCACCATGGCCCTATCCCATGCCCATGCCTCTGGCCCCAAGGTCTGCGCGGCTGTCCGGGGCAATGGCCAGTGGATCTTCACCCACTTCGCCGCTCTCGCGCGCCTCACCGAAAACTACGGCCTGATGGAAGCCATGGCCGGCGGAAGCTCCGGTTCGATTACAACCTTTTTCTACGAGAGCATGCTCCTCAACAAAGCGGTTACCGGCACACCTCGCGAGCGCGCGCTCAAAGTCGCCTTTCTCTTGAAATCCCTCGAAGAGTATCTCGATGTCGTTCGCAACTCGCCAGAGGGCCTGGCCATTGAAGGGCTCGCCGGGTTCGCAAAGCTCCTCAAGGAAAAGAAGATCGATGAAATGATCATGGGCCGCAAATTTTCCGAGGCCGCCGATGCCCTCGACACGCTTTTTGAATCAAAAGATCTGCGCTCCATCGCCAACCGCAATCTCGTTAAGGCGGTTCGGGCGGGACGCACGAATGAGCTCGTCCAGATGCTGGCGGGATTCGGCGCGTTTAAGGCGGGGGACAAATCGATCTTCTTCCGCCCTGGCTTTGTTGATTTCGACAAGGTGCCGGCGCTCTTGGGCAAGGTCGCCGACTTCTACGCCGGCCGCGGACCGGGCGAACAGCGGGCCAAGATGGCGCGCCTCCTCAATCGATGCGCCACGCCCGCGATCAGCGAAGGCGAATTGTGGGTGGAAATTAAGGACCGGACCCCCGAGTGCGTGAGCGGCATTCGCACGCTCATTGTGGCCTATCGCGACAGCTACGACCCCAATGGAAACTTCGATCACCGTTTGTTTGATAAGATCGGCGCCAAGCTCCGCTCGTTCATCTCGACCTCCATCTTGAAGGGTGCTGACTTAGTGAACCAATTTAAAGATCAGCAGGAGCGTTACCTTGCCGATCCCATGCACGAACTTTCCTTCAACATCGATTTTGATCGCGTGAAGTTTGGATATTGGGGCCGCCCGGCCGATCTGATTGACGTGGAGAAAAACTTTAAGAATACGTTCGATGCCAAGTCTCACAAATTTCTCCCGCTCGGCCCGAGAGACTCGAACAAGATTGAGGAGACCGAGTGGATGGAGGCGCTCCGCACATCGCCTGCCGAGCCCGGTCTCTCGGCTATTCAGCCCATCAATGACGAGCTTCTGTCGGCTGGCGGCTGGTCGGATCTTCACCCCGTCATGGTGCTCAAAGCAGTCGGCTGCGAGAATGTCGCCTACATCACTCGCCATGACCCTGAGTCCGATTTTGCGATCGGCGTCGCCAAGCAGCTCGGCATGACTGACGAGGAAGAAAACGCGCTTTACACGCTCGGAAACCAACCGGGCCGCGACATCAGCTCATTCCAACGCTCTCTCAACATGGCTGACGGCATCTGGTGCACGGAGTGGGACAAGTTCGGTGGCTTTGAGATCCCCGACATGGTGAGAAACGCATACCGCACGCCGCTAATCACCGAGTCGCCATTCTTCGAGGCGCCCCGGGGCACTCGCCCCCCGCGCCTAGTGAAGCACTCGCAAAAGGTGGGCTGCTCGATGACGCAATAGCCAAGCAAGCTTCGTGCCTAGCGCAAGTTCGCTCTCTTCCACATCCTGTAGAACGGGTAACCGGCGAGAAGAAGGATGAGGCCGGCTAGGCTTTTGATGATTGGCTCTCTACCGCTCACGTAAGACTGGATGTCGCCTATGAGCGTTGCGATCAGAAAGCCGGTCGAGAAAAGTGCGAAGAGTAATGGCGGCCAGGGGTAGAGCGGCGTGCGGTAGCCGGTGGATGGCGTCCCACCCATTCTCCTGCGCAGAACAAATACGGCGCAGACCAAGAGGAGGTAGAAGAGCCAGTTCACGAAGACATACATGCTGGCGATGAGCTCGAAGCTGCCGGTAAAGACGAGCACTACCGAAAAAAACATCTGCACCCACAGTGCAATGTGGGGTGAGCTAAACTTGGGATGAATACTCGACAATCGTTTCGGAAAGCAACCGTCAGCCGCCATAGCATAGTAGACGCGGGCGCTGGTGAGAATGCCAGCGTTGGTGCAGTCAAATACCGAGAGCAGGATGAGCGCGGTCACAAAGAGTGCGCCACCCTTGCCCACGATCGCTTCCACCATCGCGGCCCCTACGTTCCCTTCGGGTGAGCCGAGGATATTTTCAACTGGCAGGACACGAAAATAGGCTATGTTAATCAGCGTATAGACCACGATCACGATCAAGGTGCCCGTCACGATCGCCCTCGGGACTATCCTCGCGGAATTTTTGATCTCCCCAGACACGTAGCTTAGGTTAGCCCAGCCGTCATAGGCCCAGAATGCGCTCGACAAAGCCGCGGCAATGGCCGTGATCAGCGCCGCACCCACCGGCATCGCCGGCGCGGCCGCCATCGGGGGAAACGTTGCTTGAGCACCCAATGCGTAGGCCACCGCAATTATTCCCAGAATCAAGACGAGCTTTAGCCCCGTGGAGATTGACTGCACCCACGCCCCCAGCCGAATCCCAACCACGTTGATCCCAGTGAGAAAGGCAATAATCAGAGCCGAAACACTCTTGAGCCCAAACTGCGCCAACGGAAAGATGTCCCCCAGATAGGGAATGTGAATCGACCACCGCTCGAGCTCCGCCCCCAAATGCGGCAGCGGAACGAAGGCATTCACACAACTCGCCGTGAGGTACGCCGTCCCGGCAATGCCCCCCGATCCGGCCACCGCCAAGTTGGCCCATCCAAACGCAAAGCCCCACGACTCGCCATAGGCTCGTCGCAAAAAAGCATAGGGCCCACCGGTTTCCGGGATCAAAGTCGCCAACTCGCTGAGGCTCAGAGCTCCCAATAGAGTCATGAGCCCCGCCGCGATCCAAACGCCAATCACCCAAGGCCCACTCGGGAGCGAGTGCGCCATGTCGGTCGTACAGACAAAGATCCCCGATCCGATCGTAGCCCCGATCACAAGCGCCATGGCCGGCAGAAAGGAGAGCTCCGGAACAAGCCGATCTTTAGACGCCATCCAGCGCCTTGATCATGATCTCATCGAAGGCTGCAAGAAGCCCTTCACGAATGGAGTACGGGCCCGGCATATAGCTCAACGAATTCATGCCGAGCTGAGAGAGCTCCGAGACACGCCAATCCTGCCGGTTGGTCAGATCCCAGAATTCAACCGCATCCATCGCGCTAAAACCAGGGCATCGCATTTCCACCGGATCAAACTGGAAATCACAAACAATCTCGGTTCGGTTGGGCGCCTTCGGCCACAGTGTATAACTCACGACATAGTCGGGGTGCAGACTCAGCAGCATATTGGGAATCAGAGCATAATAGTAGATATGCCTACGATCATACTCCCCGAGCGACGAGAAGATCGCCCGGTTGCTTTCCCCGCTCATCGTCATCGTCTTCACGCCATCATTCAGCTTCATTGTCCCGCCAAGATAGAATTGGGTCGCGGGCTCGTTGTCGCCCGTCATATAGTGTGACAGCCTTGCCAACGCCGGATGGACCGTCGGGCAATGAAGGCACTCGGAATAGTTCTGAATGATGAGTTTCCAATTGGCAGCCACGTCATAGCAAATGGTGTGGCCAATCCGCAGATTCTCCATCGGCCAGGGCGCAAACTTTTTCATCACGGAGCCGAGCCCATCCTCGAGCGGCGCCGGATTTTTAGAGAGATTCACAAACAGGTGCCCACCCCATTGCGCGCACTCCGGCGAATGCAGAGGAAAATCTTCCAGCCGAAATCCATCGTCCTCAGAAAAGTGAGGCGCGGCCCTGAGTCGCCCATCGAGCCCCCAGGTCCAAGCATGATAGGAGCACTGGATACTCCCCACAAAATGGCCCCGCCCCTGAGAGCATAGCTGCGTCCCTCGATGCCGACAGACATTGTGAAACGCCCGAATCTGGTCCGGGCCTCTCACTAGAAGCAACTTTTCACCCGCTATCGATCTCTGAACGAAAGAGCCCGTTTCAGGCAAATCTTCCGATCGCCCGACCCCAACCCAGCCGCTGAGAAAATGCGCTGCCATTTCCCTGTCGAATTGAGACTGGTCAATATACGCCGAGGCCGGCCGCATTCTTCTCAACTGACGCATCGCTTTACCCAGAAACCAACCCCCTTTTTACAAGTTCCATTGAAGTGGGTAAAGATCTAACGGTGATCACAACCTCGGTCATCACCTGCGTTTACAACGATCTCATGGGCCTTTCCCTCACCGCTGGCTCGGTGTTGGCCTCCCTGGCACCCGATACAGAACTCCTCATTTGTGATGACGCCTCAACTGATGGTACCCAAGACGTCCTTGAAAAGTGGAGTGCAGGACAAGAAAGGATCACCGTCCTACGCAACGAGAAAAACCTAGGCCCCACCGCCTCCCGGAATCGCCTTCTCAATGCCGCCCAGGGCACCTATGTCTCAATCCTCGACGCTGGAGATCTCCTCTTACCCAAAAAGATCTCCACCCACGCATCGATCCTTTCCAATAAAGCCTCTGTCAGCGTGGTTTGCGGCCGAGCGGCGGTGAAGGCCCCGAATTCTCGGTGGCACTCCCTGCCCAGCATTGGATTTCAAATGGGGTATGACCTCGCCCAACCGTACCAATTCGTCTTCAGTACGATGACCTTCAGGCGGAGCGCCCTTGAAAACATCGGTGGATTCGAGGAGCCCGTTTTCACAGCTGAAGGGATCGACGCGTTTCTCAAGATGGGCGACCACGACGGCCAAGCTTATTCGTCCCAATTCGCTTGCCTGAAATTCAGGAATCCCGAATCGGCCTCACAACGATTCTCATCCGAACACGCAGCTCTCATCACTCAAACGCTGATGGCGAAGACCCTGCGGCGGCGGCACGGACCTCTCGCCGCCTCCACCTACACTCAGCGACTCCTGCGCCATCGCCCTCAACCTCAAAATACCAGCTCGCTCACCAACCGGTAGTAGAACTCAATTCCGGGCCTCAGCGAGCTCACGGGGATCCGCTCATCGATGCCATGCATTCGACGACCATCCGTCTCGGTGAGAGCAATTGGATTCATCCCGTAGGCCGCGATCCCCTTCTCCCGCAGAAACTTGGAATCGGTGGCCCCCTTCGCCATCACGGGTATCACCGGGACACCCGGCCACATCTCTCGGGCGATCTTCGTGATGGCTTGCGGCCCCGCTCCTTCAAGAGGCGACTCAAAGGTCGGAGCAAACTCATTCAGAAACCGGATCTCAAGCTTGGGATCTCCCAGGCCATCCCGAATAAATTTTTCGACCTGTTCCTTTGTCGTCCCCGGCAACACTCGACAGTTGATATTTGCCTTCGCCTCGGCTGGCAGGGCGTTCACACGCGTCCCCCCGCTCAGCATCGTAGCCACACAGGTCGTGCGAATCGTCGCGCTGAGAATAGGATCGGACTCCATCACAGCCAGCGCCGAGGCCGGCGGCTTGCTATTTCCCGCAAGACTCAGCATCGCCCTGGCCACTTTGGCCGGCTCCACCTTAGCCCGCTCCTTGAGATAGCTCTTGATCAAGGGCTGCAGATTGGGCAGCGACTTTTGCTTATCGAAATGGGCCAGGGCTCGACTCAGACGATAGATAGCGTTGTCGGGCAGCGGCACACTCGAATGGCCCGTCGTTCCACGCGCGGTTACCTCGATATCTTGATAGAACTTTTCAGCCACCTGGAGCGAAAGAAATTTCACCCGCCCCGTCTCCTGATCCAAAACGATTCCGCCCCCCTCGTTGATCGCAATCGAAGACATCAAGAGATCCGGACGATTCTTGAGGAGCCACTGCACGCCCGCACCATCCGATTCCTCGTCCCCGGTGAGTGCCAGTACGAGGTCCCGTTTCAACGGCCGACCCGATTTGTGAATCAAGATGAAGGTCTCAAGCGACATCGCCGCCATTCCGAGGTCATCCCCCACCCCGCGCCCCACCAAATAACCGTCCTTTTCCGTCACAACGTGAGGAAGCGAGCTCCAGTCCTGGTTTTCGGTGCCAACAACATCCTCATGGGCGAGTAGCAGGATCCCTTTCGGATCACCCCCCTTCAAACGAGCCACGAGATTGGCCCGACCCGGTGCGAACTCCACAATTTCCGACGGGATCCCCTCGGCCTTGAGGCGCGCCACTACCAGCTCTGCAATCCTTCGTTCATTCCCCGGCGGATTGGTTGTGTCGGCCGCAACCATATCCTTCAAGGTTCCCCGAAATTTCTCAATTCCCTGATCGAACAATTCCGGTGTGGAAGCCAAGGCCAGCGATGCAAACAATGCGATGAACATGAGCCAATCCTACGGCGTGGCCGTTGTATTTCAAGAGAGAGTTTCCGCGGCGCGATTGAAAACTCCGCGGTCCAAGGGGTAGATTGCCCCTCCATGGATCACTCGGTCCCCAGCTCTTCGCACAATTCGGTTCCCCGTGGCCTGAACTACGGCTGCGGCGAGCGCCTGCTCGCGGACTGCCTCAATGTGGATGCGCGCCCACCTCAGGCAACCCTTCTCCCCCCGTCGTTTCTCCAACACAACGCAACCGACCCGCTGCCATTTCCAACCGACTCACTCGAGTTTGTCTTCGCCCAACATTTTATCGAACATATCCCTCTCAAGAGTGGCATCGTGTGGCTCACGGAGGTCTTGCGCGTCTTGAAGCCCGGTGGAATCGTGCGACTCTCCACGCCCGATCTCCGCCGACACGCCGAAGGCTACCTTTCCGGATGCACCACCTATCAAGCCCAATCCAAGAACTACCTTTCCCAATGGACGGCCCACCCCCCCGACAGACCAGCGTGGCGCCTCAACCAGCTTTTTCAGTTTTGGGGCCATTCGTGGATCTATGACCGTGAGGAACTTCTGTATCTCGCACAGCGGGCTGGATTCCAAACCATCGTCTTCCAAAGTTTCGGCCGAAGTCTCGACCCGCGGTTAGGGGCGTTGGATTCACCTGATCGAGAGTGGGAAAGCCTTTACGTCGATCTTCGCAAATTGAATCATTCAAAACTTTGAAGCCTCTGGCAAGACAGTTTGCTATTCTACCGACCCATGGAGTCATCCAAGACCGGCATCCTGCTTATTAATATCGGCACGCCCGACATTCCCACGCCCCAAGCCGTGGGAACCTATCTTAAGGAGTTTCTCTCCGATCCCTTCGTGCTCGATCTCCCCGCGCCCATTCGTTATGCGCTCGTGCACTGGTTGATTGTTCCCCGACGAAAGATCGCCTCCGCCGCTTTGTACCAACTCATCTGGTCCTCGACCGGCTCTCCGCTTCTCTACCACTCTCGCCGTCTGGCCGATTCCGTCGGAAAAATCATGGGTTCCCAGTTTGTCGTGAAGGCAGCTATGCGTTACGGAAACCCGTCTATCAAAGAGGTAGTCTCAGAGATGCGCGAGGAGGGGGTCACGCGCCTCGTGGCCATTCCGCTCTACCCACAATACTCTCTCTCAGCCACCGAATCGGCCCGCTCTGAAGTCATCAAGCGCTCGGGCGATCTGTCCACCGAGATCCTCGCACCGTTTTTTGATCGCCCCGCTTTTCTTGATCTCTACGCAGAAAGGGTTCGCTCCGCCCTCAGTGATTTCCAGTGGGATCGCGTTCTTTTTTCGTTCCACGGCCTACCCATTCGGCATGTCACCAAACTCCATGACTTTTGCAAGGTCGATGACCAATGCTGTGATTCACTCAGTGACAATAACCGCCTTTGCTACCGCGCCCAATGTTTTTTCACGGCCCGCGAACTGGCAAAACGCCTCGCCCTCGCCCCAGACCAATTTGAGGTGGCCTTTCAGTCTCGCCTGAACAGCCGCTGGATCACACCGTTTTCCGACACCCGGTACGCCGAGCTCCCGCACGAAGGGGTGAAGCGACTCGCCGTCGTCTGCCCATCCTTTGTCGCCGATTGCCTCGAGACTTTGGAAGAGGTTCAGATCCGCGGCGCCCGAACTTTTCAGAATCACGGCGGCGAAGCGCTCAAACTCGTACCGTCACTCAACAGCGAGCCCGAATGGGCCGAAGCCGTGAGCACGTGGGTTCGGGAGAGGCTGGAACTGTGTTTCCATGGTGAGGGCGCTACAGCCCCCCCGCTTGCAGGCTCAACCTAAATCAGAGTTTGCGGCAAGCGAGATCAATTGCGCCGCCGCAAGAGGCTTTTCAATCGGCTAGGAGCGAACTTGCCCAACGCCTCACACGCTCGCAAAAATGCACCCTTTTGAACCACCGGAACCAGATCGCTTAAGGAAGCGACGGACGGAAGCCCTCTATCGCCCCGAGCTAGATTGATCAGCTGGATAGCATTGTCTGCCGTTTTTACGGCGGGAAGGGTGGCAATTAAGTCTTTTCCGTTGACGAGAACCCTATTTCGCCATTGCCGAAGTGTAGAAACCGGTTATTCGCCTGTGACGCCAAGGCAAGTCTAAGATACTCCAATCCCTGTGGCTTTAGCCTTCCCGACTTTATCTCATCGGCAAGAGACTTATAGGTTCTGAGATCAACTGCCCCCGCATGGTCTTGGTCGAAGTGATGCCCAATTAGAAGCTTAAACACCTCCACGGTCTCATCTGTGGTCGCCGCCGAAATCACACCTTCGAGAGCCGGCCCCAGATCGCGAACCGCATGAGCGAAGTGAACCGAGCCAAGCCGTGTCTTGCTTTTTTGTACGCCCATTACTTGTACTGCTTTTTCAAAAACATCCAGTACGTACTGATTGTCTATTTTAGAAGCTATCGGACCCATGACTTCGGTTTCAATACTCGATGGGATGGAATTTCGCAGAATCGACATCGCCTTCTCCTGAAAATGCTCTGCATAGGATGCAGAGATCCCTAGTAGGAATAATCCAATGGCGAATGAAAATGGTCGAACGATCATTGAAATACTGTACTGCAGAATACGCCCTGCACAAGTGTGGTGCCGGAACTTACTCACGTCACCAAAGACGATTGCGGCCGAACATCGCCCGTAGTCGGCGGTCGCTGCCGCGTACCGACGCGCAGCTAATTGCCCGGGCAACGAAACTGGTATTTCTTTCCCAGAAAGTCTCTCTTTATCGACGAGAGATCGGGACATTTCACATTGACATATCATCTGTATTTGTTAGATCTATCGTCGATATTGAGGTGCTTCATGATGATTTCTCGCGTGATTCTCTCCCTGCATGAGAAGACCCTTGGCGTCGCAAAAGAATTCAAACGCTGTGAGAGACACCTCATCGATCTGTTGAATGAGATGGATAGAACTCGGGGATTTGTCGCCTTGGGTTTTGCCTCGATGCGGTCCTATTGTGTGGGCCCGCTAGGGCTGAGCGATTTTCAGGCCTATTCACTCGTAGGCATTGCCCGAAAGAGCAGGGAATGTCCCAAGATGCTTGAGCTGATTGATCGAGGTTCATTGTCGGTATCTAATGCCACGCTGCTCCTTAAAGTTATCAACAAGCATAAT
>JACPWY010000033.1 GCA_016196825.1 Deltaproteobacteria bacterium | reverse complement strand
CTTGCCGCTGCCCCGTTGTCGTAGATATCGAATGTGCCTGCGGTGATAGAGCCGTTTCTCAAGCGGTATTGCGCTCCCGATGACTGGGAATCGCCCAAGGTAAGGATGGGTGCAGAGCCGTGGATAGCTACCAATGTCCCGGGCGAAGTCGTCCCGATGCCGACGTTGCCCGATGTATTTATCAATAACCTTGCCCCAGCCGTAGTGTCTCGTATTTGAAAGAAACCATTCGTATCTTTCCACAACTCCCACTTTATTGTTGTATCCGCAAATCGTAACGCAGCTACCCCACCAGAATCTAAAGATTGAATATCGATTAACGCATTACCAGATGTAGACTGCACCCTGAGGAGTTGATCCACTGCGCCAACGACTTTTAGTTTGAAATCCGGCCCCGTCGTCCCGATGCCGACGTTGCCGTTCGTATCAATCACCATTCTCGTTGTGGTCGCCAGCGCATCAGTCATCGTGTTAATGCTGAACGCTCCTTGCGAGAAGCCGATTTCACCATAGTGACTGTTTGCCACCGCTCCCGTATCGGTCAATAAGAGTTGCCCGTTCGCTCCTGCGTTTGTTATCGTTAACTTTCTCTGCGGGGTGGTCGTCCCGATGCCGACGTTGCCGGCATTGTTTATTGACAGGCGGCTTGCCGCTGCCCCGTTGTCGTAGATATCGAATGTGCCTGCCGTAACAGAGCCGTTTCTCAAGCGGTATTGCGCTCCGGATGATTGGGAATCGCCAAGAGTCAATATCGGCGCAGATGCGTGCAGAGCTAATAATGTCCCCGGCGAAGTCGTCCCGATGCCGAGGTTGCCGTTATTTAATATTGAGACCCTTTCCACATTGCTACTGTCTGCGATCACGAATGCCCGCGTTGCTCCCGTGCCATCGCCCGTGAATGCGAACTTTGCCGATGGAGACGTCGTCCCGATGCCGAGATTGCCATTCCCGTCAATCACAAACCTGTCATTTGTTCCAATGACTGAAGAGGATGCGATCTTGAATTTGCCTCCGTCATTGAAGTCAGTGCCCATGGCCCAGTTGTTGAGGGCGTTATTGAGATTGGCTACGGTGCTCGAGGCGGAGAATACAAGTTGGGGAGAAGCGGCCGCGGTTGAGCCGGCTTTGTACAGAGTGAGTAAACCATACGGACTCGTCGTACCAATTCCCACATTCCCATTGCCGTCAACGAGCATGCGGGTACTCGCTCCTCCGGTCTGGAAGATGAGTTGTCCTGCGGTGCCATTGCTAGAAACTCCCGATCCTTCAGCGCCCGCGCGCAACGTGAGAGAACCCCCGCTTCCTCCCGCTCCGTTCCCAGTCGCTGCGCCTCCGGCCCCTGCAATAATGCTTACTGAAGAACCATTACCCGCATTGCTTGATAGAAAAGACGTAGACCCGCCTGCGCCACCGGTCAAGGTAATAGCTCCGCCATTGCCTGCATGATTGCTGTCGGCCGGAGCATTAGGGCCCGCGGGAATGGTAAGCGTAAATGCTCCGGTTGTTACACTACCACCCGTGGGAACGCTGTATCCCCCCGTAGTCATGGTAATGTATCCTGTCGCAATCGGATTGTTAGCCGCAACAGACCCGGCCGTAAGACCGATATAGCCCACCGAACCGCCGCCATTCAGATTATTTCCAGTCGTAAGTAAAATGTTCCCTGATCCAGTACCCGCTTGCGGACCCCCTCCTGCTGAATTTGATGTGGTGAGTGTGATGTTACCCGTCGCGTTACCAATAGGAGCGGTGCCGGAAACAAGAGCGACATGGCCGCCAACCCCTCCTCCTGCGCCACCGGTTATTGTTACGATGCCTCCACTCGCTGCTCCAGCGGTGCCGGCTCCACCGGTAATATTTATGGCTCCGGCATTATTCACCGTGGTAGAACCGCCAAGTATATTTATACTTCCCGCGCTGCCGCCGGCATTTGATCCAAATCCATTTCCGCTTTGAAGAGTAATGTTCCCGCCCGCATTACTTTCACTCACCGAATTTGATGCAGTGATCGTGATACTATTTCCCGCACCCGACGTACGAGCGCCCGCTGCAAGCGCAAAGGTCTGATCCGTCGGTCCCAAAAGATGCGTGATCGCGCCAAGGCTGTTATTCCAGTTTATTCTGCCCGCCAAGGACAAAAGCGATCCGGGAGTAGTGCTTCCAATCCCCACATTCCCATTATCCAAAATGGTAAACCGTTCTGTGTTTGCCGAATCCGCCACCCCAAACGCCCGTCCTGTTCCTGTCCCTGCGCTGGTGACGGATAATCGCGCGCTGGGGCTTGTGGTTCCTATGCCGACGTTGCCGCTCGTCTGCTGCACCACGAATTGACTCGTGCCTACGGTGAGACCGCCCGTGGAGAATGTTGAAGTCGCGGTCGTTGATTGAATGGCAAGAGTGCTGGTCCCGGTGATTGCTCCGCCAAAGAAGCCCGTGCCCGAGAAGTAGCCGTTGCCCTGTACTGAAAGCAGGCTTGCTGGTGACGTTGTCCCGATGCCGACGTTGCCGGCTGTCTGCTGCACCACAAATTGACTCGTGCCTACGGTGAGACCGCCTGTTGAGAAGGTGGAGGTTGCGGTGGTTGAAGTGATGGAGAGACGACCCGTGCCGGTGATATTGCCATTGGTGGTTTCCACTACTCCCGCGCCAAGTCCTCCAGTTAAATAGGTGTTGTGCGCCACAATGTCATTGCCGATGAAGTTGTGCGTGCCTTCCACTTCTATGTCGTAGACCTGTTCGGGCGCGGTCTTTTCGATTTTGATTATCCGCTCAAATATCGGCTTGCCGCCGGTGCCCCTTGTGGCAATCATGTCCCCCGCTCTCACCGCTGCAGCCTTTTTCCACAGCCCCCCCTTGACATACGGATGTATTTGCGATAGGATGGAAAGTGCCGGTGAAAGCCGGTCGTGATCGGCCCCTCGGGGCCTTTTTTGATTATCACCGGTGTCGTCCTTTATCGCTTTCACGAACGGCATTTGTTTCAGGTTGAGATATACATCTGCGGCCAGGCGCAATTCACGAGCAGTTCTTCTCCACGGAGAGACCACCACCACCTGCTTTCCCTTCTTTTGCAGATAGTTTGCCAGATAGACAAAATCAGAATCGCCGGAGAAGAGAACGGCGATGTCATAGCGGTCTTTCAGATCAACCGCATCTACCGCAAGTTCCACGTCAAAATTCGCTTTCTGCTCGTCGTCTTTTCCTCTTTCCGTAATCGTTTTAAGCGGTTTGGTAATTAACGAAAAGCCGAGATGTTTCAGACGCGCGAAAAATCCATCTTGCCCTTTTGTGCCAAACCGCACTTGATAAAATCGAAGAATGTCCTGCCCAAAACTACGCGCCATTTCGGGATAATCCGCCCACCCGTTTATTTGTGCAATACTTTTTTCAAAATTCGCGCCGTCAATAAATACCGCCGCACGTGCCGACCCGAAATCCGGCGCAATCAAATACGGATGCTCCCCCGTAGTCCTGATGGTTTTGCCGCTCGCGGTGACGAGCCGGTAGATGGGTTTGACGCCCATGTCCATGAGCGCGTTCACTCGCGACCACACTAAATTGCCGGTACGCTCGTCAAGTGTCAGAATTTCATCTCCGGGCTGGATCTCATCAATCCGCACATCTTCAAAGTCATCCTCGTAGGTACCGTCTTTTTTCTTTCTTTTCTTGCGGCGTTTCAGAAGCGTATCCCCGGTCACGCAATGTCCCGCAATGGAAAGGAGCTGTGCCGGACTCGTCGTCCCGATGCCGACGTTGCCGGCATTGTTTATTGACAGGCGACTTGCCGCTGCCCCGTTGTCGTAGATATCGAATGTGCCTGCGGTGATAGAGCCGTTTCTCAAGCGGTATTGCGCTCCCGATGACTGGGAATCGCCCAAGGTAAGGATGGGTGCAGAGCCGTGGATAGCTACCAATGTCCCG
>JACPWY010000031.1 GCA_016196825.1 Deltaproteobacteria bacterium | reverse complement strand
TGCATATTCATCACATCATACCCGTGCATCTTGGTGGCGTTGATGTCCTAGAGAATCTGACCACACTCTGCTCCAATCATCATAGCTATCTCCATTGGGCGGATCGCTGGGGGGTGAAAAGGAGGACGGGACCGGTGATGAGTTTCTAGCGTTCATCGTCTCGGCTTGTGGATATCGCTCAACTTCTCCCCGCGACTCTCGAGAGCTGCTCCCTTTTTTCTAAAGTTGTGATTGCCGTTTTGGAAAGCTCCTCCGGTTCGCCGACGACCCGTGCAGGTATCGAGGAGAATTTTCATTTCAATATATCCCACGCGGAATTTAGTGCCAGGAGCCGGTCACCATCGTATCGCCCAGATGGATTTTGCCGAGCGCTTACGAATTAAAAGCAAACAGTATGCAAAAAGGGAGAGCCAGGTGTCCTTCCGAGGATCGCGTCCGATAGGCACTGACTACAGTCTCAATGCACCACGCAGATTTTTCTGGTCGTCCTCGATCCGGTCCATTCGTTCCATCACCGACTTGTAGCCGTCGAGAACGATCCTGTTTTCGGAGCGCTGCTCTTCCATGAGTGCAAGTGTGCGGTGAGTTTGGACCAGCATTTGCTGCATCTGAGATTCGACATTCTTGAATCCAGCTTCCATTTTCTTATCGACCGACTCGATCCTCGCAATAAGTTCCCCCCTCACCTCTTTCACGAGGCCAACGCTTACCGGCATTGAGTCATGAACCAAATTTTTCCAAGTATCCTTTTTTCTCGTCATAGCGGGATTATTAACCACCATTGAAGAACATGTTTCAAGAGGCGGAGGGTTGCATTCCGCGACCCTATCGAACTTACCAGCCTAAGACATAAGCGAACATGAGCGGAGCCACGATGGTGGCATCCGATTCCACAATAAACTTGGGCGTGTCGGCCTCAAGTTTTCCCCAGGTGATTTTCTCATTGGGGACGGCGCCGGAGTAGGAGCCATAGCTCGTCGTGGAATCCGAGATCTGACAGAAGTACGACCACACTGGCACGTTCTTCATGAGATCTTGATTGAGCATCGGGACAACACAGATTGGAAAATCGCCTGCAATACCGCCACCAATTTGGAAGAAGCCGATCCCCTTCGGGCCACGACAGCTTTCCGCATACCAATGCGACAGCGACATCATGTATTCAATGCCCGACTTCATCGCGGTCACCTGGATCTTTTTCTGCAGACACCGAGCGGTGAAAATATTGCCCAGGGTCGAATCCTCCCAACCCGGCACAAAGATCGGCAGATTCTTTTCGCAGGCGGCCACCAACCAGCTGTTCTCGACCGGAATCTGATAGGACTTCTCGAGCTTCTTGCTCTTGATCACCTTGTAGAGATACTCATGCGGAAGGTAGCTCTCGTTCTTATCACTCGCCTTCGCCCACTCCTCCATAACCACGGTCTCTAGGCGACGAATGGCCTCTTCTTCCGGAATGCAGGTGTCGGTAACGCGATTCAAATGCTTTGCCAAGAGCTGCATCTCATCAGCTGGCGTCAGATCGCGATAGTTCGGAATCCGTTTGTAGTGTTCATGCGCCACAAGGTTAAAAAGATCCTCTTCCAGATTGGCACCCGTGCAGCAGATCCCATGCACCTTGCCCTCGCGGATCATGGCTGCCAGAGACAAGCCAAGCTCGGCGGTGCTCATTGCGCCAGCGATCGACACAAACATTTTGCCGCCACCGTCTATGTGGCTCTTGTAAGCTTTGGCAGCATCGACTAGAGCGGCCGCGTTGAAATGACGATAGTGATTTTCAATGAATTGGGTAATCGGTGATTGCATGGCCCAAATCTTCATCAAGGGAGGCAATATTTTCAAGTGTTTTCTAAATGGATGACGCGACGTAGTTACCAGCGATCCAACTCGGTTGATAGACTCTTTTGAATTAAGGAGAACCTATGAAATCACTCTTCGCATTGCTTCCGCTCCTCATTATCGGCTGTGCCAGCCAGGAAATGGTCAAACAGGCACTCAATGATCACCCGGAATGGGTGATGGACGCCATTGCGAAGAACCCCGAAAAGTTCCTTGAGGTGGCCAACCAGGCTGGTCAGAAGGCTCGAGTGCTCGCTCAGGCCAAGCAAGAGGCTGATGAAAAGACTCGTCGGGAGGAAGAGTACAAGAATCCGAAAACCCCGGAAATTGCGAAAGATCGCGCAGTTAAAGGGCCAGCCAGTGCCCCGGTGACAATCGTGGAGTACTCGGACATGCAGTGCCCGTTCTGCCAGCGGGGTTACAACACGGTGGAAGAGCTCCTGCAGAAATATGGGAACAAGATCCGATTCGTTTTCAAACACCTCCCGCTTGATTTCCACCCCATGGCAATGCCGGCGGCGAAGCGCTTTGAGGCGATTGCGATGATCAACCAGGCGAAGGCCTATGAGTTTCACGACGCCGTCTTTAAGGAGCAGAGTCGTCTCGGGACCGAAAAAGAGGCCTTCCTCGACAGCATCACAAAGAAGCTCGGCCTGAATCTCGCCCAGGTGAAGAAGAACGAAACATCCTCCACGGTCACTTCTAGACTCGCAAGCGACAAGGCCGAGGCTGCGAAATTTGGCATCTCCGGAACCCCGGGTTTCATCGTCGGCGGCATCACGCTCGCCGGCGCCTACCCGACGCCGGCGTTTATCGAGATCATCGAAAAGAAGCTCAACGAATCCAAGCCGATTGGTTGAGTTCGAAAGTCTTCAGGCCCGGGGGCGAAAGCTCCCGGGCTTTTTTTTGTCCACTCAAGTTTTCCTTCATGTGTGCCGAATACCGTGTAAAATGCACACATGCCATTGATTCAGCGCAACTTACTAAAACTCCTCAATAAAACCACTAAGAGCATCCTGCTTTTAGGACCCCGCCAGACCGGGAAATCGACCTTTATTGAGAGTTTGTCCCCCGATCTCTCCATCAATCTAGCCGATGAGCGCCAGTACCTACGCTTCACCCAGAGTCCCAACGCGATCTTCCAACAGGTAGGGAACGCAAATCAGAAGACTATATTTGTCGATGAGGTCCAAAGGATCCCTAGCCTTCTCAACTCCATTCAGACTTTGATCGATGACAAGAAAAGAGACCTCCGTTTTCTCCTGACCGGCTCCAGCGCCCGAAAACTTCACAGAGGCAGCGCCAATCTCCTCCCAGGCCGGCAAATGAGTTTCCGGATGGGCCCCCTGGTCTCCTCGGAGATTGGCCACAACATGGACTCGGATCAGGCCCTTGCCTACGGCACTCTGCCGGGGCTTTACATGGAGAAGAAAGTCTTTGATCGAGAGCAGCTACTTCTCACCTACAGTGCGACTTATCTCCGCGAGGAGATCCAGTCCGAGGCATTAACTAGAAATATGGAGGGGTTTTCTCGGTTTTTAGCAGTCATGGCATCGCGCGCCACGGAGTTTCTCGATGTCGGCAAGTTTGGCAGCGAAGCGATGATCAACCGCGAAACAGCCCGGCGCTACTTTGAAATTCTCGAGGACACACTCATTATCGAGACGATTCACCCATTCTCGAAATCATCTCGCAAGCGTCTCGTCCAACACCCACGCTTTTTCTTTTTCGACAACGGTGTGCTCAATGGCTTACTGCAGGGCTTTTCAGTAACGAATGACCGCAAAGGCCGACTCTTTGAAAACCTTCTCCTCACGCAACTTCTCCACAGCGCCCGCTCTCTGGGGAAACCCATCGAAATATCCTCCTACCGCACAAGCCACGGTGCGGAGGTCGATTTCATCGTCAATTGGGATTCCCAAATATGGGCCATTGAAGCGAAAGCCACCGCCGAATCGGCCAAGGTCGATTCCCGCGGGTTCTCGAGCTTCAAAAAATTCTATGGCAAGAAACACCACGCAGTTGTGGTAACACTGGGACACAATGAACGACTCGTCGACGGAATCCGGGTGCTCCCTTGGCAACGCCTCCTTAAACAGATGGTGCTGTGATCACGGGTTTGGCTTCGGTTTCCGAAGCCGCCTAACCAGATCGATTGTAAACACCAGCAGTGCTGCCCACGTGAAGCCAAAGGCGATCTGGTGAGGCATGTCGAACGTCTCGTGGTAGACGATGAGTGCCAGGAAGAATTGAAACACCGGCGAGAGGTACTGTAAGAATCCCACGGTCGAAAACGGTATGGCTTTGACCACCTTCGCGTACGCGATCATCGGCACGATCGTAAGCGGACCACTCAGCACCAACAGCATCCACGTGTGGTAATCGTAGATCGGTGCGATGTGGTAGAGGTACGCCACGGCCGGCAGACTCAAGATAGCATTCTCAATTCCCACCCCAATCGCCCCACTCGCGGCGACCCGCGATTTGAAGTAGCCATAGACGGCAAAGGTTGAGGAGAGAAGAAGCGCCAACCACGGCGGCGTTCCGAGCCAAAAGAGGAGGAAAATCATTCCGCTCGCAGCCAGTAGAAGAGAGCCCATCTGAGCTCGGTTGAGCTTCTCCTTGAGAAGCACCACGCCGGCCGCCACCACCATGAGCGGAGTCAAGAAATAGGCGAGGCTCGCCTCCAGCACTCGCTCGGTCACCACCGCGAGCACGAAGAGATGCCAGTTAAACCCGATCAGAAGCGCCGCAACGATGATCTGCAAAGAGGCCTTGCGATCCAAAACGATCCGTTTGAGCTCTCGGCGCCGATTCGCCGTGAGAAACATCGGGAAAACGAAGAGAAAACCAAAGATAATCCGGTTGGCGAGAAGCTCAAAGGGTGGGACGTGTTTCAGGAGCTTCCAATAGATCGGAGTGAGGCCCCAGAAAATATAGATCGCGCTAGCGAGTAGTATCGCGGTACGCTTTTTCATACCGATGTCGTCGAACCCCCATCCACTAGCACGTCACAACCGGTCATGTAAGTATTCGCACCGCTCACCAAGAAGGCCGCCACCCGCGCAATCTCCGCAGGCTCGGCAATTCTTTTCAGGGCCGATTCTTTCACCATCTTATCGACGGTTTCCGGACTTCTTTCGCTGAGTTCCTTAAGTCTATCGGTGGCGGTCGGCCCGGGCAAAAGATTATTGATCAAAATGCCGTCGACACCCACTTCCTTAGCTGCATGTTTCACAAAGGCGCTGAGTCCCGAGCGAAATGTGCCACTGATCGGAAGATTAGGAATGATCTGAACAGCCGAAGTTGAGGTGATGGAAAGTATCCGGCCCCATTTGTGGGATTTCATTAGTGGCAAACAAAGCTCGGAGAGAATCACGAGGGATCGCAAGATGATGCGATACCCAAAATCCCACTGTTCCAGTGTCAGGTCTTTGATAAAGCCCGGCGGCGGCCCACCGGAATTTACGATCACGATATCAATAGACCCCACATTGAGCAGCCCAATGACTCCCTGTCGGATCGACTTCTCATCGGAAAGATCCAAAGCCAGTGTCTGCGCCCCCTTAACTTGAGCAGCTGCCGCTTTCAGCTTTTCCTCCGTGCGACTCGCAATCACGACCGAACAACCCTCTTCCGCGAGAAGGCGAGCGATCTCAAGGCCAATCCCCCGGCTCCCGCCCGTCACAAGGGCCCTCTTTCCCTTCAACTTCAAATCCACGCCTAACCTCCCGTTACAAAATCCTGTTTCTCTTTCCAGCGCGTCTCAACCATCTTCTTCAAAATCTTGTGCTCCGGCTTCTCAAGGCCCGGATCTTCGACCAACAGTCTTGAGGCCTCCTCATGGGCGGTGTTGAGAAGCCGACCATCTCTGACGATATCGCCCAGCCGAAAGCCGGTCCCGCCACTTTGGCGCGTCCCCAAAAACTCGCCCGCCCCGCGCAATTTCAGGTCCTCCTCCGCGATCACAAATCCGTCGTCTGATTGCACCAAAATCCGCAATCGCTGAGTGGGCACCTTTGAAACCAAAAAACATTCACTGGCCTTCGTGCCGCGCCCGACCCGGCCCCGCAGCTGGTGCAGCTGGCTCAGGCCTAGCCTCTCCGCGTGTTCAATCACCATGAGGGTCGCGTTAGGCACATCAATTCCTACCTCCACCACGGTGGTCGCCACCAGGACACTCACAGCTCCCCGACGGAATCCGTCAAGTACACGCTCCTTTTCTTCCGAGGCCATCCGCCCGTGCACAAGCTCCACACTGGCCCCTTGAAAGACCTTCTTCAGCTCCTCAAACATCCCGATAGCCGACTTGAGATCGAGCTTCTCCGACTCCTCGACGAGCGGATAGACCACATAAATCTGCTCCCGAGCCTCAATCCGCTTTCGGATCGCGCCGTACAATGTTTCCCGATCGCGCTCGAAAATCATGCGCGTGCGGATCGGAAGCCGAGCCTTCGGCTTTTCCCGAATGATCGTCAGATCCAGATCTCCATAGAGTGTCAGCGAAAGTGTGCGCGGAATGGGTGTGGCGGTCATCATCAGAAGATGAGGCACTCCAGCCGCCTTATCAATAAGTTCGCGCCTCTGCCTCACCCCAAAGCGGTGTTGCTCGTCGACAATCACAAGCCCCAACCGATGAAATCGCACCGCCTCCTGAAAAAGCGCGTGCGTTCCGATCACCAGCTTCGACTCCCCGCTCGCCACCTTTTCGGAAACCATTTTCTCAGCTCCGTGGACCAGAAGAACGGGGAACAGCTCCTTCAAAAGCTCGCGAGCCTTTTGGAAATGCTGGATGGCCAGCACCTCGGTCGGCACCATGAGCGCCGTCTGGTAGCCCGACCGCGCCGCCATCACTGCCGCCGCAAGACTCACGACCGTCTTCCCGCTCCCCACATCGCCCTGAAGAAGACGCGTCATCGGCAGGGGAAGACCGAGATCCCGAGTGATTTCACTGATCGCCCGCTCCTGATCGCCCGTCAGGGCAAAGGGCAGACTCTTCACAAGCTCATTCACCCCCGATGAATCCTGCATCACCGGAGCCAAGGCCCGTCGTTCCCGATTGAGAAGAAGTCCCAGCTGAAAGACAAAAAATTCCTCAAAGATCAAGCGATCTAGCGCCCGTCTCAAGGTCGGCGCATCGGGCACCGTCTCGGGAAAGTGGTGCATCTTAAGCGCGGTCTTGAGATCGCAAAGGCCTAACCGCTCCAGCATCGCGCCCGGCAATGGCTCCTGGATAAGGGGCATCGAGCTCTCGACCGCGCCCCTCACAACCTTCCTCACCACCTTCTGCGAAAGATTCTCAGGCGACGTATAGACCGGCAACACCCCACTGAATTCAGGCGAAATCACTTCGCCCCCGGCAAAATCAGGGTGATTCATCTGCAGGCGCCCGCGAAAGAAATGAATCTCGCCGTAAACTGTCACCTCGCGCCCCAGAACAAACTCATCCTTCAAAGAGGGAACGGTGTGAAACCAATGCAGAGTGAGGGGTTTCCCCGAAGCGTCTTTGAGAGTCGCTTCAAACTGCCTGCGCCCACGCCCACCAGTCCACTTCGAATCGACCACCTTCCCACGCACCACGGCCTTTAAGCCCGGCACCAGGCGAATGATAGGTGTGGGCTGCCGCCTGTCCTCGAATGTCCGGGGCAAATAGTAGAGCGCATCCTCAAAGGTGAAGAGCCCACGCTTCGCGAAGGTCTCCGCGAGCTTCGGCCCCACCCCCTTGAGGTACTGAAGAGAGGTGGACAGATCGGATGGCATGAGAAAATCTACTCGTAGCGAACGCTTAAAATCTCGTACTCAACATCACCCTTGGGCACGCGGATGATTACCTGGTCGCCCGCACTTTTATTGAGAAGCTGCCTGGCGATGGGCGATTCAATCGACAGCAAACCCAGCTTGATATCGGCCTCGTCGGTTCCGACGATTCGGTAGGTCTTCTTCTCTTCGGAATCGACATCCATCAGCTCAACGGTGGCGCCGAATACAATGCGATCCGACCTGACCTCGCTCGTATCAATCACCTGGGCCCGCGCGATTTTGTCCTCGATTTCGGCGATTCGTCCCTCAAGAAAGGCCTGTCGATCTTTCGCGGCATCGTACTCCGCGTTTTCGGACAAATCGCCGTGTGAACGTGCCTCGGCGATCGCAGCGATCACCTTCGGCCGCTCAACCGTTTTCAAATTCTTGAGCTCTTCTTCTAACTTCTTATGACCGATCACGGTCATGGGCACTTGACTCATACTCTTTCCTGTAAACAGTGGGTCTTGGGCCTCACCTTTCCAACCTCGGCGATGGCGAGCGCGGCAGCCTTTGCCGCAGCAATCGTTGTGAAGTAGCAGATATTACGCATGAGGGTGTTGCGGCGCAACTCGTAAGCCGCTCCCACCTCGTGCACCCCAAGGGCTGAGGTGTTGATCACCAGGTGAACCTCACCGTTCTTGATATGGTCCACCACGTGCGGCCGGCCTTCATTCACCTTATTAACGGTCTTGATTTGGATGCCGCGGCTAGAGAGAAACGAGGCCGTCCCCCGTGTCCCAATCAGGTTGAAACCCAGCATCTCCAGATGACTCGCAATCCCAACGAGGTTTTCCTTGTCGTCATCCTTCACGCTCAAAAACGCCGTGCCACCCATTGGCAGAGTAAAGCCATTGGCAATCTGGGCCTTCGCGAAGGCCTCGGCGAATGTGCTTCCGCCCCCCATCACTTCGCCAGTCGATCGCATCTCCGGCCCCAGGATAATGTCGGAGCCGGGGAACTTTTTAAAGGGAAAGACCGATTCCTTCACGTAGACGTAGGGGATTCGTGGCTCGACCACTTTCAGATCCTTCAGCTTCCGTCCCAGCATCACCTTCGCCGCGACCTTAGCGTAGCTCACCCCCCTGGCCTTACTGGAAAAGGGCACCGTTCGAGAGGCGCGGGGGTTCACCTCAAGGATGTGAACGAGCCCGTCCTCGATTGCATACTGAATATTGATGAGTCCAACCACGCCAAGCTCAAGGGCCAGCGACTTGGTCGTTCTGGTGAGCTCCGCCTGGACCTCTTCACTGAGAGTGATGGGAGGCAACGTGCATGCCGAGTCACCCGAATGGACCCCGGCCTCCTGAATCTGCTCAAGGATGCCACAGATGATCACCTCTTCACCGTCACAAATCGCGTCGACGTCCACCTCGACCGCGTTCTTGAGAAACCGATCGATCAGAAGAGGGCAATCCTCGCTGATCTCAATGCCCTTTGTGAGCCACTGGTGGAAATCCCGGCTGTTGTAGATGATCTCCATCCCCCTGCCCCCCAGCACATAGCTGGGGCGCACAAGAAGTGGAAAGCCAAGTTGCTCCGCCGCTTCAACGGCGCGCTCGCGCTGGCTGACAGTCAAGCTCTCTGGCTGTCGCACATTCAAGCGATGGCAAAGCGCCCGGAACTTGTCTCGATCTTCAGCGATCTGAATCGATTCGGACGAAGTCCCCAAGATTGGATAGCCCATCGCGTGGAGATGTCGACTCAAGTTGAGGGGGGTCTGACCGCCAAAATGCACGATCACTCCATCCGGCTTCTCTCGATCCAAAATCGCAACGATATCCTCTAAGAACAGAGGCTCAAAGTAGAGCTTGTCGGAAACATCATAGTCGGTGCTCACGGTCTCAGGGTTGCAATTGACCATGATGCTCTCACAGCCCTCTTCGCGAAGAGCAAAGGAGGCCTGCACACAGCAATAGTCGAATTCGATGCCTTGCCCAATGCGGTTGGGCCCGCCACCCAGAATCACAATCTTGCGCCCTTTTCCTTTGGGCAACTGGTCACTCGTCGATTCATACGACGAGTAACAATATGGGGTCCGTGACTCAAATTCACCGGCACAAGTGTCCACAATCTTATAATTCGGCAACACCTCGAGCTGCTCACGTTTGCCTCGCACCTGGTCTTCAGACGATTTCAGGTGGTGCGCAATCCCCCGATCCGAAAATCCGGCCCTCTTCCATGAGAGGAGCGCCTCGCGCGGGATCGTCGCTACGTCGCCCGTAAACTTCGCAATATCGCTCTCCATCGCGACGATTTCAGATATCTGCTGGAGAAACCAAGGATCGATCTTAGTGAGCATGTGGAGCTCTTCCAGAGAGATTCCCTCGCGCATTCCTTGCGCGACCCACAAAATCCGATCGGAAGACGGTGTCTTCACATAGCTCCGGATCCCATCGATCCAATTCTGGCCCGAGCGCAGCTTGCGGCGCTCAGTGATGGGGTTTAAGCCCCAAAGCCCAGTCTCAAGCGATCGCAAAGCCTTCTGGAACGACTCCTTAAAAGTGCGCCCCATCGCCATCGCCTCACCCACGCTCTTCATCTGCGGGCCCAGCTTAGGATCGGAATTGGGGAATTTCTCAAAGGCAAACCGAGGTATCTTCGTCACCACGTAATCGATGCTCGGCTCAAAGCACGACGGCGTCTTCTTTGTAATGTCGTTGGGGAGCTCATCGAGCGTGTAGCCCACGGCCAATTTCGTCGCGATCTTGGCAATGGGAAAACCGGTCGCTTTACTCGCAAGTGCCGAGCTTCTCGACACGCGCGGATTCATTTCGATAGCCACCTGGCGGCCCGTCTTGGGATCCACTGCAAACTGGATATTAGAGCCGCCGGTGTCGACACCCACCTCACGGATGATGCGAATCGCGGCGTCGCGCATTTGCTGATACTCGACATCGGTCAGGGTCTGCGCTGGTGCCACGGTGATGCTGTCGCCCGTGTGCACTCCCATCGGATCGAGGTTTTCGATAGAACAGACGATGACGACGTTGTCGGCTTTATCACGAATGACCTCGAGTTCAAATTCCTTCCAGCCCAAAACCGATTCCTCGACAAGGACTTCACCCATGGGGCTCGCGTCGATGCCGCGCTGAAGCTCCGCCGGAAACTCCTCGGCGTTGAAAGCCACCGAAGCGCCCGTTCCGCCGAGCGTATACGAGGGGCGGATGATGCAGGGAAAGCCTATCTGATCGATGACAGTGCGCCCCTGCTCCAAAGTCTTCGCATAACCGCTCGCGGGGTACTCAACCCCCACGCGATCCAAAACGCCCTTGAACTGCTCGCGGTTTTCCGCCGATTCGATTGCTTTGCGGCCCGCGCCAATCAGCTCCACGCCATACTTCTCAAGAACTCCACGCTCGCAAAGAGCCAGCGCCAAATTGAGCGCCGTCTGGCCACCTATCGTCGGGAGACAAGCGTCCGGTCGCTCCTTGGCGATGATGTCTTCGAGAAAATCGGGCGTCAGCGGCTCGACATAGGTCCTGTCCGCCATATCCGGATCGGTCATGATCGTCGCAGGGTTGCTGTTCACCAGAATGACGAAGTAGCCTTCCTCTTTGAGAGCCTTGCAGGCCTGAGCCCCCGAATAGTCGAACTCGCACGCCTGACCGATGATGATCGGGCCCGAGCCGATGACAAGGACTCTGTGAATGTCTGTTCGTTTGGGCATCGTTCAGATCCGGCTGTTATCGTCGTAAATCTTATCGATTGGCATGTGGGTATAAATTCTGTGTTTGAGGTACATCCCAACCAAGAGCCACAGCCAGGTTTGATAGGTCGAAAAGTCCTCCGCCTTTTTGAATTGGCGAACCTTCTTCTTAATGTAGTCGTGCACCTCGACTGGATGATAAGAGGGGCGACGCACCAAAGTCGCCACATCCTTCTCCTTGCCTTCGGTCTTCAGAGCGAGGATTCGGCATTCCACGAGATCCCCTTTGCTAATGCCAAAAAACTCGCTGGCAGACGTGGTCGGAATCGTAATCGATTTTCCCGAGTACAGCTCCTTCAATTTCACCGACGACTCGGCAATCTTCTGCACGGTGAAGATCCCACGCATATTGGCGGCCTTAAGCCCTTCCCAATTCGCCTTCTCCGCCTGAGAAAAACCGTGTGCCGTGTCGAGGTTGCGTTGATCGAACACGCACCAGTCGTAAAAGAAGTCCCAAAGATCCTCGACAAGTTCGGCCTTCTCGGGGTGGGCCTGCGTGATTCTCAAGCGCGTGTGAAAATCCTTCTTAAGCTCAGACAGCTTTTCCTTGTCGAGATGCTCGATGATCCGATGTACGAGCGAATCAAAATCGGGGTTCAGTCCATAGAACCGTCCGTCGGGCCTTGAGGTCACCGTCTTCATCGGATAAACCCCTTCACGAAATGATCGAAAATATTGGCAGCATCGCTGGGGCCCGGCCGGGCCTCGGGGTGAAACTGCACACTCAGGAGCTGGAGCTTCTCCGACGAATACCCTTCGACACAACCATCGTTGAGGCTCTTGTGAGAGACCTTCACTTCGCGTGACGCCAGGTCGTCCTCCTTCACCGCAAAGCCGTGGTTCTGCGATGTGATGAGGATCTTGTTTTGGATGCAGTCCTTCACAGGGTGATTGATCCCGTGGTGGCCAAACTTGAGCTTGTAGGTAGTGCAGCCCAACGCGCGCGCCAAAAGCTGATGCCCCATGCAGATGGCGAAGATGGGCTTCTTGCCCAAGAGCCCCTGGATCATTCCAACCGCATCAGGCACCACGCTCGGATCCCCCGGGCCGTTAGACAGGAGCACCGCCTGAGGGTTTATCTTCATAACCTCTTGGTACGGAAAGTTGTATGGCACCACCTGCACGCCAAACCCGCGCGTCCTGAGACTGCGAAGAATGTTGGTCTTTACGCCATAATCGTAGACCACAAATCGGGGTGCAGACGCCGAAGTGTCCCCATACAGATGGGGCTTCTGGCAACTCACGCGGCTCACCAGATCCAAACCCTCCATCGAGACGACAGTGGCGATCAGATCCTTGGCCTCTTTCAAAATAGACTCTCGATCCGTGGAGGAGACAGGAAAAACAATGCTCCGCTGAGCCCCGTCATCACGCAACACCCGAGTCACCTCGCGCGTGTCGATATCAAAAACCCCGGGCACGCCCAATCGATCTAAGTAACTCGAAAGCGTTCCCGTCGAACGCCAGTTCGAGGGGATATCGTTATACTCGCGCACGACAACGCCCGAGAGAAAGGCAGAAGTCGATTCGATATCGTCCGCATTGACGCCCGTGTTTCCCACCTCAGAGCCCGTGAGGACCACCACCTGCTGATAGTAAGAAGGATCCGTGTAGATTTCCTGGTACCCGGTCATTCCGGTGTTAAAGACCGCTTCGCCCCCGCGCGCGGTCTTCGCACCAAAGCCCTTGCCCACGAAGAGTTGGCCGTTCTCGAGGTAAAGAGCTGCGGTCCAGGGGCTCACTGAATCCCCCCGGCCTTGGCGTCATACACAACTTTGCCGCCGACAATCGTGTGCATCACCCTTCCCTGCACTTCCCAGCCATCAAAGGGGGAGTTGCGACTCTTCGAACGAAAAACTTGTTTGTCGATGGTATAGCGAACGGAAGGATCCGCGATGGTGATATCGGCATCCGCGCCCACCTTGAGGGTCCCCTTCGAAATGCCGAGAATGGTCGCCGGTCGGATTGTCATGGCTTCAATCATGCGGTTAATGCTTAAGAGCCCCTCGACAACAAGTTTGTGATAGAGCGGAAACGCCGTCTCCATCCCAATCATCCCAAATTCCGCCAGGTCGTACTCCACCTCTTTGTCTTCAATGGAATGCGGCGCGTGATCCGAAGCCAGAGTGTCTATGGTCCCGTCACTCAGCGCTTCTCTCAACGCGTCGACATCTCGTTTTTCTCGTAAAGGAGGAGCAACCTTCGTATTCGTATCATAGTGAATGACGGCGTCGTCCGTCAAAGTCAGGTGGTGTGGCGTGACCTCGGCGGTCACCTGAATTCCTCGCCGCTTCGCTTCACGAATGAGCGCCACACTGCCGACCGTGCTCGCATGCGCAATGTGAAGGCGAGAGTTGGTGTGCTCAGCCACCAAGATATCGCGTGCGACAATAATATCCTCGGCTGTCCGCGGAATTCCTCTGAGACCAAAGCGCGCAGAATTGAAACCTTCATTCATCACACCTTTCCCCTTGAGGCTCGAATCTTCGGCGTGGGAGATGATGACAAGATCAAAGCGCTTGCTGTAATCCATCGCCTTTCTGAGGAGATAGGCATTCATGAGCGTCTTGCCATCATCAGAAAGCCCGACGATCCCAGCGTCAAACATGCTGCCGATCTCAGCAAGTTCCTCGCCCTGAAGTCCTTTCGTCACAGCGCCAATGGCATAGACATTGATTAACGCCTCTGATGACACCTTTTGATAGATATAGCTCGTGACGTAGGAATTATCGTTCACGGGCTGAGTGTTGGCCATGCAGGCAATCGACGTAAATCCGCCGGCCGCCGCCGATTCGCTGCCCGTTCGAATCGTCTCCTTGTGAGTGCCGCCCGGCTCACGGAGGTGAGTGTGCATGTCGATCCAGCCCGGCGTCACCCAGCACCCCTTGGCATCGATTGTGTTGAGCCCCGGCACCTGGGGTACCACGATATTGGGGCCTATCGCCTCTATTTTCCCGCTCTGAACAAAAACGTCGCCAACAATGTCGCGCTTCTGAGAGGGGTCGATAATGCGGCCGTTGCGAATCCAAAGGCTCATCGAATCTTGTCCCCCACGAGTAGCTCCAGGATCGCCATACGAAGGATGACGCCATTAGAGACCTGATTGAGGATGACCGATTGCGAGCCGTCCGCCACTTCCGGTGACAGCTCAAGCCCCCGATTCACTGGCCCCGGGTGCATCACGAGCACGTCCTCGCGGCAGCGGCCGAGGAGCGTTGAATTGATTCCGTAGTACTTCGAATACTCACCGCGCGATGGGATTTGCCCCGCGCCCAGGCGCTCGAACTGAATCCTGAGCGCGATGATCACATCTTGATCGGACACGGCCCGTTCGAGGTGGTGAAACACCTCTACGCCCATACGCTCCGCAAAGGGCGGCAGCAAGGTCGGTGGACCGCACACAGACACGCGTGCCCCCATCGTCTTTAAAGCATAGATGTCGGACCGGGCCACGCGGCTGTGGGCAATGTCACCCACAATCAAGACGCGAAGGCCTTCGAGACGTTTCTTAAACTCTAGAAGAGTCATGAGATCCAATAGCGCCTGAGTGGGGTGCTCATGAAACCCGTCGCCGGCGTTCACCACCGGAATCTTGAGCTTCTGATCGAGAACATGCGCCGAGCCGGCTGAAGGGTGCCGGAGCACCAACAGATCGGGCGCCATCGCTTCAATTGTCCGAGCCGTATCGACGAGGGTCTCGCCCTTCTCGGCCGAGCTCATCTGCTTACTCAAATTGAGGGTTGTTCCGCCCAGCCGTTTCGCCGCCAGCTCGAAGGAGGCCCGGGTCCGGGTGCTCGGTTCAAAGAAGAGAAGGATGACCGTCTTATCCTTGAGGGTCTGCTCAACGGGCTCGCTCCGTTCCATCCGGGATTTAAGGCTTTGCGCCCGATCCAAAATGGTCTGGATCTGGTCCTTTTTCAAAAATTCCGTGCCTAGGACTGACTTGAGACCGAGGGGATTAAGGCTAGAAGGAAGCATCCGGTTAGGGCGGCAAGTTATCGGAAATTCAGCCCTAAGGCAAGATAGGCGGGAGATTTAGCGCCTGCCTGGCTTTGCGGTTGAGGTGGTCGCAAACTCTCGTACTCTCCTGATCCAGATTGAATCTTGTCATCGTCTTCGCCATACGCCCGTTCCCACGTTAGGTATTCTGGCCACACGTAGCGGGCTGGCGTTCGGTGGCAGGTGGTGCATTGGTGAGGATTGATTTCCGAAAAACGGGCCGGATTCCCAGCTGAAAAGACAATCTCCCGCAACTCCACCTCCTTGCGCGGCTCCACAAACTCAGCCGTCTCCAAGGTCTGAAACGACTCGTACGCCGGATGCCCACCAAAAGTGACGATAAACCGCGCATCATCCCCATAAAGAATCGCCCGCGGGTGAAGCGGATCCGACTCTTGCTGGCTCACACTGTTTTTCATCAGGGTGAAATGCGATCGCAACGGAAGCGGCAGGTGCGGCAAAACGGCCTCAACCGATCGCAGATCATTGGTCTCGATCAGCTTCTTAAGATCTTCAAATTTGAATGGCTGCCGCGCGAAAGCACTCGCGCACAGAAAGACAACGCCCCAACGTCCCAAACCCATTACCGCCCCCAATCACAGAAAAGTGACGCACCGAATCTCATTTGGCAAATGATTTGAAGCTGGCCGTTGCCATTAGCAACGGCGGCAGGTGAGGCTCCGGGGTGCTCCCCCGATTGAAGCGCCTTCCCCAACTCGTACGCATAAGCCCTCTCACGGCCCAAGAGTTTCATGCACCAACCCGTGGTGGAAGCCGCAAAGAGTTCTCAAATCCCCCGGCGCATGACCGCCGGCCACCGCACGAGGCACAACATGATGGATCTGAGTGAAGCGACTCTCACCGCAGCGCTCCCCCGCCGAATCGCGATGAGTGCAACGCCCCCGATCGCGAAGGTTGACCCTATGCAGACTCTCGGCCGGAACTCTTTCCGAAACCTGCGCCGCAGATCCCGCGCTGGCACTGTTTACTCTCCTTGAGACCTGCTCCGCTGCGAGAGCGTCCAATTTGCGAACAACAATCTCGTCGCCAGCCTCCCGTTCCACTTCTCCGTCCAATTTTGCAACCGATTCGGTCTCTCGCGCGGCAGACTTCCTCAAAACGCGGTCCGCCCTTCGCACCGGATCATGTTTCTCGAGGTACAGGTCCGCCATCGCTTCAACCGCGTCCTCCCACCTCACGGATCCATTTCGCTTTCTGCCCAGCAGATCCCTGACCCGCCGGAGCTTTTGGTCCAATTGATGACTGATACCCAATTTCATTTCGAGTCTCTCGGCCGACACCGGCTTGATCATCTCTTGCACAGCTTCTTTGGGATTGGCCTTGGCCACTTCCAACTCGAGTGACCGCTGAGTCAAAGTCTTGGCCTTCACTAACCAGTCCTGCTGATTCTCCGGGTTAATGACCCCGGTGATTCTCTTCGCCACGGAAACGGTAATGTCGCCATTGGCCACCGCTGCCTTAATCTCAGGAATTTCCTGAGCCTTCCTCGCGACGGTGATAAATTGAAAGGCCAAGCGCCGAAACGGCGTAGGCAAACAAACTTGGGTAACTCAACTCCCGATAAACTTTCCTATCGTCCACCTTCTGTAAAACGTCGAGCAACGCCGCCTCCGCCCGCTTAAACTGCATCGTACACCGAAGAGCCTCTTCATGAATCTGCTGACTCGTCATAGCCGCACCTCCAAGACATTCCATAACATGAGGTTTTTTAGCCGATTAAAATGGATGCTAAGGCGTGCTCAATAGTTCGAATGAGATTTTTCGATCATGAGATTGTTCGCGTGCATCCCGCGGCAACGTGGCCGGTAGAACGGGCCTTTACAGAAGCCTTACCCTGCTGCGACAAGTGTGCCGGGAAAACTCGTCAACAAAAAAATGTGTGAATTCTATTTTTTTGAGGAAGAAATTTTCGAACTCTCCTCAAGGAGAGTTTGGCCATACATCTATGGCCCGGCTAGGAAGTTTGCAAACTACGGTGACGAAGTATAGCTTGCCCGCAGTTTTTCTTCGCCAGAGGGCGACGGGGTCAGAGGGTCAGTTATGCGGTTCGTTCAATCACTTGGAATTGGGGTCGGATTTTTCATTGCAGGGTGCGGAACACATCCGCCAGCCGATCCCCCCGTCAACAAAAAGGACTCTCCGCCGCACTCGCTGACTCTCGACTGTAAAGGACATTATCAGCCCACCGGGCCCGGCGGCGTCTCGCGCCTTGTCACCTTGACTCCGTCGACGAATTCGCGCCCCTCCGGGGCGCTCGAGGCACTGGCCGGTGGCGCTCGCGTCTATCTCGATTGCGATATCGTGGAGTATCGACCGAAGTAAGAAATACAACTGGGCGGCAAAGGCTTTCGACCACTTGTTTTTCGCCAATCCGCTATAATCCCCGCATGCCCTCGCCCACCTCCGGCCGCTGGAAACTCGGCTTCCTCCTCGCCCTTCTCACCATGGTTCAATGGTCGTTTCTCCCGCTGTTTCTCAAGATCCTCGCTCAGGAGATGAACGCGCTCACTATCTGTTGGTACCGTTTCATCATCGCGTCGGTACCACTCATCATTTACCTCCGCACCCTCGCGCGTCTGCCCTCCCCGACCAAACTTTGGAACCATCGACTGCTCATCCTCGGCGCCACCGTCCCTCTCATCGCCAACTACATCCTCTATCTCCAAGGCCTCCACCTCACATCACCCTCGAATGGTCAGGTCATCGTTCAGCTGGGTCCGCTCTTCCTCGGTTTCGGCGGCCTCGTATTCTTTGGCGAACGGTACAACGCCAAGCAATGGCTCGGTGTCGCCCTCATCACAGGCGGTCTCGCTCTCTTTTTTCGCGATCAACTCACAATCCTCTTTGCCCAATCGGGCGACTATGTCTTGGGAAGCTTTCTGATCGTCCTCGCCGCCATCACCTGGGCCATCTACGCCCTCTGCCAAAAGAGGCTCCTCGCCGCCTTCAGTTCCCCCGAAACAATGCTCGTTCTTTATCTCATCGGAATTGTGATCACGGCCCCATGGGTCCAATTCTCGTCGCTCTCCCGGATCTCGCCGCTTGGGCTAACAATGCTGATCCTCGCCGGACTCAACACCCTTCTCGCCTATGGCGCCTTCGCAGAATCGCTCGCCCACTGGGACGCCTCGCGCATCAGCGCAGTCTTGGCGCTCAGCCCCATCACCACCCTCCTTTTCAATCACCTCGGAAATCTTCTCTTCCCCCATTTCGTCGCCGCCGAGTCTTTCACTCTCCAAGGAATCGTCGGTGCCCTCATCGTCGTCGCGGGCTCCATGCTCACAGCGCTCTCAAAGACCATCACCCAGCTTCGCAACGGTCTTTAGTTTCTGGGACCGCCTCCATAAAACTACCTATTGCGGTGAAGACCGGCCGGCGGCATTTGGGGAAACGGCCAAACGCACCGTGTGGAATCAGCTGTTCTGGCCGTTCTAGAAATTGCGGCTGCCTTTCGGCAATGACACAACCTCGCTAACGCGGTCCCCAAAGACGCGCGCATTTCTTGGGGCTAAGCTTTCTCGAGATCAACCGGACCGGGGGGACTCACCATGTTACGACTGCTTGGAGTTGTGATCCTTTTACTTTTGGTTGTGACTGCAGCGGTCTTCGCCTCTCCCACGACTAATCGTTACGATGTCATCACCACGGAACTGAAAGGCCTCGAGGCCGCCCACTCGACCATCGCCCAGATCTTCTCCATCGGAAAAAATAATGAAGGCGTTGATATCCTCGCACTGCGGGTTTCGGTGACCCCTCAACAGATAGACCCCAAAAAAGTGGGCCACCTTCTCGTTGCGACCCACCACGGCAACGAACCCCACGCCGCGCTGTTCGCGATAGCCTTCATTCGAGATCTGATCAAACGCTTCGAGAGTGACGAACTCTGGACGAGTTATCTCCCCCAGTCGGAGTGGACGATCATTCCGGTCCTCAACATCTCGGGCTACAATGAAGACGTGCGCGAAGAATACGATATCGATCCGAATCGAGACTATCCCAACCCCTGCCTCCCCCAGGAATCGGTCGGCAAACTCGCCTCGGTCCAACGACTCATGGAACTCTTTGATACCCGCACCTTTTCCGGCAGCATCACGGTGCACGGGTATCTGAAAAGCCTGAGCTACCCCTGGGGGACATTCGCCACATCCGACAAAACTCTCGACCACAGCGAGTACGATCGAATTTTCGCCAAGGCAGCCCGCTTCAACGGCTACCCCTATGGCACCGGCACATCCGTCGTCTATTCGGCCAACGGCTGCTTTGAGGATTGGGTGTACTGGCGCCACGGCGCCTGGTCGATGCTCATAGAGCTCGACAGCGGATCTCCTAGCGACATAAAAAAGACCGTGAGAGCGGTAGCCAGCTACTTTGACGATCTGAGCTCAAGCCCCAGCAACCAGCACGAATTCTCCGCCACCTGCACCGAGGGCGAAGGCATCGCGATCGAGTGAAAACTATCGCCACCTGAAAAAACCCACCGCCCGTCGATAGAGGCTGGACCGTGATAAAGGAGTAAGCGCCCGCTCCAATCGGCCGTAATGGTTGAACGGGTGGCGCTCAAACGCGACCACTCTGCTTGAAAGCTGGTCCAGAGAGACTCTGGTCGCCTGCCATTCGCGGAATTGAGCCTCAATCGAATTCATCTCTTCGTCCGACAGTCCGAGCGCGTTGTGACGAAACGCCTCAATCAACGTGTTTGAGGCCAAAATGATTTCGGGGGCGTCCGGCCCCCTGAGGTAGGTCTCACTGTAATAGAAAATAAACTCCTCCAGCGGCAGATCGTGGGCTTTGCGGATCACAGAATCGTATTCCTCAAGATTCTTCACAAGGTGAAGTGGAGTCCAGACCGCCACTGCAAGGGCCTTCGGCACTCTGGAGTCGACATCGGGCGCAACTCTCGGAATGTTGGCAAAGTGCTTATACTTGGGCCGCCCTTGATCATCTAACTCCTTGGTGGGAAGGACTTCCTCATACGTGATCCCCAGAACCTTCGGATCCTGGACCCCCTTCCCCACTAGAACAGACCACAAAGTCATTCTCATCGCATACAGATCGGCCTCTCCTTGCGAACGCGGACTACCCTTAACCAACTCCAGCGGGGCAAATCCTGGGGTGTAGAAGACACTCTGTGGCTCCCCGAACGCGGTCACCGATTCGAGATCGATGAGTTTGACCTCCATTTTGTTCGTGTCGGAGTTGATCCCCACGAGAATATTCCCCGGCTTGATGTCCCAATGGTTCAAATGGCGTGCCTTCAGCGTTTTCAGCGTCCCCAGGAGGGCGTCCGTGATCTCCCACGAGTGTTTCATGACGTTGGCAGAATCGCGATTCAACTCCGATCTCAAGCCCCGAAGGTGGGGGTGATAGGGCGTGATCATTTCTGTGATCCCCAATTCATCGTTGGGGATGGCAAAATACGGAACAAAATGATCGGGATCCATTTCGTGAAGGCGGTGCGAGAGCAACGCAGCCCTCTCCTGCCGCTTTCGGAGGAACGGATCGCCCACGGCCTTGGTCACCATCTTCGGCGATTGAATGTCCGGATGATTGGTTGGGGTGCCCGCAATGAAAATGGCGGCATGGCTAGACTCTGCTAGTTTTGCGGCCCCAGGATATTTGGCTCGGATGAAGGCTTCGAGCGCCGAGCAGTCGTGCGGATTCCCGCTGGCAAAAATCCCGGCAGCCCACAACGCGAATACGAGGTAAAGGCCCGTTTTCAAAATCCTAAGCTCGCTGACTACTGGGCGCGTTTCGTTTCCAATGCTCGACAGCGCGTGCGCCCATTCCGCTCTGCCGAAAACCAGCTCCCTACCAAGAGAGCAAACGCGGTGCCACCCATTTGCGTATTCCTAGGGAATTCTGTTAAGAAATGAGGGCTTTTACGAGGTTCCCCATGAATGAAATGCGACTCAAAACAGGGCTGGCCGAGATGCTCAAGGGCGGCGTCATTATGGACGTGGTCAACCGAGAACAGGCTGTAATTGCTGAGAAAGCAGGCGCAGTGGCTGTGATGGCACTTGAGCGGGTCCCCGCCGACATCCGCAAAGAGGGTGGCGTGGCCCGGATGGCTCCTCCCGAGAAGATCACCGAGATCATGGAGGCGGTTTCGATCCCCGTGATGGCAAAGGCCCGTATTGGCCACTTTGTCGAGGCGCGGATTCTTGAGTCGCTGGGTGTGGATTATGTCGATGAGAGTGAAGTTCTGACTCCGGCCGACGAGCAGTACCACATCGATAAATTTCAGTTCAAAGTCCCCTTCGTTTGCGGTGCGCGCAATCTCGGAGAGGCGCTCAGGCGCATTGCCGAGGGGGCTGCAATGATCCGCACCAAGGGCGAGGCCGGCTCGGGCAACATCGTCGAAGCTGTGCGCCACCTGCGCAAGATGCTGTCACAAATGAGACGCCTGACGACCCTTGGCCCGGAAGAGCTCGTGACCGAATCGAAAGAGCTGGGCGCTCCGCTCTCGCTCGTTCAGATCGTGGCTAAGACGGGAAAGCTTCCCGTGCCCAATTTTGCGGCCGGCGGCGTGGCAACTCCTGCCGACGCAGCCCTTGTGATGAGTCTCGGAGCTGAGGCCGTATTTGTCGGCTCTGGCATATTCAAGTCGGAGAGCCCCGAGAAGCTGGCCCATGCCATCGTCGAGGCGACCGCGAATTTCCACGACGCCGCTATCCTCGCCCGATGTTCGAAAGGTTTAGGCATGCCGATGAAGGGGCTCGACATTCACCAGCTGCGCGCTGAAGAGCGTTTGCAGGAACGGGGCGTCTGACCTCTCGTTCAAGAGGGTTCAAATGAGTTCACAAAACCTGAGGATTGGCATCCTGGCTCTTCAGGGTGCTGTTCAACCACACGTGGAAAAGCTCCGTGCGCTGAGTGCAGAGCCCGTGGAGGTGCGACAACCCAAAGATCTGGATGGCCTGAGCGGGATCATCCTTCCGGGCGGCGAATCCACGACGATGATCCAACTGCTCAAGCTCAACCACCTGTGGGACCCCCTCGCCCGTTTCACCCGCGAACGACCCGCTTGGGGACTGTGCGCAGGGACAATCCTTTTAGCCAAAGAGGTCGTGCACCCGGCGCAAGAATCGTTTGGCGCCATCGATATCTCGGTGAGCCGCAATGCCTTTGGCCGTCAGCTCGACAGCTTCATCGAAATCGTCTCCCCCACCGACCACTGGGTAGACCAAAACCGGCAGGAGGCAGTCTTCATCCGGGCCCCTCGCATTACCCAGGTCGGCTCGGGCTGCGATATACTGTTTCAGATGAAATCGGAACCGATCATGGTGAGGCAGGGACACGCATTGGCTACGACATTTCACCCTGAACTCTCGACCTCCGACATCTTTCACCGCTATTTCGTGGACCTGAGTGAGCAACATGGATAGTCGCTTCCCAGCCTACCTGCGCTGGTTTGTCAAAAAGCTCGATTTCATGGCTTTGCCCAACCTGGGCCGCTTCATCGTCGCCGCTGCAGTCATTGCCTTTGTCGCCAAGAATATTCTCCATGTACCGATGGATCGCTTCATCTTCGATCCGCAGGCCGTCCTCGATGGCGAGCTCTGGCGCCTCATCGTATTCCCCTCACAGGGCATCACCGATCTGATCTGGCTATTCTTCTTCGTCCTTTACATCTTCTTTGTCTTCGACGCGATTGAGGGGCACTGGGGCCCTGGCCCCACAACGGTGTTCACGCTCTTTTCGTACATCATGGCGATCACCGGGGCGTTTGTCGTGGGAGAACCCACTCCTATTTGGCTCTATGTCGTAGAAAACATCAGCCTAGCGTTCGGAACGCTCTTTCCAGATCTTGAGCTTTACATCTACTTTGTTCTGCCGGTGAAGGCAAAGTGGCTCGCTCTCCTGGCTGGCGCTCTTCTTCTCTTCCAGTTCGTCATGGCCGGGGTGCCAGGAAAGATCATGTACGTGATGGTGATGTCGCCTTACCTCATTTTCTTCTCACCATTTCTATTCTCGAAGATCCGCAATCGTTCGCGCTCGCGCGACTTCTACAAAAAGCTCGATCCCAAAGACTGGCGTTGAAATAGCCGCATCATTTTGCCCGCACCGAGTAGAAAGGATTTTGGGATAGGCTCTTAGTTGACCGGGCGTTCTAGGTTGCGACTCTGGCGGTATCGCATCACTATGCGCATAACCACGATGGCGACCACCGTGAAGGTGACAGCCGTAAAGATATTCTTAAACTGTTTGACCTTGCCAAGCACGTCTGCGATCTCCTCGCCAAAATAGTGGCCTAAGAGGTAGCCGATGCCAATCCAAATGGGCACCGAAATGAGCGCGGCCACCGTGTCAAAGAGGATGAACTTGCGAAAACGCATGTGCATCGCACCCGCCATGAAAAACGCCACCGCCCGGAAACCAGCTATGAAGCGGGCAAAGAAGACGATCTTCTCCCCGTATTTTCGAAAGTAGGCGCGCACTCTGCGCACCTTCGCCGGCTTGAGAAAGCCGAGAGGTTGCTTGCTCTTCAAGATCTTCAGACCCACCCGGCTTCCGAAGAAAAAGAGCAGGCAGTCGCCAATAAGCACACCAGCGATCGTGACGAGCCCGCCGAGGGTCCAATCCAGCGTCCCATCCCAGATGAGATAGCCCGTTGCAACAAGAGGGATGTCCTCCGGCAGTGGGAATCCCAGTCCACAGGCGAAAAGGACGGCAAAGATAACCACGTAGGCCCCATTGCTGGAGAGCCCCGTGAGGTAGTAGAAAAGCCTGTCCATTAGTTAGGAAGAATAACCGGGCCCTTCATGGTTGGCCACAATATAGCGTTCACTCAATTGTTTTGATAGGTTGGCCCATCATGCCGCCTCCGAAGAAAAAGAAAAAAGCGGCGCCCCGCCGGAAGAGATCAGAAATTGCCAAGAGGCTCCGCAGTGTAACCGTCAAACCGAAATCGGTTTCGATCTCCGCCCCCGATCCGCTTCTCGCTAGTTACCTCAGGGAGGTGCATAAGTACCCTTTGCTCTCCCGGGAGGAGGAACACGAAACCGCGATTCGATACGTGGAAAGCAAGGATCGAGAGGCTCTCCAAAAGCTGGTAACGAGCAATCTCCGTTTCGTCGTCAAGATTGCCTACGAATATGCTCACTATAGGGTGAAGCTCCTCGACCTGATCCAGGAAGGAAACATGGGCCTGGTGAAGGCTGTCCAGGATTTCAATCCATACAAAGAGGTTCGCCTCACCACCTATGCGGTCTGGTGGATCCGTAGCTACATCCAGGACGCCATCTTGAAGAATTATTCTTTGGTTAAGATGGGGACAACTCAAGCCCAGAAGAAACTCTTTTACCGCCTCCGAAAGGAACAACGCGAACTGGACAAATTGGGCGCGCCCCGAGGCGAACGGGTGAAGCTGCTCGCTGAAAAATTGGACGTTACGCCTAAGGAGGTGGAGGAGATGGACGCACGGCTCAGTGGCGGCGACCTCTCACTCAATGCGCCGACCAAGGACAATGAAAAGACTGAGCACATTCAAAATATCCGGGACGCTGGGAAGCCCGCGGATGAAACGCTTGCCGATGAAGAGCAACGTTCGCTCTTTAAGGACATTCTCAATCGCTTTTCTCAGACGCTGGAGGGGCGGGATAAGGTGTTCTTTACCGATCGGCTGATCGCGGAGAATCCGCTGACTCTGGAGGAGATTGGGAAAAAGCATGGGGTGTCGAAAGAGCGGGCCAGGCAGATTGAGGAGGCTTTGAAGGGTAAGCTGAAGACTTTTGTGGAGCAGAATTATCCGGATTATGATTTGTTGATGAAGTAAGTGTCTTTTTTTGAACAACGAGTTCTCACTTCGTCGCGCAGCCACAACACGGCCCCGTGGAACTTTTCTCGAACAATTAACGCCCTGGCCGCGCGACGACGTGAGGACTCGTTGGGCGAAGAAAGATCACTTCTCCATAAACGGATAACGATAGTCCGTAGGCGGAGCCAAGGTCTCCGCAACCGTACGCGCGCTGGTCCAGCGCAGCAGGTTCAACACACTCCCCGCCTTATCGTTGGTCCCCGAAGCCCGCGCCCCTCCGAACGGCTGCTGATTCACCACGGCCCCGGTCGGCTTGTTATTGATGTAAAAATTGCCAGCCGATTGATAGAGCACTCGATTAGCTAAATCGATGGCACGCCGATCTTGAGCAAACACTGCACCCGTCAACGCAAACGGCGACGTGCCGTCGCACAGCTTCAGGGCGTCTTCGTAATGAGAATCCTCATACACGTAGACCGTCAGCACCGGCCCAAAGATCTCCTCACACATCGTTCGGTAGGTTGGGTCTTTAACCTCAATCAACGTGGGGTCGACGAAATATCCAACGCTGTCATCGGCTCCGCCGCCAAAGAGCACACTCACGTCGCGGCTCTTCTTGGCTTCATCGATATAGTTTTTGATGGAGGTGAAGCTCTTTTTGTCGATCACGGCCGACATGAAGTTCCGAAAATCCGAGACATCGCCCATCGTGATGGTCGACATCTCATCGAGAAGATTTTGCTTCACTCCAGGCCACAGGCTTTTTGCCACATACATTCGGCTCGCCGCCGAACACTTCTGCCCCTGGTACTCGTAGGCCCCGCGAATAGCGGCTGTCACGAGCGCCTTTGGATCGGCCGACGCATGAGCGAAAATAAAATCCTTCCCGCCCGTCTCTCCAACGATGCGCGGGTACCCTCGATAGCGCTCGATCTGATTTCCGATTGTCCGCCACATCCTCTGGAAGGTCCCGGTGCTCCCGGTGAAGTGCACTCCCCCCAATTGAGGATGACTCAAAACCACCTCGCCCACCGCCTCGCCGCTCCCCGGCACGAACTGGATCACCCCAGGCGGCAGACCCGCTTCGGTTAAGAGTTTCATGATGAAGTAGCCCGAATAGACGGCCGTCGAGGCCGGTTTCCAGACGACCACATTGCCCATGAGCGCGGGGGCCGTCGGCAGATTGCCCGCTATCGATGTAAAATTGAATGGCGTCACCGCAAAGACGAAACCCTCGAGAGATCGGTATTCCATCCGATTGATGAGTCCCGTCGGAGAGAAGGGCTGCATCTCCTCCAACTTCTGGGCAAAAAACACATTGAAGCGGAAGAAGTCGACCATTTCGCAGGCCGCATCGATTTCCGCTTGGTAACAGGTTTTGCTCTGACCGAGCATTGTCGCCGCGTTCAGAATAGGTCGGTATTTCGTCGCCAACAGCTCAGCGGCCTTCAAGAAAATCCGCGCCCGAGAGTCGAAAGGCATTTCAGCCCACCCACGAGCTGCCTCTAGAGCTCCATCGATAGCACTGCGAATCTCCGGAGCCCCAGCCTTGTGAAAGATTCCAACTCTATGCTTGTGATTGTGAGGAAGGGTACAGGGCTCGGTCTGCCCTGTTCTGTGTTCCCGACCGTTGATAAGGATCGGGATGTCGACATCGTCACCCATCATCGTCGCCAGCTGTTCTTTCAATCGAACAGTTTCTGGCGACGAGGATCGGTAGCTCAAAACAGGTTCATTTGTGGGTTCGCCCGATCGCCAAAAGGAAGTCATACGTCACCTCAACTCACGGGGACCCACTCAGAAACTACCGCTTCTTCTTGCGGCCCTTGCGGGACATCTTCGCCATGGAGAGATCGCCCTGTTTGTCGACGAAATAGAGGAAGCCCTTCTGGCGCTTCACGCCGACCTTCGCCACGACTTGCGGCTTTACCTTCGAAGCTTTGCGCCCGCGCCCCATCTTGGCACGGGAGATGTTGCCCTTCTTGTCCATGTAATAGAGCCAGCCCTCTTCCTTCTTAACTCCAACCTTCGCTACCTTAGTTGCCATTGTTTTCCTCCGTCTCTTGTCGTCTATAAACCAGGGAATAGGATGCCAAAGATTCCGACCGGTGTCACCTCAGTTTTTTCTTGGTCAACGGCTTTCGCCGCACCGCTTTCTGCACAGACTTGCCCTTTGTGATGATTGGCGCGGTGAATTCTTCGCGCGCGTGGGCCAAACGCACAAAACCGCCTTCTCGACGAGGAGCGTTCAAGCCTTTCTTTAGCTCGGCAGCAGGATTCATGATCCTCAGCTGAGTGAAGTATTCCACCATTGATTGATCTTCACTGAAGCGCTTCAAAAAGTCCTTGCTCTTCGACTGGCGTAATCCTTTTGAAAGTTTTTTCATTCGGGCCATAACTCAAACCCCTCGTTGATTCGACGGCACGATAGCGTGTGTCGACCATTGACGGCAATGGCTGATTCGCCCGCCTCCCAGTCCTTTGTCCACACGTAGCCGGGTGACCTTCCCGCTCTGTGACCAAAATCCTCGATCGCAGTGGTGGGATCTTCGGCGTCGCGCGCGTCACAGCCGAGGACAAAGAGTGTCGCAGTTAACTTACTCAAATCTCGCCACATTGCCGGAAAGATCAGCGGATTGATTCTGTCGAGCGGCAATGGCCCAAGAATACGGCGCAACGCGGCCGGATCCGTGGTGGTAGCATCCGGCCGCGCCAAGCTGTAAAGAGCCCTCTCATCCTCAAGAGAAAGAGCATTCAGTCCCACCCGATCCACAGAGACCATCACCGTCGCGGGAAGCGCCCTCTGTTCAAGGCTCGGACACACCTGCACAAGAGTCCCCTTACGGGCCGTCGAGAGAATAATCGCCGTGCCTTTTCCCCGAACCGCCTCGTCAAGAGGCACAACCCGCAAACACTCACTTTCGATGAGCCCTACCAAATGGTCCACCCCCCGCATTGAATAGAGATCCGCAAGGATGGCCTGGGGCCCCTTTCTCCCAAACAGACGATTGATCATTCAAAGCGTTTTCGAGTAAGTCGCCTTTGATTCTCCGAGCAGGTAATCGTCGAAGACCATCGCGGCGTTGCGAACAAAAAGGCGCCCAGTGTCGGTGACCCGAAGGGAATGATCATTTCTCACAAGCAGGCCATCACCAATAAGAGGAATCAATTGCGCCGTCTCAGTCGCGTAGAGGTTTGAGAACGATTCACCGAACTCCTCCTCATATTCCGCAAAATCGAAACCCAAACGACACATCAAGCGCTGAATGATCCATTTCCGGCGCAGATCACTCTCGGACAGTTGGCACCCCCGCAGAGTGGCAAGCCCAGTAGACGCGATCCTTTCCTCGTACACCTTCACCTCTCGCACATTCTGAAAATACCCGTCTTGAAATTCGCTGATCGCCGAGGCCCCAAAACCCAGAAGCGGTAGACCCCTCTTCACAGTGTACCCCTGGAAATTCCGGTAGAGAGACCGACGGGAAAGCGCCAGCGCCAATTCATCGCTCGGCTTGGCAAAGTGATCCATCCCAATCGAGACGTAACCGGCCTCCAAGAACCTTTGATAGGCCATCTCAAACAACTGTGTCCGAACGTCCGCCTCTGGCCTGGGAAATCTCTCCAGCGCCTTTTGATGTGGCCTCAAAGACGGTAGGTGGGCGTAGTTGTAGAGCGCGATTCGATCGGGCGAGTGACGAATCACCTCATCCACCGTCGCGGCAAAGGTTTGAAGGCTTTGGTGAGGAAGTCCGTAAATCAAATCGTAATTCATTCCCCCAAAACCTAGGAGGCGGCACCGCTCCAGCGTCTTGAGCGTCATCTCGCTTGTCTGAATGCGATTGATCGCCTTTTGGACCACCGGATCAAAGTCCTGCACACCGAGACTCAATCGGTTGAACCCGAGCGATCTCAATTCGACAAAATGAGCATCGGTCGTCACTCTCGGATCCACTTCGAGGCTAACCTCGGCCTCGGGTTCAAAATCAAACACTTCTCGAAAAGCTGAGAAGAGCCTCCGTATCTGCTCCGGCGAGAGAAAGGTCGGCGTTCCGCCACCCCAAGCCATTTGCGACACCGCTGGGCGGCCCGATATAAGCCGCGCCACCGTTTCAATCTCGTGAATCACCGCCTCGCAATACCGCGCCCCCATCGAATGGTCGTGGGTCAGATGAATGTTGCAGCCACAGTAAAGACAAAGCGACTCGCAGAACGGAATGTGCACGTAAAGCGCGAAGGGAAACCGCGCGTCTGCCCGAGCCAAGGCCTTGCGGTGAGCGGTCTCCCCCACCGCCTCGCTCCACTGCGGAGCCGTGGGGTAGGAGGTGTAGCGAGGCCCCGAAATGCTATATTTCTGAATAAGCGCCTTCAGATCCACAAAGTCCTCGCCTCATCGACAAAGGCCACTGCATTCTCAACGGGAGTGCCCGGCAGGATTCCATGACCCAAATTGAGAATCGGTGGCCGCTTGAGTGTTCGAGCCTCTTGCACCAACTCTCTGGTCATTCGCCTGACGGTCGCTGCCTTCCCAAGAAGGGCCACCGGATCCAGGTTGCCCTGCAGCGATTTCCCTCCCCCACTCAACTGCTCGGCCTCCTTCAAAGTGAGGGAGGAGTCCACCCCAAGTACATCCACCGCCATCTCGGCGAGCTCGCCCAAAAGATGCGGGCAATCCTTGGCGAAGTACACAACCGGTACGTTGAATCTCTTCAGGTCCGCACAAAGCGCCTTCACGAGGGGAAGGTAATGCTGGCGTACAAAACTCAACGGGGCCGATGCCAACCAAGTGTCAAAGAGCTGCACCACTTGAGCACCGGCTTCGATTTGGGCGCGAAGGTAACGCCCCGTCGCCTGGGCAAGATGGGCCAAAGAGTCGGCGAGGCTCTCAGGATCCTCAAACGCCCAACCTTTGATGTGGGCGAAATTCTTGCTGCTCTTCCCCTCGACAAGGTACGACGCCACCGTCCAGGGGCTACCGGCAAAACCAATCAACGCAATATCGGGCGATAGGGAACCCCGGATCGATTGCATGGCCTCACCGACAAACGGAGTGTGGCGCGAGGGATCAAACTCCTCGAATCGACGGAAAGCTTCGGGCCCCTCAAACCGTTCCCGCAGCACCGGCCCAACCGATTCGACGAGCTCAATGGGAACGCCCTGACCATAAGGGAGCGTCAGGATGTCGGAAAAAAATATCACGGCGTCGACCTTCACGGTTTTGAGCGGCAGCAGACTCACCTCAGCGGCCAGCTCGGGCCGAGTCACCATCTCCCAAAAGCTGTGGCGCTCACGGATCACGCGGTACTGCGGCAGATACCGGCCCGCCTGCCTCATCATCCACACGGGGAATCGTCCAATGGTTTCGCCCGCCAAGTGTCTGAGAAAGGGGTTCATGCCAGCTCCCGCACTGCCGCGCTGATTTTTTCCAAAGCTTCTACCATATGAGCATCCGAGTGCGCTGTTGAAACAAAGCACACCTCATAAGGCGACGGCGGAAAGTAGATCCCCTTTTCCAACACTCGAGAATAGAATTTTCTAAAAAGCACGCGATCCTTTTCACTCAAGGCCGGTGGAAACTGATTCCCTTCCCCAAAGCGAAACCAAAAGATCGATCCCAATGAGGTCACCGTAACCACGCCCAGTGGCCTCAAGACATCCCCCAGCTCGTCGGCAAATAGTGTTGTACGACGCTCCAGGTCCGCGTAGGGTTTTGAGCGCCGAAGCTCTCGCACGCAGGCCAGGCCAGCAGTGACCGATAGAACGTTTCCCGAAAAGGTTCCGGCCTGATAGGCCGATCCAATGGGCGCCAGTTCATCCATGATTCGACCCGTCCCCATCACCGCCGCCAAGGGCAAGCCGCCACCAATCACCTTCCCCAGGGTGACGATATCGGGGCGAATATCGTAATGGCCCACAGCACCCGAGAGACCCAGACGAAACCCCGAGATGACTTCATCAAAGATCACAACGGCCCCGGCCGCCCGCGCTATATCGACGAGTCGCCGCAGATCCGTTCGCGAAGGCAGAAAGAGCCCCTCGTTGGCCGGCACAGGCTCGACGATCACAGCGGCGAGTGAGGACCCGTGGCGCTCGAAGATCGCTCCCCAACTCGCAGGATCATCGAGACGAGCAACCACCGTCGTCTCCGCGATCTCTTTAGGCACACCTTTAGATGAGGCCTGCGGCAGATCGGCCACCCCACTCCCGGCGCTCACAAGGAGAGAATCGAAATGGCCGTGGTAGCACCCCTCAAATTTCAAGGTCTTTGCCCGCCCGGTCACTGCTCTGGCCAATCGAAGCGCCGTCATCACGGCCTCCGTGCCCGTGTTGACGAGCCTCACGCGCTCGAGGAAGGGATAACTTAAGAGCAACTCCTCACACAGCTCCACCTCGAGTGGGTTACAGGCTCCTAGGCTCGTGCCATGGGCCAACTGCGCGCTCACCGCATTAACAACAACCTGTGGCGAATGGCCGAGGATATGGGGTCCAAAGCCCATGCAAAAATCGATGAATCGACGCCCATCAACCGATTCCAGAAAGGCTCCCTCGCCCTTTGCGAAATAGACAGGCGTCTCCCCAATGTGTTTGAAGGAGCGGACCGGAGAGTTCACACCGCCCGGCATCACACGTTGAGCTCTGGTCCACAGATCTTGAGTTTGCTCGCTCATGAATGCAACCACCCCTCCGCGGCCGCAATCGAGGCGAAATAGGTGATAATCACCTGAGCGCCCGCCCGAGAAATCGCCGTCAGATTCTCGAGCGCCAGACTCTTTTCATCCGCCATCCCGGACTGCGCCAAGGCCTTCACCATCTGATACTCCCCGCTCACGCTGTACGCCGCCACGGGAACATCCGACTGGGCGCGAAATGCCGCGATGATATCAAGGTAAGCCAGGGCCGGCTTCACCATCACGATGTCGGCCCCCTCGTCGATGTCGAGCCGCAGCTCCCTCAACGCATCTCGAGTGTTTCGGAAATCCATCTGATAAGAGGCGCGACTCATCCCCTTCGGAGACGACGACAGAGCCTCGCGAAAGGGCCCATAATACGCCGACGAGTATTTCGCCGTATAAGCCATGATCCCTGTCGTCGTGAGCCCCGCCCCATCCAAGGCACGGCGAATCGCGCCAATGCGACCGTCCATCATGTCGCTCGGGGCGACAAAGTCGGCGCCGGCTTGCGCGTGCACCAGGGCCATTTTTGAAAGAGGCTCCAGCGAAAGATCATTCTCCACCTCTTCCCGCAAAACTCCACAGTGACCATGTTCGGTATAGGGGCAAAGACACACATCCGACATTAAAGAGACCGCACTTCCAAATCTTTTCCTCAGTGCGACCAGATTCTGCGCAATGAGCGAATCCTCGCGATAGGCGGCGCGCCCCTCACGATCCTTCTCCTCGTCGGTAGCTCCGCCAAAAAGAAGAAACGTCCTCAGGCCACACTCGAGATCGTTCTCAATCTTGCGCGCTAGGGTGTCAGATCCCAAACGATTCACGCCCGAGAACCCCTTGATCGGCTCGTTAGTGTTCTCGCCACGGGCCAGGAAATAGGGCTGCACCAACTGCCTCTTCGAAAGGTTGGTTTCGGCAACAAGTTCCCGAACCCAGGGCGTCATGCGCAGACGGCGCGGTCGTTGCATCATAAAATCTCTCCTAATCTCTCCACGTTTCCGTCCGGCACCAGATTGACCGCCACGCCATCCTCGCGCATCCGAGTGGCCGTGTACTCCCCGATTGCAAAAAGGCGAAGCGACTTGAGCAAACCGGGCCAGCGCTTCTTGTACGCCTCATACGACGAAGGACTCGTGAAAACCACCCCTTGGGCCGTCTCCGGATCCTCCACCCGGTCGCTCGGCACTGTCCGATAGACCGGCACCACGAGCAAAGAGTGGCCCGCTCCACCGAGAGTCGTGCAGAGATACTCCCGAGATTGCAAAGCGCACAGGATCAGAATCGAGCTCTTCTCACTTAAGAGTGGCAGGAACTCCTCGACAAAGCCCTCGGACCCCATCCTCTCGGGTACAAAATCGACTTCCCACCCCTCCTGTTCGGCCTTTGCACGGGTGCGCTCCCCCATGCAGGCGATTCGCGTGGTCACCGAGAGCTGGTAATCGTTGGCGAGCATCCAGCGATTGCCAAAGGTCACGCCTCGCGGGCTCAGAAAGATTAGCCAGTGGGGTCGAAAGTCTTTCAAACGAGTCACGATCTCCGGGGACATTTCGACCGGCTCAAATGCCAAAACCGGCAAGATTTGCCACTCAAGAGCCTTCCCGGCTTCGGTTCGCAGTGGCAGCCGAGACTTCAGATCCTCGGGATCACCTGTGATAATCACTCTCATCGCTTCAAAAAACCCTTGAAATGATTGACGCATTGGGAGACCAGAGTCTCATCGTCAGCACCAGAAATGTCAAAAGCCTCAAAGCCCCTCCAGCGCGGCTTTCCGAGCGCCCGAGTGATCTCTAGGAGTCCCAAAAAGGCTCTCATCCTCAGCCCCTTCCCCTCGTTGATCACATTCACTCCTAACGGCAAAGTGCACCCCCCTTCGAGCTCGCGCAAAACGCGGCGCTCAAGGGTCACCGCCCTGCGGGTCGGCGCGTGATCGAGTCGCGCGAGCGCACCCTGAAGTTCAGCCGGCGTGTCCCGCCGAATCTCCACGCATAAGGCCCCCTGCCCCGGTGCACTCACGAACGACAGAGGAAAGAGTTGAACACCGTTTGGAACGAGGTCCGGTTCCGTCTTGAGAAGCCGATTGAGCCCGGCCTGGGCCAGAACGGTGGCTCCAAATTCACCCCGCCGTACTTTGTCGAGTCGCGTGGGAACATTGCCTCGGATCGGCTGAATCTTGAGGTCGGTTCGCAACTGAACTAGCTGAGCCTCCCGGCGAAGGCTGCTCGTTCCCACCAGAGAGCCCCGCGCAAGCGGGAGCGATCCGGCCCCTTGCCCGGTCGGGCCAACAACCAAAACATCGCTCACATCTTCGCGCTCTGGAATCGCCGCAACAATCAGGTCCGGGGGCTGCTCCGTCGGTAGGTCCTTCAAGGAGTGCACCGCCAGATCTATTCGATGATCGAGTAAAGCCTGCTCGAGCGCTTTCGTGAACAACCCCGGCGAGGCCGCCTCGATGTCATATAGCGCCGACTTCGTCTCTGCGTCACCGCTGCTTTTGATAGGAATGAGCTCGCATTCGACCCCAAATTCCTTCAATCGACGTGCTATGAAACGGGATTGTGTGAGTGCGAGCGAACTCGATCGCGTTCCCAAACGAACATGCACTGCTGACACCTAAAGATCCCATTGAACAGCTTGAACCTGTTCCGAATCCGCCACCGTTTTTAGAATACTCTTGAGTTGCATCCGCGAAGTGTGAAGATTGCGCTTCACAAGCTTTTCGGCCCATTGCCGTAACTCGTCCCGACTGCAGCCGGCTGGATTTAGCTCATTCATGAGACGATCGATCTCCCCGAGAAGAATCGGCTCCAACACGCTGAAGTCGCGCAAAACTGGTGCTTCCTTCTGCTCCTGGAAGTAATCCCGAATAGCTAAATCAATGATTGTCTCGGCTTTAACGACAGCACCTCGACGGTGTTCACGGTTGCGGTGTGCGACAGTTTTGAGATCGTCCAGCCGTACGACGCGCGTACGACAGGCTTCGGGAAGCTGCGCCACATCGGGCGGCTCCGCAAAATCAAACGCCAGCGGGCTCACCGCATCGACTCGCCCAAAAAAGGCCTCGTCAAAGAGGGGAATGGGGCTCCCCGACGCTGTAAAAAGATGCGAAAAGGTCCCCGGCCGCTCGATGAATCGCTCAAGTGATTCGATCTCAACGCCCTGAGCGGCCTCCTCCTGAGCCAACAGCTCGGGGTTGCGGTTCACCCACCGGAAAGGCACGTGCGGCCGATTCTTTTTCAACCAATTGACCACGATAATGCTCATCGGGCTGCGCCCCACCACCGCAACCGTGGTCAAAGGAAAGTCGACCTCCATCAGCTCCACCTGCTCCATACCAAGACTTGCCACCGACACCGACTCCGAACCGATGGCCGTGTTCGCGCGAATCGCCTTGGCCGTCTCAAAGGCAATCTGAAATGAGCGACTCAGCGAATTAGAGATGGGCATCCCCTGCTGGACAGTCCAGCGCAACCCATCTTTGATTTGGCCCAAAATCTGCGGCTCACCAATCACCAAAGACTCAAGGCTTGAGGCCACACGCAACAGGTGGCGCAGAGCCGACTTTCCTTCGAGCTGGTAACCCGAATAAAACGCGTCTTCGGCGAGACCAAAACGACGCAGCATCTCCACCCAAAGCGGCCGAGTGTCGGAAAAATAGTCGCGAGCGCTTGTGTAGAATTCGATCCGATTGCAGGTGTTGAGATAGACGAGATCGGTGAACCCGACCGTCATTAGTTCCTTGAGACGCTCGGCGCGCACTTGCGGGTCAATGTAAAGGCTGCGCCGAAAATCGGCGTGGCTTCTCCGAAAGTCGGTGCCCCAAAGGTGGATTTTCACAGGACAAAATATAACCTAGGAAATCCCTTTAGCGAAGGTTCTATTGCTGGGAGACCGTCCGGCCCTGGCCGGCCTTCTTGGACCAATTTGACCACCCCTGAATATCGGTAGCAGCGAGGTTTTTCCCGGACAGTTTTCTCAAAATGGCATGGGCCGTCACCCGCTGTTCCGGCTGCACTGAGGCCACAAGAGAAACCAGTTTGGGCAAAGCGTTATCCATCAGGTACTGCCGGACCTGAGGAGCTCCCAGCGCCAGAAAGTAAACCACGTTGGCCGCCTTCGAACGGTCGGAGGCGCTCGGAAAGTCGAGGGCCTCGACGACAGTCTTCACGGGAACCGGAATCTCTGAGTGGTATTGGGCGATGTCAATGAGCACCCGAAGGGCGTTGTTTCTCACCAGATCCTCGGGATCCCGAACGGCCGGCATCACTCTTTCAACGACCGTCTTTCCATCCTTCAGATAGGCGAGCAGAAACACCGCCGCTCCTCGAATCTCGGCCCGACCATCCTTTACCAAAATCTCGGCCAGTTCCTTCCCGAAGGTCTTTGCCCCCTCAAGAAAGATCTTTTCATACTTCTGAAGCTTCGGGTGTTTGTGTCCAAAGGGGCAGTGAAAGGCCTCGCAGTCTTCCGTGTCGATTCGGACCTCACCCACCGAGACAAGCCCCAAGGCTGTCTTCTGATACTCCTGCCACTCGGCAATCAGGCCACCGGGATCCGGCAATTCACTTTTCGGAATCACGTTGAAACCCGCTCGCCGAGAGACGTCTTTCTTCTCCACAACATCGAGGGTCGCGTAAACAACAAGGCGCCCCTCTTCCACATATTGAAGAACCGACCAATCGGCCGAGGCGAGATCAAACTTTGTTCGAATCGCACCTGCGATCCGTCGTTCCAGATCCACAGTATTGGGATCACCCGCAAGACCCATCTTGATCCACTGATCAATCTCAGTGCCAAAAGTCTTTCGCAGAACGGTCTCATTGAGTCGAGATGAGCCAAACACATCAAGTCCAGCAAAAACCGGCCTCGGGGCTGTGCTCTTCTCCTGGACAATTTCAGGCGGCGTTTCTGACCGGGCATTCAGCGAGGTGGCGTCAACGGCGACTCCGGAGTTCGCGATGACAAAGACAATGGACACGATGGGCATGATGAGAGTCTTCATCCTCCCATTTTATCGAAATCCTCTGAGATTTCCGACGTGAACAAAGAGACTACAGGGGGAGTGGCTTCTAAAACGAAAGAGCCGGATGAATACCGTCTGGATTCACCCGGCCCTAAGTAGTGGCTGGCGCGAAAACGCAGTTATCGTCGCAAAAAAGGCTATGCGGCATTCGTAATTTGCCATCTGGAGTTGGTGCCTGCGCGATTTCCTGATGCTAGCTTTTTCAGAGTGGGAAATTCTGGCTCCTGTTTGTTCA
>JACPWY010000032.1 GCA_016196825.1 Deltaproteobacteria bacterium | reverse complement strand
GAGCTGAGGGTAGGGGTGAAAGGCTAATCAAACTTCGTGATTGCCCGTTCTCCTCGAAATGCCTTTAGGGGCAGCCTCGGGTGGTCGGCGCTGGTGGTAGAGAACTGAATGGACTAAGGGGCTTACCAGCTTACTGAATCCAACCAAACTGCGAATGCCAGCGACACGTAGCCCGGGAGTGAGACGGTGGGGGCTAAGCTTCATCGTCAAAAGGGAAACAGCCCAGACTACCGGCTAAGGTCCCAAAGTGTGTGCTAAGTGGTAAAGGATCTGGAGACGCTTAGACAACCAGGAGGTTGGCTTAGAAGCAGCCATCCTTTAAAGAAAGCGTAATAGCTCACTGGTCAAGCGGCTCTGGGCCGACAATATAACGGGGCTCAAGCACACCACCGAAGCCGTAGAATGCATCGTCCTGCGGGATGATGTTTTGGTAGAGGAGCGTTCTCTTCAGCCGTGAAGCCAGATCGAAAGAACTGGTGGAGCGGAGAGAAGTGACCCTGCCGGCATAAGTAGCGATAAGGGAAGTGAGAATCTTCCCCGCCGTAAGCCTAAGGTTTCCTGAGGTAGGTTCGTCCGCTCAGGGTTAGTCGGGAGCTAACGCGAGGCCGAAAGGCGTAGCGGATGCACATCCGGTTAATATTCCGGAACTACCTATTCCACGTTATCACGATGGGGGGACGCAGGAGGCTAGCCAGGCCTGCCATTGGACGCGCAGGTTGAGGCACGTAGGGAGATCCGCCAGGTAAATCCGGTGGGTCGTTAATCCTGAGGTGCCGAAGCGAGAGCCGCAAGGCTCATAAAGCTGGTGACGCCACGCTGCCGAGAAAAGCCTCTAAGGAGTGGAGTGGGTACCCGTACCGCAAACCGACACAGGTAGGCGAGGAGAAAATCCTCAGGCGCAAGTGAGAACCCTCGTTTAGGAACTCGGCAAATTGGCCCCGTAACTTCGGAAGAAGGGGTGCTCCGTTTCGTGATCCGGCTTGCCCGGTGAGCGGGGCGGAGTTGCAATAAAGAGGCTCAGGCGACTGTTTACTAAAAACACAGGGCTCTGCGAAGTCGAACACGACGTATAGGGTCTGACGCCTGCCCGGTGCCGGAAGGTTAAAGAGAGAGGTTAGCCGCAAGGCGACGCTTCGAACTGAAGCCCCGGTAAACGGCGGCCGTAACTATAACGGTCCTAAGGTAGCGAAATTCCTTGTCGGGTAAGTTCCGACCTGCACGAATGGCGTAACGATCTGAGCGCTGTCTCAACGAGGGGCACT
>JACPWY010000030.1 GCA_016196825.1 Deltaproteobacteria bacterium | reverse complement strand
TCAATCCCTGGGAGGCGCTCAATCGGATCTTCACTGAGGTGCCCACCGCCTCCACTGCCGATGACTACGATCGCATAGCCTCGTACCTGCTCGCCCCCCGTGCAACCTGATTCGGGACGTAGTTTATGAAGCGCTCACTTTGATTCTGTTGTAGACCTTTTTAGGACCCTTCGAAAACAAGACCTCATTGTCCAAAAACAAAGGGGAAAAGTCGGTTGAAGAGAGCGAGATATTAGAACTCGAAAGGTCTTCGGTGCGAAAGGTAAATCAAGTATAAGGAGGGCCAAATATGGAAGAATGGAAGCAGGACCCGAATAAACGAGCACTCGCCATTGTGAGGCGAAGCAGTTCTGGACAGAAGGACAACACCTCTGCCGACACCCAAGAACGGGAAATTCGCGATTATTGTAATAGGCACGGGTTTGAACTTATAAGATTGGAACCCATTATTGAAACTGCCTATCAATCTGATGAGCGAAAAAAATACAGAGCACTTATGGACTACGCTCTTAGCCAGGGTATCAAGCATATTCTTTTTTACATAGGAAGTCGTGAAGCCAGAAATCTTACTGATAATGAAGAAAATGAATCCCTGGTCAAAGAAGATAAAATCATTATTCACCACGTAAGCGAAGGGAAGGTTTTTTGGAAAAGTTCCCCAGATTCGGACTTCCTGACCAGAGACTTATTGGTTGCTGTGAATAAGAATTATAGCCGAGAAAATGGCACCAAGATGAAAGCTGCCTACAAGACTAAGGCAGAAGGCGGTTGGTTCCCGTACCGGCATACTCCATTGGGTTATATCCACCACAAGGACAAGGATGCCGTTGGAAACTCAATTAAGGGCACCGCCAAGCTCATTCCCCACCCTGACCCCAGCATCATTAAGCTGGTTCAGCATGAATTCGAATTGAGAGCGGAGGGTCTTTCCTACGATCAGATCAGAAAGAACTGCATAGATGGTGCCTTGGTCCCCTTGGGCCTCCTAAAGAAATACAATCGAAGCACGATTGAGAAGCGTCTAAAGAACCCTTTGTATTGGGGGTACTTTCACCTAAGTGGTGATCCAAAACGATATGAAGGAAAACACGAACTGTTTATTCCCAATAGGATTCTTAAAGCCGTCGAGGCTATCAACAGCGGGAATTACAGAGGGTGTAGGAAATCAGTGGCACAAAGCCCTTTTGATGGTTGGCTGTGGTGTCATCACCCTGAATGTGGACGAAAGATTACCTTTGATCCCAAAGAAAAAATTCGGAAGGCCACAGGAGAAAAAATAATGTACCCGTATTATCGATGTTCCAATTCGAGGAAGGTTCACGCAAAGTTGGTTTACTCTTCTGAAGAGAAGCTAATGCAGCAGTTTGAGCCCGCAGTGGATACTCTAACGATCACCAAAGAATTTGCGGAAGACATTGAGAAGGCATTAAACGAAACGCATGAAAAGCAACGAACTGCGATAAAAAAACAGATGGAAGGGTATCGTATTGAACTGAGAAAACTAGAGTCTGAGGAAGACAAGGTGTATGGAGACTTTAGGGACAGAATTCTCGATGAGATGGGCTATAGGCGTCAGTTTAAGAAAATCCGAAAAGACCGCGACGACTACAATCATCAACTAGAGCTTTTAACTCTGGAAATAAGCGACGCTGCCATGATCTCAGTTAAAAAAGTATTAGAACTCGCTATCAATGCGAAAGAATTGTGGAAAACGATGAATCGCGTTGAACAGGTGCAATATCTAAAAAGGGTATGTTCGAACCCGACTCTTGATGGGTTAACTCTTCATTATCAATTAAAAAGTCCGTTCGCTAGGTTGGCCGGTTGGAAGGAAAATTCAGAATGGCGGAGAGGGGGAGATTCGAACTCCCGGATCCCTTACGAGATCAACGGTTTTCAAGACCGCCGCTTTCAACCGCTCAGCCACCTCTCCACATAGGTCTTAAGGATTAATCCGTAATCCTCATTCTGCGGACGCTATGCTATCGTCTGGCCCACATGGATGCCAACCGGAACTTTCAATTCCCATGGCCCATTCTCCGCGTTGTCGCGCATGGGATGTCGATTCTGGATGTCCCCCGTCTTGAGCTCAACACCATGGAGGAGGCGACCAACTTCGTGCGTGCCTACGGCTTTGAACCGAATAACGAGGCCGACAGTGAGCTTCTGTGGAACATCTTCGACGATGCCATCGGTTTCATCGAGAAGTCGCTCAAGGATGCGCAGTATCCAAAGGTTCCCGCCCATCTGAGGGAACGCGAATCGGTCACCGATCTTCGTCGGTTGCTTCTTCTTGCGAGCTCGCCTAAGCCGGACCCTGACCGGGTCTGGGCCTGCGCAATCCTGCGGCTCATGCATGTGCTGATTCACCTGGCGCACGATCCTCGAATGCGCGCGTTCGATCAGGTGCAGCAGCAGGTGTTGGGGCGTCTCGATCAGCATATCTTTGTCGATACCACCACCGGCACGACCTTTCTGGGGTCCAAGGAGAGCGGGAATGCGATCAAGCTCCTTTTCTTCAAGAAAAAGGATCGCAAGGACCGCGAGCGCGAGATCATAAAGCTGCTCCACAAAGCCGAGAGCACCGTAGAAGAGATCTATGATCGCATTGGATTTCGACTTGTGACCGAGACCAAGCTAGATGCCATTCGGGTGATCCGCCTCTTGATGGAGAAAAATATCATTTGCATTCCAAATATTCGTCCCGGGAGATCCCGCAACCGTTTGGTGGACCTCGATCGTTTTGAAACCGAGGCGAGAAAGATGGACGAGGTTTTGAAGAAGAGTCCGAGTCTGTCCGATGGGGAGCTCGAAAAGCTCGTGAAGAGAATGGAACGTCGGATTTCGCTGCGCCAACTGGGGCGCAGTTTCATGAACCCCCACACGAGCGAGTACTATCGAGCGATCCAGTTCACGTGCCGGGAGTTGATCAAGATTCGCAATCCTGAGTTCGGGATCTTCTCCCGTCTTGAGCCCCATCTGAAAAATCTTCCCGACGGGGGCCGGATTCTGGCCGAGGTCTTCCCCGGATTGCCACCGGAATTTGATCACGTTTTCTTCCCGTACGAGATCCAGATCATGGACGTGAGAGCCTACGCTGACAGCATCTTTGGACGCAGCAACCACGAGGAATATCGGCGAAAACAGTTGGACACAGCGCGTTCTCGCGTCTTCGGTCGGCTAGCCTCGGCGGAGTGATATAATTGCAGGATGGGTCAGCCAGGCCAGCAGCTACGCCAATACTTCCTGGGTATTGGAGGGCAGCAGACAGGGCCGTTTTCCGAAGATGATATTCTGTCCCAGTGGCGATCGGGAAAAATCACCGATGATGCCCTCGTCTGGTTTGAGGGGCTCGACGATTGGAAGCCCGCTGGCGAGATCCTTCGTGACATCGCTACCGGTTCAAGCCACGCCACCAAGGTCACGACAGAGCCCGCTCCGCTGAATTTCACTCGCAAGAAAGGGGACGATAGCTTCTCCACCTTCGCGACCAAAGAAGAGGGGCTCAACCCGGTCTTTGACGACACAGACGCAGGTGGTGGAACAGGGAATTTCTTCTTGCGTTTCCGCCTCCATTTTTTCTTAGGGACCTTCATTGTTGTTGGCTTTCTTGGGGCGGCCGGCTTCTATCTTTTCACCATGCTCATGGGGCCGAAGGAGGCTTTGCCAACCGACCCGATTCCGCAGGCGGCTGGCAAGAAATTGGATCGCCGCGATCTGGAATACCGGAAGGCCGTCGGCGAAATCCTGCTCAATTCCGACCAGTCCCTGGCGACGTTTGTGAAACTTGTGAAGGAGAACTCGAACGATCAGGTCGGGAAGCTCGCGCTGGATTCCGCCGTCGACTATTATCGTCGGAGCCAACGCTATAGTGACATCGGCCGGATCCTCATCTCCGCCAATCGGCCGACTGAGGCGGTCCAATACTTCAAGGGCGAGCAGCCCTCCTATCCCGATGCGCTCAATGCCCTTGAGCTCTCGTTTCAGCAGACGAAGAAGCCCGAGTATCTGCTTCAGCAAGTGGAGCTCCTTCTCGGGCCGCTCAACAACTCCACCAAGGCGATTGAGCTCGTGAGAAAATTTGAGACGACTTTCCCCGGGGTGCCACACCCGTTTGCGTATTATCTGAAATCCCCCGATGAGCAGGTGGCCGATCTTTTCGCGCGCATCTCTCGCTATTTTGTGGATTCATTGGTCAGCTTCATCGAGACAGAATTGCCCCAGGTGCACATGCCTCAGCGGCCCCTCGTGGAACTCAAGCGCGATAAAGATGGTAACTATCGGGTCGTGGGGACCTACAACGGTGATGTGACGCTCAGTCGCGACATTCTCAAGAATATTCGATTTGTATTCTGGCTCACCGAGGATCGCTGGACCTTGGTCGAGACCAATTTCACCAAGGAGAGAGCCCGCTATTCTGAAATCGAGAAGAACAAGCTCCTTAAGGAGACTCTGACAACGCCTCAAATGTTGGTCTCGCTGGAAACGCGGTTTAAGACCCAGTTTCCCAAATCCCGCCTCCACGAAGCCGTGAAACCCGCCGATGCCTCCACAAAGGCCCTGGACGAATAAGGCAAAAAAAGCCACCAGTTAGAGAATCTGTTTTTATGCGTTGCGCATTGAACGCAACGCGTCTAACTTCACTCCTATCTGCAAGAGAAAGGGTTTTGCTGAGTAGCACGTTAGCTGCGCTGTATAGAAGGGGCCTCTTGCCGTAAAGCACCACCACTACAAAAGGGTCCCTTCTTAATTTCAAAGGCCTCGGGTAAAAACGAACTTTGTATCGCTTTACCCGGGGCCTTGTTTTTGGGGATTGTCTTGAACGCGCTGTACCGGATGATCGACAGCTTATGGCAGTGGATAGCCGAGCGGGTCTTCGTCCGGTTTGAATTTGAAATGCCAGTGGAGGCGCTCAAGACCCGGCTGCAGCAGGGGCCGATTTTTTTTTCGCTCACCTCGGGTGGCCTCGTCGAGTGGCTCATTCTTTCAAGCTGGTGTCGTCGGGAGGGGTTGGAGCCCATCCTGATCACCAACAATCTTGCGCTTCAACTTTTAGGAAAGCCGGCGCTTTTTTTCTCTCTTCTCTTCCGGAAACGATCTTGGGCCTCCACCTTCCTCGACAAAAACACCCAAGGCATTCGTCTCATCTTTTGCCGGCAAGATGAGCGGCGGCGCCCGTTCACTCCAACCCGACTCGAACTTCTTCTTTCACAAATTTACAAGGAGGGGCTCGCTTCAGGCGTGACCCCGGCCATCGCCGTAGCTCCGGTTGTTATCACCTGGAGGAAGCATATCCGTGGAGCGGGCCGCAACTTGAGCGAATACCTTTTTGGGCTCAGCTCTCGTCCCAACCTGGTCGGGAAGATGTGGTACCTGATACGTCGGCGAAAGGATTCGACGGTGAAGGGTTTGAGCCCATTTCTCATAATCGAGTCGGGAACGACCTCCGCTGGTGATTTGGGCGAGGATGAAGGGATGCGCATCGCCAAGTCCGCGCGGCGGCGAATTCTGATCGCGACAAACGAAGAGATGCGAATCAAGCTTGGGCCGCGCTATGTGTCGCCAACGGCGGTCAAAGAGACGATTCTTCACGACCCAGAAGTGCAGGCGCTTCTCGATGAATTGAGCCGCGAACAGGGGGTGGAAAAGCGAAAGCTTATGCTTCGGGCCTACCAAAACCTGACCGAGCTCGTTGCCAACTATACGTATCGGTTTGTCGAGATCCTGTACGTTTTTCTGACCTACGTATTCACCCGAGTCTTCGACGGCCTTGATTACAGGGAAGAGGAGCTCGACAAACTCAAGGAGACCTTAAAGCAGAAACCGGCTGTGTTTATTTCGGCTCACAGAAGCCATTTCGATTACATGGTGGTTCCCTACCTTCTCTTCTTGCAGGACATAGTGACCCCCCACATCGTAGCGGGGGTGAATCTCTCCTTTTGGCCGGTTGGGGGCCTTCTTCGAAGGGCCGGAGCCTTTTTCATTCAGCGGTCATTTCGAGGCGACCGCCTCTATTCCACGCTTCTTAAGAAATACGTAGCATTCCTCATTCAAAATCGATTCAATATTCTGTTTTTTCTCGAGGGGACCAGGAGCCGCACCGGGAAAATGCTGCCCCCCACCTACGGGATGCTCAAGATGGTCCTTGAGACGTTTCAGAACCGGTTGTGTGATGACATCGCTCTCTTTCCGATTTCGATCAGTTATGATGAGGTGTTGGAGCAGAAGAGCTACGCCAAGGAGCTAGCTGGAGGGCAAAAGGAAAAGGAAGGTGCGCGGGCACTCATCCGATCTCGCAGTGTGCTGGGCCGAAATATCGGCAAGGTCTATGTCAGATTGGGTGAAGCGGTCTCGGCGAAGGAGATCTTCCGGGCCGCGGGGGAGGCCAACATCGATGAGCGGCGACTTCTGCAGAAGACCGCATTTGATCTTTCGGCGCGTATCAATTCGGTGACTCCGATCACCCCGAAGTCCATTCTTGTCACGATCCTCTTGGGTCAGAGTGAGCCTGTGACGCTCGAGCAGATCACCCATGTAGCTAGCAAGCTGGATTCATACGCTCGCCATTTTGGCCACCCCGTCACTCTGCCCGATGCCGATTTTTCTCGGCGAGCCATTGAGAGCCTTCTCAGGGATTTTCATCGCACGGGGATCGTGAACACCATCGAAGGATCGTTGCCGTTGTCATTTGAAACGGATCGGGACCGTCGATCGTCGCTGGTTTTTTATCGGAACAATGCGGTTCACTGCTTCGTGGTCTCATCGATAGCCGTGTTGAGTCTTCTGTACGAGGAGAAATTCGTGACTCACCCTGGTGTGGATGAGCAGTCCGTCTTTCGGACTGCGCTCAAGTTGAGGAACCTGTTCAAGTTCGATTTCTTTTTCGCAGCGAGCCCCGCCTTCATGGAAGAGGTGGATCGATCGCTAGCCTATATATCGAACCATGATGATTGGAAGCAGCTGCCTATTCGCAATGTGGTCAGAGCGACCAGTGATCACTTTGGCAAGGAGGCGGGCAAGCGGGTGATGCGCGCCCTTCTGGGCGATCTGATCGAAAGTTATCATACTGCCTTTGGGTTCATGAAGAAGAATGCCTCGCTCCACCTGGACAAGAAGGCCCTTCTCCAGAGGGTTCTCAAAGAGGGACAGCAGCTCCTTACTGACGAGAAGCTCGGATTCCCGGAATCGGTGTCATTGCAAAACTACGGTTGCGCGCTCCAATTGGCTGAAAATCTTGGCGTCGCAACCTCCTCAGCAGAAGGGCCAAAACCCCAGATTAGAATTAGTCCCTGGACCGAAAACGCCGAACAAACCCTCCAACTCCTCGACCACCTCAAAGAGCTCTCCACCATCTAACTCCACAGAGCTGACCACACACTTTCTCGCCGCCTCAATTCTTTGGTTCCCTTTTCTATGCTGCTTTAGGGGGATCTTTTTTGGTGATCATGTCGCGGGTAAACGGTAGTTGGTTGACCTCGATCTCCCGCATGAATGTGGGAATGGCGCCTGTTGCCTTAAGGTCGCCGAGCACCTTGCCGTCTTGATCTCGGCCGGTCTGTTCGAAGAGATAGATGTCTTGGGTCTTGTAGTTCCCGTTGAGGTCCATGCCGAGGCCTTCCGAGATGTGGGTCACCTTTCGGGAGCCGTCCTGCATGCGTGAGAGCTGAAGCACAATGTTGATCGCTGCGGCCACCTGTGCCCGAACGGCCTGGACCGGGACGGTGGTCTCGCTCATGAGCGCGAGCGTCTCCAGGCGGATCAGGCATTCCTTCGGATTATTGGAGTGAACGGTGCCCATCGACCCGCTGTGGCCGGTATTCATGGAGCTGATCAGATCGAGCGCCTCGGCCGATCTCACCTCGCCGACAATTACGCGATCGGGGCGCAGACGGAGCGAGGATTTTACGAGGTCGCGCAGTGTGACCTGGCCTTTGCCGAACTCGTCGGCCGGGCGAGCTTCGAAAAAAACAACGTGGTCGCTGTGCACCTTGAGCTCGGCGCTGTCCTCCAGGACCACGATCCTTTGCCCTGGTTGCACTCGGCTCGCCATGATGCCGAGAATGGTGGTCTTGCCGGTACCGGTGCCTCCCGAGACGATGATGTTTTTCTTGAGGTAAAGGCAAACGTCCAAGAATCGTGCTGCATCCGCAGTGAGTGTGCCCCGAGAGATGAGATCCTTTAGGGCCAACCGATCCTTCGAAAACTTTCGGATGGCGACAGTGGTGCCATTGCGCGCGATGGGTGGAACGACGGCATGGATGCGCGAGCCGTCAGGGAGACGCGCATCGAGAAAGGGATGCTCATTGTCGATGGGGCGACCGACGAATTGGGAAATATTGCGGACTGCGGCCATCAACGAGTTTTCATCCTCAAACTTAGCATCCACCTTTTCCACAAAACCTTTGCGTTCGATGAAGATGTTCTGAGGGCCGTTGATCATGATCTCGGTGACGGATTCGTCTTTGAGGTATTTGAGAACGGGGGCGAGAAATACCTGTACGGATGTTTCAAAGACGGACATGGAATTCTACTCCACGATGATTTCCCCACGGGCGCCCGAGAGAGGATCATGAAATCCGTATTTGCCGGGTTGTGGGTCTAAAACAATTTCGGTCATCTTTTGCGAATTCACTTCGCGATTGATCGAGTCGTCTTCTTTGCGGGGGCGTTCTCGGACGGGGGCCTGTCCAAATTGGGAGTCGTGCTGAGCGATCCAACGTTGTACGGTCAGCTTTTCAATCACGACGGCCGAGGGTTTTTTCTGCACGCTCGTGAAAAAAAGTTTGGTCTTAATGCCGGAGCGGATGCGAAAGACCGAGGGAATAAAACTCTTTCCATTCAGGATGATTGAAACTTCGGGGAGAGCAGGAGTCAGAAGGGCTGCTTCCACCTCGGCGCGCGAAACACCTGGCGCGGTGTTGGCGTTCTTGTTTGTGTCACCCAGGACTGGGATGCGGCTCAGGTTGATCGGCAGCGGCCCGCCTTCTTTGTGTTGCTGAATGAGGGCCGACAAGACGATGGGGGCAAAAGGGCCGGGGTAATAGGGCTCATCGGACGGCAAAGTGACGATCGCGGTGCCGGGGGCCGGTTGAGGAGGTGCCACGATGAGTGGTGCCGGAGGCGGCGCGGCCACTACGACTGGCGCCGCTATCGGGATTGGAATTGTTACAACGTCGGGCGCAGGGGGAGCGGTCGTCTCCGTAACCTGGGTAGGCGGTGTCGCGGCGATAACTGGCGCAGCGGGAGGGGCCGGCTCGGAGTTTTGGACCGGTGGTGCTGTAGTGACGGCCGCAGGGGCAGTCGTTTCTGGCGCTGTTGCGGCAACGGTGGTCGCCGGTTCTGGAGTCTTCTTGGAATCATCAACTTTTGGAACTTCGGCCGACTTGGCGAGATCCACGCTCTTATTGGGATCGGCGACCTTGGCCTCTTCGATCTTGGTGTCCGCCTTATCCGGGGCCATTTTCGGGAGTGACTCGGCTGGGCTGGGATCGGGGTCAGCGAGTTCCAGAGCGAGTGAGGGATCTTTTCCCCCCTCACCCACAGGCGTCACGACGACTGAGGGTGGTGTTTCTTCCTCGTCGTCTTCATCGTCTGCGTCCTCGGTAGTGATCGGTTGCGGGTCATTGTTTGCAATCGGAGAAAGGGATGGCGCGGCCAATGGCGCCGGCTCCACAGAGGGCGAGGGACTCGTTTCGGGTTCGGCGTGCAGACGCCCATTGCCGAGGGCGAGAGCCATCACACAAAGACCAAGCCATGAGCGTTTAAGCAGAGTCATACCGCTATGACACCTATCGGCAAAAGGTTGGGAGAGGTTGAGGTCTGCGGACTTTTTATTTGTTGGGGTTTAGGGGGTGCCCACACAATCTTCACAATTTGTTAAGCCATTGAATTCTTGAAGGAGTTCCTAAAATTCGGCGCTTTTGTGTCAAAAAGTTCTTCAGCTGTCGAGATTCCGTCGAACGCCTGGGAATTTGGCAAGGGCGAGGGATAACAGAACCTTATCGATTTTTCGCTGCCGCAGATTGGGTTGGTCTCTCCCTTGCAATTCATAAAGCTCGAATAGGACGCGGGAAAATCGGAAGCTGAGCAGAAGTTTTTGAGTCTTGATGCGCGGGACGGAAGGCACCTAACGGCGGTCGGTCTTTGTGACCGACCGCCGTTGGTATTTTTGGGGCCATCCGTATACACGGTATACAGCAAATCCTCTCAAAGCCTGCGGCAGCCGCTTGGCAGGCCGTGTGCATCTCTAATCTGTGAACCCTATGAAGTGCTCAATAGCCATATTGTCTCTTGCTCTTTTCTCATCAGCCGGCTTGGCCGAACACGGAGTCGTTGCACCGGAGGGGTTGAAGACTGAAGCGCGCCGAGGTGTGGGTGCCCCAGCTTATCCTGGCGGGATGTACGGTGGAATGAACGGCGGGATGAATCCATATGGTATGGGCGGAATGGGCGCTGGTATGGGAATGGGCATGGGCGGCGGAATGGGAATGATGGGAATGTTGGGTGGAATGGGCGGCGGTGGAGGCGGGAACAGCGGGAGCCGCGAGGCCGCCAATGAAATCACAAAGCTTGGGGCCGAGACCTCCAAAGGGTTGCAGGAAAATCTAAAAACCTTTCAGTCGGGGCAGGAAAAGGGCCTTCAGACTTTTTTCAATTCTCTCAAAGAATCCCAGCCGAAAGAGGACAACTCAAAACTTCTCGAGAGTCTGAGCAAAGCGAGCCAAGGGGGCGGGGGCGAGTCGGCCTCTACCATGGGCGCGATTACGGACAATGTTGTGAAGGCCATTGATGAGGATTCGAAGACTCAGATCGAGGCGATCGGAATGATCGGCAAGTCGATGATGAAGACGCCCGCGATGCAAATTGGGCCACAACAGCAAATGGCCAACGCCAACTCTTTGCCGCCCGGTTCGCGGAGCCCGCTCAACCAGCTGATGGGTCTGAGTGGGACGGCGGCGGGCACGAATGGATCGTCAACGGGACTGCCAAGTTTTGGCTCCCATCCAAGGGCGGTTCGAGGCGCGTACAAGTCTCCTGAGTGATCTTTTCCCACCAGTTTGAGAACCCTAACCGAGCTCTCTCGGAGAGTGCTTCGTTGCGCTCGGGCTTTGAGCGTTTGCCCTTTGGCAACGGCGGAAGGGCCGGGAAGAGTCCCATGTTGGAGTTGGTCGGCTGAAAATCTTTTCGTTGGGGATCGGAGATAGTGCCAAGGAGTGCTCCGATCATCGTTTCGAGGGGTGGAAAGGTTGGGGCTTGGCCTGACATCAATCGGGTAGCGTTGAGGCCGGCGATCAGACCGGTCGCGATCGACTCGACATAACCCTCCGTACCCGTAATCTGCCCGCCCAACAATATACTCGGGCGAGCCCTCAGTTGAAGGGTCGGAAGAAGGTGGCGGGGAGAATCGATATAAGTGTTTCGGTGCATGCTCCCCAGTCGCAGGAACTCGGCGTTCTCCAGGCCGGGAAGGTTCCGGAAAATTCTCTCCTGCTCCGGGTACTTGAGCTTCGTTTGGAAGCCGACGAGATTGTAGGCGGTCCGGTCCCGATTTTCCGCCCGCAGCTGAATGACGGCATACGGCCGGCGCCCCGTCTTGGGGTCAGTGAGCCCCACCGGCTTCATGGGTCCAAAGGCCAGTGTTTGTGGCCCGCGTTCGGCAATTGCCTCGATGGGCATGCACCCCTCGAAGTATTTTGCCTTTTCGAAATTGTGAGGAAGGACCACGTCACCTGTGAGGAGTTGCTTGATAAAACGATCGTACGCCTCTCGATCCAGCGGGATGTTCCAGAAATCGGGATCGCCCTTGTCGTATCGACTCTGACAAAACATCTTGTCGAAATCTAGGCTGTCGGTCGAGACGATGGGTGAGATCGCATCATAGAAGTAGAGCGACTCCTGGCCAAGGACGCTCGCCAAGGAGCGGGCAAGCGATTCTGAGGTGAGTGGTCCGGTCGCCAGAATGGTGATGCCGTCTTCGGGGATCGCCTTCGCCTCCTCGCGGGCCAAATGGATGAGAGGGTGAGAACTCACTTTTTCCGTGGCGGCCTCCGCAAAGAGGTTGCGGTCGATCGCAAGTGATCGACCGGCTGGAACAGCGCAGCGCTCACTAAGTGCCAGGAGTTGGGAGTTCAGTTCCTTCAGTTCGCGCTTGAGGATCCAGGGGGCAGTGTGATCGGAAAACGACCCGAAGCTGTTGCTGCAGACGAGCTCCGCGAGCTGATCGGTTGAATGAGCGGCGGTGGAGACCTTCGGGCGCATCTCGTACAAAGTGATCGGGTAGCCGCGATTCGCCACCTGAAGTGCGGCTTCGCACCCTGCTAATCCTCCGCCAATCACCGCTATTTTTTTCTCCGACATGCTAACGCACCCGGCCTTCTTGATTTTGTATGGGGCATCTCTTACACTAATTTGGTCTCCAGAGATACCCATCAGATATGGCGAACCCCGCAACTCATGATGCCGCACAGGCTATATCCCTCAACGCCATCGACATTATGCTCAATGCCAGTGGCGTGGTGCAGCTGGTCTTGTTCCTTCTGATCAGTTTTTCGGTGCTCACTTGGGCGATCATTCTTTTTAAATGGCGCACCCTGAGCAAGTGCACGGGTTCCTCAGAGGCTTTTTTGGAGACCTTCTGGAGTGGCAAAAGCATGGATGGGATCTACACCGAAGCGAAACGCCACCCCCATGCGACGGTGGCGAGGGTGTACCAGGCTGGGTATCTGGAGCTTCAGCGGCTTATGGATAAGGAGCGGCAAAAGAGCGGCAAGACCGATACGGGCTGGGTCGTGACGCCCCACTCATCGATGGAGAATCTGGAGCGGGCTCTGCAGCGCACCTGCCGCAACGAATATCTGCGCCTCGAACGTTCACTTCCCTTTCTGGCTACGACGGGCAGCACCGCGCCTTTCATTGGCCTATTTGGCACGGTCTGGGGCATCATGAATGCATTCCAGAATATTGGGGCTCAAGGCGGCGCGAGCCTAGCCACTGTGGCTCCCGGCATCGCCGAGGCGCTGATCGCGACGGCGGTGGGGCTCGTCTGCGCTATCCCAGCTGTGATGGGATACAATTTTTACATCCACCGAGTGCGCGGTTTGCGCTCGCAGATGGAGAACTTTGCGGCCGATTTCTTGAATATCGTAAAGCGTAATTTCGTTTCGGCTTAATCCTCGAGGTCTCACAGTGGCGTTCACACCCTCCTCCGATGACCTCTCCCCCCTTTCCGAGATCAATGTCACTCCTCTGATCGATGTAATGTTGGTGCTGCTCGTCGTTTTCATGGTGGCCGCCCCGATGCTCGAAAGTGGGATTGCAATCCAATTGCCGAAGGCCACGGCCAAAGCTCTTCCAAAAAACGAACAGCCGACGACCCTCAGCATGACGAAGGATTATCGTATCTTTATCAATAAGACCGAGGTGCCGTACGCCGAGCTGATCTCTCACCTTCAGAGTTTTTTTAGGGGGCGTCCGAACCCCGAAATCTTCATTCGCGCCGATGGCGACCTCCCTTATGCCTTTGTGGCGCAGGCTATGTCGGCCGTGAAGACGGCCGGAATCCATAAGATTGGGCTGGTAACGTTGTCGGAAGAGAAAAAGAAGAAAAAGTGACCGATACCCTTTCTCAAAGGTTTCTCTACGTTCCTTTGCCCGCGCTTTTTTTCTCCATTGCTCTGCATGTTTCGATAGCAGTGGTTCTGATCATCTTCCACGTCTCGGGGTTTTTCGCGTACAAGATGCCCGATGCGAAAAAGAGCCTCTATCAGGATTTTATCCAGGTGGATGTTGTGGCTCTGCCCGATGAGCTGCCGAATCAGAGGCCGGCCCTGGACATGTCGCAGCCGGTTGTGGATACGCCGGCGCCGATGAAAGACATACGGGTTCCGGTTGAACCGCAGGAGATGCTGCTGCCCAGAGAGAAGACGATGTCGACGCAGGAAAAGTTGAAGAAGCGCCAAGCCGATCAGGATAAGGCGCTGAAGGAATTAGAGGCCGAGGCCCGTCGGGAGCAGGCGATGAAAAACCTCGCTCTCAATAAGGGGCAGAATGAAGGCCGGGCGCAGCTTAAGGGCAATATCATGGCGCAGGGCAATGCCCGGACGGGTGAGCTGGGCACCGCCAAGGATCTCTACGACGCCAAGGTGCGCGCGGCGATCAAGGAGCATTTCAATGTGTACCCTTGGCAGAAGAAGAAGGCCCTCCTCACCATCGTCCACATTGAACTCTTTCCGACAGGACGTGTGCGGAGTAAGAAGGTTCTCGCCTCATCACAGGACCATCTCTATGATGCTGCGGTGCTACAGGCGATCGATCAGGCGCAGCCCCTGCCCGTTCCGGCCGATTTGTCGTTGATCAAAAACGGGATTACAGTCGAGTTCAAACCGGCGGAGTAATTTGGTGAGACTGGCCTTTATTTTGTTGTTTCTCTCGGTGTCCTGTTTTGCCGATGTGTACATCACGGTAACCGGAGCCCAGACCAAAAGGGCTCAGCTCGCGCTGGGCCGGCTTCACCAACTACCCGATTCACAGAAACCGGAGAAAAACCTGGCTGCAGAGTTGGAGGAGCAGATTCGTGATGACCTGGAGTTTATGGGGCTCTTCGATTTCACCCCGCCCGGTAAATTCGCACAGCTCGACAAGCCCCAGGATATTGAAAAATTGAAATATGAGGAGTGGAGAGCTGTGGGATCCACCTTTGTGCTGAAGGTGGGTTACCGGCTCAAGGGGAAGCAGCTCGCGCTTGAGGCTTCACTCTACGATATTCCAGGGCAGAAGAGAGTCTTTGGCACCCGATACCAGCACTCTGTGGATCAATATTCACGTCTCGTCCACGCTCTTTCCGAGGAGATTCTCAAGAGCCTCACGGGCGAGAAGGGGCTTTATTTCAGCCGTGTCGCAATGATCTGTCGGACGCCGCCGAAGAATGGTCGGCCTGGTTCGAAGGAACTCTTTGTGGTGGGAACTGATGGCGGCAATGTGATTCGCCTGACGGCTGACAATACGATCACTCTCAGCCCGGCCTGGTCGCCGGATGGAAAGTATATTTCGTACACCCAGTTCGATCTCGTGAGTGGGAATCGAATGGGGACAGTGCTCAAGAAGCACAAGCTCAGCTCCGGCCAACGTGAGGTTTTGTCGGCCCGCGACGGGATGAACAGTGGTGCCAACTGGGCGCCCGATGGCAAACGGATTGCGATGACCTTGAGCTATAACGGTCGGCCGGAGCTCTATCTTCTTCCGTCCGAAGGGGGCGAGCCGGAGCCCCTGAGTCGAATGATTCAGTGGCGGCGTGTGGCGAGCGATGGGTTTCAGCCGAATCTGACGACGCTTTTGTTTGATGTTGAGCCTTACTGGTCTCCCACCAGCGACAAGCTCGTCTTTTCGAGCGCTCGCACCGGCCACCCGATGATCTATATTGTCGATGTGGCGACGAAGGTTGCCACTCAGCTGACGTTTGCGGGGCAATACAATGCCACGCCCGCATGGTCACCGCGCGGAGACAAGATCGTCTTTGCGGCTCAGCGCACGGGTGAAGGCAATTTTGATCTCTATGAGATCGACACCGACGGCAACAATCTCCAACGCCTTACCAGCGGCGATAACCCAACGGGAAAACGATTCAATAATGAAAACCCCAGCTGGGGCCCGACTGGCCGCCACCTCGCCTACTCGAGCAGCGAAGGCGGTCAATACTCCGTCTACATCATGAACGTCGACGGCACCTTCCGCCGGAAAATCTCCCCCCCCGGCTCCGAATGCTCAATGCCCGCCTGGGGCCCGGCGGATGGGTAATCGGGCCTCTGTTCGAAACTAAATCCCTGACTCACCACTGTTGTGTAACGCCGGAATTTGTTAGCTGGTGGTCGGCTGATCCGACGCAGGATTGACTCTTCCGCTCATACAGTCTAGACTGTCTAGATTGGAGATTCAGTTGAAGAGATGGCAGTTACAAGACGCAAAGAATCGGTTGAGCGAGGTTGTTGAGAGGGCGCTTCTTGAAGGGCCTCAGATAGTCACCCGTCGGGGAACCGATTCTGTCGCGATCATTTCAATGAAGGACTTCCAAAAGTTGACCACTCCAAGAACTTCGCTGGTGCAATTTTTTTCTCAATCACCCTTAAAGGGTATGCCAGTGGAAAAGCGCCGCAAGGATTTGGGGAGGAAGGTCGAATTGTGAAGTTTCTCGTTGATACGTGCGTTCTATCTGAATTGGTTAAGAAAGTGCCTGATCGGAATGTTGTGACCTGGGTCAACGATCAAGATGAGAATGACCTCGCGATTAGCGTGCTCACTCTGGGTGAGTTGGAAAAAGGAATCTCGAAGCTTGACACCTCCAAGCGAAAACAAATCCTGGAGCGGTGGCTCAACGAGGAACTCGTGCCTCGATTCGAAAATAGGATTCTTGAAATCGATGAGCAGGCAGGACTTCTCTGGGGACAAATCTGCGGTGCAGCCGAACGGGAAGGGGGCGCCCTACCCGCCATTGACTCTCTTCTTGCCGCTTCGGCGATGGCTCATCGTTTGACATTCGTAACGAGGGACAGTGCTGCTATTGCTCGATGTGGCGTGAGATGCCTGAACCCTTGGGAGGGTTGATTCAGTTTGGCTAATCGATGGTCAGCGACTTCAGGAGATCCAGCTGATCCAACACCTTGCCGGAGCCGATCACGACGCATTTCAATGGATCTTCCGCGTACATGACTGGGAGGCCCGTTCGTTCGCGGATAAGGATATCGAAATTGGCGAGCAACGCCCCACCGCCAGCGAGAACGATGCCTTTGTCAACGATATCGGCTGCAAGCTCGGGCGGGGTGCGCTCGAGCGCTTGCTTCACGGCGTCGACGACGATGTTCACTTGGTCGACGAGGGCTTCGCGGATTTCATCGCTGGAAACTGTTACGGTCTTCGGGCTTCCGACCACGAGGTCGCGGCCCTTCACTTCACAGTATTTGACTTCATCGAACGGAAAGGCGTTTCCAATTTCGATCTTGATCTGTTCGGCTGTGCGTTCACCGATCAACAAATTGTATTGCCGCTTGATATAGTTGACGATCGCTTCGTCGAACTTGTCACCAGCTACCCGGACTGACTGGCTATACACGATGCCACCGAGGGAAATCACCGCGACTTCCGTTGTGCCACCGCCAATGTCGACGATCATATTACCCGACGGTTCGGTGATGGGGAGGCCAGCGCCAATCGCGGCCGCCATCGGCTCTTCGATCAAGAACACTTCACGGGCGCCGGCCGATTGAGCCGATTCGCGCACCGCGCGGCGCTCAACCTGCGTAATTCCGAACGGAACGCAGATGATGATGCGGGGGCGCACGAGAGTAATTTTTTCGTGAGACTTGGCGATGAAATACTTGAGCATGCTCTGGGTGACCTCGAAGTCGGCGATCACGCCGTCTTTCATCGGGCGAATAGCGACGATGCTTCCGGGTGTGCGGCCGAGCATCTCCTTAGCCTCGCGACCCACGGCAAGAACTCGGCTGGGGCCGCCCCGCGGGTTCTTGTGGACTGCGACGACGGAGGGTTCATCGATGATGAGACCTCGGTTGCGTGCGTACACGAGCGTGTTGGCTGTACCGAGATCGATGGCAAGGTCGCTCGAAAACATGCCCATTAATTTGTTCAAGGCGTTCTTCAAAGGGTTGCCGTTTGAGTTGGTCGACATAAGTGTTGCTCCCCCAAAACCAAAACTGCATCACAATATATTGCGGTTTAGGGCATGAGTCACTCTGGAATTCGTGAATAATGCAAAGCGTTTCGAGGAGTTATTGAATTCTTTTCGCCTACTTGCCGATAAGAATTCGTAAGTCTCTCGATTCGCGCACCAGGGCGGTGCTTAGCGTCAGAGCAGAGGTTAACTCTTTGGAATTCAAGCCGTTTAAACAAGGAAAGTACGTTCTTCTCGAACGCCTGGCCTCGGGCGGAATGGCCGAAGTCTACCGCGCGAAGGCTGACGGCGCGGGCGGATTCGTCAAGCAACTCGCCGTCAAAAGGATCCTGCCCAATTACAGCCAGAACGACGAATTCCAAAAGATGTTCGAGTACGAGGCGCGGCTCTCTAGCCAGCTGACCCACGCCAACATTGTTCAGATCTACGACTTCATCCAGAGCGGCGACATGTATCTGCTCGCGATGGAGTTTGTGGATGGCAAAAACCTTCGCCAATTCATCAACAAGGCGAAGAAAGCGAACGTTCCGATTCCGATCCCGTTCAGTGTCTATGTCGTGAATGAAGCGTCCAAAGGGCTCGATTACGCGCACAAGAAGAAGGATGATCTCAAAGGTCAGCCGCTTAACATCATCCACCGCGACATGTCCCCCCAGAACATCATGTGCAGCTACGAAGGGGCCATTAAGATCGTGGACTTTGGTATCGCGAAGGCGAAAGACAAAGTGGATGAGACCCGTTCGGGCGTCATCAAAGGAAAATTTGGCTACATGTCACCGGAACAAGCCAATGGCGATTCCGTGGATTCGCGTTCCGACATTTTTTCGACGGTGATCATCCTCTGGGAGATGCTCACGGGCAAGAGGCTTTTCGCGGCCGAAAACGATCTCGCGACTCTGAAGATGATCCAGGATTGTCAGATCATGCCGCCGTCGAAGATTAACCCCAACGTCAAGCCAGAGCTCGAGCGGATTATTCTAAAGGGGCTCACGAAGGATCAATCACTTCGCTACCCGGAAGCCGGCGCACTCAGCCGCGACCTGCAAAGTTATTTGGCCCGCTTCTATCCAACCTTCTCGCAGCGGGATGTCTCGGATGTACTGACCAAGGTCTTCAAAGAAGAGATCGAGATCGAAAAGAAGCGTTGGGAAGAGGCGCTTCGCCAATCGATCACATTTTCACAGGGCGGAAACACGCAGGCGGGAAGCGTCGAGAAGGAAGGCTTTGAAGGCGATATCACGCGATCAGAGACTGGCTCTGAGACAGTGGTCACCGGCGGGGTGGTTCCAATGAACGATCCCGGCGCCGAACCGGGCGGAGCGACGCTCATCTCGAAAAAAGAACACACCCTCATGGATTTCGAGACGGCGGGTGAGGTCAACAATGCGATGATGACTCTCGAGGACACCCCTCCCGAGGTGAATAAGGCGACAGCCAAGCCGCCGGCCCCGCCTCCCTCTGCCCCAACGACAAAGACCTCGCTTAAGACGATGAATGCCCACGATGTGGATCGTACGATGGTGTCGGAGGATGAGCTCGTGACTCCGAGCCCATTCGCTGGTTCCGTTTCGACCCAGCCCAAGACTCTCTCACAGACGGTGGCGCCCGCTGGCAAGGCACGACCAGAGGGATCGGTCTCCGATCCCGAGGTGATGTTACCAGGGGAAACAAGTCGGAAAGCCTCATCCTTTAAGAGTGTGACCGCGGCTGATCTCCACGTGCGCGACCCGGAGAAGGAACAGTCTGGAATCTCGCACATTCTTCCGAAGGCGAATGTCGAAACTGAATCGCCGGGTCGGCGCCCTATTAAACCTCGGCCGCGCTCACCCGAGCCAAAGGCCCGTAACGTCTACACTGATGATCCCTTTTCTGGGCCACCGAAACGTTCCAAGGTTCCGGCTTATTTGGCTGTAGCCTCCGTGGCTCTGTTTCTCGGTGGCTTTTTTCTCTTGTACCAGCAGGGGGGACTTCCAGCTCTCCTCAAGCAGTTTTCAGAACGGGCGCCGGCCGAAGGGGCTCTGCCGCCAAAGCCTTTGAATTCGTCGGACAACAATTTCAAAGCACCTACCTCCACCGCCGATGAAAAGGCGAAAAACGAAGATCAATGCATCATGAAAGTTTCGACCGATCCAGCGGGCGCGAACGTAATCATAGATGCCGGCACCGAGGGCGAGGCAAAGAAGGGCGTGACGCCTCAGACATTTGTGCTTCCATGCGGGGCGACCAAAAATATCACCATCGAAAAAGAGGGCTTCCAGAACATCAGTGAGAATCTCGTCATCAAGAAGCGAACCGACGAGAAGTATTACACGCTGACCAAGATTCCATTGGGGGTAGTGAGGCTAATCTTGAGCCAGAACGCCAATGTCTGGGTCGATGGGCAGGAGGTTCGCTACCTTCCCGCGGGGGAAGCTTTCGACCTCACACTCCACGCTGGTCGGCGCCACAAATTCCTCTTCAAAAATGAAGTCCTCGGAATCAACCAGGAGAAGGAATACGAAGTGGTTGAAAACGAGACCCACACCGTATCTGTTCAACTCGAAGAGAAGATCAAGAAGTAGTCTCTTACTCTCGATCAGCCATCCTTCAAGTTATACACGAATCGGTATACAATATCCGTGCAACCCTCTGATCTTTGCTTCCATCGCGAGTCTATGAAAATTGATCTCGATGAAGCGTCGAGATCTTGCGGTAAAGCTCAGAAATCATGGCTGGTGGCCGATCGGTGGCTCCAGCCATGAAAAATGGACCAACGGAACTCAGGTGACGATGGTTCCAAGACACAGAGAAATTAACGAGTGGACAGCCAAAGCCATCTTCAAGTTTGTGGTCCTTAATTCTAAACCTGGAGCAAAACGATGAAGCTCGCATTCGAGGGTGTTCTGAAACCTCCCGTGGGGAAGAGGCAATCTTGGGGCGTAGGGGTTCCCATTCTTGGGGTTTTTTCTCAGGGACGAACCCGCGCAGATGCTCTGAAGGCCATAGTTTCTGCCGTGCGGGAAGCAGCGGGTGATAGAAAACTAAAAGTGAGCAGCCAACTCTTAGACGGAACCACCTTCGCGTTATTTGCCACTGACTCCCAAAGGATTATGTCCTTCATGCTCGCGCAGCAACGGTCATCTGTCGGATTGACCGTTCGGGCAGCGTCCAAGAAGCTGGGATCCAACTCGCCTAACACCTTTGGTCGGTATGAATCGGGATGGGCTCAGGCGTCCTTGGAAAAATTAGTTCAATTGGTCGGTTCCGTCAGCGATCAACGCTTTTTCTTGATCAAGTTAGTTTAGACTGGGTCAAGCCTCCATTAAGCGATTTTATCGAGGAGATCTGAGGACATGTCAGCGATGGCTAAAGAGCCAACGTTGTAAAGTGCATTAAACACTGAAGGGCAGAGATCGCCCGGGGCCGATTTATTGGATTGAAGGGCTCCCGCAGCCGCCCCGGGCAACCCGGGCAATGAAACCAGTATTTCTCCCACGAAAATTGTTTCGTTATCGACGATAGATCCCAACGCTTTAGTCTTGGTTCGTCAGGATGTCGCCCTTTCGGAACGCAGTTATCTGCGTGGCTCCACTCTCTTGGAAGCCGGGCTCCACTTTCGTGAGTCTACGGTCGCAGAGTGATTGCGATGACCTCATCCAATAGCGCATCGGGGTGCCCGAGTTGAGGAAGCCGGAGTTGCACGGTCGGCTTGCCACGATGCCATCCTGACGTTGCCTTAAGATGCCACAGCGAGTTCGGTTGGTAAGGGTCGGAGAAAAACACTTCCCGATTGGTTGGATTGTAGTCGATGAGATTCACCGCATGATAGGAATCACTATCTGGATCATAAAACGACGCGATGAGAATCGTATTCCGATTGCGAAAGAACATCGAGAGGTCGAACCGGGTATTTCGCTGATACCATAAAGCGTAGCGCGAGACTTCGACGGCATCCGCGAGCCCTGCTTTCTTGAACTGCGACCCCAATATCTCCTTTGCAATGTCCAAGTACATTCCCCTTCGAACGTCCTTACCGAAACGGGTCGACGCCTCATTAATAACTTCCATTGCCGTCGCACGGCCCCATTGGGCGGCCGACTGAGTTCCCCAAAAGGAGTGTTGAAAGTGAATACGCACCGCCAGTACCGCATTGACCAAGCTCGCCGTAGCGCAGAGCCTCGCGTTCTGATCCCTTACTAAAGTCTTAAGCCGTTCATCCGTTTGGCTGAGCAAACTCCCGCTGCCGGCGAGCGACCAATAGGTTCCGGAAAGGTGCCCGAAGTTTCTTAGAAAATCACGCGGATGCGAATAGTTCCCACCGGGATCCGAAATGTAATCGCTTCCCGTGCGAACTGCGTCCTGCGCCAATCGCATCATTTCATTGGCAACGCCATTCTGCTTCTCCCACCAGGAGGCCGGCTCAGCTAGCTCCTGAGCGCAGTGTTTTAATGCGCCGAAGGCAGGTGCAAAAAACAGCAGTAAGAATCCGATGCCAATGAGTTTCATAGAGGGTCTTCACTAGCACAGAAACTGAAAGATAGGGGTGCAAAAACAGCGGTCATTTTGGCCCCCTCCGGCACAAGGTCAAGTTAAGCGAAGGAACATCCCACCACTATCCTTTTGGGGTAAGGCCTGAAATGCCGACGTTACAATACTTCGATTTCTCGGATCGGAAGGGACTGCCTCCCGACTCGACGTCCAAATGTATAGACTTACGTTTTGTCAGTAACACGCTTGTTGGGCGTACAATCGGTTTTCGGTTGGGCGTTTGTGGGTTTGGAGTTTGGCGTACTGTCTGGATTCGGTTTGGAGTCGGGTCTGCATTCTCTAAGGCTGCCGTACGCGATGGAATAAAAGCGTTTCTGGTCTTTCCCAGTCCATTTTCCGGACCCTTCGGCGACATTAAGAGCGACACTCGAACTGGCGCGTAAAAGCTGATCCTTAAGAAATAGAGGCAGTTTCAACTTCTTGCACGCAAGGTAAAGGGCTTTGGAATTCTGAAATGCTTGAAAATCGCTCAACATGCCCATTGGAAAAGCAATTCTCATTCCCAACTGGGCTTCAGACTGAACGAAAACTGTACCCCAAACGCCAAACCCCCAAACGCCAAACCGAAAACCCTGCCTCTTCTAAAGAATGCCATTCAGTTGATTCTCAAGTTCTTTGCTAGGAGCGAAAATCTTCCAATGAGCCGAGCGAACATCTCTCAGCGACGGAAACTTCACTGTGTTTAGCGCTGGGTCCGCCAGCGCTCCAACGAAACGAGAATGGGTTCGAGAACCTCGGAGTGGGTGCTCTTGTCCAGAACATGCTCTTTGCCGTGGGACACGAGCACCAACCGAAAGTGGCCCTGGATGTAGTACTGCTGTTCCCCGTGGAGTTGAGGCGCGCGGTTGGGTGTGGCGCCCGAATGCTCAATCGCAAATCGCTCGATCTCTGAACGTGGCACCGAACTGGTGAAGGGGGCGAATTTGCCCAGGCGGTAGCCCCACCGAACACACGAATTATCAAACTCCAGGAATTTTCTGACCCACACTAGCTTGATGCCAACTCCGACAAACCCTGCGAGCGCTGATCCAAAGGCTGCTATCAGGAAGAGATCGATCCCTGAGCCTTGTCGCTGCAGATCCCGAAGAACCGTGAATGAAGCGAGTAGCATGCAGCTGAGCGCAAATCCCAGAAGGCCATAGAGGCCCCAAAATACCATCGGTACTCGTGTCTCGCGGAACGCGCCGTTTTCGACCGGTTCCAGCTCGAAATAGAAGCCCATGGAGCGTTTTTACCCTATTTTGATTCCAGGGTGAACATTTAGTACTCTCGCCGGATGGGACTGACACAGGATCTTTTGAAGCTGGGGGACCGGTATGGCGCTCGCAACTATAAGCCTCTGCCGGTGGTGCTCGATCGAGGCGAAGGGGCCTGGGTTTGGGATGTAGACGGCAAGAAATACCTCGATCTTCTCTCCGCCTATTCGGCGCTCAATTTCGGGCACAGCCATCCAGAGCTCGTGAAGGTCTTTCAGGCGCAGGCGGCAAAGCTTGCCCTTTGCTCCCGGGCCTTTCAGAGCGAGGAGCTTCTCCACTTCTGTCGGGAGATGAGTGAGTTCTGTGGCATGGAGGCCACCCTCCCCATGAACTCCGGGACCGAGGCGATAGAGACGGCTCTCAAAGTGACTCGCAAGTGGGGTGCACTCGTCAAAAAGGTGGCCGAGAATCAGGCGAATATCGTCGTCATGGCGAACAATTTTCACGGTCGATCGATCACCGTGATCTCCTTCTCCACGGAGCCTATCTATCGTGATCACTTTGGCCCTTACACCCCTGGCTTTCGAATCGTGCCCTTTGGAGACGCCAAGGCCCTCCGGCAGGCGTGTGATAAAAACACGATTGGCGTTTTGCTTGAGCCCATTCAGGCGGAGGCGGGGATCTTGATTCCGTCCGTCGGTTACCTTCCCGAGGTCCGCAAGATCTGCGATGAGTTTCGGTGTCTGATGATCCTGGATGAGATCCAGACGGGCCTCTCCCGAACGGGGCGGGAATTTTGTTTTCAGCACGAATCGGCCAAGCCGGACATCTTGGTGGTGGGCAAGTCGCTCGGGGGTGGGCTCATGCCCGTCTCGGCGATCCTAACCAGTCGAGCGGTGATCGACGTGATCCAACCCGGAGAACACGGTTCGACCTTCGGGGGAAATCCGCTGGCTTCAGCCATCGCCAGACGTTCGTTGAAACTTCTCCGCGAACTCAAACTGTCGGAGCGGGCCGAGGAGATCGGTCGCAGAGTTCAGAAGCAACTTGCCGAGCTGAAATCGGAGAAGGTGCGGATTGTGCGGGGTCAAGGGGCTCTCCTTGGGATCGAGCTCCATCCTTCGGCGGGTGGGGCGCGACAATATTGCGAAAAGCTGGCTGAGGTCGGTGTGCTTTGTAAGGAAACACACGACCACGTAGTGCGTATTGCCCCGCCGTTAACAATAGATTTCAATGATTTGCACTGGGGAATCGAGCGCATTATACAGGTTCTGAGATGACGTGGATCCCTCACCTAGTCCTAGCAGCCGTGATTGCGAGCCTGATCGCTAGCTGTGGAGTGAAGGGTGATCTGCGACCCTACATGGAAGTTCACCCCGAGACGCCCAAGAAGGAAGAGAAGAAATGAAGCTACAGTTTGTAAAGATGGAGGGGTGCGGCAACGATTTCCTGATGATCGATTCGATCCGGGGGCGCAGTATTAACGACCTCAACAAGGCGCAGGTGACGCAGATTTGCGATCGGCATTTGGGCGTGGGGGCCGATGGCCTTGTGCTCCTGCATGAGGGCGGTGAGGGTGTGACGGCCCGCTGGAAGTTCTATAATGCCGATGGAAGCGAGGCAGGGATGTGTGGTAACGCCGCTCGTTGCGCGATCGTCTATCTGGCGGATCGCCACTTTCCTCGTGAACGCGTGATCTCGATCATGACGCAGGCGGGATTGGTGAAGGGAAAAAAGCTCGGAGCTAACTACGCCGAGGTTGCGATGGTTTCTAAAAAGAATCCCGATTTTCGATTCGACGACAAGCTCTTGGCCGTTGAGGGGCATGGGACCGTGCGCACCTACGTCATCGACACCGGTGTGCCCCATGCCGTAGTGGAGGTAGAGAATCTAGGTGCGTATCCGCTCATTGAGGTGGGACAGAGTCTGCGCCGGAATCCACATTTTGGCCGAGAGGGAACCAATGTCACCTTCTTCCAAAAGACAACCGGCAACGTGATCCGCGCTACGACGTTCGAGCGTGGGGTGGAGGATGAAACGCTCGCATGTGGCACGGGCGCGGTGGCTGCCGCGAATATTTTTTCGGAGACCTATCTCCAGGCGCTCCCGATCACGGTCCAGGTGCCTGGAGGAGAGATGGTTGTCGACGTGAGCCCAGTTTCGAAGACGATGCTCTTGAGGGGCCCGGCTAACTATGTTTTCGAGGGCGAGTTCCCCCTCGGAGAAAAGGCCTACACACCATCGCGGCTCTATAGCCGAAAGCGAGAGGTTCCCCTTGAGGTTTGAGGGAGTCTATGTCGCTCTGGTAACCCCATTTGATGGGTCTGGTTGTTTCGATTCGAGTGCGTTGTCACGCCATCTCTCTTGGTTGGCCGGAGCCGGAGTTGCCGGGTTTGTCCCCTGTGGCACGACCGGTGAGGCGCCGACGCTGACGGAAGGCGAACGGGACGAGATCATTTTGCTCTCTCTGGGTGTTGCGCGCGATCGCGGTTTGAAGGTGATTGCCGGTTGCGGGAGCAACTCGACCGAGGCCGCGCGCCGGCAGGTGCTTCGGGCCCGCGAGCTGGGGTGCGATGCGGCCTTGGTAGTGACTCCGTACTACAACAAACCCACCCAGCCGGGTTTAGACGCGCACTATCGTTGCCTTGCCGATGCGAGTGACCTGCCGATCGTTCTTTACAATGTGCCGTCCAGAACCGGCGTGAACCTTCTGCCCGATACCACACGCAATTTGCTTCTTCACCCCAACATTGTCGGCCTCAAGGAGGCGAGCGGGATCTATGGTCAGTGGCTCGAGCTGTCCAACTCTGTGGATTGGCGGGAGCGAAGCTGGTTGGCGGGGGATGACGATGCCTTTGCCGTCACGATGTCGCTTGGGGGGGCGGGGACGATATCAGCGACGGCGAATGTCATTCCGAGATCTTTCGTCGAACTCTTTTCTGCGGCTAAGGCCGGAAATCTTGCGGATGCATTTCGCATTCAGCGGGCGATTCAAGGGGTGGTGAAGGCCGCCTTTGTTGAATCGAATCCGGGCCCGATCAAGGCCGCCCTCAAGATGATGGCGCGGATGGAGGATGGGTTGCGACTTCCGCTAGTGAGGCCGACAGCTCAGTCGTGCGAGGTCATGCGTAAGGCGCTGGTGGCGCAGGGGGTGTTGTGAGAATCTTGAACGTGGGAGTTTGTGGAGCGACCGGCAGGATGGGCCGGGAACTAGCGCAATTGGAGGCGAGCCAGGAGGCATTGACTGCCCAGCCCTGGCGGATTGCGGCCGAAATCCACCGCGGTGCGCCCTTGGTCGCTCCGACCGGTGTCGATGTCTGGATCGATTTTTCCGCGCCCGAGGCGACGATGGGACTGATCGAAACTGCGAAACGGCCCATCGTGATTGGGACAACCGGTTTTTCGGAAGCGCAACGGGCGGAAATCTTGCACCACTCAGAGGATTACCCCGTTCTCATGTCGGGAAACATGAGTTTTGGCATTGAGGTCTTGAGACGCATGGTGCGCGAGCTGCCCCACCCGAAGCGAGCGGTGGCGGATGTGTCTATCGTGGAAGAGCACCACCGCAGGAAGCGTGATGCGCCCAGTGGGACCGCTAAGATGATCGAAGTGGATTTGCGGGAACACGGATTTTCTTCGGTGGCGATGCATTCTCTACGGGAGGGTGGCATCATCGGTGTTCACCGAGTGCGTTGGGTGACAGAGTCCGAGGAGATTGAGATCACACACAGGGCCTTCAATCGTTCTGTTTTCGCCCAGGGGGCTGTGATGGCCGCCGAGTGGCTGATGACCCGACAGCCGGGCTTGTATGCGATTTCTGACATTTGGGAGGATGAATGAGTTTTCGAGTGGCCGATCGGGTGGCCCAACTGCCGCCCTATATATTCAGTGAGATTAACGTCATTAAGGCCCAGGCGAAGGCGCGTGGGGTGGAACTTTTGAGTTTGGGGATCGGGGATCCGGATCTTCCAACCCCTTCCGTGATCGTCGAGAAAATGGTGGCGGCGGTGAAGAAGCCAACCAACCACGCTTATTCCCCTTATGAGGGGAGCGAGCTTTTTCGGGACGCCGCTCGCCACTGGTTTCAACGGCGCTTTGGAGTGGCTCTTGAAACGAAAAACATCATCGCCTTGATCGGGTCAAAAGAAGGCATCGCCCATTTTCCGATGGCATTCATTAATGCTGGGGAGGGTGCCGTTTATCCGTCGCCTGGCTATCCTGTCTTTGAAACCTCGATCACTTTGGCCGGAGGGCGGGCGATCCCGCTGCCTCTCAAGGCAGAGCACGGGTTTGTTCCACAGGCGAAGCAGGTGGAACAGATCTTTTTGAGCCAGCGCCCGAAATACATGCTTCTCAATTTTCCAAGCAACCCGACGAGTGTGGTGTGCCCGCGGGAGACATTAGAAGAGATCGTCTATTTGGCCAAACGCCATTCGGTGATCCTGGCCTACGACAATGCATACAGTGAAATCTATTTCGATGAGAAGCGGCGCCCGATCAGTCTTCTCGAGATTCCGGGGGCCGAGGACGTCGCGATCGAATTTCACTCGCTCTCCAAGACATTCAACATGACCGGTTGGCGCGTGGGATTTGCGGCGGGAAACCCAGACCTGGTGGCGGGTCTTCTCAAGTACAAGACCAACATTGATTCGGGGCCTTTTCTGGCCGCCCAAGAGGCGGGTGCCTTTGCCTTGGATCAAGCAGAAGTCATCACTCCACCTATTCGTGCGGTGTACGCAGAGCGCTTGGCGTACGCGAAAAAGGCGCTGGGCAAGCTGCGGATTGAGTACCTCGATCCAAGCGCGACCTTCTATGTTTGGGCCAAGGTGCCGGGCAACCGTTCATCGATGGATTTTGCAATAAAACTGATTGAAGCCGAGGGGCTGGTTGTGACCCCGGGGATCGGATTTGGCAAAGATGGTGAGGGGTTTTTCCGCCTGGCGCTCACCACCGACCTTGCAAACTTGAAAATTGCTTTCGACAAACTTACCCGTTTCTTAAAATAAGGAAGGCCCGACGCCAAGATGACGTCAGGCCTTTCCCGTTTCTAAGCTCCGTCCGTCACGGAATATCGATCATCTTATTGATCGCCTTTCCCTCCATCGACCGCACGTGGAGGAGGAATGTCCCCCTGAGGTCCGATTTCAGCTCGATCAACTTCTGGAATCGGGTCCTTCCACTACAATCCGCCCGACCAGAGGTGTGCTCGGCGATTGGCTGCACTACTAGGACGTCTTTGTAATAATTCACCTTCACATCCTTAATAACCGTGCAGCGATCCGAGAATGCACCAGTGAGGACCAGAGTATTTGTCTTGGCTTCCGTGTCCACCCTTACGTAGGCATCGCCAATTGGGGCGTAGAGAAAATCATCCGCCTCCTCGTTGGGAGCTCGAGTAATGGGAAGATCACCAAGATTCATTCCCGTCATGGCGTCCACAATGGCAAAATTGCCCCGTGGTGTGAAGCCAATATCAACCGTTTTAGTGAAGGGGATGAGGAGCTGGACGCAGATCCCACCATAACGATACGCCGTTTGGTGGATGGCGATCGTATGGTTGTTTGAGTGGATTACAGCCCTTGCTGGTCCGACGCGATAACAGGTGTCAGAGAATATCCCTTCCACCGTCACCTGCGCGTTGTCGTTATCGTCGAAGCCAATCGGAATGTAGGCCCTGTGAACCGGAACATCGATTTGCGTCGGCGTGACATCGGCCACGGCCGGTAAAGCAAACAGTAAAGCAACAATGAATTGAGACATAAATCCCTCCGGGTAGTTACGACGGTTTTTTCGAATAAAAACGTCCTGCTCGGAACAATACATTTGCAAACCCTGTGCCCAACTCTTCTCAGCGCAGATGCGAAACCGAGGCGGATGAGCGGGACAATTGGTCACAATGACTCGCCGCGAATGTCACATGAGACTCGCTGCATTAAAAAAGATCTGCCTAATCGTCGATTGGACCGCCCCTTGCTATAGGCAGGCGATTGTAAAAGAGAGATCGAAAGGGAGATGTGATGAAAAGCAAAACGTTAGTGAGTGTAATCGGATTGTTGTCGGCGGTGGTCTGCTCAGCTGCAAATCCCAGGCTTATCCCGGTCGAGTCGAGGAGTTTGTTTGCGCCAGTGGGCTTCGATGACAACGACGAAGTTCAGATTGTTCTGGATGGCTATCTGCCCGACACCTGCTACAGGCTAGCCTCTCCACAGGTTGAAGTGAATATGATGGCGCGTCAAATCGTTGTGCAACAGATGGCGTATCTCTTCTCTACCGTCTGTTTCGACATGACCGTACCCTATACCACCGTTGTCAGTTTGGGGCGTATCCACGACGGCGAGTATGCCGTCGTGACACGGGATGGTCGACTCATCCGCTCGCTGCGGGTGAAGGATGGCGGTGCCCAGATCGGACCTGATGAATTTCTCTACGCGCCGATCGACAGCGCTCGCGTGGAATATCGAAAGGGGTCGTCTGGCGGCCTGACCCGAATGGCCGTGCTCGAGGGGCGCGTGACAAGCTCCTGTATGCGTCTCAAAGACATTAAAGTTTTCGATCACCTCGCGACCGGTACCGTTGAGATGCTCCCGATCATGGCGATCGATTCTCTAAGAGCCAGAGAGGAGTGTCACACAGCGGAGCGTCCGTTTAAGGTCGAGGCCCCGATTCCACCTATTACGGTTGAAGGTCGCTACCTTCTTCATGTGAGGAGTCTGAACGGGGCATCTTTGAATGTGGTGTTCGACAGCCGGGAATGAGCGTCACTTAATGAGATCGACGAGGTTTGGGTTTTCTAGGGTAGTGGTGTCTCCCGAGGTGGTCTTTCCGGCAGCGAAATCCTTGAGAAGTCGCCGCATGATCTTGCCGCTCCGAGTTTTTGGGAGTGTGCGGGTCAGAAGAATCCGATCGGGCCGGGCGATGGCACCTATCTCGTTGGCTACGTGGCGTTTGAGGCTCTGCTCGAGCGCTGAGAGGTCGGTGAGATTGGCGATATCTTTGGGAATCACAAACGCTACGATCGATTGTCCCTTGAGTTCGTCAGGCGGGCCGACGACCGCGGCCTCCGCCACCGAGGGGTGGCTCACCAAAGCGCTCTCGATTTCCATAGTTCCCAAACGGTGCCCTGAGACGTTGATCACATCGTCCACCCGCCCCTTGATCCAAAAGTAACCCTGCGCATCTTTGTGGGCGCCGTCGCCGGTGAAATACATTCCTGGGAACCGGGTCCAATAGGCGTCGCGAAAGCGATCGGGATCTCCGAGAATGGTTCGCGCCATCGAAGGCCAGGGGTGCTTGATCACAAGGTAGCCACCTTCGTTGGGGCCGCAGCTCTTCCCATTTTCATCGACAATATCGGCGAGGATTCCCGGAAAAGGCTTTGTGGCGGAGCCAGGCTTGGTCGGCACGACACCGGGAATCGGCGATATCATGATGCCGCCTGTTTCGGTCTGCCACCAAGTGTCGACAATTGGGCAGCGGCCCTTGCCGATGGTCTGTTGGTACCAGATCCAGGCCTCGGGGTTGATGGGTTCACCAACTGTTCCGAGAAGTCTCAAGGAGGCCATCGGATATTTGTTGGGGTGCTCCTCGCCCGCGCGCATGAAGGAGCGGATCGCGGTCGGTGCGGTGTAGAGTATTGTGACCTTGTGCCGGTCGGCGATTTCCCAGATGCGGCCCGGGTGGGGGTGATTGAGCACGCCTTCATAGATCAAGCTCGTCATGCCCAGGCTCAAGATCCCGTACACGACGTAGCTGTGGCCCGTGATCCAACCAATGTCGGCCGTGCACCAGTAGATGTCGTTGGGCTTCAGGTCAAAGACCCAGCGCGCGGTCTGGTTCACCCCGGTGAGATAGCCGCCTGTCGTGTGGAGGATGCCTTTGGGTTTGCCTGTGGTGCCGCTGGTGTAGAGGACGAAGAGCGGGTGTTCGGCGTCGATTGGCTTTGCGGTGTGGGTTTTGGGTTGCGCCTCGCTGATCGCCTGGTAGGCAACCTCACGGCCTGATAAATGAGTGGAGGCGTTGCGGGTGAGGACCACGGTGTGCTGGACCCCCGGGCACTCCGCCACCGCCTGTCGAACGATCGAAATGAGATTGAGTGGTTGGCCTTTGCGATAGGTCTCATCCGCAGTGAACACCACCTTGCATCGGGCATCGTTAATGCGGTCACGGACGGCGTGGGCGCTGAACCCGGCGAAGATCACGCTGTGGGTGACACCAATTCTCGCGCAGGCGAGCATCGTGACGACGGCCTCCGGGACGAGCGGCATATAGATAGCCGCAAAATCCCCGGCCCGTAAATCGAGCTTGCTCTCCATGGCGTTGGCTAGCTGGCAGACTCGCTCAAAGAGTTCCTGGTAGGTGAGTCGGGTGGTGTGGCCGTCCTCGCCTTCCCAGATCAGGGCCAACTTGTTTTTCGTATCGGTCTTGAGATGGCGATCGAGGCAATTGTAGGAGGCGTTGAGTTGCCCACCAACGAACCACTTCGCATGGGGCTCCTTCCACTCGAAGGTCTTTTGCCACGGCTGAAACCAGTCGATATTTCTCGCGGCCCCCTCCCAAAACTGAATAGGGTTTCGGGCGGCCTCGGCGAATACTCTCTGGTATTCCGAGGGTTGGAGATTGGCGCGGGCGACAAATTCTTGGCTTGGTGCAAACTCACGGGTCTCCTTGAGAACCGTCTCAATCTGGGACATCGGTTACCCCCTCTGAAAGATTCAGGGCTACCCGATTACTCGGGGGAACTCAAACGGCTTGGTTTGAATAAGGGGGGGCTTGGCCGTATTCTAATAGTGCGTGGATCCCATCCTGATAGTTGACGACGAGAAGGATAATCTGGATGCATTGCGTCGTCTTCTAAGGAGTCAATACGACATCACGGCCGTGGCGTCGCCGATCGATGCCCTGAAAGAGGTGGTGACACGGAAATTTCACCTCATCATCTCCGACCAACGTATGCCCGAGATGACGGGGGTGGAACTTCTGGAAAAGGTGAAGGGTGTTCAGCCCGACGCGGTTCGCATTCTCTTGACCGGCTACACCGATGTGGATTCCGTAATAGGCGCCGTCAATCGTGGCCAAATTTACCGGTACATCGCTAAGCCGTGGGACCCCGAGGATCTTAAGATCACCCTGCGGCAGGCGAATGAAGCCTACAAGATGCGTCGAGAGATTGAGGCGAAGAACGGCGAACTTTCGGCCGCGCTCAAAGAGCTCGAGACATTGGACAGTGCCAAGGCCCGGTTTCTATCATTGGTTTCCCACGAGCTCAACACACCTCTGACGATTCTCTCTTCTTACGTCCCGCTTCTGAGAGAAAAAAATGATCGGGAAAAGGCGATTTCCGCGATCGAGGCGGCGTCGCAAAGGCTGTCCGAGGTGGTGAAGGATGTCGTCGATTTTGTGAAGATCGAATCCAAACCCAAGTTGGATCTGATTCAAACGCCTGTCGCGAACCTGATTGAGGAGGCGTTCGGGCGGGCTCTGAAATTTGCCGCTAAACCGGTGAGCCTCGATAACAGAATCGATTCGGGGCTGCGTTTGCCACTCGACAATGGTCGAATGGCCCTGGGATTTGAGAAATTCTTTCTCGATTCCATCGGGCGGGCTCCTGCCGGATCAGTGATTCGGGTGACATCGGGTTTGCGGGAAGGCCACACCGTGATCCAGATAGAGCGTCAAGGTGAGCCCTTGAGTCAGAAAGCGTTCGAGCCCCTCGAATTTGGAGGCGACCCGTTGAAACACAGGAAGAGTGTAGGGCTGAGTCTTGCACTTTTTAGAAGTATTATTGAGGCACACGGCGGCAGCATTGCAATCACACAGTCAACGGACTACCCGGTCTGCGTTGAAATCACCCTCAAGTGAAATCAGGAATTCGGCTAGGTTGGTGGTGCTTTTGGCTGAGAAGGCACTGTGATTTTTGCTACCAGTAAAAAATCACCGCTGTGATATTTGACCGTTGGCGAAAATCACCGTTTGTTGGAGAACAACATCCCCACACATTTGATCGAATGCGAGCTAGGGGATCAAGACCTTTCCCCCCACCTGCGTTATCTTACCGCCAAGTATCCGCAAGCCAAGGCCTATCAGGTTCACTTCCAGGGCAAAAAGGACTATCAAACGAATGAGCGAATTCGTGTTTGCCCCGCGCCCCAGTTGCTCTCGCAGCTGGTTTGAGCCGGCAGAATCGAACCAACAACCCCCAGATCAGCAATTCGATTCCATGATGCATTTGTGAGCGTCTAGCGGCTGGTTCTTTGGAGAGCGCCGAGAATAGCTTCGGCAAATTGGTCGACACTGAATTCTTGATTCACCAATTTTTTTCCTGCGTTGGCCATTGAACGCAGGAGGCGGGGATTGTCGATAAGCCCCGCGATTTGGCGAGCGGCCGATTCCGGCTCGCCTAGCTTGAAGATGACTCCGGTCTCGCCCGCCACAACGAGATCGCCTGCCACACCACAGGTGTCGGTGACGACCGGAACGATGCCGGCGTGCATTGCTTCATTCACAACGAGACCCCAAGTCTCAAACTGCGAAGGCACGATGAGGCAATCGGCAGCGCAATAAAGATCGCGGATTGTCCTTTGATCGAGAAATCCTGTCAGTGTGAGTCTCGGCGTGTGGGAGGCTGCCTCCCGGAGGTGCGATTCCAGTTCTCCGGCGCCGACGATGAGCGTATGGAGCGAGGGGTGTGATGAGCAGAGGAGTCGGTGAATCTCGAGAGCATCTTCTGGGCGCTTCCGATCGAAGAGCCGGCCGACGAAGAGCATGACAAAGGCGTCGCAGGGAATCTGGTAGCGCTCGCGCATTTGATGGCGGGCGCGCTCAGCGACGGCGGTCTCGAGTTCGAAGAAGGCACCGTCCACGCAATAGTGGGCCTCGGTCAGCCGCTTCTTGGAAACTCCAAGCGACTCATAGTGGCGCCGGTTTTTCTTACCTATCGTAATGATCTGCGAAAACGTTCGGAACAGAATGGGGAGAATGAAACGTTTGATTGCACCCCGCCACCGGTCACCCTGAAGACTAAAAGTTTCGCCGACAAATAGGATCGGAGTGCCTGACAATTTGCACTGAAGCCATATCAGCCAGTGTTCCCAAAGATAGTAGCCATAGATGAGAGCAGCCGTCGGCCTGTCTTGTTTGCGGCCGGGGCAAAGGATTTTTCGAACCGCGATCCAGAAGACAAAAGGGTTGCTGTAGCGAAGGGTCTTGTTGGTAAAGCCCTTCTTGAGCGGAATGTTAAAGGAGTCACGGGGCGATTTGTCGAACTCCCGAAACCACCATCGTTTGCCGCTGAATGTGTCCGAGAAAAAGTAGACCTGTGTGGCAGGCGCCAGGCGATTGAGCGCCGCGAAAACGGGCGAGCGATACTGGATCGGGTGGGTGTCGAAGATGACGAGTTTTGGGGGTGACAGCTCCTCCTTGCTCGACTCTTTGGGCTGTGCCCGCATCGTTCCAAGGTATCATGAATGACTGGGCCACGTGATGGACAAATGGGGCGTGGTGGCCCTAGAATACCGTGCTATGCAGCATCCAATCGAATTGGGAAATATCCTTCTCATGGTCGCCGGCGTGGCGCTGATCGTTTCGGGCCCTGTGATCGGTTACCGGACCGCGATAGGGATGATGAAAACGCGGAAAGAGGATCCCAAGGCAAGTCTCCATTGGGGTAGCAATATTGTGAATTTTCTCATTGCCGTGTTTTTCTTCGTCACAGGCATCTGTTTTGTGATCAACAATCTGCGGGGCAATCCACTCGCTTAATCTGTTGGGATCAGATTTCCAGCCGAAATCCAACGCGATAACCGCTGTAGGAAAGATCGGGCCCGGCCGGCGAAATCGGCTGGCTACGAATGTAAGACGCGCTGACGTAGCTGCGTTTGATCCCCGTAAGCCTACGGAGCGAGCGGGAGCTGTGGCCGTCGATAGCATTGAGGCAAATCTCGCCGCCGAAAGAGTACTCCCAGCCCTGATAGCTCTGTGTTGGGGAGATGGAGGCTCCGTTTGGCGAACTTTGTTGGAGTAAAGTCAGTGATGTGCCCAAAGAGGCAAAGGGAACCAGGAGCTGATTCTCGATATAGTCGAAATAGTAAGACACGTGGGCGTCGAGCGGAATGCCGGTGAGGCTCGCGGTGCGGCCGTCATTGAGCAGCTGATTGGCCTGCACGAAAAGGCCGGCGCCAATTCCCACTCCCAGCTTGCCGTAGTGATCGAGCGGCAGCCATTCGAGCGAGGCGAGAATTGCGTTGCCTGGGCGCGAAGTAGGCGAGCCCGGCGCATAGGAGTAGTTGGTGTACTGGATGGGAGCCCACTGAAAATCGAGGCCGATATTGGCTGGGTGGAACTCCTCTGCTTCGGTCATGCGGGATTCGGTTTCCGTTCCCGCGAGGGCCAGTGAGCTAACGAGTAGAAAGAGAAATGCGCGCATCGAGTGCCTCCCATGCCCGGTTTTCAGGCGGACACCTCTAAGCATAGGCTGGCGCGGGATTGCGGGCCAGGAGAAAATTCCTTAAGTGATTTCAGTGGGTTGCCTAGGAATCCAGAAAAACTGGTGTATATGTACTCCAATTTTATTATAATATTGGTGTGCATGTACACCAGAATTTTCAACTATCATCGGGACAATGACCAAAGTTTTTTTCTGTTTGGCCCAAGAGGGGTGGGGAAGACGCTTTGGCTCGAGGCCGTGGTGAAGTCACCCAACCGAATCGACCTGCTGAATTCGCGCCAGTCCCTTTCGCTCCTCGCGGTTCCCAACCGTTTGGCGTCTTACGTTGTGGCACCAAACGAGTGGGTGGTCGTGGATGAGGTGCAAAAGATCCCGGAACTCCTGGATGAGGTTCACCGGCTCATTGAAAAACAGCGGTTACGATTCATTTTGACCGGGTCGAGTGCACGAAATCTGAAGCGGGTCGGCACCAATCTTCTTGGGGGGCGTGCCGTCACGGAACGAGTTTTTCCCCTCACCGCTGAGGAGTTAGGAGAGGATTTCTCATTGGAGCGTTCGCTCAAGTGCGGGCACCTTCCGATGGCGTATCGGTCGAAGTCACCCGAGCGCTTTCTCGAGTCCTATGTCGCAACCTATTTACGCGAGGAGATCCAGCAGGAGGGAATTGTCAGGAATCTCTCCGGTTTTGCGCGTTTTCTCGAGGGGGCGAGTTTCAGTCAGGCGCAGTACCTAAACATTTCTCGATTGGCCAGTGAGGCGGGGGTTGATCGGAAGGTTGTCGAAAGTTACTTTGGTGTGCTGGAGGATCTCTTATTGGCGGAGCGGCTGCCCCCCTTTCGCAAGAAGGCTCATAGAAAAAGCGATTTTCACCCAAAGTTTTTCTTCTTCGACGCGGGAGTCTTTCGCGCGCTCCGGCCCCAGGGGCCAGAGGACGAGCCCGAAATGGTTGACGGCGCGGCGCTGGAGACGCTGGTGTATCAGGAGCTCCGCGCTCAGAACGCTTACAAGCGCGCGGGTTTCCAATTCTACTCTTGGAAGGAATCGAATGATCTCGACGTTGATCTGGTTCTTTACGGCAAGAACGGCCTTCTGGCCTTCGAGATCAAGCGCGGGTGGCGCCTAAGAGGTGGAGAATTGGACGGACTCAAGGCTTTTCGGGCCAAGTTTCCTTCGGCGCAATGCTTCTATGTTTACGGAGGTTCGGAGCCCAGAGTGATCGAATCGATTCGGCTCGTTCCCCTCGCGATGTTTTTCACGCATACCCTGCGGGAGATTTTCCGCTAGGGCGGCGGCGCCCGAGAAGGGGCGAGAAGTTTGCTCAGGAGTGCCCACGCAGTCGAATTCTCACTTTGCCTTATCGCAACAGTTTTTATGAATTCGGACTTCTGCGACCTGCCCTTGGTCATCGAGAAGGAAAACCAATTGCCAAGTGTCCCCGGAAGATTGCCACCCTTCTTCAATCAGATAAGCCGGCACATTGTTGTTCCAAAAATAGCCCGTCTAATCTCCCAGGGCCTTGCGAACCGAGGCAGCTGCTTTTCCAACGAATTTCTTCGCGCGAATCAGAGAGACGCTCATCTTGGCTCGCGACTTTGCATCTCCACTTTTGAAGGCGTCCGGACTAAAGCTTGACTGACCAAAGCGCTTTTCCGCTGTTTTGAGGTCCATGAAAGTTTGGTGTTCCAGAAACGAAGCACCATGAATGAATGCGCTGCACTGGGTAGGAAGGGCGAAGGCTAGACAAAGAATTGCAATCTGCTTCATTTGTGGAGAACCATGTACACCAATTCCGGGCGGTTGAGAAAGCGGATCGGAAGAATAGAGGTTCCAATACCTGCACTGACAAAGAGCTGATGCTGGGGGTCGCCGTACCACCCCTTGTCATAACGGCCGCTGCCGTAGGGTTTCCAAATTGGCCCCACGAAGGGCAGTCGGACTTGTCCGCCGTGGGTGTGTCCAGCTAGGGCGAGCGGACATTTTTCATCCTGATCAAAGTTGATTGGGTAATGATAGAGCGAAATGCAGTATCGCGTGGGGTCTCCTTCAGACGAGAGAATTCGCGAATGTTGCTGACCCAGATCCGATCCCGCGAGGTCGATGTCCTCCCTCACTCGAAATCTCTCATTTTTCAGAAGGTGGATGCCACTTTGCTCAAAGTAGGGGGCTGTATTTTCCGAGAGCCAATGTTCCCAGTTTCCATTGACGGCAAAGACTCCCAGCGGAGCTTTCATTTTGGAGAGAATCTGGGGCCCAACCGCGAGGCTTTCAGGGCCATCAAATGTGTCTCCGGTAATCACAATCAGGTCAGGTTTCTCCCGGTCGAGCGAATTCAATACACCCTGTTCCAGAGAACCAAATCTGTGAATATGGAGATCTGAAAGGTGGGCGATTTTGAGTGGGATTCTCACATTCGCCCGCACTTCAAAGACGGTCACTTTGAGCCACCGAGCTTCAAACGACATGTAACAGACTAGCGCGAGCAGGGGGATGGTCGAGGCGAGCACGTATTTCACTTCGTATAGGTTGGGCGGCTTTCTCAACAATCACAAGTACGATGGAGTAGAAGTGCCGGCGGCGGCTCGACAGTTGGAAGCCTCGCTTGCAGGTGGCAAGGGAGGCTTCCTTCGCAGGCTATGAGCTAAGGTCTTTCGATTCGAATTGCGCACTCGTGGGAGAGAAATCCCCGTTTGGAGTACACGCAGCGGACGGAAAGGCCGCCAGCCTGAAGTTCTCGGGCGATGTCGCCGTGGCCCAAATCCTTCGGTTTCACACCGGTCATCGCGTCGAAGAGCTTCCGGGAGGCTTGGGGGGCGGAGATGTGCATCGTGATCTCTTTTTCGGTTGCCGAAATCTCATCGGCAGCGAAGTCGAAGGTTGCGTTGTTTTTGAATACCGGAAACCCTGACCCGCCGACACTGCCGGTGTGTTCCAAACGGATGAGAAGGCCGTCGACCCGAATCGTGGTTGTCTTGGTGACGTCGTGCAGATTCATACCAAATGCCGCCAGCGTTGCATCAGCTTCACTGTCACTCACATTCGCCACATAGCGATGGATTTCGCTGACCCTGACGTCGCCCAGTGCGATTGCCGTGGCCATCATTCCAAAAATAATCGATTTCATTTCTTACCTCCTGAACCCTGTTTTTCACACGCGACGTGATGTGTCAATAATTTTAGTCGTCATGACTATAATTATTTTATTTCCACGGGGGTAGCCGCATAGGGTCGATTTGCTGTATGAAATCTCGGCTATGCAAGTTGTGCGGCCACACGGAAATAGAAAAACCAGCATTTCCGAGGTCTTGCCTCTGTTTGGTGAGCGCCTCAGAAAAGGGGAGAGAACAAAACTTCGGATTGTTGAGGTGGCCACCCGCCTCATCGCGAAGAAGGGGTTACACAATCTGACCTACGAAGAGCTGGCTAGGATTTCGAAGTCGTCGCGCCAGCTGATTCAGACCTACTACCCCAACAGAGACCGTCTTTTTGAGGAGTGCATCAAGTTGGGCCGATATCAGTTCCAAAAATTCGTTGTTGATGCGCTCGAACGCGCGACCACCCCAAAAGAAAAGCTCGATACTTACCTCGAGAAAACTTTGCAGTGGGTAGACGAGAATCGTGAGAAGGTCGCTAACATTATCTTCTTTCACCATCTCTGTGCGTTGGACCCCGGTCACAAGGCACTCAACACCGGACACGCCGACATCGGCAGTCAGCGCCTCACCGCGATTGTGGTCGGTCTGCGGCCGGAGCTCCCGATGGGAGAAGCGAGGGATCTGGCTAAAGCGATCCAAAATCTGATTATGGGAAATCTCTATTGCTTGGTCACGGAGGCAAGGGATCTCAAAACCGTGCGGCAACTGGCGAAGCACTCCATTGGAGCCCTTCTGCGTGAAACACTTCACTAGGATCACCCTGGCCTTCCTATTTTTTGTGGCGGAATCGTTCCCCGTGGAACTGCCTTGTTCGGTGCAGACTCTCTTAGCTGGTGGCCAGTTCTATTCACTCGATCCGATCTTTGAGCGACTCGGGATTCGACGGGAGTGCATGACGGTCTCTCGTCTCCCGGTCCTCGTGGATCCGCGGGCGGGCTATGTTCGGTATTTTGCCACTCGACGGTACGACCTAGGGAAACTCACTCTGGAAGTGTCAGCTTTTGAAAACGAGATGGGCGTTTTCCGAGGCGACGAATCCGCGACGCCCGGGATTCAGGCGGCCCAAGCCCAAATTGAGGAGGCCGGTGGGTTCATCGCTCGTCAGGAGGCTCGTCGAAATTGGACTCCTGAGTTCTACGCCCGCTTGGAAGCGCTTCGCTTTCCATTCGCCGGTTCCACGACCTATGCGGTTGTGAGAGATCGACGTAGTCACGCGATTGTGGCCTCTTTGAAGTTTATTCGCGCTCCATTCGGAGGCCGTACGTACATAGATCTCCGGGGCCCGGCGCCGCGAGTGGAAGAGGCTTACGGAGCCTGGGGTCCGATCTATAAGGCGCTGGCAGCGCCCTCTCTCCCACTCATGACTGCCGATGATGAAATGCTCTACCGAGCTTCGCTTCCGATGCGACAATTTTCCAACCATGTCTTGGTGCCTCGGATGGCCTGGGAAACCTACGCTCCGCCGGAAGCTTTGCTGGATCGCACTGAGCTCAGGGGAGCTCCCTATCGAATGGAGCAGTCGGCGGACGGCAAACAATTTGTCTTCTATTGGCAGCACGAACTGATCGAGCCGTCGGGATTCGCTATCGATTCTGACTACGCGGAACGCAACAACGCCTTCACCACAATAGTTGCGGTCGCCCTCGCCCAACTGCTCGACCCGAGCTACAGCGCAGCCACCAATACACTCGATAGGACCTACGTTTTCCCGAATGACTTGCCCGGGACCCGCCTGTACTCGCGTTTCGGTTTTCGGCCTGCCTCGGCGCCGTTTTCCCTGTTTGGAATGAACGATTGGGTTCGCCTCCAGGCCTCCGGTCGCGATTTCGCCGCGGCGTTGACCGCGATTCTCAAATCCAAAGACCGTGAAGCCACGAATCGCGAAATCCGGGAACTGGTGAAGGCCCTACTTCACCGCTGATTTTCCAACCTGCCGGCGGCTCGACAAGGGGCGCGGTGTGGTGATAAATACTGGAGATCACGGAGATAGAGCGCTATGGGGACAATGCTTTCGCTGACGCTGGCCGTAATGGCGTCCTTGGGATTTCTGGCAGGGTTTTATACCTTGATCCTGGCCGTGTTCGGAGCGCGCAATCGCAGGGCGCGGCCGACCCTGCATGTGACGGCCGGGGGAATGCCGGGGACGATTGGTGTCTCAGTGACCTGGGATACGGGTGTTTACGCTGTTCAGATTTGGCGGATTCGGTTGAGATTCTTTAGCCCTGCTCGGTTTGTGAAGGATTCGCAGTTTACGGTGACCTTTGATTCGGCTCAGAAGAGCTCGTTCTTTGTGCCGATTGAGCTCAACAACAATTTCAAAGATCTGATCGAGAGTAACAATCAGTCGAATAAGGCGGTCATCAGTATTGAAGCGCGGGGCGTGGAAAATTTTGTGATGGCGAAGGATTTTCGGTTGCCGAAGATCCAAAAAATTTACCATTCATCGCTGGGCAAGATGGGTGCAGCGGTGACGCAGTTGCCGGTGGCGAAGCAAGATCCACCGGCGGTGGAGTCGCTCGATTATTCTGAATTGGTGGTCAGACGGGATCGTCTGAAGGCACTCGCTGCAGCCGCAAAGGCGAAGGCGAAACCGGCTGTTGTGCCGGCCGCGAAACCGGTCGCAACGCCTGAAGTTCCCGCCGCTGGCGGTACGTGAGGGGGATAACATGAGTAAGGACAATGATTTCAAAGTAGTCGACAAGCGCCACAGCGCTGAAAAAGCGGAGACCAAGGGAGAGGGCTTCACGGCGAAGCAACCTCCGACGGGTGCACCCGATGAGGTCGATTTCTCGACGTTTTGTTTGTCCCTGGCAACGGGAGCTCTCATCAATATGGGCATCGCGCCCGATCCCATCACCAAGAAAACGCAGAAAAACCTCGAGATGGCGAAGCAGAACATCGACATCCTGGGAATGATTCGCGACAAGACTCGCGGCAATCTCTCGACCGACGAATCAAAGCTGATTGAAAGTCTGCTCGCCGAGGTGCGGTTGCGCTTTGTGGATGTCTCCCGCTAAGAGCCTAACCCAAAATCCTTTCGTCGGGAGGGGCGTGGCAAAATGGCCTGAATCGAGGACGCACAAGGAAGGCACCGGAGGCGTGCCTATAGGCACGCTGAGGATGCCGACCGCGGAGGACGAAGAGTCAGGTCATTTTGACCGCACCGAGTAGAAAGGATTTTGGGTTAGGCTCTAACACGCGCTCGAGCAATTTCTCCTGATTGGAAAGAAGAATGGTTTCGATCGCTTTCTGGCCCGTGAGTTCGGCCAGACAGGCGGCGGTGGATTCCAGTGTCGAAAGGCAATTCTTGCGGGGTTGGCGACGGAGTTCGCCGTACGCGCTGTTGCGATTGGGATTGAGAATGACGCGTTTGATTCGAGTGAGCCAGGCGTTGCGCCACCAGAGGGTCTTTGCCTGCTTCCAGTTGCCATCCAAAACTATGATGCCTTCGAGATCGGTCTCGGCGACCGTGAGCCCTTTGCGGTCGGTGAGGCGAATCGACTCGTTCGCCTTGAAGGCGGCTGAGTCTTTGCGCGGACCTAAGTATAGAACGGCCCAATTGCGGGGGGCTGTGTCGACGCCAAGAGCCGCGGAGAGTGAGCGCCAAGAGAGTCCCACCTTATGCACAGAGCCCTTGATTGAAATTGCCAAGAGGCGTGAGGTGCTCTTGGGGTTTCGCGATTCCTGAGGGTGCTGGAGGATGAGAATGCGCAGAGGCGAGGTCGTGGTGACTATTGCGGAGCAGATACAGGCCTCTGGACTTTGCCAGCATCTGAGGCACCGAACTTTGGGAGGTGTGGCGTTCATGGGAGCTCGAGTGATAGCACAAGGTGCCATCCTATTTCCACTCTCCTTGAAACTCCCTCTTCATCAACTTATACTTTGAAAACCTGAACTTAGCTCACAATGGCCAATCATAAACATATTCAGCAGTTGGTCGGGCAGCTCTTCATTGTGGGTTTCGACGGCTTCTCGGTTCCCATCGCTTTTAAGAGGTTCATCGCCGAGAGCAATCTCGGCGGCGTGATCTACTTTGAGGGCAACGTGCAGTCTCCTACGCAGCTCGCAGAACTGAGCAATGAGATCCAATTCAGCTGTCGGGCGAAGGGGAGCCCGCCGCTCGTTGTTTCGATCGATCATGAAGGCGGGAAGGTCACACGCCTAGTGAAGCCGTTCACGAAATTCCCGGGGAACGATTACATCGGTGATTTGGGTTCGCCGAAAGTTGCATTTCAGTTTGGCATGGTGATCGGCAAAGAGCTCAAGGCGATCGGCGTGAATATGAATTGCGCGCCGGTCGTCGATGTGAACTCAAATCCCGAGTCGCCCATCATCGGCTCTCGTGCGTTCTCGAAGGATCCCGAGGTCTGTGGCCGCATGGGTTCAGCGGTTTGCCGAGGTTTGCAAAAGATGGGCGTCATGGCAGTGGCGAAACATTTCCCGGGCCATGGCGGCACGACGGAAGACAGCCATCTTGCCTTGCCGGTTGTGACGAAGACGATGGAGCAATTGGATGAGCTCGAACTCATTCCGTTTAAGCGCGTGATCAAGAGCCGTGTTGAGGGTGTGATGACCGCACACATCATGAATAGGAATTTGGACCCGGAGTACCCAGCGACGCTGTCGAAGGCGACACTGACGGATCTTTTGCGCACCAAGATGCGCTTTTCCCGACTGATCATCAGCGATGATCTCGAGATGAAGGCCATCGCCGACAAATGGGATCCGATCCGATCGGCCGTGCTCGCCGTGCAAGCCGGCTGCGACATGCTGATCTATAAGGGCGAAGCCGGCGTGCCCCAGGCGCAGATCGACGCGATTATTGTGGCCGTGGAAAAGGGCGAGATCCCGCTGGCCCAGCTCGAGCAGAAGGTGGTCCGGATTCAGACGGCCAAGAAGGCCTACTGCGAACAGAAAGAACCAATCGACATCACCGAGGTTGGCCAATATATCGGCCAACCTGATCACGCCAAACTCGCAGACATCATCACGAAGAAGGAAAAGCCAGCTGACGAGGGGCCCGAGGATTTTGGGTAGGGGGCGGTAATGAGTCTTAAGACCTGGATGAACAAGCTCGTTTGAGGTCACAGATCGATCAGCTGCAAGTCCGGAACTCGCTCAAAATGTTTCTTGTTGCGAGTGAGAAGAGGTTTGCCTTGCTCGAGACAGATTCCAGCAATCAGGGAATCCGCCATTCCAATGGTGGTGCCTTTTTGTTCAAGAGCGCGCTGTATTTCGCCACTGCGTCGGGCACCGGGAGTCTCGAGCGGTAAAATAGGAAGCGCACCGAGAAGAGTCTCTACAGCAGCCGCCTGTTCAGAGGTCTTAGCCCCCGCCCATAATTCGAAAGCCGTGATGGCCGTGGTGAATGCTCGTCTCTTTTTCAATTCGACAGCAACGCGTTCCGCTGCACCCTGGCCCCGGAGAAAATCAACAAGGACATCAGTGTCAAGAATCATTCAACGCCAAACCTTTCGAACTTCCGAAACACGCCTTTCAAAATCCTCCGCGTCTTTTCCGGTGAAAGCCCCCTTCAAACTCAGAGCAGCGTTAATAACTTCGCGCTTCTCCCTGATCCCCCGAAGGTACGTATCAAGCGCCTCTTTGACGATTTGAGAGAATCCCTTGAGCCCACGCTGAGCTGCCAGCTTGAGAAGCTCGGCACGTTGTTCTTCGGAGATTTCGATAGTGGTTCTCATTAAGCCCATTTTAATTAGACATGCATGTGCATGTCAATATAATGAGTTTAGTTATTGTTTTCAATGATATATAAAACATTCATTGGCTCAATGGCTCTCTTGAACCAGACAACTCGACACCCTCTCGGGAGGGTGTCGTTTCCGCAATTGAGGTTTTCGGAAAGGCACAAGATCAGCCTCTCTAACTTCGCTGCTCTCAGACGGCGAAGCTTCTTCTCGAGATACTCCGGGGTCCAGAAACCGACTATTTCGAGCCACCATTTGTTGTCCGGGTCTTCGCGGTTTTGGATGAGAAAATCGGGGAAGATCAGAGTCCCTTCGGCCTCGACGGGAGCGGGGCAATGAATGAGATCCCATTGGGGGGCGACCTTGAGAAATCTCTTCGAAAACATCTCCTCGACCCGACTGTCAAACTCCTTGGGCGGAACATTTGGAAAAATGGGATCTCCGGATAGGAAGGAAATCTTTTGGTGGCCTCCACGAACCAAGCACGAAGCCGTCGCGGAAAAGCCATGGGACCAGGCAAGAAAGGGCAAGAGCTCGGAAAGCTTGCGTCCATACATAAGCGTCTTCTGAAAAAGGGAAAGGGGGCCTGAAACAACCACCGACACATCATCCTGCCTTGTCCCACGAACGACCTCGCAGATCAGCCCGCGGAGCTTTGCCTGCCGGATGACGCGGTGGGCACTGCCGAGAATCGTGAAGCGAAGTTCATGGCTTCTCGTGAGAAACCCCTGAATCATGAGATGGTTCGATCTGAGCATCAACTCAGAAGAGGATACCGCCTCTGCAGGCTCGCGAAGACTTCTCTCGTCAGGCAGATCCGCAAAAAGACACATTTCGATCTCAGCCGGAGTCAGACCAAAAGACTCGGCGACTCGCCTCAGACCGAGCTCTCTCGATAGGGGGTCGGTTGCCATGACGGCAAACAGATTTTGCCTGAGTACCCTCGGCGCGATGGCAGAAGGGGTCTCTCTGCCGAAAACCCTATTGAGCCCTCGTTTCGCGGGAGGCACTTGAAAGGGAAGGCCTCGTTTCAAGTGATCCTTCAATTCGCCGAACGGTTTCCCCACATGCCGATAGTACTCAGCAATCAACCGCTCCAACCACGGCCTGTCATGATCCTGTAGATAATGGGGGAAGAGTTGGTTTCCAACTACGCTGAATTGGAGGAGTGCTTCAGGAAGCAAGGGCCTTTGACCTTTGTTTCCACTGCCTCACCTCAAGGGAATCCTGCACCACGAGCTCATAGAGCTTCGCCACCTTACCCAGAGCGGGGCGCAAGCAGCGCCCCACGCGCTGCACGTGCTCCCTTTGTTGCGCCGTGCCGCCCACGATAATTGCGACCTCGGCATCGGGAACGTCCAGTCCTTCATTCAGAACCCGACAGGAAACCAGAGCACGGAGTTTTCCTCTTCGAAAATTCGCCAGGACCTCTTCCCGTTCTGAGCGGTGAGTGTGCGACGTAATGGGGGTGATGAGAAACTCTCTGGAGATAGTGTGGGCCGTCGGCACGTCGAAGGTGAAAATGAGCGTCTGACTCTCCCGGTGCTGGGTCAAAAGATGGGCCAGATGGGTCGCCTTCTCTTGGGGATAACTCACAATTTGTCGGGCGGAGCGGTAGCTAAGGAGAGCGCGTCTTCCCTCCTCCGTCGTGTTGGCCCACTTCACAAACTCTCCCCAATCAGGCCCTGCTCGACACCGGTAGGGGACAAATACCTTCTTAAACTGGGACAGGCACCGCTCATACCGAACGCGCTCCGGCGGAGTGAGTTTGACCTCGCAGACCGATCGCTCGAGCATCGCGAGGTATTTTCCGGTGAGATCGGAGACCCCGAGAGAAAACACCGTAGGCCCCATGAGACGGGAAAGCCTTTCCGCCTGATCTCCTGGGGAAACGGGGGTAGCCGAAAGGCCGAGTCGCTCCGAGGCCGTACACATTGCCAAGGCCTCATCGCGCACCCCTGCACCGAAGTGGTGGACCTCATCCACCACAAGCAAAGAAAAGCGGTTTCCGATCTGATCCATTCTCCTCAAGGCGCCTTCAAAGGTCGAGACGGTGATGGGCTCAAGCGAGAATTCTCCGTCGCCGATGATGCCTACTCGTTCAACGATGTATCTTTTCAACACCGTTCGCCATTGAGAGAGAAGTGCCCGAGTGGGAACTAAAATGAGAGCCGGGCCCCCACACGACAAGATGGCCTCAACGGCCAGAATCGTCTTCCCACTACCCGTGGGAAGCGCAACGATTCCCCTCCCACCCAATTCCTTCCAAGATTTTAAACCATCGCTTTGATAAGGCCTCAGTGCAGGGCGAGACAGAGCGTGTAGGCCTGGGAGCAGATTCTGCGTTTCGTCTTTCCAATCCCCCATTCCCAGAAGCTCTTTGTAAGTGTGGGCCCAGGCTCGAAATCGCCCCACTCGTTGGTCCCACCGACAATTGTGGATCGGCGGACTCAGCTTATCGTACCCGTCAAAGATAAGAGTTCCCCGATCGAAGCGAAGCGTTTTCGGTCCCATTTCCGAGCTTATGGCAGAGCCGATTCAACGGAGCAAGGATCAGAGGGTAGCATCGATCTGAGGGATTAAGGTCCCGAGGATCTTGGATAGAGCTGCGGCTTTGAAGGCTAGGCTGCCGGCTTTCTTCTGAGCGTAAACTCAATATGGTAGCCGGCGAGTTCGGCGAGCTGCAGCAGCTGAAGCATTTGCTTCGAGCCTGCGTTTTCCTCGAAGAGGCGAACTACCTGGGAAGGCGAAGTATGTAGAGCATCTGCCAAAACCCGAATGGAGAGGTTCGCAGATTGAATTTTTCCCTTCAGGGCTCGTTTGAGTTGGTTGAGCGGGGACCAGTCGTAGGTCGGGTCGCAATAGTAACAAACGAAATCGGCTGGAAAGTCGCCGCGTGTTTCGTCTTGGAGTTGGTAAGACACGGCCTGGTTTCCGAGTTCTTTATCTATTTCGAGAGAGGTAAATCGATTGGTATTTCCAATGCGCTTTCCTCCTTTGAGCACCGCGAAGGGAAGGCTGTAGGCCTTAGTCTTGCGTCCTTCTAGAAGGGTGATTTCGAGCGTGCTTTTCTTGTAGTTAGGGAGAATCGACCTAAACTTTGGATTTCTCACAAAAGACACCTTCCTTTCTTAAGGCCTCGAGTGCCTTTCTCGAGCGGGTTGTCATTTTGCCCTCCATTACTGTCCAAGACTCAAGACTAAATTTGAGAAGACGTCGCCCATCTTCGAATACGTGAACATGACGAGGGTCGTGATCGGATTGCATACAAAACCACAATGACACCGAAACGTTTCCAGCGACTCACAGTAAATGTACCCAAATATGGGTACATTTGTCAAGAAAGGAACTTCGCATGGCTGGGTTGTAGGGGGCCGACAGGTAAGTGGTCAACGATGTGAGGGTAGCATCGGGAGGACAATTACCCGCGGACTACGAAATCGTCGAAAAACGCGTGAACATCGCGAGGGGGAGCCCAGTCGGGTTCGTCGCCGCCGAAGAAGGTGGAGAAATAGAGGGCATCGATGGCGATTGTGGGGATGTCGCGGAAGCGGAGATTGGTGACCTCGAGAGCTTCTTGGCCGTCGAACCAGGAGCGGATTATGCCGTTGTTTTGGGTGGGGGTGTTCATACGGATTTCGGTTTTGAGGTGGTGCCAGCGGCCGAGGAGGAATTGGGCGGGCTTGCCGTCGATCATCCAGGGGAAGTCCTCGCCCCATTTGTCGGGTTGATCGGGGTGATAGATGTATTGAACCACGCGGCCATCTTTTCGCCACATCACGCGAGCGCTCCAGCCGTCGGTGCCATCGGGTTTGAAGCCACCCGTGAGTGTTGAGTGGGGGACGCCGTGGCGCGCACCGCCGATGAGGCCTGGGAGCTTTCCGCCCTTTACGAAGGTGAAGTCTTTTTCAAATTTGACGTAATAACTAACTGTCATCGATTCAAACTTGCCGCCGAGGTAAGTGATCCAAGAGGCGCCGCTCGGGTGGCTATCGATTTCGCCTTTGGGGTATTTTACCTTGAGGACGGTGTGACCACGTTGAGGGTCTTGCACGATCTCACTCCGATCGGCGCCGAGTTGAAATGGCGACGGCTGGATGGAGTTGAATCGACGGAACCAGTCGGGATTCTCGAAATGGCCCGAGAAGGTGAAGGACGTTGCCGAGAGGCCGCCAGTCATCAGAGCAAAAAGGAGAATCAAGCGCATAGACCCTGAATACCATCGATACCTATCAAACCTCAAACGTTGCGTCTGTCCTGAGACAGATTGGAAAGCATGCGCTCAGTGCGAGATTAGCACCCGCGTTAGTAGGCCGGCGTGCCTGCCCGTGTGGCGCAGCTTTTGCTTAGACTTCCTGGGAGAGTCACCCTAAAGTCAGGAGTGTGAAAATGGGTCTTGTGACAGCGGAAATCAGTTTGGATAATCCCGTTCGGCCCGAGCGGATGCTCACTGTGAAATGCCTGGCCGATACCGGAGCGCTTTATCTTTGTATACCGGACCATATTGCGATTCAGTTGGGGTTTGACCCTGGCGCCCCCGAGCAGACCAAAGAGGTGACGACGGCCGATGGCAGGAGTCACATGTGCCCATACGTGGGGCCTATCCGGATTCGGTTCAAGAACAGGACGGCTTATGTTGGTGCGCTGATTCTGGGGGAAGATGTTCTACTGGGGGCGATTCCTATGGAAGATCTCGATGTTGTTATTGTTCCTTCGCAACTGACTATCGATGTGAATCCCGCCAATCCTTTCGTTGCCGCTGGACCAGCCAAAGGAGCAGCCCTCGATGACTTGCCTTTGGACCTAAAGTCTCACTACAGTCTCGGCCATGGAGCGAGTAGCCCCCGATAGCAAGAAGGTCGAAAAGAAGCTGAAACTAGCTGCCGATCTTTTTGAATTTGCTTACGCGGTTAAGCGTTTCCAGCTCCAGAAAAAACACCCCGCTCTCTCCGCGAAAGAGCTGAATCATCTCACCTACTCCTTTTTCGAAAAGGGCTCGAAGTGACCCCCGTTTCCGGATTTTTTGACACGTTTAAAGACATTCTCGAAAAACTCGAGGGCGCTGGCATTCAGTATATGGTCGTTGGGAGCATTGCTTCGATCATTTATGGCGAGCCGCGAATGACCAAGGATATGGATGTCGTGGTCAGTGCCAAGCCGGAGGATGCGAAAAAATTTGGATCTCTCTTCCCTATCCAAGGGTTTTACTGCCCGCCCGAGGATGTCTTGATCGATGAGATTGTTTCGCGAGGACAGTTCAATCTTATTCACCACGAGTCAGGGCTCAAGGTTGATATCGTTGTCTGCAAGGCAACGCCGCACTCGATCTTGGAATTCTCGCGGCGAAAGAGGACATCTTTTTGGAAGGGCTTTGAGGCGTTCGTGGTGAGTCCTGAAGATCTGATCATTAAGAAGTTGGAGTACTATCGAGAGGGTGGCTCGGAGAAGCATCTGGCTGATATTCGCGGTGTTCTCGCCAACACTGAGATCGATCGAGGATACTTGGAAACCTGGCTTCTCAATCTGCAGCTGTCTCAACAGTGGGCAAAGGTGTAGTCGCCGCAGTTGACGCGCTATCCTTAGCAGACCGTGAACAGTTCCGGCTGGTCAAGGGAGTTTTCCATCGCCTTGCAGACGTAGTCGAAGTCGCTTAGGCGCCATTTCAGATCGAGATCGTCCGCCTTTACGGTGAGGACCTTGCCGAGTTTGTAGCTGTTGATCCAGGCGTCGTAGCAGCGGTCCAGTTGCCGGAGGTAGTCCTCGGGAATATTTTGCTCATACTCGATTCCACGTTCTCGGATGCGACCTTTGAGGCATTCGACCGATCTCTTGATATAGATAATCAAGTCAGGTGGATTTAAGAATTGGGTCATCGTGTTGAAGAGCTCGAGATAGTTTTCGTAGTCGCGCATGTCCATCTTGCCCGTCTCGCTGAGCGTACGAGCAAAGATGAAGGCGTCTTCGTAGACGGAGCGATCTTGGATCGCGGAAGACTCGGAATTCAAGATCTTTTGGTGGGCCTGGAAGCGCTTGGACAGGAAATAAACCTGCAGCTGAAGCGACCAGCGGTTCATGTCTCCGTAAAAATCAGAGAGGTAGGGGTTTTCGCGGTGCACTTCGAAGTGCGCCTCCCACCCATAACGTTTGGAGAGGAGTTCAGTCAGTGTTGTTTTGCCGGACCCGATGTTGCCGGCGATCACGATGAAGCGCTTTGCCATGTTTAGTTTGCCCGAAGTTTGATTTTTAATGGCGGCATTCTGAATCGTCAAAAAGAAAGATATCTGTTAGAAATTGTGTTCACCCTATGGCGCTCAAAGCGGAAAAGTTGAAGGTTGACGGATATGAAACGGTACTAACGGCCGAGGACTCGTCCGTCGGTCTGAAGGCGATCATCGCGATCCACAACACGCATCTGGGTCCGTCGTGTGGAGGCATTCGTCTGCTTCCATACCGCACCCAGTCGGAAGCACTCGAGGATGTGCTTCGGTTGTCGAAAGGGATGTCTTACAAATCGAGTTTGGCGGGTCTCGGTTTCGGCGGTGGCAAGGCGGTGATCATTTCTGAAGTTTCCAAAAAAACTCCCGAGCTCTTTGCGCGTTTTGGGGAATTGCTCGAGACGCTCAAGGGCCGATACATCGCGGCAAAAGACATGAATGTGTCCACCGAGGATCTCATGGCGGTGAAGACGACGACCTCTCACGTGCTTGGGATTGAGGGTGTGCCGGGTTCGAGCGGCGATCCCTCTCCTGTGACGGCGGTGGGTTGCTTCGAGGCTCTGCGAGCCACGTGGGAGCTAGTGACGGGGAAGCCCGATCTTCGCGGTGTGACGGTGGCGCTTCAGGGCTTGGGCCATGTGGGTTGGGACTACGCTGTCAGAATCCGAGAGGCCGGTGGAAAACTGATCGTATCCGACATCAATGAACCCATCCTCGCCAAAGCGCGAACCGAATTGAGGGCCACTGTTGTCGACAATAATGCAATTTACGGAGTCGAGTGCGATGTCTTCGCCCCATGTGCGCGAGGGGCTATTATTAACCCCGAGACGCTTCCCCGACTCAAGTGCCGTGCAATCGTTGGTTGCGCTAACAACCAGCTAGCGACGCCGGCCGAGGGTCAGACACTTTGGAAAAAGGGAATCGTATACGCTCCCGATTACGTCGTGAATGCGGGCGGCATCATCAATATTTTCGTCGAGTATGAAGGCTACAACCGAGCCAAGGCGATCCAGAAGGCGAGCGCTATTTACGACACTGTGAAGACAATTCTTCGGCGGGCAGAGAAGGAAAAGACGCCGCCCTTTCTCATTGCTGACAAGATGGCGGAAGAACGCCTCTATGGCTGAAAAAGCGGTCGAAAGAAAGGGTGGCCATCGTTGGGGGCTTCACCGGGTTCTCGACAAGGAGCCGCGATTGCCTCAGTCGGCTTTGCACCTCGACAATTCTCTTCCGATCTATTCCAATGAAATCCTGATCGACGTGGATTGTCTCAATATCGATGCAGCGAGCTTTGTGCAGATGGAGAAGGAGACGGGTGGGGACGCCGGACAGATTGGGCGAATCGTTCAGGGCAATTCGCGGGAGATCGGAAAGCAGCAGAACAAAGTCACCGGATCGGGCGGGATGCTCATCGGGCGAGTGTTGGTGGTGGGCTCGCGTTACAAGGGGCCGTGCAGATTTAAGGTGGGCGATTCCGTCGCCACGCTTGTCTCGCTGACGCTGACCCCGCTCTTGATCGAACAGATCCGATCGGTCGATCTCAAGTCGCACCAGATTCGAGTCAAGGGACACGCGATACTCTTTGAGACGGGCATTGCGGCCAAGCTCCCAAGTGACCTCCCTGAGCGCGTGGTGATGGCGGCCTTCGACGTGGCGGGTGCGCCGGCGACGGTCTATGCGCTGTGTAGGAAGGGCCAATCCGTCCTCGTAGTAGGGGCAGGAGGCAAGGCGGGCATCCTTTCGTGTGTTGCGGCTCGTCAGAAGGTGGGGCGGACAGGCCGCGTATATGCGGTGGAGCCTTTCGAAGCGGCCGCGAGTGATCTCCGCAAGCTCAAGGTGTGTGATGCTGTGTGGCAAATTGACGCGACGAATCCGGTCGAGGTCGCCGCTAGGGTCGCCGAGGTGACTCGTGATAAAATGGTGGATGTTGTGACGAACGTGGCATCTGTGCCAAACACAGAGCTGAGTTCGATTCTGAGCTGCCGTTCTCGCGGAAAGGTATTGTTGTTTAGTATGGCGACGTCGTTCACGCGGGCGGCCCTGGGGGCGGAGGGGATTGCAAGTGAGGCCACCCTGCTTTTTGGGAACGGTTACTATCCCGGACATGATGCCTTCGTTTTAAAGCAGTTGCGCCGCTTTCCCGATCTCCAGAGTCTTTTTCTCAGTCGTTACGGCCGGTAATTCATTCATTTGCTATCGGGGGATCCATGGCCTCATCGCGGAATCGCGTGATCGTTTTGGGTGAGACGACCCAATGGGGAAAACAGTTCACCGCTGCTCTTCAGGCCACCCAGGCCTTCGATTTTGTGTTTGAGGCGCTGCCTGAAAAATTCTTGGAGTCTACCCAGGTGGGCCATCCGCAGATCGTTCTCATTGAGAATCTGCCGGGATCTCGCAATGTGATTACGAAGGTCCGCTCAGGTCCCCGGCGTGTCTTTTTGATTTGGATGGGTCGGAGCTTCACGAAGGAAGATCTCACCTTTGCTTTGGAAAACCGGGTGTATGGTGTTTTTGAAGATCCCAAGCCCGAAGATCCCAGGATGATGAAGGGGCTGAAAGGGGCCGCGGGGAATGTTGAAGGGGCGATTCAGTCCGAACAGATCTTGCGGTCACTCAAGGTAGTTTTGTTGCAGCACGAATCGGACACCGACAAACCCTTCCTCACGGAAATCAAAACCGCCATTCAGAAGCTCGAGCGATCTTCCTTGCAGAATGAGTTTGCCAGCACGCAGGTTGTGCCCGTGCAAAAGACGGAAGTGGCCGTTCCATTCCACGAGTCACAGGCCTTCAGCGATGCGCTCGTGACGGTGCACGAACTGGAACGCACCGGTGTGCTCCGCGTGCGCGGTGGAGCGCAACAGGAAGGGACCGTGGAGTTTCTGCAGGGAAAGTTGATTTCGGCCAACACGGGGGCTGTGAAGGGGATTAAGGCGCTCTACCGGATGTTTCTTTGGGATGACACTCACTTCGTTTTCGCGCGTCGGGATGTGAGAAGCGATTCCATCCAAACCGACTTGAATGGTGAGCTTCAGGAGATTTGCGATAGGGGAGATGAGCTTCGGGAGCGTTTCCAGAAGATTCGTAAGGAAATTCCGCCGCCAAGCCTTGTGGTTGCGATGGAGCCGAAATGGATGCAGATATCAACGACGATGACTCCGCATTTTTTTTCCACGCTCTCATCCGTGATCGAGTTTGGCCAGGTGAGCCTGGTCATGGATTACAACCCCCTGTCGGATGTCGATGTGATGGAAAACCTGATCGCGCTCAAGCTCTGCAGGGCTATCAAAGTCGTTGCGACGCGCGCCCCGCTCGCATTATAACCCCTCGATGCCAAGTTTTATCTCCCAGGCCTTTAACAAGGCTCTCAAACGTGCGGGACTCACGAAGGAGGAGCTGGCCTATCGGGTCCTCCCCTATTTTCTCCTCGAGCTCATTCAGCGTTATCTCCGCGTGAAGACGGTGGGCACGCGCCACATCCCCGAAAAGGGCTCATATATCATCATTGCCAATCACAGTGGATTCATGGGGTTTGATGCTCTGATGCTGGGGCACCAGATTTTTCAGTCCACTCGAAGAATCCCCCATATTATCGCCCATAAACTCTGGTTCTTTCGCCCCGAGATTTCTGTGCACGCGGAGAAGATGGGGATGATCCCGGCTACCTTTGAGAATGGCCTGGCGATGCTCGAGACGGGCGAGGGGCTGGTTCTTTTCCCTGAGGGCGAGGAGGGGAATTTTAAACCGAGTCGAAACCGCTATAAGTTGCGACGTTTTCGGCGAGGCTTTGTGCGGCTTGCACTCATGACCGGCGCACCCATCATTCCCGCGATCGTAATAGGGGCCGAGGAGACCAACATCACATTGGGGCAGGTGAGGTGGGCGAAGGATCTCCTGGGAATCATCATTCCCATTCCCTTCAATGTGATACCCCTGCCGGCCAAGTGGAAGATCAAGTTCTTGAACCCCATCCGCATCGAGAAGGATCCAGAGAAGGCGCAGGACATCGAGTACGTAACGAAGGTGAGTCGCCAGATTCGAATGAGACTCCAGCAGGAGATCCACAACGAGCTCAAACGGCGCGGAAAGATATTCTTATAAACTAATTGTCGAGGGTGCCGGCGCAGTCAACGAAGGTGTCGACGGGATCCGGGAAGTTGGTCACGCACGCCGCGAAGTCTTCGATGAGGCCTGTGGAGAGACTCGTCGTGATGGCGATTTCCGAGAAGGAGCCACCCGTGCCCGCTGCGCAATCCCAGGTTTCGGCCTCGGAGAATGCGGTCGACACCGTTTCGGTGGCCTTCGGGGTGGTGCCGGCTACACTGCTGTAGTAGGTGCCATTGGAGGCCGTGCCCAACGGGGCTTTATCATCGCCAGTCCAGCTGGTGGTGTTGTCGAGACTGGCCAAACCTGAGAGCACATAACGGGCGCTGCCATCTCCAACCGCGAAATTGATGAGCGTGTCTCCTCCGAGCAGCTCCATGATGGCGTGCACTCGGTTGGTGAAGGCGGTTGAAGAATAGGTTCCCTTCTGGAACGAGTCGATCTCGAGCTTGTCGCTCGATTGGGTGATTGTTGATTTCGAATCGAAGGTGCCGGACGAGAGGGTGGTGCTCGTGATCGATTGAATGGTCTTGCTCGTCCAGGCGCCTGCTTTACTCACGGCGCCGGAAATGCTGGATCGTGCGCCCACTGTGTTCGAGCCGACCGTGGCGTTGAAGACCGACGTCATCGCGACGGCCTTATTGCTCGTGAGATCGTGGCCGACATACCCAACCTGGCTGTAGTTCGTGCCGTCGGATTTGCAAATGTAGAGGTTGAAGTTAGCGATGTTACCGCTGCTCTTCGTAGCGTTGAGACGGAGACGAATCTCGCCGAGGTCACCGCCGAAGTGAAACTGTTTGTTATTGCCATCAGTGACAGTGGTGCTGAACTGACCGTTGTCGGCTAGCGCCCCGATCACGCAGAGCATGGCGTCCGGGGTTGAAGCGTGCAGGTAGGCGTCGCGCACGAGGCGCGACGACTCGCACATCGCACGGCTTTTGCCGGTCCAGGTGGTGCTGTGAGCGCTCCTGACCTTCACCCCGGTGCTGGCCGACATGAGCTGTGACCGTGAGCGGAGATTTGTGGCCGAGGCCGCGCCCACGGGGCTTGTCGCTTTGGGGAGCGAACCGAGATCAGACACGCCATCTCCCGTTGATTCGGAAGACACCTGGCAACCGGCAAAGGTTAGGGCCAATCCCAAAAACGCCAAAATACCAACCTGAACTTTTCTCATTTTCGTCTCCTCACGTTCCACGGACTTATCGGAAAAAGTCGAACTAAAGTTGCTGTGCATCGAGCCACAAGGGCCGCGCATGATCCAGAATATGCCGGAAAAGTGAAGAAATTATGCTTGTTAGCTAAGTTGAGATTCTTCTCTGCTGCGCAGTGCTAAAGCGACCCTTAGAGCGACACTTTGATGCCAGCGAATACCTGGAGGTCCCGAATCCGGGCGTTGGAGCCATCTGTGAGTTTGGAGAGGTTCACGAGGCCGTGGAGATAGCGCAGGTCCACAAGCAGTTTCACCATGGGGAGAATTGGCATGCCGACGGAGGCCGACGCCATCAGGCCGAAATCCGTCTTATTGAGATTATTGTCTTCGAAGGTTTCGGTTTTGTCAGCGGTGTTGGGAACCGACGAAGATCGCGTGATGGTTCCATTCGCGAATCCGAGGTAACCACCGACGCCGAAGCTGATGATCGGCAGAAGGTCGAAGCGAATGAGGATGGGGACCTCGATGAAGTTCAGGGCCAGCGTATCGGTGACGATGAATGAGAGGTTGGTTCCTCCATCGATAGAAAACTTGTGAGGTGCCGTGAGAATGCCCGTTTCGATCGTGAAGCCGGGAAAGAGTGAGTAGACACCGGCGATGGCGCCGAATCCAAAGAGGCCGATCTTGGGAATGGTGGTGAGGTTGGTGGAGCCCGCCGAATAGGACGGCATTGCGAGGCTTCCTACTCCGACGGCGGCGATGTCCAAAGCGTTCAGGGGGGCAGTCAGAAAGACAACGGTGACTACACAAAGAAGTCTCACGGTGCGCATTTCGGCCTCCTAATGAATTAAGGATACCTCATGGCCTGCGTGGTCACAATGGCACAGCGTTTGCTCATCCAAATGAACATGGCTTCGATTAAGACCGCTTTTCGACGAGGAATTGAAGGGATGGTGGCGGACGTGGAGGCGGTGAAGTTGCGCTCGCTCCCGTCGCTCGTCATCACGGGGCTTGCGGGGGACATCATCAAAGAGAGTCGGGAGCGTGTTTTGGGCTGCCTTGCCAACTTGGGCTTCGCGGATCTGCCTTCGGGGCGGGTGGTGGTGCACCTGTGTCCGGCCAATGAGAAAAAACAGGGGAGCCATTTTGATCTTGCGATTGCATTGGCGGTTCTTGCCGTTGAGGGCCAGATTTCGTGGCGCGCACTGGAGGGGTGTGCCGTATTGGGTGAGCTCACATTGGAAGGGCGGATTCGCGGGGCGCCCGGAGTTGTTCCCCTTTTGGAATCGCTGGGGCGATCGCCTGAAGTGAAGAGGATTATTGTCTCGAAAGAAAATGACGCAGAGGCTTCGCTCATTGGATCGGACCGAATTGGTCTCGCGGGCCATCTTTCCGATGTCATTGCGGAGCTGAAGGGGGGAGAGGCTTTGCGGCGGGTGGTCCCCTATTCAGAGGAGGGGCACGTGCCTGTGACCCAGCCTTTTCGAGGCGTGCTTGGCCAGATGCGGGCTAAGCGGGCCATTCAAATCGCGGTGGCCGGGCGGCACCACTTGCTTTTCGTAGGCCCTCCAGGTGTTGGGAAATCGCTCCTGGCCTTTGCGGCCGATGAGATTCAACCACCGCTCACTCGGAGCGAGCTGGTCGAAACTCTTCGCTGCAACGAGTTTTCGCAGGGAGCCTTCTCCTTTAAGAGGCCGTTCCGCACTCCCCACCATAGCATTTCGGCTGGCGCATTTCTGGGTGGAGGCACTGGCGATTTGGCGGCGGGTGAGGTGACTTTGGCACATCGGGGAATTCTATTTCTCGACGAGTTTCCCGAATTTCGACGAGATGCGATCGAAGGGCTGCGCGAACCGCTTGAGGCGGGTGAGATTCATTTGCATCGGGTGGGGCGCTGGCTGACGTTGCCCGCTCGGTTTACTTTGATTGCCGCCATGAATCCCTGCCCCTGCGGCTACGCGCTCGATGGTTTGCGCTGTCGGTGTAGCTTTGAAAAACGGAGCAGTTATGCACGTAGGATTTCTGGGCCAATCCTTGATCGGATGGACTTGATGGTGGTGCTGGACCCCGGACCGGCGAGCGGCGAGCCGCCTGGGACGGAGGACGGAGAGGTCATCCAGTCAGCGGTTGAGAGGCAGCGGGTCCGCTATCGGGAGCACCCCGAGATCGATCGCAATGGTGATGTGCGGTGGGGAGCTCTTTGGAGGGAACTCAAGATTCCATCGGAGGCCGAGGAGTGGATTCGTTCCATCGAAAAGGAGCCGGTGAGTTTGCGAGCGCTCCACAAGCTGATGAGGGTCGGGAGGACGATCGCAGATCTGGATGACCGTGAATCGGTCACTCGAGATCACATTTACCAGGCGTGGGAGTACCGATGCCGTTTCTCGCCCAATTCTTCGATCAGTGCCTGATCGAACTTGTCTCTCCGCAATGCCTGGTGTGCGGAGTGTTTTGCAGGCGTGGGATCTGTGAAGCCTGTGATATCTACATCCCATTTGCCGGGCATTGTGAGAATTGCGGTCGGGAGAATGGGTCGGTGTCGGGGTGTTGTTTATCGTGTGCGGGAGCCGGGTTTGCGTTCGATCTGAACATTCAGTCCGTGTTTTGGCTGAATCGCACGGCGCTGGCGATTCTGCACCGGGTGAAGCTCTCGGGGGAACCTGGGTGGCTGAAACTTTATGACGATTGTCTGGGTATCGATCCGAAAATTGGGTTGGTGGGGAGTGTGGCGGTTGTGCCGGTGCCGCTGCACTGGACGCGTCTTATGAAGAGAACCTTCAACCAGAGCGAAGTTTTGGCTAAGCGCCTCGCTCATCGTCATAGCTTGGCTCATCGTCCCGACCTCCTGAAAAAGGTCCGGTGGACCAAACCTCAGAGCCGATCGACTGCAGCGGGGCGTGTGGAGAATCTGCGCTCGGCCTTTCGGCTGGGCAGGGGGAGAATCCCCGAGTCTGTATTGTTGGTGGATGACGTTGTGACGAGCGGGTCGACTCTTCAGGAATGTGCGCGGGTGCTCCGGTCGGCAGGCGTTCAACAGATCTCAGCGTGGACACTTTTTCGAACCCCGCGGGGCTAGAGCAGATCTCGGAGTTGGCTTGGTCGCGAGGCCGTGTCCCGGCCGGAGTCTAGAGCTTCTTGCGCCAATAGACCGCACTGCCATCAATTGGGACGATGGTCTCGATGATGCCGTGGGTGTTACGGTAATCATGAATCGCTTTGCGGCAGCCCGGAATGGCGTAGTCATCAACGATGAGAAAACCACCAGGTGAAACCTTCTCGTAAAGCGCATTGAGCGCGTCGATTGTTGACTCGTACATGTCGCCATCCAAACGCGCGATAGCAAGGTTTTGAATGGGCGCCGTCGGGAGCGTCTCGCTGAACCAACCTTTGAGAAAAACGATCTGCTCATCGAGGAGGCCGTACTTGCGAAAATTGTTTTTCACCTCTTCCAGGGAAACGGCCAACTCTGAAAACGTAAAGTGTTGGTCGCCCTGATCGGCCTCGTATTTTCCGCTTGGGGGGGGCAGACCGGCGAAGGAGTCAGCGGCCCAGATCTTTCTGTCGGACACGCCACGGGCCTTGAGCACCGCACGCATGAAGATCACGGTGCCTCCGCGCCAAACGCCGGTTTCGATGAAATCGCCGGGGATATTTTCCCGGAGCACAGTGTCGATACAGGTCTGCAGTTGGTCCAGCCGCGAGAGGCCGACCATGGTGTGAGCATAGGGCGGCCAATCGAGTCCGTTCTTTCGTTCCTCGGGATTGTACGGACGCTTCTGCAGCACCTGTACGGGCCGACGGAGGAGCCATGACAGCCCCTGTGAAAATCTCCGACGCAACGATCCCTCGCGGCCGATAGGATGCCACTCTGTGTCGGCATAAAGCCAATTGGTCAGACTCTTCTTGAGAAGATCAATGTAAAGGTCGCTTGAATGGTCGGGCATTTGATGATGATAGCGAGATCTGCGATGGATGCCTAGACGCCAGGGGGAATGGGCAGGTCGCTCTGTTTTCGCGAATTTCGAGATAAATAGTTCCCCCACATACCAACGCGGACGGCGCCGGAGGCTGAGGTGGTTGCCGGAGAACTGGTTTCGTGGAAATGCGAGCGTCGGCGGGCTTCGGGAGTGGAGGTGGGGTGGGTGCCTTAAGCGACGCTTCTTGCTGTCGCGGTGGAGAGGAGCCACTCCATGTTTTGGTTGGCGAGAGTCCGATCCGGTCCAGGGGGCCAAAGTATTTTTATTTTTTGTGATTGACGTAATCCTGATGTGGTTCAGATCTATCGACGGTAAGTAATTGTAATCAGATCGTTTTTTGAAGTGAAATTTTCTCTTTTTGAAAAAGCTATCAATTTTCTGGCGCCATCTTGCGATTTCATTAGGTTTTTTCCGATGAGGAATGCGCTCTCAAAAACCCGGGGTAGAGTCATCTCAAATGGGAGGCTCCATGTTTGAAAAACTTTGCAATGAAACTCTCTTGGTGGAAACCAAAGCTGCAGCGCTCAAGGAAAAGATCCAGACCAGCCGAGTGCTCGATTACCTGGTTGAGGTGGATCGTCGTCGGCTCTGGCTCAAGGAAGGCTATGCTAGCGTCTATGATTTTTGCATTCGTTATCTTGGCTACTCCGAGGGCGAAACTCATCGGCGCATTCAGGCCTGTCGGCTGATTCAAAAGGTAGTCGAGGTGAAGCCTCTTCTTGAGAACGGGACTCTGTCTTTGACCTCACTTACCCTTCTTTCTCCCGTTCTTGAGAAAACAAACGCCCCAGACCTTCTCCACAAGGTCATCAACAAATCTTCCCGGGAGGTAGTGGACATTTTGGCGAAGGAGTTTCCTGAAAAGATCCAAAAGAAAGAGATCCTGAAAATCGTCTTAGACGAAGAGCTCAAAGAACTTCTCGAACAGGCAAAGAAACTCGCGTCGGAAAAGGATGGAGCCGCTCTCTTGAAGAAAGTCCTTAAGGGCTTCGTGAGACAGAAGAAAACCCGAAACACCGTCACGCCACGTCACACCCATCGTGTGCAAGCGCGGACGGTGAGAGAGGTAAGAGATCGTGATGGTTATCAGTGCAAGTATGTCGGTCAAAACGGCGTTCGGTGCAACCAAACCGCACATCTCCAGATCGATCACGTTCGCCCGTACGCATTGGGCGGGAGCAGTCGCGATCTGGAAAACCTCAGGCTCTTGTGTCGAGCTCACAATTTGGCCAAAGCACAGCTAGATTTTCCTCGGTGGGAAAAGGCCCCGCAAATTACCCACAGGGTTGATTGGGGGAAGGGGCAAAAGCCATGGGCAGGATGGTCGGGCTTTAGAACCCAGTAGATGACCCAGATAGAGCTGCACGACCAAGCGGAGTCTAATTGCGTTGGGGGGCAATCTCAATGGAGACGCGGCCTGCCCTTGGCGTACGATGCGATGAGTAATCAACCACTTGCCCAATAATTCCCAACGCATACGCTAAATCTGTCGGTGATGTCCCTGAGTTCTGGAATGGAGAGCCGATTTTTCTAGTGCCCACCCTCTTACGAGCTGTATACGGCCTGTACACATTTCGTGCGTAAACCACCCCATTTTACGCATGCCTCCCCCGGCATCCCCTTTGCAGTTCCTAATGGATAGAGTTCACAGTTTTTCAGCTTAGGTACGGCAACAGAATGGATGGCTTGAGACAACTCAGATTTGCGATTCTTTTGATAACCGTCTCGGCGCTCCCTGCCTGCTCACGTAATCTTTTTCAGGGCACGGTTAATCTTCCCAACTACGATCAGCTCAATTCCATTCGACGCGGCCTCTTCGCCCTGTCGGGTCCAAAGTCCCAGCTTGTTCTTCCCAATCCCATCGACGCTGCTTCCGATCCCTACATCGCCATCACCGATCCCCGCGTGAGCTCGCTCTCTGTTGTTTCGACCCTTCCCAATTTACTCATTCCCTCTCGGCTGGAGAGTGAATTTATCAAGATGCGCATCCATTCAATCAACGACGCGCTTTCTTCCCTAGCCGCCCCCGATGCTTCGGGCAATTTTACCTACTCGGCTGACACCGACCACTATTCCGAGTCGCTTGGCTACTACAGTCTCTCTCTGATCCAGACCTACATCGAGGCACTCGGCTTTTCGCTCAACAAGAATCGTCCGCTCTACGTTTTTGTCCTCGCGCCGAGCGAATCCGGCACCAGTGCGGACGTGAACGCATTCTACGATCACCACAAGTTCGATCCCTCTTCTTCTCACACGATGAGCTTCTACGGAGACACGAGCTACAAGGTTTCCAAAGATCGCGACATGTTCTTCCATGAGTTTGGCCACTTCGTGAATGAAAGCGTGAGTGCCGAGCGGGGCATCGATTTTGCGGGGGATCGCGGGGCTAACTATACGGAAGGAGCCGCGCTCCATGAATGCCTGGCCGACTATGGCGCCGAGACACTGTCGGGCCATCCATACATTGGCCGTTGGATTGCGCGCAATTTTTCTGAATTCCAACCCGGTCAACCTCTTCGATCGGCGCAGGACACTGGACCTGTGATGCAGTTTGCAGAGGTCTCCACCAATGACAATCGCTCGCTGCCCGAGCGGTATGCAGTCGCTGAGTGGTGCACGCGCGTGTTGTGGCGAATTCGATCGCAGTTTGTTTTGCAGGATTCGTACAGAGGTCCGATAGACGCGGACCGCCTGATTTACTCGGCCATTTCGCTCCTTCCTCAGGATGCTTCGTTCACTGCCTTTCGCAGCGCACTTCTCAGCGCGGACCAAAAACTGGGTGGAGTCCACTCACGCACCATCGAAGCGGCCTTTGCCGTCGGCGGATTTGATCCGAATCCCTCGCGGTTGAGGCAGCCGCTCTCTGTGATCGGGCGGGCCGAAGTTGCTCGCGGAGGAAGCGTTAATTTCAATCTTCAGGTTTCCAATCCCAACGGCAACGTGGCCCGCAACGTTCGGGTGATTCTTGAGCAGGTGGACGCCAGAATCGTTCCCGTAATCTCAGTTCAGGGCTTTGGCGATATGCCCGCAGGCGCCACGGTCACAGTCTCTTCGCAGAGTGCGAGTGCAATCACGGCGACAGTTTCGGCGACGGGTGGAGCTTTGTTTCGTCTACGAGTCGTCACGGAAAACGGCAACGACGGCATCTATGAGGGGGCACTATGATTCGTCGGGCTCAGGCGCTTTTCTTGTTTCTGTTGTTTCTGGTGATGACGTGGCTGTATTTCGTCCCAGCTGAGACAGCAGCGCCGAGCGTTGCGCGCCCCATTTTGCCGGTGCCTCAGCAATCGGTTGACCTTCCGAAGCCGCGCCAGCAGACCGGTTCCTTCCTGATGGCGGGCATCGGGGTTTCCGCGGTGCCTAGTTTCGACCGAACAAGAATTCTGGCCCGGGCCGACCAGTTTGTGAAGGCCAACGCCGAGGAACGCACGCTGCGCGCGGAACACCAACTCAAGGGCGTGGTGAGCCAGAGCCCAATCGGAGCGACGGTTTCATACGATGTTTACCAGGGGCAGCTGCCCATCGTGGGGATGAGGATTGAAGTGACGCTCGACAATGACGGGAACGTAACAGGATCGAACTGGAATTATCGCCCCATTGATATCGCCCCCATCGATGCGAGCGGGCAGGCGCTTTATGATGAAATGGTGAACCGAATGCCGAACGGCTTTCAGTTGCGCCAGGACCACACACCCTTTTCAGAAGTTGTCTTTGAATTACCCGGCCAAGGGCGGGGTGAGCACTCGGTTGTGGTGCCGGCGCTCAACCAATTCAAGTCGCCAGTCAGCCTCATACTCCGCGCTAGCGATGGTGCGCTCTTGAGCGTGGAAATGCCTCGTTACGAAGTGGATCGCCAGAACCGTCGTTAATTGCGACGGGCCAGCTCTTTTGGAATTTCGTTGGCGTTGGAATTCAGATCCGTGAAGACGCGCACCTGCACGCCCTCTTTGTCCGCTGTCGCATCGGTGGCGTGATCTTGAGTGATCTGCCACTGCACGTCGGTGTGGCAGACGTATGAGCGGTTGAATAGCGAAAGTTGCGTGATATCGAAGACGCAAGGGAGAAAGTCGGCACCCCGACGCTCCATCTGTACGGTCATTCGAAAACCGTCGCTGCGGAGCCACCGCCAAGGAATTTCAAAGGTGCGATTGATCTCTTGAGTCTGCGCATTGCCGATAGGCCAGTACTGACCGCTCTCGGGAAGCGTGAAACTCTGTCCGTCGGGAAATGTGATGGCCAGGCGAACGTTCGAGATGGAGTCGGTCGAAGCGCCGAGCTGTTCGAGATTATAGCGCTGAATCGTAACGAAGGTGCGGTAGGGCTTACCAGTGTAGGTATTCACAACCGCCGTCTCTTCCTTCACCGAGTCCTTCTTACAACCCGTGTAGGTTAGGATCAGGACCAGCGCAATTACCAGGAACCGGACACCGTTCAACGCCTTCATGACTCTTGTCTCCAACTAGAAAAAGTTTGCGAACTGTTTCAGCCTTACCAGGGGTAGCCGTAACCCGTCGGAGCGTAGCCGCCCTGTTGCCCGTAAGGCATCGGCTGCTGACCATACGGCATCCCATAGCCAGTCTGTTGGCCGTAAGGCATCTGCCCGTACCCGCCCTGCGGACCGTACGGCATCTGACCATAGCCGCCCTGTTGGCCGTAAGGCATCTGACCGTATCCACCCTGTCCGTAGCCACCGCCCATCTGTGAGCACATCGGATTGACTCCACCCGCAAACTGCGTGATTTGCGGAAAGTTTGTATTCAATGTCTTTTGGTGAACCTGCATCGCGCCCGTCGGAGCAATGGGTCCGGACTGCTGAGGATTGTAGCCGCCACCCATGCCGGGGGGCATTCCGTAGCCGCTGCCCATACCACCGTAAAGCGGTTGCTGTTGCTGAATATCGAAGAGCTGAACCATCGGGTTGCGCGACTTCACCGCGACCTTGGCGATGGAGAGTACGCCCTGGCCCATACCCATTCCCATGCTCTGCTGGGCCACGAAAACCGCTTGCTGATCCGTCGACCAGATCTGGACGTTTTGAGAAATCGGTATGCTCTGAACCAATGTGTAGGTGAGAGGGGGCGACTGACCATAAGGCATCTGGCCGTAGCCACCACCCATGCCGCCCATCTGAGGGGCCCCTGACACCAGCTGCATCGAAGCGCTAGCCATTCCACCCTGTCCGACGCCACCCATATTAAAAGAAATCGAGAACGCAGCCGGTTGGCTGATGGGGAGGGGCGTGGCGGAGCCTTGAGGAGTGAGCTGATTACTCACCTGCCCGGCTTGGGGCAAGACCGTGTACCACTGTAGGGACTCGGCCGTTGCTGTCGCGGTGCCACTGCCCACGCTGATGTAGGCCAGGTTGTTGCAAATATCGTAGGGGTTCAACTGACCGGGTGTTCCGGCGTTGACGTTGAGTCCACCACCGACACCACTTGCTGCGGCCGGCGCCGCAGGAGGCGGCGGAGGCGGTGGCGGCGAACCGCACGAGATAATCATTGTTAAGGCAACGATTGCTGCACCACTTCGGATCATTTTATTCATCACAGTCTCCACTGTTCCCCCTGGCAAAATCTGCGCGCGAAACCGCGCGCTGGAGCGGAGTAAAGCAAAGTGCATTCCAATTGTTTTCGTGCTGGGCGGTGCTCACCGTCCGGTCAAAAGCGACACTTTCCGCCCCCAGAGTCGCCGTAAAGCGGCACTTTGGCTCGGGCGGCGTCTTCATATATAGGCGTCGAATGCGACCGTTGGGCTGACGGTGACCAAAAAGGCGCCTGGCATGCAGCTTGTATACAGTCCTCCCGGAGGAAAAGGGGGAAGGCATGAAAAGATTCTATCGCGGTCTTAAAATAGGTGTCTCGATTCTTTGGCTCGGATCTCTTCTGATGAGTGAGGCCGCTGCTGCTTCGCCACGGGACTTCCCCTCAATTCGAGAGACCAATGACACGGATACAATTCTCGAGAAGTACACCGATTACCTTCGATTTGTTCTCGCCGTAGATCAGTCCGTAGATGCCAAGACAGCTCAGCAACTCCATAAGAACTATCTTCGTCTTGCCAAATACGATGGAGAGGCCGCCGCCCGATTCCTGAAGGGGCTCCGTTTCGAGATGGTCCACAAGCTCGAGCTCATGGGAAAGACTGCGCGATCGCTCAACACCTCAACACCGGAAATGCGTCGGTGGGTGAAGCGCTTTGCGCCCGATTGGTCCCGCGAAGCCGACGAGCAGCTCATCCGCGCTATCGCTACGCGCGCAGCGGAACGCAATCGCGCCTTTGCCGCCAACTAGTCAGTCGAAAACCGATCCGGTAGAATGGAAGCACAGAACTGACTCAATGCGCCTAATTTCAACTTTCCTGCTCCTGTTTTCGACGAATCTCTTTGCCGCGATGCCGCTTGAGGACTCTAAGGTCACGACCGACGACGGCATTCAGGTCTTTCTCACCAACGAGCGCGGCGAGCCCCAGACCACATTCTACTTCGCCCCTGGCCAGAGGACTGCCGAGGAGGTTGTGTTTCGTCACTCTGTATCGGCGAAACGGGGCGCCTATTCGTCTTGGGTTCTGGAAATCACGGAGCCAAAAGAGGGCCTCTCCTATCGCATGGCCTTCGAAGGGTCTCTGCCGTTCTTGATCCATTGGGACGGCATGTTCGACAACGAGCGCGGGATCGTCCCAAACCGGAAATATTTTCTCCGCCTGCTCCTTGTGACAAAAGAGAAGGAGGTCTTTTCCTCACCTTTTGCCTTCTTTTCTTCGGCGGAGCGTGAGGTGGAATCGGGCAGCCATGGCGAAAAGGTGCAGATTGAGGTGGCGAAACTATTCGTCAACCTGACCGGCGGTTTCCACGTCGTATCGGCGCAAACTCCCAAATACAGCACGACTCTCTTTCCGAATATCGATGGAGACTTGGGAATCTACTGGAAAGAAATGCACCGTTTTGGCGTGCGATTTGATGTGACCTCTAGCATATTTTCCGGGTGGAACTACGATGCTGGCGGAAACGAGCTTCGCTATTCTGATCTTTCTTTGTCCTATCGTTGGCGCGTGGCGGGTGCGCCTCCGCGGCGTCCCCAACTCCCCTACACACCTCCTTATGTCCGCGGGGCCGGTGGAACAAACTATGAACCCAGCCTTTTCGGCGCCCCTTTCAATCTCGAGTTGGGGGTGAAGGTCTTCAATACCGTCGTGGCGGGCTCAGCCGATCAGGCCATCAACAATGAGGTTCCCGGCCAGATTCAGGGACTTGCACTCACTCTGAACAGCGATATGGCGGTCAGTGTGATGCGAGCCTATCTCAATATTGAGGCCGGGAGTTCGCTCTTCAATGGTGGGCAGATGAACATCATCGGCATCGGTGGGATGTTGGTGTATGACCGTTGGGAGTCCATCGCGCCTGGCTTGGTCTTCCACTACATGCGAGTCAGCGGCGCTCCCGACCAGACTCTGCTTCCTGGCGTGAACTCGATCTCCAATAGCCTCATCTTTGCTGGCGCCTCCCTTGTGTTCAAGGTCTCCTGAGGCTATCCATGGAGTCTGTGCGCATCGGCTTAGTTCATGACTCGGTTTTGCCTACGCCCCACTATGGGGGAACCGAACGTGTCGTGTGGTGGCTGGCTAAGGGGCTGTGCGAACTGGGCGTGGAGCTCACACTCTTTTCTCGGACTGGCAGCCAGTTTCCGTTTGGAAAACACTTCGCGACCGATTTTCGTCGACTCTCGGCATTAAGAAGCGAGAGTGTCGATCTTCTCCACTACTTCGCTCCACCTAACTTTGTTCCCCAGACGCCCTATCTGGTCACCATCGGCGGCAACGGCGTCGCGGGTGAACGCTACCTGCCCAACTCGGTCTTTGTGAGTGGCGATCACGCTCGCCGCCACCACGCCGAAGCTTTTGTCTACAATGGCATCGACCCTGATGATTATCGGTACTCCGATTTTCACGACGGTAGTCTTCTATTTTTGGCCAAGGCCTCGTGGCGTGTGAAAAACGTCAAGGGGGCGATTCGGATCGCACGCCAGAGTCGTCGGCGCCTACACATTCTCGGGGGCTCGCGCTTATGGAAGAGTTGGCGAGGGGTCACCTGGGAGGGGGTGGTTGGCGGAACGAAGAAGAGGGAGCTCCTCGCACGTTCCCAGGCGTTGCTCTTCCCCGTGATCTGGGACGAGCCGTTTGGGCTGGCTGTTGTCGAGGCCATGATGAGTGGGGTGCCCGTTCTATCGACGAGACGCGGATCGCTTCCCGAGCTCGTGTCGAGCGACGTTGGCTTCCTGTGTGACACCTATGGCGAGTTTATCGAGGCCGTTGAGCGGAGTGCAGATATCAATCGTGCGCGATGTCGCGAATGGGCGTTGGAGAATTTTCATTACCGGAAGATGGCCAAGAGGTATTTGCATTACTACGAGCGAGTTCTCGAGGGGCAATCGCTCAATCCGATGATTCCTTTCACTGATGGGCCTCAGGGTGAGTGGAGAGAACTGGCTCCCCTAAATACGTGAAGTAGCCCAGCGTGATGGTCTCAAACTTGTGCGCCTTCTCATTGTAGATGCTGCACCGGGGGACCGGGCCGGCGTAAAGGTGCACGCTGATCGCCGGCTGCTTGGCGGCGTTGGCGATCGAATGAACGGCCAGCGTGTCATCGATATAAACCTGATTTGATTTCCCCACCTTCTGAACACCGCCGAGCGGGACGAGCGGAGCATTGAAATCCTTCGGAGTCTCGTAGTTACGAAAGCTGAGTTCTCCCGAAAGGATCGTCATCCAGCAACGCTGGCCAAAATGGTCGTGGATGGGCGTACGCTGGTTGGCGAGCCAGGTCAGGATCAGAAGTTCGTACTTGTCACTCTTGGCTACAAGGTTGCGTCCGTAGGTCTCTTCCCGGAAGAAGATAAAGGGGGCGAGTTCATCCTCTGGCAGGCAGTGGCCTGCGAGGAATTCGTCCGCCGTTCCATCTCTAAAATCGGCCGGGCTTTGAGAATCTAGAAAAGCTAGGTATTCCCGAAGCGGAATCTCCTTCATGCCGTGTCCCCTTGCATCGCGTAAGGCCTTGAACTGATTGCCTATGGCTAATTTTGGGGCATACTAGGGGCTCGCGTAAAGAGCAAAAAAAAGGAGCATTTTCATGTCAGTTGCATCCGCTAAGAAGACCCCGGGTTACTCCAAAGACCTCCTGGTGCTACCATTCGATCACCGTGCGTCATTCCAGGAGAAGATGTTTGGCATTAAGGGGACACCGACGGAGGAGCAGACGAAGCTGATTGCGTCCTATAAGACGATAATTTTTGAGGGATTTGAGAAGGCGGTGGCGGCTGGTCTCCCGCGCGAGAAGATGGGGGTCTTGGTTGATGAGCAGTTCGGCGCTGAGGTCATCAATCGCGCCCATGAGAAGAAGATCACACTCTGTCTGTGTGTCGAGAAGAGCGGGCAGAACGAATTTGATTTCGAATACAAGGATTGGCAGGGGCACATTGCAAAAGTGAACCCGACGTTTGTAAAGGTGCTGGTGCGCTACAACCCCGAAGATGAAGCGGTTCTGAATCAGCGTCAGACGGCGCGACTTGTGGAGCTGAGCAAGCACCTCGCTGAAACCGGCCGGCTCTACATGTTTGAGCTTTTGGTGCCGGCCACCCCGGCTCAGTTGGAGAAGTGTAAGGGCGATAAGAATCTCTATGACGTCGAGATTCGGCCTTCGTTAATGGTGCGCGCTATCGAGGAGCTTCAGGACGCTGGCATTGAGGCCGATGTCTGGAAGCTCGAGGGGCTCGACAAAAAGCAGGATTGCGAAAGGGTCTGTCAGACCGCTCGACGCGGTGGACGTGACCACGTGGGCTGCATTGTCTTGGGCCGCGGTGAGAACGCGGACAAGGTTCGCGAGTGGCTCAAGGTCGGCGCCAACGTGAAGGGTGTGATCGGATTTGCCGTCGGGCGGACGGTGTTTTGGGAACCGCTCAAGGGTTTCAAGGAAAATAAGCTCACGCGTGATCAGGCGATCTCTCAGATAGCGGCGACATATGGGAGTTTCTGCAAGCTCTGGATCGACGCGCGAGCCTAACGGATAAGGCACAATTTGAAGGCCCTCTTTATCGGATCGACACGCGGTACCGCCTGTTCGCTCTATTACTTTACGAGCTTGGTGCGTTTGGGGGTCGATGTGGTACCCTTCGATCCAGACTATTTTACTCCCCGATCCGGGCTTGAGAAGATTCTCTTTCGATTGCGACGGGGGCCGACGCAGGATCGGGTGGAAGAGGTGTCCCAAAAGCTCATCTCGCTCTGTCGGCGAAACCACTTCGATTTTGCGTTCGTCATGGCTGAGAATTTTTTCGGAGTCGAGACAATCGAGGCCATTCGCACCCTGGTTAGGAATCCGCCTCTTTTTCTCTACCATTCGCACGACAACAATTTCTCGGCGGGGATCTGTAAGCCGGCGAATTTTGACGAGACCTTGAAGGCCCATGATTTTGTGTTCACCACAAAGTCGCAGAATGTGGAGCGGTATAAGAAAATCGGACAGTCGAGGGGTTTTTACGTCCCCTCGGCCTTTGAGCCGATGGTCCACCACCCGGTGCGAGATGTGGACAGCCGCCTTCTGGGCAAGGTTGTCGACGTGTCTTTCATCGGCACCTACGATTGCTCGCGCGATCCGATCTTTGAAAAACTAGGCTGGGAACACCTCCACATCTGGGGCGATTTCTGGCGCAAGTCGCCACATTTTGGAAAACACGCCAATCGCATTTCGCCCGAGGCCGTCTTTTATTTCGAATTCGCCGATATCATCAGCCACAGTCGGATCAATCTCGGCCTTTTGCGCGAAGAGGCGGAGGATCGCCACACCCAACGCACGTTTGAAATTCCAGCGTGTGGAGGATTCCAGGTGGCTCCCAGAAACGAAGAGATCGCCTCGTATTTCAAAGACGGCGAGGAGATCGCGCTCTTTGGCTCGGTCGAAGAGATGTGCGATAAGGTCCGGTTTTTTCTTAAGAACGAATCTGTCCGCCAGAAGATCGCCAAGGCCGGCTTTGAACGCTGTCTGAATGGTCACCACACCTACATGGATCGTGTCTCTCAGATGCTGGAAATCGCTGGTCTGAAGATCTCTCAATCCACTCGATCTCACGCGTCGGCCGAAAAGGTGCCCGAAAAGGTGCCCGTCGTCTTTTAGGCCTAAAAGACGACGGGCACTGGCAGCTCTCTTACAGTCCGATGCTTTTGAGGAACGCTTTGTCGTTTGAGGGGCGGCCGAGGAAACCTTTGATCAGGTCGAAGGGGTCTTTGAGGCCGCCGGGCTGGAGGATCCATTTGAGATACTCTTGGCCTGTCTTGGTGTTGAGGACGCCCTCTCTCTCAAAACGCGTGAACATGTCCTGCGCGTACACTTTGGACCAGAGGTAGCCATAGTAGCCGGCGTCGTAGCCGCCCATGATATGGCCATAGCTCGCTTGGGGGTACGTGCCTTCAGGGCCGCCGATCATCATGATCTCCTGAGTGAGGCGCATGTAGACTTCCGTTGCATCAACCTTTTCACTCGTGTGGTAGGTCATGTCGATCAGGGCATACGAGAGCTGCCGAAGATAACGGATGCCGGAGTTCACGAGCTTTGCGGCGATCAGTTTGCTCAAAAGATCCTCAGGGAGTGGTTTTTTTGTCTGGTAGTGGCTCGACATCTTGGAGAGGGCGTTCTTATTCCACACCCAATTCTCCAGCATCTGTGAAGGAGCCTCCACGAAATCATTTTTCACGCTCGTGCCGGAATACGACGCGTAACGTGCGTCGGTAAGGACTTGGTGCATGATGTGGCCAAACTCGTGAAAGAGAGTCTCGACCTCAGAGTGTTCGAGCAGCGAGGGCGTTCCCTCCCCGGGCGGTGTGAAATTAGCAACGATAGCCGAGGCCGGGCGTTGATAGCTTCCATCGGGCTTTGTGTAACCCGAAATCAAAGTGAAGGCCGCCGCGTGGCCGTATTTTCCATCGCGGGGGTAAAGATCCATGAAAAATTGCGCGACCACTTTCCCTTCCCTCATCACCCGGTAGAACTCAACGGACGGATGCCAGGTCATGCCCTTCTCGACCTTCTCAAACTTCACACTGAGAAGGGTCTGGTAGATCTCAAACATCCCCGCAACCACCACATCCACTGGGAAATAGGGACGAATCTTTTCAACGTCGACGTCGTATTTCTGTTTCTTAAGAGCCGTATCGTAATAACGCCACTCGAAGGATTGGATCGGCTCACTGGAACCGGTGTCGGCCTTCTTATATTTTTGCAGTTCGGCGAGATTGCTCTTGCCGAGAGGGATCAGCTTTTTCTTCAAACCCACGAGAAAGCCAAACACCTGATCGGTGTTTTTGGCCATGCGCTTGTCGAGGATATAGGCGGCGTGATTGGGGAACCCCAACATCTTGGCCATCTCCTTACGAAGACTTAGGGCCTCATCCAGTAGGGCCTTATTCTTTTCCCCGCCGCGTTTCCAGAACTTCTCCTCAAGAAGTTGTCGAGCACGGGAGGACTTCGCGTTCTCCATGAACGGGTAGTAATGAGGGTAGTCCAGGGTGATGAGGTACTTCCCCTCTTTGTTTTTCTTGAGTCCCTTCTTGTAATTCTCCGGCAAGCCGTCGAGCTCGGCCTCCGTGATGGGCAGAGAATCATCCCACTCGACTAGATTTTTCGAAAACTCCGCCTCAATCATGACCAGGCGTTTTTTCTTTTCGATGAAGACCTTTCGCTGATCGAGGGTGAGCCCAAGACCATTGCGTTCGAAATTGCTGAGGTATTCGTCGAGCATGAAAGCGTCATCTGAAGAAAGTTTTGCTTTGGAATCCTTGACCGACTTCACCTGTCGGTAGAGATCCTCGCGCACAAAGACATCGACATAGGTCTTCTGAACCGCTGTTTCGCAGATGTTGGCCGCGGCCCGCACCTTTTCATCGGGGGAGACGTATTTGAGAAAGTTCACCGGGTTGGTGTTCTCATTAAGTATTGTTAGTGCCCGCTCCATGGCTCCCACGGTGCTCTCAAAACTCAACGTTTTCGCTTCCTGCTTCCCTACCTTGTCGAGTGTCCTGAGGAGCGCGAGCTGTTCGGCGTCGCAGATCGAAGTGATTTCGCCCGGCTTCTGATGGAATGTGAGCATGTCAGGGTTCCTCTCTGGAGCTCTGTGAAGTGTGCAACCGACCAAAATGAGAAGAAACGCCAAGCTTCTTTTAGAGCGCGTTGCAAAACTAACCCCTACTCGGTCGGAAGAAATGGCCGGGCCCTTCGTCCTCCGCGCTCGCCTCCGGGGGCTCACTTGTGCGTCCTCGGTCCCGACCATTTCTTCTCTCCCTCGCTCACGGGGTTAGTTTTGCAACGCGCTCTTAGCCATGGAGCGATTCCAAATATCTTTCGGCATCGATTGCCGACTGACAGCCCGAGCCGGCGGCCGTGATGGCCTGACGATAGATCGTGTCCTGCACATCGCCACAGGCGAAGATCCCATTCACGTTGGTGGCGGTCGTCGGGCGGTTCTTCAGAATGATGTAGCCTTTGGGATCGAGATCGACTTGCCCCTTTAGGAAGCCGGTGTTGGGTTCGTGGCCGATAGCAACGAAGAAGCCTTCGCAGGGGATCTCTCTCTTTGCGCCGGTCTTCACATCCGTGATCCTCGCGCCTGTCACACCATCGGTGCCGAGCACTTCATCGATGTCGGAGTTCCAGATAAAGCTGATCTTGGGATTGTTCTTCGCGCGATCCTGCATGATCTTTGAGGCGCGCAGCGTGTCCCGTCGATGAATTACAGTGACGGAACTCGCGAAGCGGGTGAGGAAATTCGCCTCTTCCATCGCGGAGTCACCGCCGCCTACGACGATGAGGCGCGCCCCCTTGAAAAAGGCGCCATCGCAGGTGGCGCAGCTCGAGACCCCTTTGCCGAGAAGCCGCTTCTCACTCTCAATTCCGAGCCACTTGGTGGCGGCACCCGTTGAAACGATCACGGTCTTCGCCTCTAGCACCTGGCCGTCTAAGTAGACTTTAAACGGGCTCGACGAAAAATCCACCCGTGTGCAATCCCGTTGGATGAAGCGCGTGCCAAAGCGTTCGCATTGGGCGCGGAAGTGACCCATGAGTTCGGGCCCTTGAATACCCTTCGGGAAGCCAGGGTAATTTTCTACCTCTGAGGTCAACATCAGAAGGCCGCCCGACTGATAACCTTCAACCATGATGGGATTCAGATTGGCCCGGGCGGTGTAGATGCCGGCAGTGTAGCCGGCCGGCCCCGACCCAATGATGATCACGTTTTCAACCGCCATGATTCCTCCCGAAAGGGTCAGAGTAGTTTACCAACCAGGAGTTTTCAAATCGCCGTCAACACGACGCGTACATGTCGCGGAGTGTGTCCTGGATGGGGCGAAATTGGGCATTGGGGACGAGGGCTGTGAGCCGGTCGCAGTTCACCCGAATGCCAAAGAGGCGGTTGGCCGAATTGTCCTCTGAGCTTTCAATGAGCGCCTTTTTCTGGGCGATGCCCAAAAGAAGGCTGATGAGCTCACGGATCTGGACTTCGTGAGGAGAGGCGATGTTGATGATCTGAAAGCCCTCCGGCGCCTTGAGTGCCATCAGGCGCGCCAAAATGGGTACGGCGTCGCGCACATCGAGAAATCTTCTAAATGTGGAAGTGGGGCCGACCTTAAGAACCGGCTCTCCCTTCGCGGGGAGGTCGGCGATTTTGCGGCACAGATCGGCTGAAACGAAGCCGGCCGCCTGGCCCGGGCCAAAGCAGTTGTAGAGCCGTCCGATGAGGATTGTGAGATTCGAATCCTCCTGGGCCCGTTTTCTCAAATATTCTTCGGCCAGGTATTTCGTGAAACCATAGTCGTTTACCGGCTGAACCGGCGTGGATTCCGACGCCATATGCTCGGTATTGCCATAGACATGAATGGTGCTTGCCAAAAAAAACTTCACGGGGCGGCTGGCCCTTTGGAGTGCGTCGACCAGGCGGAAGGTCGTGAGTGTATTGGCGCTAAAGTAGTCGGGCATCCCAACGGTGCTGGTCACCCGAGAATGGCCAGCGAGGTGGTAGACCTGGGAGGGTTTCGTCTGAGCGATGAGAGCGCTCACAGATTTCGAATCGGCGAGATCGGCCTGGACCCACGTGGCTTTGCCCTTCGAGAGTTTGGCGTCGCGCCGCGACACGGCAATTACCGGCTCGCTGGAGGTCTGGGTGAGATGCTCAACGAGGTAGCGTCCCAAGAAGCCCGATGCGCCGGTGATCAAGATGCTCATGCTGGGCGAGAGTGTAGCGAAACTTTTGCCAAACCCCAAGGGGGGAGGCTATGTTGGACGGCCTATGGGGGAAACTTTTCAGAGCGTTTTGGTGACGGGAGGCTGCGGCTTTATCGGCTCCCACTTCGTCGAGCTCATGCTCTCGCAATACCCCAATATGTTGATCACGAATGTGGACGCGCTCACCTACGCCGCTCACCCCGATACACCAGCGCGGCTCTCGGCCGTGGGCGGCGGGCGTTATGAATTCCTCCAAAAGAATATCAATGATGTTTCGCTGGGCGCCGACCTGGATCGGCGTGGCGTGGATGTCGTCGTGAATTTTGCGGCTGAAACCCACGTGGATCGCAGCATTCTCGAACCTCACATCTTTCTGGAGACCAATGTCGTGGGGCTCCAAAACCTTCTCACTCTCTGCCGCAAACGCAATCTCCGTTTGGTGCAGGTGTCGACCGACGAGGTGTACGGATCGCTCGAACCGAGTGACAAGCCTTTCACCGAGCAGTCCCCGCTCTCGCCGAATTCTCCGTATGCCGCGGCCAAGGCTTCGGCCGATCTCATCGCATTCGCGGCCCAGCGCACCTACAAACAGGATGTGGTGATCACGCGTTGTTCGAATAATTTTGGCCCCGGTCAGTTTCCAGAGAAGTTGCTGCCACTCCTCATCGCCAACGCGAGCGAGGGGCTCCCCATCCCGGTGTATGGCGATGGCAAGCAGGTGCGCGATTGGATCTATGTGACCGATCACTGCGCGGCCGTCGACCGCGTGATGTGTGACGGCAAGAGCGGCGAGGCCTATAACATCAGTGCTTACGGCGAGCAGAAGAATATTGATCTCATCAAGCGCGTCCTCGACATTATGAATAAGCCGCACAGTCTGATCCAGTTTGTGGGCGACCGGCCAGCGCACGATCGGCGCTACGCTCTTGAGAACAAGAAGATCGGCCAGGAATTGGGTTGGTCGCCGAAGTTTTCCTTCGATGAAGGGCTTGCGAAGACCGTGGCCTGGTACCGCTCCAACGAGGCGTGGCTTAAGAAAGTGCGCGGCCAGGACTATCAGAAATATTACAAGGCCAACTATGACAGCAAAATGAAACAGACGGAGCGGGCGGTATGATCAAGGGAATTATTCTCGCTGGCGGCACGGGCTCTCGGCTTTTTCCTCTGACGAAGGTTACCAACAAGCATTTGCTGCCCGTGGGCCGTAAGCCCATGATCCTTCACCCCGTGGATAAGCTCGTGGGTGCCGGAATCAAGGATATTCTCATTGTGACCGGCGTGGAGCACATGGGGGATGTGGTGAATCTCCTCGGGTCGGGAAAAGATTTTGGCTGTCGGTTCACCTATAAGGTGCAGGACGAAGCCGGTGGCATCGCTCAGGCGTTGGGGTTGGCGGAGAATGTCTGTAACGATAGCAAGATTGTTGTGATCCTGGGTGACAACATTTTCACTGACGATCTCACCTCCTATTGCCAGTCCTTTCACGAGCAGAAGAAGGGGGCGAAGGTCCTTCTGAAGGAGGTTGCCGATCCGCAGCGCTATGGTGTAGCGGAGGTTGCGGGCGGCAAGATCATCGGGATTGAAGAGAAGCCCAAAAAGCCGAAGAGCTCGCTAGCGGTCACAGGCATCTATTTCTATGACCCAGAGGTGTTTCACGTCGTGAAGACGTTGAAGCCCAGCCACCGCAATGAGCTTGAGATCACCGATGTGAACAACGCCTACATTCAGAAGGGCGAGATGACCTTTGAGACGTTGAAGGGAGTTTGGACCGATGCAGGAACATTTGAATCCCTCTGGTACGCCAACAGCGTCCTCTTCGGAGAGAAGGGTCATGGCCTTTAAGGCGGGTCAGATAGACGGTGTGAAGGTCACTCCGCTCAAGCGCTTCAAGGACAAACGGGGTTGGTTGGTTGAGACGTTCCGTCATGATGAGCTTGAGACAGAGTACTTTCCAACGATGGGCTATAGCTCGGAAACCCTGCCCGGCCTGAGCCGAGGGCCGCATGAGCATGTAGACCAGGCCGATCTCTTCGTCTTCATGGGGCCCGGAACTTTTCGGATGTGGCTCTGGGACAATCGTTCCCTTTCCAAGACCTATGAGAATAAGTGGGTGTTTGAGGGCGGCGATGAGAACCCGATCAGCGTGCTCGTGCCGAAGGGCGTCGTGCATGCATATAAGAATGTTTCTTCGTTCCCGGCGATGGTTCACAACTTTCCCAATCAGCTCTACGCGGGAAAGAATAAGAAAGAGCCCGTGGATGAGATCCGCCACGAAGATGACCCGAATACGATTTACCAATTAAATTGACATGCCCCATCGGATTCTGATCACCGGCGCCCAAGGGATGCTCGGATCGGATCTGCTGCCCGAGTGCGAACGAGTGTTTGGCGCCGACAACGTGATTGGCTTTGGTCGCGGGGAGCTCGACATCACCTCATTTCAATCGGTGTCCCGGATGTTCGCGGATGTGAAGCCGACGATCGTTGTGAACTCGGCGGCCTATACGAATGTGGATGGGGCTGAGGTTGATCGCGATGCGGCGCATGAGATCAACTGCGTGGGGCCGGAGAATTTGGCGAAGGTGGCGGCGGCTTTGGGTGCACGGCTTATCCACTTCAGCACGGACCAGGTGTTTGACGGCGAGAGAAAGCGCCCGTGGCTAGAGACCGATGAGCCGAATCCGCTCAATCAGTATGCCACGACGAAGTTGGCGGGGGAGCGTGCTGTTTTGGCAGCAGGGCCTCACGTGATTCTTCGCGTGCAGTGGCTGTATGGCGAAAAGAAGGAGCGCTTTTCCCAACTCCGATCCAAGGAGCTCTTCACGCCGTTTGCTGATCAAGTCGGCGCTCCGACCTGGACGCGCGATATTGCTCGGGTGGTGCCGAAGTTGATTCAATCGGAAGGGTTGTTTCATTTTGCTTACGATGACGCTGCGAGCTGGGCCGATGTTTTCGCTTTTGTGAAAGAAGAATGGAAATTGAAGGTGCGGCTCGAGCCGAAACAGACGAAGGACGTGCCTTTACCGGCGAGACGGCCGCTCTATTGCGTGATGTCCAACCAAAAACTCAAACGCGAGCTCAATCTGGATCAATTGGGCAGTTGGAAGGATTCTTTGCGAGAGTTTCTCGCTCTCATCAAGAATTGATCGTGAAGTTGATAATGCACACGTTGATAACCCCGCCCCGTGCGCATTCTAACGGATTGATAATGCGCCGTTGATTTTCTTGAATTCATAAAATCTTTTCGTTAAATTTTTGACTTCATTACAGAAATAATCAAAACGAGGCAGCGAATGAAGGTGATTTCGGGTGGGTTTGCGATGTCCAATCAGATGTCTTTGATTCGCGACACTGAAGAGGTTGTGAAGTTTCTGGAGTTTGCAGGAAAGAAGTTGATTTTGGATTCCCACGCGGTCAACTGCCGCCTCACCGCCTGCCATAATCTTTTCGCGGTCGTAAACGACGAAGAGGACAACATCGATTTTCTCCTGACGAACCTGGATCTCCTCGTGAACCGGATGCGCAACAAGAACAAAGGCGTCAACGAAAGCACGCTTAAGGTTTATAAGTCCCGTCTGAAGAACACTTTGGAAGACTACAAAGGCTGGGCCGCCGATCCCTTCGCCTGGGAAAAACGCGTCACAGAAAAATCCAAGGTTCAAGCCGCCGAGGCCCGCAAACTCGAGCGCGTGAAGAAGCAGGCCAAGACGGTCAAAGCGCCCAAGACCGTGAAGGTGTCGCGCCGGGAAGAAGCAGCAGAAGCTCTTGCCGAGGCAACAGACGCCGCCGAATCGGTCCCGGCGCCCGTTGTTGCTCCCAGCATCGAATCAACGCTCACCAATTTTGCCGCTCAGGGCGCTGGCCACATCGTCTCCGGCCAAAATTCCGGAAAAGTTCGCCGCCTCAGCCTCCCCATCCGCAACGGCTTCGACATCGAAGTCACGCTCCCAGCCGATGGAATCACACTGAAAGAACTCCAACGCATCGGGCTATTTCTCTACCCATACTGCAAAGATTCCGACCAAACGAAGGCCATTTTTCCCGGCTTGCCTAACTGATTTTTCTCCAAATGGATTCACCTACGGCGCCGGAGGCTTTGCCGGTCGATTGTAAAATTGGTAGCTTGCTCTCAATGTCACCGCACTTTCAGATTGGGTTCGATCGCAACGACATCGCGAAGTTTTGCAAGAAATGGGGAGTCAAACAGCTTTCTCTTTTTGGATCCGTACTTCGAGCGGACTTTTCTAATGAAAGCGATATTGATGTCTTGCTGACCTTTGAGCCATTGGAAACCCCAAGCCTCTTTGATTTTGTTGAGCTTAAGGAAGATCTCGCGGAGGTCTTTGGAAATCGATCCATCGATGTGCTTACACGTTACGCCGTGGAAAACAGTGCTAATGATTTGAGGAAAGAGCAAATTCTCTCCACTGCTCTACCAATTTATGACGAAGCGGCATGAATCGCATTGTCTGAAGGACATCCACAGGTCGGCGGCGCTGATAGATAGTTTTGTGAATGGCCTCGATTTTTCGGGGTTTACGAAGGATTCGAAAACCCAATCGGCTGTCCTCTACCAGCTCGCGGTGATCGGAGAAGCCACAAAGAAAATCTCTAATGTGCTTCGAGCTGCCCATCCAGAGACTCCCTGGAAGAAAATGGCCGGTATGCGGACCCCGGCCGTGATTCCCAAGACAATGTTAGTCCGTGCCATATTTCCTCCGTACACCATTTTAGCATCAGATTGTGTATGGCAATAATGCGGCCTGCCCCCGACTACCGATACTTCTCCCGAGGGAGGGCCTTTAGGGTCTCGAGCCTCACGAAATGGGCAATTCCGTATGCGAACATTCTGAGCGAACCCCGTTCGGGATCGAAAAGGCCACTTTCGTGCTTCTGATAGAGCCGCACCAACACCTCCTGGACAAGGTCTGCCGCGAGCGGCCGGGGAAATGTAGCCGCGAAATACCGCAGGAGCCTAGGGCCAATCTCCTCCACCGCCACATCCCAATTCACCGCAGTCCCCATCAGTAGGTCTTGGCACCTGCCCGCCAAAGGTTGCAAGTTTTTAGAGGAAGGTCGTGATATGACCCCTCCCATGTCTGAAGAGTTGCGATGGCCGGGGGTGGCGCCGGATTTGATTGTTTCGCAGGTGCGGAATACGTCGCCCTTCATCTTTGAGGAGGGGTTTTCTACGCCTTATTCCGATCGGGTGGTTGCGGCCAGCCAGCGGGAATGGATTCGCGAGCGGGCCGATCTCGCCGAGTATTTTGCTCTCTTGGCTTCCGCCCATTACTCAACAGTGGCGACCTTCGTGCCGACCGATTTCGATGCCACGATTCGGGTCAAGCTCTGGTCCCACATGAATACCGAAGAGCGCCGGCGGGCTGGGGAGTGGGTTCTTTCTAGCGCCGATTTTGATTTTGCTCCCGTGTCGGAGAGGTGGGTGGCGGATCCCCAAGGTCGTCGTCTCCATGGCCACATGGGAGAATGGTTCAGCATGGCCGTGGCTGCGTTTGCGGCGAACCGTCGCCACACCTCTGATGTGTCTCAGCGTCTTGCCGAGCGGATTGGGGGCGAGGTCGTTCGTCACGCCGAGATTTTGGCAGCTCTGATCGACTCACAGGATGGGATCCCACTTCTCAAGGCCGTGACGATCACTGCCCACAATCTCGGTGATCTGGATCGAGTGTACGAGGCCTGGGGGATCGCACCGGGTGACCGCCAGCTCGGGCCCTACTTTAGAACTGGTCACGTGGAAGGGGCGCCCTCGTCAGAACCCTGGCGAACAATTCTCTCTGTCTCGGGTGGGATCAACACCGAGATGATGGCTGACGAAAATCACCGCCACTTTGTCTTGCGAAAACCGCGCTGTCTTCGGCGCCACCGAGAACTTCTTCTGCCCATCGGCCCGTTCTTCGACGATTGGGGAACCAAAGTGGCTCGTCACCCAGGCCTTGATCCCGCCGAGGTGGGGGAGGTCGTCGAGGCTCTCATCGACGGCTGGGAGCGGCTGGGAGGTTATGGCTATGCAAGAGCTCTCGCCGGGATGGAGGGCGGCTTCGCGGGTGGCGGAACGGCGCTGTGGCGTGAGATCCCTGCGCGCCATGTGCGGTTGCTCCGGACCGGAACTCTGCGCAATCGGATTAGTGAAGAGCGTTTTCGGTTCGAACGGCGCTGGATAGAGAAAGTGAATCGTCTCGTCAAAGAACGACTTATAAAAACGCCTGGATGGAATTTTCAGAAAGAGGCTTCTGACAGATCCGACAATAGTCCCGCGGATCGAGCTTGGCTCCGCAAAAGCACACCCGACCAGCCGCGCGCCCAGGATTCCCTATAAAGAGAGTGTGCGGGGGCACATCCGTGGAGACGACACTGCCGGCACCAATCATGGCGTACTCTCCGATCGTGACACCACAGACAATTGTGGCGTTAGCGCCAATGGTGCAGCCCTGTTTGAGGAATGTGGGAAGAAGAGCGTCGGCGCCGCGCTTAATAAAGGCGCGCGGACGAAGATCATTGGTGAAAACCACCGAGGGGCCCACAAAGACGTTGTCTTCGAGTGTGACGAGGTCCCAGATCGAAATGCTGTTTTTAATCGTGCAGCCGTTGCCGATCACGACCTTATTTTCTACGAAGACCTGCTCGCCCAGGTTGCAATTCTTGCCGATTCGGGCGTCTTTGAGCACATGGGAAAAGCCCCAAACGCGAGTGCCCTCGCCCACGTGCGGGGATTCGCAGAGGGCCTTTTCGTGAACGAAGAATTTGGTCTCACCCATAGGGAAATTTTACCATAAGACTGCGGGGCCGCTCCGTGGCGCACCTTGCCTTTGCGCGCCGAATTTCCTAAGTTGACGAAGTGTCTGACCTTCGCGAGCAGCTAAAAAACACGGGAAAGGCCCGCCCCTTCTGGATTGCCGGCCCCTGCGTGATTGAGTCCCGCACGGTTCTCGCGGAAGTGGCGCATAGAGTCGCCGAGCTGAGTCAGCGTCACGGTGTCCCCTTTATTTTTAAGGCCTCCTTCGACAAGGCAAACCGCACGGCCTTCACAAGCGCCCGCGGGCCGGGGCTTGAGGATGGGCTGAAGGACCTCGCGTGGGTGAAGGCGGAGTTTGACTTGCCGATCCTCACCGATGTGCATGAGACCTCTCAGGTGGATCGTGTGGCCGAGGTTGTGGATGTTCTCCAGATCCCAGCTTTTCTCTGTCGCCAGACCGATCTCATTGAGGCGGCGTCGCGGACTGGGCGCTGGGTGAATGTGAAAAAGGGGCAGTTCCTGTCGCCTTCGGGTGTAGGGGCCCTTGTGAAGAAACTAGAAAATTTTGGTGCTAATGGATTTTGGATCACGGAGCGGGGCGTTTCTTTCGGCTATCAAAGATTGGTCGTGGATTTTTCGGTTTTCCCGGAGATGGAGCGGCTCAAGGCTCCTCTTGTCATGGACATCACCCACAGCGTTCAGTTGATGAGCGGTGATGGGTCGGCGAGCGGAGGCATTCGAGAGGCGATCCCATACCTTGCGCGGGCTGCCGCCGCAGTGGGCGTATTGGGCTTTTTCGCCGAGACTCACCCCGACCCCGCAAAATCTCTGTCCGATGCCGCGAACGCCTGGCCGCTCGCGGAGCTTCCGAGTCTCGTCGCAAGCGTGCAAAAGATCGCGGAGAGTGCGCATGAATTCTGATTGGCTGATCGTCGGCCGCCGGACGATCCAAAAGGAATCGGAAGCGCTCGCCGAGCTCGCCAAGACGCTCGAGGATTCCTTTGTCACCGCGGTGGAAAGAATCCGCGATTGTCAGGGGACGGTTCTTCTCACGGGCATGGGGAAGTCGGGGCTTGTGGCCCGAAAGTGGTCATCGACCTTTTCGAGCACCGGCACTAAATCTTATTTCATCAACCCGGCCGAGGCCCCGCACGGAGATCTGGGAATCGTTCACCCCAATGATATCTTGATAGCGCTCAGCAATAGCGGTGAAACCGAAGAACTGGGCGTGATTCTTCGTCACGCGCGCGAGACCGGAATATCGACGATTGGCGTGACGAGTAACCCCGCGAGCTCGCTCTCACGTCAGGTGGAGCTTCTACTTCCCATTCGTGTGAAGGGGGAGGCCTGCCCCCTCAATCTTGCCCCCACAACGTCAACCACACTCATGATGGCGATGGGGGATGCGCTTGCGATCGTCTTGATGCAGATGAAGGGTTGGACGGAGAAGAATTTTGCACGGCTCCACCCGGGTGGTTCGCTCGGGCGCCGGCTTTGGCTTCGTGTGGATGAGCTCATGCACCGCTCAGAGGCCTTGCCACTCGTGGGCGCCACCGATTCCTTGGATCGCGTTCTGATCGAGATGACCGAAAAGCGTCTGGGGCTTGCGATAGTGCGGGAGGGTGATCAGGTTTTGGGGCTCATTACCGATGGTGATTTGAGACGTCACCTGCAAAAGAGGAAGGTCGACCGCGAGGCTGTGGCGAGTGATCTCATGACGACCAAGCCAAAAACGGTCACCATCGATGCTCTCGCCGTCGAGGCGCGCGAGCTGATGGAGAAGAACAAGATTCAGCACGTCCTGGTGATGGATGAGGGGGCGCTCGTTGGCGTCGTCCATCTCCAGGATCTTCTCCGGGCCAAAGTGGTCTGATGAAACCTTTCTTGTTTCTCGATCGAGATGGAACGATTGTTGAGGACACCGGTTACCTGAGGGAAGCATCTGTCGTGGATCTCCTGCCCAATGCGGCCGAGGGCCTGCGCGAAATTCGTGCCAAGGGCTACCAACTTTTCATGGTGAGCAATCAATCGGGCGTGGGGCGGGGGATTATTACGGATGTGCAGTTTCGCGAGGTTCACAACCGGGTGGTGGATTGCTTGAAGCGTGAGGGGATCGAACTTGATGGATTTGGTTATTGCCTGCACAAACCCGATGACGATTGTCACTGTCGAAAGCCTCGTACGGGTCTAGTGCCGAAGGAATGGCAGGGCGAGAAGATCGACTACGCCCAGTGTCTTGTCGTTGGAGATCGCCGGGCCGATGTGGACCTCGCATGCTCGCTCGGGGCAACACCTTGGCTTGTGCTGACCGGCGTCGGGCGCACGACACACGACTCACTGCTCCAAGATCCGCAAGGACGGACCTGGAGTGTTTGCGACCATCTTGCTGATCTGGCCAAGAAGATTCCCCCAATGGGTTAGCGGTTCTCATTCTGTTATGGGCCCGCGAAGTCCGCTATAATGACAGAGGTCTCCGCTCACTCATGATGCCGCGCGCCGCAATTCTACTTTCTCTCTTGGGGACGCTTGCCCATTCGGCCGAGGTGATCCAGGCGTCGAAGACGGCCATGGCGATCTCCCAGGCGAGCGACCGCCCGTACCGGATCGATGATGCGATTTGCGTGGTGAGAGACAACAAAAAGATCGCGTGCGGGCGAGTCGCCAAAGCCACACCGAAGGGTGCGATTGTTCGCCTCATTGTCGTGAAGGCCGAGGTGAAAAAGGGCGACGAAGTGATTCGGGTGACGAGTCGAGGGTCGGCCGGGACTTCGTCGGAAACCGTGACGCCACCAACATTTTCCAAGAATACATTTGGTGGCGGGTTTCTCTACACCCCCGCCTATTCATACACGCTGATCTTTTATGAGCGCGCGTTGAGCTCCCACTTCTCCGTTCGAATCGAGCCGAATTATTTCTCGGCCGCCTCCGACAACAATAGCTTCACTATGGCCGCGCTCGGCGGAAAGCTTGGCATCTCGTTTGACTCGACCGAGCCCTTCAAGGGCTTCTGGGCCGGCCTGGCCGTCGGCTACTACAGCTTCACCTATACGCCCGCCGGGACTCTGACGTTGGGAAAACAATATTTTGGGGCTCTGACGGGATCACTCGAAGTCGGTTGGAGATTCAAACTCGGAAAATTCATCGGATTAGGAATTGGGGTCGGAGCGCACTATCTGCCGATCTCCAGCAACCTCGCCGACCCTAACACCGCCAACGCCGTACTCGCCCCGTTCTCAACAATTCAATTCGGCGGCGCAGTCACCGTCTCCGCCGTGTACTAAACCGGCCGCGCGCTGGCGAAAAAAACCTATCTTGACCTAGGTATAGAAAAAGTATATATTCCATACTGTGGCCTTGTTTGAGTGGGACGGTCTAAAGTCGGCGGAGAATAAGAAGAAACATGGAATCTCATTCGTTGAGGCATTGGAAATTTGGCAGGGAAACCACATCACTGTTTCAGGAATTGCTCGGACCCACGATGGCGAAGAACGCTCTGCCACAATCGGTGTGGTTGCCGGCGTGCTCTATACTGCTATCTGGACTCTTAGGAGAAGATCAATTCGAATTATCAGCGTAAGGAGGGCTCGACCCAATGAAGAAGCGGCCTATAAAAAAAGAGTTGTTTAGTTCCGTGGAGAAGATGGACGCCTTCTTGGAAAAGGCCGATTTGGGCGACCATTTCTTATCTAATGGAAAGGTCGAGCACCCTAAGATCAAGAAAATTAATCTGGATCTTCCAGAGTGGCTGCTAGCCCAGCTCGATATTGAAGCCTCCCGTGCTGGGGTTTCCCGACAACCTCTCATCAAGCTCTGGTTAGTTCAAAAACTAGAGGAAGAGCGAAAGAAACGGGTGGCTCTCCGCTAAGCATGGTGTGTACTCATAGAAATCTTGCGCCGTTGAACCAGACTGTCCATTTCAATCCACGTCGCCAGCCTGCCAGGTGGTTTACGAATTTGCTGTATTTTGCTGCCGCCCGGCAGAGGTAAAACCCCGTTTGGGGGGCAGATGAAAAATTCCACTCTTTTCCTATTTACGGGTTTTCAACTCATATTTTCCTCAGCACTCATCGCCGGCACAGTCTATGACAGAATTGATGAATGCGAGTCTCGAGGAGGGGGCGCATGCCTTTACTCCCTGCTTCGTGAATTGGCCGGCTCTCAGAGCAATCACGGATCTGACCAAAGCTTTTGTGAATGCAGGACCTCTCGCATCGATCATTCCTACGGAGTTCCCTCGTTTGAGTCCTATTATTACGACGTTTTCAAAATAAAGATCATCGCAGGCGTCGAACGCCCCCAGCAGATCACCACCCGAGCATGGTACGGCGGAACCAATCACTCCAACGGGCCCTTCCGACACACGCCGCAGGAGTGCACGGAAGCCGTTGTCACCCTGCCGGCGTGTCGTTGAGTGCATTGCCGTTCGTTGAAATGTTGTAAATCTATTCCCGCCCCCGTGGGTACGATTCTTGCTGAAAATTTACTTCGTCGGACGGTCTGGAATGTTGATCAGTATTCAGCCTGTCTCGTAAAGGAAATGTCGAAATCCAAATGACATTTTGTCATTTGTCGCCCTCAAGAGCGTGTGCAAGACTTATTGAATGCACAAACAGTTCATTCTATCCAACGAGACCGGATGCTACGATCGACTCCACATCGTGATTAATTATGCTGCCGACGCGAAGTGACCTCTCAGCCGACACTTATACAGAAGCTCGAATCCGCGAAGAATAGCTAGACTGTCAACTAGCCCTAATTGAAGAGAATGGATGTCGTTACTTCATCCAGTTTTCGAAGTCCGTCACGAACTGTTTCACGGCTTCGTCCGTTTTAGGGTGCTTCACCATCTGCGGAAAGAATTGCGGCGGGACGGTAACAATGTGGGCGCCGGCCTTCATCGCATCATTGATATCGTGAATATGGCGGATGCTGCCAACAATGATTTCGGAAGGTGACCCAGCGGTCTTCAAAGTCTTCGCGGTCTCTTCCACCACCTGATACGCATTGTAGCCCACATCGCGAATACGGCCGTAAAAGAGCGAGACAAAATTCGCGCCGGCGTTGGCCGCCATCATGGCTTGGTTGTAGGACATGCAGCAGGTGCAGTTGACCTCGATGCCGCGGCGGCGGAGCGAGTGGATCACTTCGAGCTCGTCCCAGCCGATGGGAATCTTAATATTGAGTTTTTCGTAGTTGAGCTCCTTCAGGAATGTCTCGGCCTGCCGGACCATCTCTTCCTTCTTGGTCGAGAAGACCTCAATGCTCAGGGGCACGAGCGTGTTGTACTCGCGGAGCAGCCCCACGATCTTTTTCATGTGGAGGATGAAGTCGCCCTTGGGCTCCTTTGCGAGAATGGAGGGGTTGGTCGTGACCCCCTTCACCAGGCCCCGCTTCAGGCTGAGTTCGATATCGTTTAAGTTGGCGGAATCAATGAAAAGCTTCATCCCGAAACCATATTGTTTTCGGCCCTCTCCGTCAAAGCGCTATCTGTTGCATCCCCCGCGTTTTCTTCTATTCTAGGCTTGCCTCATGAACTTCACGCCGCGAAACCCCATTGCCGAGTGCTTCCAGTACCGCGAGGTGCTCCGCAACATCATTTCGCAGGATCTGAAGGTGAAATACCGGCGTACCCTGCTGGGCTATGTCTGGTCGCTGCTCAATCCGGTGCTCCAGCTCGTAGTTTTGAGCCTGGTTTTCTCCCACCTCGTGGGGCGCTTTGGGGTCGAGAACTACACGCTCTTTTTATTCTCTGGTCTCATCGCCTGGATCTTTTTTCAGCAATCGCTCACGATGAGCGCTATCTCGCTTCTTCAGAATGAAAACTTTATCAAGAAGGTCTATCTGCCAAAGGTGATCTTCCCACTCAGCAAACTTTGCCTGCGGGGGATCGATTTCCTCTTTTCTCTGCTCGCCCTTTCTCTCATTGGGCTGATTTTCGGTTTCACTCTGAAGTGGACCTTCGCACTTGTACCAGCCGCAGCGCTCATCCTTTTCGTCTTTACGCTGGGCTTGGCGCTGCTTGTTTCGGTGGCCACCGTCTACTTCCGCGATGTCGAGTATTTTCTCTCGCTCTTTCTCCAGCTCTTTTACTTTCTGACCCCCATCCTCTACCCCATCTCTGTTTTGCCGGAGCAGTACCGGCCGTGGGTGGCTCTCAATCCTCTTTATTCCCACATCCAGCTCTTTCAGAAGCTGATCTATTTCGGAGTTGTGCCGTCGCCGGTGGAATGGGGCCTGGCCGCGCTCTGGGCTGTGGTCTCCTTTGCGGTGGGTTATTCGGTGATGGTGTTATTTGAAGATGATCTCGTTTTCATGATGTAGGGAGAGTGTGGCGCACATTTCAGTCGACAACGTGGGGGTTCGGTTTCGCAAGCACGCGCACCGATCTGGCGCTTTGAAGGAGGCCGTCCTGCGGCGTCTCCGCCCACCCAGTTGGCTCAAGGAACAGCCCGCCAATAGCTTTTGGGGGCTCAAGGGGGTCAGTTTTTCCCTGTCAGAAGGTGACCGGCTGGGAATCATTGGTCGAAATGGTGCTGGCAAGAGCACTCTGCTCAAGGTGATCAGTCGAATCTACCGCCCGACCGAAGGGAGAGTCGGTGTCGAGGGGCGCATTGTCCCTCTCATCGAGATTGGAGCGGGATTCAACCCCGAGCTCTCTGGGCGAGAGAATGCCTTCCTGAATGGAGCGATTCTCGGAATGCCTCGCAAGGTGATCGCCGAGAGAATGGAATCGATTATCGAGTTTTCAGAGCTCAAAGAGTTTATCGACATGCCGGTAAAATACTATTCGACTGGGATGCATCTCCGCTTGGCGTTCACATTGGCGACGGAGATCCCGCCCGATATTCTGATTCTGGATGAGCTCTACGCGGGTGGTGATGCCAGTTTCATCGCGAAGGCAAACGAGCGGCTCGAGCGTTTTGTGGCGGGATCGAGAATTCTCATCATCGTGGCCCACAACTTGGAATACATCCGACGATTTGCCAACCGCGCGATGATCTTGAAACAGGGTGAGGTCGCCGGCGTCGGTGCGCCGCAAGCCATGATCGAGAGCTATCTGAGCGATTCACAGCAGGGACCGACGCCATGAAGAGTTTTTCTCTCAGCCGCATTCCCTGGGCGACTCTGGGCCGACAAGAGGCCTTCTCTGAAATCAGCGCCAAGGCCGAGGCGCAGAAGCCCCGGGTGAGATTGATGACCCGACAGCCGCTCTTCACTATAGTGACGCAAGCGACGGGAGTAACTTCGCCCCTTCTGGAGAGTCTTCTCGCCCAATCTTACAGTTTCTGGGAGCTCATCGTAGTGGGGTCGGCGCCAGTGCATTCGGATATGCGGGTTCGTCAGACGAGTGCCCGGGGAGACTCCGAGGGGGAATGCTTCGAGACAGGAAGGCGGCAGGCCAAAGGGGACTGGGTCGGATTCCTTTCACCCAATGAAATCCTGAGTCCGGCGGCGCTTTTCACCTTCGCCACTGAGGCCGAGCGACAACCCGTGCGGGATGTTCTGTACTCCCATGAGGTGCACCTGAGCACTGACTATTCCCATATTGATCGCTTCTACTCGAAGGGGGAGTACAGTTGGTTCAACTTGATCCATTTCAATTGTCTGGGGCGTGGCTGGTTCATTCGATGCTCCACATTGGAAAAGGTGAATTTCGAACCTGAGGCCTTCGAGGCCGATCTGTTTCTGAAGATTTCAGAGGAGACCGAGAACTGGGGGTTGATCCCGAGCTATCTCTGTTATCGCCGCGGTGTGGATCCGAAATCTCTGGAACGAGATGGCTCGCACCTTTTTGCGGTGGGATCGCACATCGCCCGTCGACGCTATTCGGGGACTGCCGTGGTCCGCGGCGGAAGAACCCTGGTCACTCCTCTTAAAGAAAAGAGCCACCTCATCTCGGTGATCATTTGTTTCCGCAATAAGGCCGAATGGACCATTCAGTGCCTTCGTTCTCTAGCGGGAGTGCATTCGCGATCTCCTCTCCAGGTCGTCCTCCTCAACAATCGCTCAGATCACGAGGCGCGGGCCCGGGTGAAGGTGGAGGCAGTGACACTGGGCCTCGATTTTGAATTTGTCGACGATGCGCGAGAGTTCAATTTTGGTCAGATGCACAACGACGCTGTCGCGCGGGTGGCCCGGGGAGACATTCTTTTCTTCTTGAACAATGACGCCTTTCTCGATGAGACCGTTTCACTCGACGACATGGTCGCCTGGACGGCGCAGGATGGCATTGGGGTCGTCGGGATGGCGCTTCGCTACCCCGATGGGCGCCCTCAGCACACCGGTTTTCAGGCGACTTACGGTGGCGAGAACCGGATGGCGCGGGTGGGACATGACCACTCGCAAAATATTTTTGCTGGCTTGAGACGCGAGGTATTTGGAAATACCTTTGCGGCGGCGATGATGAAACGATCGGTGTTTGAAACTCTTGGAGGGCTTCGGGCCGTTGAGTTTCCCAACGGCTTTGGCGATGTGGCCTTCAACTTTGATTGCCATCGCCGGGGTCTGCACAATCTTTATCTCGGCGACATCACCGGCACCCACCGCGAGAGTGCGTCGCGGGGCCTTTCCTATGAATATTGGGAAGAGGTGGCGATCGAAACCGAGTACCCCGACATTCTTCAAAAGATGCTCCGTGCCGATGTGGGGTTTGATCGCATCCCGCGGCCCGATTTTTCTTTTCGACAGCTGAAAGAGATTTTTGTGGCGGCACTCTATCGCACCTTTCCGCGGCTGTTGGCGCTACGCCCAGCCATCCGACGTTTGATCGCGTCCTCAAGACCCCCTCTTGCCCTGCCGTCGCTGACGTCGACTGGGGAATAAATTAAGAATCTATGATCTGGGGGACCGTCGTAACTTTTGTCGCATCTTGTCATGAGGCTGTGCTCTCTCTCGGGCAGCCCAATCCCAGGCACAAGACACTTCCCAATTCCCCGAACTCGGCATTACTCTGGGTTGTGGCCCCCTTTCCCGAAGACTGTGCGACGCTGGGCCGTCGTATCGAATACCTTTCTAAAGTCTTGCTACCGGCCGGGCGGTATGCCGAGTATCTCGCTCTCATGGGGGAGATCCTCGCTCCTACGATTCACTACATTGACTCTGTCCACGAGTACCGTACTCGCTCGGAGGTACTTGGGATGTTGGGGCGCTATCTTCCACGCGTGGCAAACGGTGGTTTCCAGTTTGAGCTCCTCCATGATGGAGGCGAGAGCCTCATCTGGCGCTGGGTGATCGTTCTCAAGATTCGTTTCACTCCATTTCAATTCACGATCAATGGTTTGGTTCATGCACGTATTGCAGGTGGTCGGATCGTGTACCAAAGGGAGTACTACGATCCCATGGAATCGATCAGTGTCATTCCTTTCGTGGGGTGGCTCTATAAGCTCGTGTTGAGGCTGGGGTGATGGTCTTCTTTCTGAAGAGGCTCCTCTTCAAACTGATGGAGCTGGGTCTGGGGCTGAAAACTCACTTCACACTCCAAACCAGAAATCCTCTCTTTGTGAATTTTCGATTGACCGAGGCGGAGGTGGCCGATGTGCGGAAGAGCCTTCCACCCGATTTTCGTCTGGAGAAGATCCACTTTTTGGATTCTGATCCTTCCCCCGCCCACTGGCTGAGCTACAACTTCTACGAGATCGCTTACCCTCGGAAAGAGTTGGCTCACATTAGGAAGGTGCGCTGCGAGATCAATACCTTTGTGACCGACCCCTCGGGGCGTCGGGGAATCTTCGTTTTTTGCGGCTCGCCGTTTGTTTCCCCGGAGGCACGGTTCTCACTTCTGGGGACGATCTGTGATTTTGCGGAGCGCCTGGTGATGATGATCTATGGGGTCGGCCAGATGGTGTCGATGACATACGAGCTCTCGCCGACCCAGATCGCGGTGATGGGGAGTCGCCATACCTTTTCCGGTGGCCCCGTCCCGGTCGCAGCGCTGTCTGCCGACTTTCACCAGTTCAACGACGTCTCTTTCTTCAATGACGGAAAAACTTTCGATCGGGTTTTTGTGAACAGCGCTTTTTTCCAGGCCCGGTTTGAGCGTGTGAGTGGATCTGCGCTGAATGGCTGGGTCTTCAAGAATCGCTTTTTAAAGAGAGCCCCCGACGTTCTGGCCTTCCACCGTGGGGAGTTGGGCTATTCGGTGGACGCACTCAACCGACCGGATCACCGGCTATGAAGACGAAGCCGCTCCTCGTCTTTACGATCTCGCTGATGCTGGCTCTCATTGGCTGGGTCCAGTTTTTTCCCGGCCCGTTCTTTCGAGTGGTGGATCGTCTTGAGTCCTACCCGGATTTGAAATTTCTCCACATCTTCACCGTGACTCTATTTTACGCGAATGCGGTGATCGGAACTCTGTGGGAGGCGAGGGGCCTACTCTCCCGTGACCTACCGATCATCCGCCACACCTACCGCACGGTGACCTTTCTCGATGCCACCTTCACGGCACCCCTTATCCTAGTAGCCGCTTTCAGCGGCATTTTGCTGGCACGACTTTATGGCGGGATCTGGACCATAGGGTGGGTGTCGACGGCCCTGACTCTTTTTCTCGGTTCGGGGATCTTTTGGCTCGTGGCCGATATTCCGACTCAGTACCGTGTCCGAAGGGCGTTCGAGAGGGTGCCGGTGGATGTCACTGAGGTCCCCAGCGAGCTTCAGCGTCTTCTTTGGCTGCGGCTCGCCATTAACATCGCAAGTCTTTTGCCACTCACCGTCGTCTTCTATTTAATGGTACACAAACCGGAAATGCGCACGGTGGGCAGGGTCCTGGGTTGGCCTTGACTATTGAACCACCCCCACGAATATTGGGAGAACTATGTTCGATCCACGCGAAAAAAATCAAACTCCTCACGCCAAGACTATTTCCGAGTACCTCAACGGGTATGTCGAGACGGTTCAGGCCGCCGTGCGAACGGTCTCGCCCGAGAAGATGGATCTCGTCTTTTCGCTTCTCAAGGAAAAGTTGGAACAAGGGGCCCAGATTTTTGCCGCTGGCAATGGTGGCTCGGCCGCCATTTCGGCTCACCTCTGCTGCGATTGGGTGAAGGGGACGCGCATGGAGGGTGAACCGACCTTGAAGGTTCATTCGCTCATGGAAAATACCAGCCTTCTCACCGCTCTTGCGAACGATGTCAGCTACGAAGAAGCGGTGGCCGAGCAAATCAAGGCCTACGGTAAGGCCGGCGACTGCGTGATTTTACTTTCTTGCTCCGGCAATAGCCCCAACGTCGTGCGCGCTGCTCAGGTGGCGCGCCAAATGGACATCGATGTGATCTCCATGACCGGCTTTGACGGCGGAAAGCTCGCAGCTTTTTCCGACATCAGCCTCCACGTTCCGGCCAATAACTACGGCATGATCGAGGACTGCCACCAGATGCTCATGCACGTCTTCTCTCAGTACCTCTATCTGTGGCGGATTCAGCAGGCCGAAAATCGCCCGGCCCGTTCAACGGCGGCCTCCGCCGCTCCCATGAATTAATTTCTAACGCACGAGAGATGGCGTCTACGGCGCCGGAGGTGATGTTCTGTCAAATATCAATCCGATTAAATCGCGCTGACAGATGTTATCTTGAAGGAAGAATGTATAGAATTCATTCATCGTAAGGGTGCAGTTTTTCCTCCTTCCTTTTCTTTGGGTTAGGTGTTGATTCGGCAAGTTAGCGGTTAGTGATCGCCGGTGAATGAATTCCCAATGGACTAAATCCTGAGCGGTAGGGTTG